>JADJQA010000081.1 GCA_016712985.1 Sulfuritalea sp. | reverse complement strand
GGGCGAGGATTGGAATGATACGACCCTGACCGCATCGGGACATGGGTTAGCATTTCATTACTCGGGGCGGCTCGTCGACGCCATGAAAGGCAGCAGCAGTTCTTCGACCGCATGGTCGGCGAGCGCCAGACAGGCGGTCAGCCCCGGCGATTCGATGCCGTAGAGGCAGACCAGTCCGGGGATGCCGTGCGCGGCCGGGCCGGAGACGAGGAAGTCGCGCGCGGGCTGACCGGGCGCATGGGCTTTTGGCCGGATGCCGGCATAGGCGGGGACCAAGGCGCCGTCGGCAAGCCGCGGCCAGTAGCGGCGCACTTCGGCGTAGAAGGCGTCGGCGCGCCCGGCGGCGACCGAATAGTCGATGTGCTCGATCCATTCCACGTCGGGACCGAAGCGCGCCTGTCCGCCGAGGTCCAGGGTCAGGTGTACGCCGAGGCCCGCCGCCTCCGGTATCGGGTAAATCAGTCGCGAAAACGGCGCCGGCCCGGCCAGCGCATAGTAGTTGCCCTTGGCGTAATGCAGCGGTGGCACGGATCCCGGCGGCAGGCCGCGCAGGCCGCGAGCCACACTCTGCGCACCGAGTCCGGCGCAATTCACCACGCTTGCGGCGCGAAGCTGCGTCGGCTCGCCCGAATCGCCGACGATGTCGAGGACGATTCCGCCATCGACGATTTCGCCACCTTGCACGCGGCTCCGCACGGCCAGCACGGCGCCGTCGCGTTCCGCGTCGCCGAGCAGCGACAACATCAGCGCGTGGCTGTCGATGATTCCGGTCGAGGGAGACAACAGCGCGGCGGTGCATTGCAGTGCCGGCTCCAGGGCGCGGGCTTGTGCGCGCGAAACGGGCTGGAGGTCGTGCACCCCGTTGGCGCCGGCGCCGGCGGCGATGCGCTGGAGTTCGGCGCGCTGCTGCTCGCTGGTTGCGACGATCAGCTTGCCGCAGCGCCGGTGCGCGATGCCACGCTCGCCGCAGTAGGCATACAGCATGCGGCGGCCGCTGACGCAGAGCCTGGCTTTCAGCGAGCCGGCGGGGTAGTGGATGCCGGCATGAATCACCTCGCTGTTGCGCGCGCTGATGCCGGTGCCGAAAGTCGTCCCGGCTTCGAGGATCAGCACCTCGCGGCCGTCCGCGGCCAGTCTGCGGGCCACGGCAAGGCCGACCACGCCCGCGCCGATGACCGCACAATCAATTCTGTCCATGGGGAATTTGTGGCACAGTGTTCGCCTGCAACTCTCTTCCAAGGATACCCGACATGAGGCTGCGAGATTTTGCGACGCTTGGCCTGCTTGCCATGCTCATGCTGGCGCCCGCTGCGATTCGCGCGGCGCCCGCCGGGGCTGTCGCCGGCAGCCCGGCGGCCACCCAGAATCGCATCGTGTTCCAGGTGACGGACGAGGACTCGCGGAAATGGAACACGATCCTGGCCAACGTGAACAACGTGCAGGAAGAGCTGGGCCAGGTGGAGATCGCGGTGGTCGTGATCGGGCCCGGGCTGGGCATGCTGAAGGCCGATGCGCTGACCGCCAACCGGGTGCAGGACGCAATGGCCGCCGGCGTGCGCTTCGTCGCCTGCGGCAATACGATGAAGGCGCAACACCTGACCAGGGACGACATGATCGACGGCATCGACTACGCCAAGGCCGGCTTTGTCGAAGTGATGCGCTTGCAGCAGCGGGGCTGGGCCTACATCCGCCCTTGAACATCGTGTCCGGCTTCGCTGCTGCTTCCCCGATGCTTGACTGGACGCGGATCGATACCGTCCTGCTCGACATGGACGGCACCCTGCTCGACCTGAATTTCGATAACCACTTCTGGCAGACCCATCTGCCGCGGCGCTATGCCGAGGCGCGCGGGCTGTCGCCGGCCGCCGGGCGCGAGGAGCTGATGGCGCGCTATCACGCCCGCGCCGGCACGCTGGAATGGTACTCGGTGGATTTCTGGGAGACCGAGCTGGAGCTCGACATCATGCGCTTCAAGGAAGAGGTCGCGCACCTGATCGACATCCATCCGCATGTCACGAGCTTTCTCGATGCGATGCGCGCCAGCGGCCGGCGCGTGGTGCTGGCGACCAATGCCCATCATCGCAGCGTGACGCTGAAAATGGCGCGAACGGGCCTCTCGTCGCGCCTCGATGCGATCGTCAGTTCGCATGAACTGGGCGCGGCGAAGGAGGAACAGGCCTTCTGGCAGCGCCTCGCCGCGATCGAGCCCTTCGATCCGGCGCGCACCGTGCTGGTGGATGACAGCCTGCCGGTGCTCGACAGCGCTCGGCGCTACGGCATCGCGCATCTCGTGGCGGTGAAGAAGCCGGACACGACGAGGCCGCAAAAGCATACCGGCGACTATCCGGCGATTGACGATTTTTCTCAGTTGATACCACAATGATCACGATACGGCAGGGTCCGGAAGGAGCAGTGATGGAGGTAGTTCATGGTTGATGGACTGGTCAAGCGCTTGCGTTCGATAGTCGGCGCCGGCGGCACGGCGAGCCCTCGGCCGAAGAAGCTCGTGGAATGGCGCCGGCAGCTCGTCGAGTGCGCCGAGGCGCGCGGCGGCGAGGTTTCGGCGCGCACCCGCGCGGCGGCCCTGGCGCACACCTATCTTGAACTCGACGACAAGGGGCGCCACGCCTTCTTGCGCCTGATTTCACTGGAATTCGGTCCGTCGCCGGCGATTGTCGCGGCGGCCCACGAGGCGTATCAGCATGCGGTGGGCAGCAAGGACCAATGGGATGCGGAGGCCAGGCTGCGCGGGGCCTTGCGTTCGGCGCGGATGCGCATCCTCACGCAGTTCAACGCGATCCCGCAGGGCGTCAAGTTTCTGGTGGATTTGCGTGCCGACCTGCTGCGCTATCTGGAGGAAGATCCGGAGTTGGCGCCAATCGACCGCGAGCTCGAATCACGCTTGGCTGCCTGGTTCGATGTCGGCTTCCTTGAGTTACAGCGCATCACCTGGAGCTCGCCGGCGGTGCTGCTGGAAAAGTTGATCAAGTACGAGGCGGTGCATGAGATCCGCTCCTGGGGCGACCTCAAGAACCGGCTCGATTCGGACCGGCGCCTGTACGCCTTTTTCCATCCGCGCATGCCGATGGAGCCGCTGATCTTCGTCGAGGTGGCGCTGACCGATCACCTCGCCGACGGGGTTCATGACCTGTTGGACGAGCACGCGCCGGTATTCGACGCACAGCGCGCCAATACCGCGATCTTCTATTCGATTTCCAACACGCAGGCGGGCTTGCGCGGTGTGTCTTTCGGCCATTTCCTGTTGAAGCGCGTGATCGACGACCTGCAGCGGGACTTCCCCAAACTGCGGCACTTTGCCACCCTGTCGCCCCTGCCCGGCTTCTCGTCATGGGTCAAAAAGCATCCGCAGGCGCTGGTCGACGCGGGGCTTGAACTCGACGTTGCGCAGCTTGTCGCGGGCGACTGGGCGCAGGAGGCCGACTCGGCACGAGCGATCAACCGGAAGCTGGCGCAACTTGCGGCGCGCTACCTGACATTGGCGAAGACCAGCCGCGGCGACGGCCGCCAGCCCCTCGATCCCGTGGCGCGTTTTCACCTGGGCAACGGCGCCCGCCTGGAGCGCATCAACCCGCTGGCCGATGCCTCGCCGAAGGGCATGCAGCAGTCCTTCGGCGTGATGGTGAACTATGTGTATCAGGTCGATGACCTGGAGGACAACGTCGAAAGCTTTGCCCGCGAGGGCACCATTGCCACGTCGGCCGACGTCAGGCGCCAGGCACGGCACACACGGAACTGACCGGGGAGGCCCGCCGCGCGCCGCTGCAAGCCGGGCTCGTCGCCGCCGAAAGCCAGCGCCGGGTTTGGCGCGCCGCGCAACGGCGCGCGGCGCTTCAGACGATGCGGTCTTCCGCCCGGCTGATCTTGCGCATCGGCTCGTAGCGCATGCTGGCGGTGCGCAGCGGGTGCTCGGCGGCGGCGCCGTCCCAGACCGGATCGACGATGCCCTCGAACACCTCGCGCACCCGCTGGCCCCAGGTGCTGTGGATCATGCGGAAGTAGGGGTTCTGGTCGTCGATGCAGACGATCTGCTCGCTGCGGAACTCGCCATCACGGTAGACCAGCAGGTCCAGCGGCAGCCCCACGCTCAAGTTGGATTTCATGGTCGAATCCATGGACACCAGCGCGCACTTGGCGGCTTCATCCAGCGGGGTGGTGGGCGTGAGCACGCGGTCGAGGATGGGTTTTCCGTACTTGCTCTCGCCGCCCTGGAAAAAGCAGGTCTCGCGCGTGGCCTCGATGAAGTTGCCTTCGGAATAGACCAGGAACAGGCGCATCGCCTCGCCCTTGATCTGGCCGCCGAAGATCATCGTCGCGTTGAAGTCGATGCCCGCGGCCCTCATCGGGGGGCCGTCCTGCTCGCAGACGCGGCGCACCGCAGCACCCAGCACGCGCGCCGCATCGAACATGCTCTTGGCGTTCCAGATCGTCAGCCCCGGTTGGTCGGGACCACGGTCGATTTTTTCGAGCTGCAGGATCTCGCGCACCGACTGGCTGATGCTCAGGTTGCCGGCCGACAGCAGCACCATGAAGCGGTCGTCGGGCTTCTCGTAGACGATCATCTTGCGGAAGGTGCTGATCTGGTCGATGCCTGCGTTGGTGCGTGAATCGGACAGGAAGACAAGGCCGGCGTTGAGGCGGATGCCGATGCAGTAGGTCATGGGTAGTCGGGGTTCGAGGGGGGTTGTTCGGGGATTTCTGGTGGACAGTCGTCAAACGATTCTATTTCGAGAATGCGGCGAAGGATCGGGATTCCCAAGTTCTGCAATTCCTGCGATTGGATGCCTGTCGCTCGAATCCGCTCGCGAGGCGTCGCGTTTGAGGAAAGCCAATGGCCGGTCGGCAAGTATCTCCGGCAAGTACTGCCGCCGTCAATCAGGATTTTCGTGCTGATACTCGCCGAATGATGGTGGCGCCGCTTCAATGAATGCCGCTTCAAGGCTCGCTCGAAACCCGGTTTCATCGTCGGCCAGGCAAATCAGGGCACAATCGCTCGCTTGGCTACGCCGCCTGCGGCAAAGACAAGTCTTGCACACCGCGCGCGCCGTGGCCGAGGAGCTGCGCACCATCGAGTTCGCCCTCGCCTTCAGTTCCGAATTGCCGCGGGCAAGGCAGTCCGCGGCCATCAGTTAACATTCCGGCTGATCGACAGCGCAAACCTCTCCCTTGAACCCACAGGATGACGATGCAAACCAAACCCGACGGGCATTCCCATGCCGCAACGCTGCTCGACGACCCGCTCATTCTCGATTGGGCGCTCCGGTACTACCGCGACCTTCCGGCCAGCGCTCCCCTCAGGAAGGAACTTGCCGCGACTTGGTTTCATGACATCAACCTTCGCCGCTGGCTGGGTGAAGACGGCGACGATGCCGGCGATCCGGATACCGTCGAAGCACGCAATCAGTTGATTCGCAGCCTTCCGGAAACCGCCTTCGTCAACTTTGCTGCAACGCTCGCCAACCGCTGGAGCACCTGGCCCGTCGACGCAGCGGACCCGATTTCGCGCGTAGTCGCGACCATTGATCCGGATCGGGCGGCGCAAGCCTTTGCCGCTTACCTTGAACACCCGTCGCCCTTGGCAATCGAACGCGTCTGGGCCATTGCCGCCAATCTTGGCAAGCTGCGGCCCGCGCCGGCCCGCGCGCTCTTCGAACACCTCTTGCCATTGACCTACACGCATCGGGAGCCCGATCTCCCCCTGCTCCAGCAGTCGCTATTCCCTGTGGCGGTCAGGCTGAACCGGCCAGAGGAGTTGCCGCGCCTCTTCGACGGTTTCTTCACCGACTTCAAAGACCGGCAGCAGCTCGACATTGAATTCGTCGCCAAGGCGCTTTTTGGCCACGTCAGTTACGCCCGCGCCTATTTCTGGCGCCGCAGCGTCGATCAGGCGCCCACATTCGCCAGCCTTGCCCCCTTGTTCCAGGACGGCGCCCCCTTGACCGAAATCGACACGGCAGTGGAAGCGGAAACGCCGCTGCCCTTGGCCCTGGCGCTATTGGAAACCCACCACCGGCGATTGCCCGCTTCGGCCATGGCGTGGGAATTGATTCAGCGCAGCCAGTCGCTCCGCGACCCGAATACCGCCGTGGCGCTCGCGGGTCTGGCGCTGGCGGCCGTGGCGGCCGCGTTCGAGCGATCGTCCAGTGATGTCCGCGCGATGCCGGTCGACGACGCACTCGCCCTGCTGACCATGAACGTAGACACCAACATCCACTATGCGCCGCTGCTGGAAGTCGTGCGCGACTTGCCGCAACCCGAGGTCACGGCATCGGCGATCCGCCATCTGGAAAGCTCCCGAGACGGAAACGGCGGGATCGCGGTCGCTCGATTGATGGGGGATTTGGGCTGGAGCGAGTTCGTGTCGCCTCTGCTGGCGTGCCTCGAGGACAGCAATGGCGACTTCCTGTGCGAAGCCGCGGCGGACGCCCTGCAAGAAATCGGCGAACCCGCCCGTGACGAGTTGATCGCCCGCTGGGACGACCTGGACCGCACCCAGCGGATTTATGGCGGCTCCGTGGTCATTCGGGTCGGCGGCACGCCGGTCGCCGACTTCGTGTTGCGTCGAAGCGACGAGTTGATGCAGCAAGGCGCCGAAGAATGGTGCCACTTCGTGCTGGCCGCACCGGATCGCCGCGTGGTCGAACTGGTGCGCAGCAAATTGCCGCTCGACCACCCCGTCATCAACGCGGCGGCGTATTGCCTGCTTCGTTTGCTGGCCGACGACGACCCGGCGCTTCCCGGCTTGCGTAAGAAAGTCATGCTGCGCCGCGCACGCTATCAGCGCCGGCGCAACCCCCGGCTCGGCGACGATGCGTTCCCGAGCGACAAGCTTGAGCTCGAACTCCGTTGCGTTGCCTGCAACGACGTCAACCTCTATGACGTCGGACAGGTGATCCATGACCCTGCGGCAGGCAGCAAGGCCTATCTGATTGCCGACGAATTCCCCTGCAAAGCCTGCGGCGAAATCGTCGATTTCGAGCTCGAAGCGAACGCCCGAATGGCATTGATTGCCGAGGCGCTCCGACTGACGGGCGCCGTTGCGGCAGGCATCAAGCCGGACTCTTCGCGCATTGCGCAGGTCAATGCGGTGGCTTCCGACGGTTCCGTGCAATCCATCAACTCCGCCTTCCGCCAACTCCGGGAGAACGTGCGAGTAAACCCGAAGGACTGGCTGTCGTGGCATCGACTGTCCAACATCAACGTTTCCATCAATCGCCCCAGGGCCGCTCTGGCATGTGCGCGCCAGGCCTACGCACTCAATCCTCTCCTGCTCGAAATCATCTACAACGTGGCCGCCCGTTTGCAGGAAGCGGGGCAGGCGGCGGAAGCGCTGGATCTGCTGAACAGCGCGCTGAAACGCATCGACGAATGGACGTTCCAGTCGATTTTCATCAAACAGGAGGGCATTGACTTCGCCGAGCTGTACAACGAACTCCGGCACGAAACCGGTCGTACTTACCTTCCGGCACTGCATCCCGGATTTATCGTCGGGCACGCCCATCTGGCGCCAAAAGAAGCAGGTCGCAACGACCCCTGCCCCTGCGGAAGCGGCAAAAAGTACAAGAAATGCTGCTTACGCTAGTCGGCGTGAACCGATCGGTTGCAGCTCCCGATAACGCGCTCCCGACCACCATTTCCGACCCACTCTCGATGGCTTCTTCCAAACAATGGTTGATTTCAGCTTCAGACTGTCGAAGGCTTGATGACTATTTACGCTGTGACCTTTGCCGACAGGAACAGCAGCAGCGGGTTATCCGGCGATGCCTTAAAGCCGAAGTTCCGGTAGTAGCCTGCCGCCTGTTCATCCAGTGCATCGACGAACAAACCCATCCCGCCTGCCTCAGCGTAGATGCGCTGCGCCCGTGTCAGGGCATCGACCAGCAGCAGTTCGCCCAGCCCCTTGCCCTGATTCTGCCTATCGACAGCCAACCGGCCCAAACGTACGCCGGGGATGCGACGCGGCAACTTCTTGCGCCAGGCTTCCGGCAGATTCCGGCTCTCGAGTTCTGCCAGCGTCAGAGCGCAATAACCGCAGATGCGGGCAGGCAGCTCCTCGCGAACGGCTACGAAGGTCTTTGACAGCCCCTTGTCCTGATGCTGACGGGCGACCTGCCGCAACCAGTCATTCAGTTCCTGCCGGCCGCAGTCGAATCCCAGCCGGTCATGATCCCCAGCTAAAGGTCGTACCTGAATCATCTCGCTTGGCCTTCTGGTAACGCTTCAAGGCAGCCTTCAGCTTGGCATTCGGCTTGGGCGGGTTTTCCATCAGGTCGAGCAACCAGTTCCAGTCGCGCGGCGACAGACGAATCACGTCCTCACGCTCGATGACAGTCTGCGCCTCCTTCAATGCGGCCTGGACCAGAAACTGATTGACCGTGGCGCCAGTTAGCTCGGCGGCACGGCACAGCGTCTCGTAGACCTCATGTGGAACTCGGGCGCCGATACGATCTTGCTTGGCAATGGCAGTACCCATTATTCACCTCCAACAATTCTGTGGGCGCTCAGTGTATCACTGTCGCCATTTTGGCGCCAAGTTGCTGCCCGATGGACGGCAGAACTGAAGGTCCCTTCAGTGGCCGGGCATGACAGCGCTGTAGCGCGGCTGTCGGCATATCCACGCCGAGCCGAGGCAGGTCGCGTTCGGCGCGGGCCTGTTACGCGCAAACGTCCTGGTCGGGTGCACTCACGAGTGCCCTTGCCAGGCACTCGATGTGTCGTTGGTCGGTGCCGCAACAGCCGCCGAGTATCTTCATGCCCAGTTCGCTGCGCAGTGCGGCAACGCTTCTTCCGAAAACCGCAGGCGCCTCTTCGACGAGGTCAGTGCGCTCGTTGAGTTCTTCCGGGCTGAGCGCAGCGGTGTTGGCCAGCAGGCCAATGACCCGTTGCTTGACCAGCGGCGATGAATTGCGCTCGTTCAGCAGGGCGCTGCGGAAGATCGAGGCATGTGTGCAGTTGACCAGATAGGCCAGCGGGCGTGGCGTAACGGCCGCATCGATGGTAGAGATCGCAACGCTGAGCGGTGTGCCATCGAGCAGCGTTCCTTCACGGCGGGCGACGAAGCTGATCACGTACGGGAGCCCGGTGGCGGCCTGTGCCCGGGCCAGACCGAGCGCCTCGCTGAGGGCCGGCAGGGTGGCCGCCAGCAGAAAATCGACACCGGCGGCGGCCAGCGCATCGGCCTGCCAGCCATGAAATCCGGCGGCCGCATCGGCGCTCATTGCCTCGTCGGGTTTGTAGGCATCGCCACGGCAACTCATCAAGCCGCAGATTGCCACCTGTCTGGCGTAATCGCCGCAGCCGTCACGCAGCTTTGCCAGAAAGCGCGTGTTGTCGCCGTTCAGGTCGCGACCTGCCAGCCCGGCTGCCGCGATACGTTCCCGTCCGGCACGCCAGGTCGGCGTCGACAGCAGCAGCGGCAACTGGTAGCGCTGGCCGATCGCCAGGTATTGGCGATAGATCGTCTCCAGCGCGGCGCGGCCGGATTCCTGATAAATCAGTGCCGAATTGACGACATGGTCGTCGAGCCTGATACCGGGTGCGCGGCGCAAACGTTCGATGACGGCGCCTTCACCGAGGACTGCCGGAGATTGCGTCAGCAACTCCTGAAATGTCGTCATGAGAACCCCTTCTTGAATGCCTCTACTGGAACTCTACGCGAATCGACGGCTTGTCCAGCCAAACCGGACCCCGGATGCCCTCGCGCCTTGTCCGCCTTGGCTACAATTGGCGCACTGCATGTACCGGCCGCACCGAAATGAACGCAAACCTCTATTCCCTGCTCGCTTCCCGCTTTCCCAAGTCCGACAAGGCGCCCTGCATGATCCTCTCGGATGGCCGGGTCTGGACCTACGGCGATATCGAGCGCGCCTCGGGGCGCATGGCCAACCTGATTGTCGCGCTCGGGCTCAAGCCCGGCGACCGCGTGGCGGCCCAGGTGGAAAAAACTCCCGAGGCACTGGTGCTGTACCTTGCCGCGCTGCGCGCCGGCATGGTGTTCCTGCCCCTGAACCCGGCCTATCAGCGCCAGGAACTGGAATACTTCCTCGGCGATGCGCGGCCCGGCCTGTTCGTTTGTCGGCCGCAGGTGCGCGCGCTGGCGGACGAGTTGGCCAATGCGCTGGCGGAAAAAGCCGGCGCGCCCGATGGACTCACGGCGAACTGCACGGTGCTGGAACTGGATGACAGCGGCGAGGGTTCGCTGATTGATGCCGCCGCACCGCATCCCGACAACTTCGCCACGGTGGTGCGGGAAGCGGCAGACCTTGCCGCGATCCTCTATACATCGGGCACCACCGGGCGCTCCAAGGGCGCGATGCTGACCCACGGCAACCTCGCCCATAACGCCATCACGCTGCATGACTACTGGCATTTCCAGGCCGGCGACGTGTTGCTGCACATGCTGCCGACCTTTCATGTGCATGGACTGTTCATTGCCTGCCATTGCGTGCTGCTGAACGGCTCGGCAATGTTTTTCGAGCCGAAGTTCGACGCGGGCCGCGCCATCGAGCTGCTGCCGGAGTCCACCGTGTTCATGGGCGTGCCGACTTTCTACGTCCGCCTGCTGCTTGAACCCGCGTTCGGCCGCGAAACCTGCCGCAACATCCGGCTATTCATCTCGGGTTCCGCGCCGCTGCTCAAGGAGACCTTCGACGAGTTCAAGCTGCGGACCGGCCACACCATCCTCGAGCGTTACGGCATGACCGAGGGCGGCATGTTCACGTCGAACCCGTACGATGGCGAGCGACGCGGCGGCACCGTGGGTTTTCCGCTGCCGGGCACCGCGCTGCGGATCGTCAACGCGGCGGGCACGGCGACAAAACCGGGGGTTGTCGGACACATCCAGGTCAAGGGCGACAACGTTTTCGTCGGTTACTGGGGCATGCCGGAAAAAACCAGGGAGGAATTCACCGCCGACGGCTGGTTCAAGACCGGCGACATGGGCGCCTGGGATGGCGATGGCTATGTGGTGATCAGCGGCCGCTCGAAGGATCTGGTGATCACCGGCGGCCTCAACGTGTATCCGAAGGAGATCGAGGAGCTGATCGACGCCATGCCCGGCGTGGTGGAGTCCGCGGTGATCGGTCTGCCGCATGCCGATTTCGGCGAAGCGGTCAGCGCGGTGGTCGTGCGGCAGAAGAACGCTGCCGGGGCCGCCCTGAGCGAGGACTCCATCATCGCCGCGATCAAGGACCGGCTGGCCAACTTCAAGGTGCCCAAGTGGGTCTATCTGGTCGATGAACTTCCGCGCAATGCGATGGGCAAGGTGCAGAAGAACGTCTTGCGCCAGCAGTATTCGCCGATGCGTGCGAGGTAATTGCGGTGCTGAACTTCTTGCCGGCGCCGCTGATCGGGCTCCTCGCCTCGGCGCTGCTGGGACTCAATGCGCTGTTCTGGGTGCCGGTGCTGATGTTTTTCGCGCTGCTGAAGCTGATCCTGCCGTTCAAGGCCGTCCGCCTGCGGATCGATCCGGTGCTGGTGGCCATCGCCGAGGCATGGATTTCCTGCAACAGCGCCTGGATGGCGCTGACCCAGCGCACCGCCTGGGATGTCGAAGGAATCGCCGGGCTGGATCCCCGCGACTGGTACCTGGTCAACAGCAATCATCAGACCTGGGCCGACATTTTCGTGCTGCAGCACTTGTTCAACCGCCGCATTCCGCTGCTGAAGTTTTTCCTCAAGCAGCAGTTGATCTGGGTGCCGGTGATGGGGCTGGCCTGGTGGGCGCTGGATTTTCCCTTCATGCGCCGCCACAGCGAGGAATTCCTCAAGCTGCATCCGGAGATGCGCGGCAAGGATCAGGCGGCCACGCGCAAGGCCTGCGAGAAGTTCGCCCTGATCCCGACCAGCGTGATGAATTTTCTCGAAGGCACGCGCTTCAAGCCAATCAAGCACCAGCGCCAGCAATCGCCCTATCGGCACCTGCTGAAGCCCAAGGCGGGCGGCATTGCGCTGGCGTTGAACGCCATGGGCGACAAGTTTCGGGCGATTCTGGATGTCACGATCGTCTACCCGGACGGCGCGCCGAACTTCTGGGAGTTCCTCTGCGGCAGGCTGAAGCGGGTGATCGTTCGGGTACAGATCCTGCCGGTGCCGGAGCACCTGATGAAAAGCGATTATGCCGGCGATCCGGCGGTGCGCGAGGCCTTCCAGCACTGGGTGCAGCAGTTGTGGCAGGACAAGGACGCGCAGATTTCGCTACTGCTGGAAGCGGCACGGCGCTGAATGCGTCGGTGGAGAGAATTGAGCATGCGTCACGCGCTGGCGACGATTGCCCTGGCTCCTGTCTTGCTGGCACAGGGGCGTCGGGTACGCCGCACAGTTGCCTTGTTGCCCGAGCCCGACGGGGCACGCGACGGCGCCAGCGGCAGCGGACCGCTGCTGCGCTTGCTGGTGGCGGGCGATTCGGCCGCCGCGGGTGTCGGTGCGCAAACGCAGGACGATGCACTGACTGGACGCGTCGTCGCCGGACTGGCGCCTTCCTTCCATGTGAGATGGAAGCTCCTGGCCTTTACCGGAGCGACGACGGCGGGCATGCTCGATCATCTGGAAAAGACACCTGCCGAGCATTTCGACGTGGTGCTTACTTCGCTCGGGGTCAATGATGTCACCGGCGGATGCTCGCTCGGACACTGGCGCCGCCGGCAGGAAAATCTGATCGCATTGCTGCGGGACAAGTTCCATGCGCGCCACATCCTGTTGAGCGGCTTGCCGCCGATGCACCGGTTTCCGGCGCTGCCGCAACCCTTGCGCTGGTATATCGGCGGCCGCGCGCGGGATTTCGACCGCGTCCTGTCCAGCCTCGCCGGAAATCACGCCAGCGCCGAATTCGTCAAGCTCGGTTATGCGATGATGGATCCGCGGGCGATGGCCGCGGACGGCTTCCATCCGGGACCGGCAATCTATGGACTGTGGGCGGCGGAGGCCGTGCGCCGCATCGTTGCACGGATCCAGCATATCGATCCAGGGCAGGCCCCATGATCGATCGCTGCTAGCTCAACAAACCATGCAGCATCTTCGTCGCCAGCAGCGCCAGAAAGCCGCCGAAGGCGCGCTTCAACTGCTTGACCGGCAGCTTGTGCGCCAGCTTTGCGCCGACCGGCGCCATCAGAAAGCTGATGGCGACGACGCCGACGAAGCCGGGCAGATAGACGTAACCGAGAGAGAAATCCGGCAGGCCCGGAGTCTTGATGCCGCTGATGACGTAACCGATGGTACCGGCGACGGCAATCGGAAAACCCAGCGCCGCGGAGGTGCCAACGGCATGGTGGATCACGACGTTGCAAAACACCATGAAGGGAATCGTCAGGAAGCCGCCGCCCGCGGCCACCAGGCTCGAGACGATGCCGATCACCAGGCCAGCGATGACCATGCCGAAGGTTCCCGGCAACTGTCGGTGCGGCTTGGGCTTGAAATCCAGCATCATCTGCAGCGAGGCGTAATAGACAATCGCGGTGAACACCATCGCCAATGGCCGGGTCGGCACCCACGTGGCCAGAAACGAGCCGGACAGCGTCCCGACTACGAGGCCAGGCGCGAAGCTCTTGACGATGTCCCAGCGCACGGCGCCGTGAGCGTGATGCGCGCGCATGCTGGCGATCGAGGTGAATACGATCGTCGCCATCGAGGTGCCCAGCGCCAGATGCATGCTGTGTTCGACGGGGAACGCCTGCGCCGTGTAAAGCATGAACAACAGCGGCACGATGGTCAGCCCGCCGCCGACACCGAACAGGCCGGCAACGAAACCGGCGAAAACTCCCAGTAGCGGATAGCTCAGCCACCAGAGGCTCACTTCGCTGCTTTCATCAGTTTCCCGACGATGAACTTCCATTCCGCCGGGTCGACCGGGGTAATCGACAAGCGGTTGCCGCGTTGCAGGGCGCGCATGTTGGCCAACTCGGGATGCGCGCGCAGCTCGTCGAGGCCGACCAGCCGCGTCTTCTTCACGACACGCACGTCGACATTCACCCAGCGCGGATTCTCGGGCGTGGATTTCGGGTCGAAGTAAGGGCTTGCCGGATCGAACTGGGTACGGTCCGGGTAGGCGAGTTGTGTCACCTCGGCCAGGCCGGCGATGCCTGGTTGCGGGCAGGACGAGTGATAGAACAGCACGCCGTCGCCGACCGTCATCTGGTCGCGCATGAAGTTGCGCGCCTGATAGTTGCGTACCCCCCACCAGTCGACGGTCTGCTTCGGCATCGCCAGCACGTGATCGATGCCCACGACCGCTGGCTCGGTTTTCATCAGCCAGTAACGCATGTCTTAGTCCATCAAGGTCCGAGGTTGCCCGAAGAAGCCCGCCATTGCTGAGCTTCCGCTTGATTTTGTTCCCGTGGCAATCTGTTGAATCCGATTTTGTCCGCCATAACCCCACCCAAAGTCCCACCTAGATTCCCACCCAAACTCTCTCCCGGAGGTGAAGCATGGGAAAGTTGGCCGCAACGACCTGCGAAACTGCAAAGCCTGACAAAAGCGGGCGCGACCGTCTTCCGGGCGCCACGGTTTACCGCGAACGGTATCCGGTTTGATGAAACGAGCCATTAGGCCACCCAGAACTGTTCCAGATTCTTGAAGCCCCAGGTCTGCGGGTCTTCGCGGGCGACGATCTTCTCGGTGATTCCGGGCCGGGCCAGATCGATCAGCTCCGGTGGAACGTGGGTCATCGACTTGCTCGAAAAGAAGACCCTGATGCGAGGTGTCAGCAAGGAGCGTTCGGACTGCTCCGTAACCACGCCAAGACGCCCCGAGCTCATGCGTACCAGGGAGCCGACGGGATAAATGCCGATGCTCTTGACGAAGGCCTGGAAGATGCGCGCGTCGAAGTGTCCATTGCACCACTCGGTCATCTTGCGAATCGATTCGGCCGGATCCCAGCCGGCCTTGTAGGGCCGGTTGGAGGTAATCGCATCATAGACATCGCAGACCGCGCCCATCCTGGCGAAAACGCTGATTTGTTCACCTTTCAAGCGGTGCGGGTAACCGCTGCCATCGATCTTCTCGTGGTGGTGCAGGACAACGTCGAGGGGCACCCCGTCGACCGTACCGCCTTCGAGCAGCAGGCGGTGGCCTTCTTCGGGGTGACCCTTGATGATGCGGAATTCCTCGTCGGTGAGCTTGCCCGGCTTGTTCAGCACGCCCATCGGCAGCAGCGCCTTGCCCAGATCGTGCAACAGGCCGGACATGCCGGCGTCGCGCGTCTGTGTTTCGTCGAAGCCCAGTCTGGCTGCCAGCGCGACCATCAAGGCGCAGACGGCGACAGAATGCATGTAGGTGTAGTCGTCCGCCGTCTTCAAGCGCGCGAGACTGATCAGGGCGCCGGGATTGCGCATCACCGAGGAGGAAATCTCATCCACCAGTTCGCCCGCCGCTTCGCCGGAAATCGCCTTGCCCATGCGCACTTCATTGAACATGGCGACAACGGCGCTTTTCGCGCTGGTACAAATCCGGGCGGCACGCTTGAGTTCCTCAGACATCGCGGTCCGCTTCGGTGGTACGACCTGAAGCGGCGTCCCGGTGGCGACGGCCGCATTCATCAGTGCCGCATCGACCCCTGCCGCGACTTCCTCGCTGGTTTTGGCGGGAGCAGACACATCGATCCCCTTCGCGACATCGATCCAGACCTCCTTGATGGCGCTGTCGACAATCAGCCGTATCTCGTCTGCATCCTTGATGACGAACTTGGTGCGCCAGAAAGGATGCTCCATCCATGAACCGCAGAGCTCATGAACGTGCATGCCCACGCGCAGATGTTCGATGTTGATCTTTTTCAGCATGCTAGACTCGGCGGCCTTTTGCCAACTGCCGTTGCCTGCAGGTGTGCAGCGGCTTGCACCAGCCTACCGCAAAATTGCGCTTTTCGCCAAAAATTATTCCCATGCCATGGATTTCCACCCGCTGCTGCAAGCGCTGATACTCGGTCTCGTCGAAGGCTTCACCGAGTTCCTTCCCGTCTCGTCCACCGGTCACCTGATTCTGGCCGGCGACCTGCTCAAGTTCAACGACGATCGCGGCAAGCTGTTCCTGATCGTGATCCAGGCCGCGGCCATGCTGGCGATCTGCTGGGAATACCGCGCGCGTTTCGGCCGCGTGCTGGCGGACTTCGGCAGCGATCCCGTGGCGCGGCGCTTCGTCCTCAACGTCGCAGTGGCCTTCATGCCGCTGGCGGTGCTCGGTCTGGCCTTCGGCAAGGCAATCAAGGCCGCGCTGTTCAACCCGGTGGCGGTTGCCTCGGCCTTCATCGTCGGCGCCTTCATCATCCTCTGGGCCGAAAGGCGCCAGCACACGGTGCGTATCGGGAGCGTCGATGAACTGACCCCGGCGGACGCGTTCAAGCTCGGCCTGGCCCAGGCCTGCGCGCTGATCCCCGGCACTTCGCGATCGGGCGCCACCATCATCGGCGGCCTGCTGTTCGGCCTTTCGCGCAAGGCTGCGACCGAGTTTTCCTTCTTCCTCGCCGTACCGACGCTGATGGCCGCCAGCGCCTACCAGCTCTACAAGGAACGCCATCTGCTGGTCATGGACGACCTCGGCCTGTGGGTCGTCGGCTTCGTCGCGTCCTTCGTCTCGGCCTTCCTCTGCGTGCGCTGGCTGCTACGCTTCATCGCGACCCACGACTTCACGATCTTCGCCTGGTACCGCATCGCCTTCGGCTGCGTGGTGCTGGCGACGTGGCAGCTCGGGCTGGTGGACTGGAGCAGTCCGTGATCCTTTACCTTCACGGCTTCACCAGCGGGCCGCAATCGAACAAGGCGCAGGCTCTGGGTGCCAGGATGCGCGAGCGCGGCCTTGGCGAGCGCTTCGTCTGCCCGCAATTGCCGGCTTCGCCGCGCGAGGCGATTGCTCTGGCGAGCAGTCTGATTACCCGTCATGGCGTCAGCACCGTGGTCGGGTCGTCGCTCGGCGGCTACTACGCCACCTGGCTGGCGGAGACCTTCGATCTAGGAGCGGTGCTGGTCAACCCGGCAGTGGTCGCTCACCTTTCGCTGAAGGACTTCGTCGGCCCGCAGCGCTGGCTCTACTCGGGCGAGTCCTTCGAGTTCACCATGGAGCACATCGAGGAACTGCGCGCGGTCGACGTGCCGGTCCTGGGCAAACCGCAGCGCTTCTGGCTCCTGGTCGAAGAGGGCGATGAGACGCTCGATTATCGCCACGCCGTCAGGCGCTACGCGGGCGCGCGGCAAACCGTGCTGCCCGGCGGCGACCACAGTTTTACCCGCTGGAACGATTACCTTGATCCGATCATCGCCTTCGCCGGACTCGCCTGAGCGCCATGAGCGGAAGCCATCCCGCGGCAACGCGCGAAAACACCCGGCTCGGCGTGCTTGCCGGAGCCTCCGCCTACCTGATCTGGGGACTGGTGCCGATGTTCTTCAAGCAGATCGCCGAGGTGCCGGCCGACGAAATCATCGCCCACCGCGTCGTCTGGGCCATGGCGCTGATGACGGCGGTGATCGGCTTCGGCCGCGGCTTTGCCGATGCCCGGCGGATTGCCGCCATTCCGCGCCAACTGGGACGCATCGCGTTGGCATCGGCGCTGGTGATCACCAACTGGCTGATCTTCGTCTGGGGTGTGAATAGCGGCCACATTCTCGAAACCAGCCTTGGCTACTTCATTCTTCCGCTGTTCAATGTCGCGCTTGGGGTGCTGGTGCTCGGGGAGCGCCTGCGTCCGCTGCAATGGCTTGCCGTACTGCTCGCGGCCATCGGTGTCGCAATCGAAGCGGCGCGCATCGGCGGCCTGCCCTGGATATCGCTGGCGCTGGCTGCCACCTTCGGCATCTACGGCCTGCTGCGCAAGCAGTTGCCGCTGGATGCGGCCAGCGGCCTGTTTCTCGAAACGGTGTGCATGACACCCGTGGCGCTGGCCTGGCTGGCCTGGCTCGCGATCAGCGGACAAAGCCACTTCGGCCACGGATCTGGACTCCTGGCCGGCCGCGACCTGATGTTGATCGCCACCGGGGCCGTAACCGCAATCCCGCTATTGTTGTTTGCCATCGCGGCGCGACGACTGCCGCTGCACCTGCTCGGTTTCCTGCAATACCTCGCACCCTCGATCACCTTCCTGCTCGCCGTGTTTGTTTACGCCGAGCCACTGGACCCGAGCCGGACGCTGGCTTTCGCCACCATCTGGATCGGACTCGCGGTGTATAGCGTCGATCTCCTCAGATCCGCCACCGACGATTGGAGGGTGGTTCAGTGAGCGCTCCCCGCCGGGCCGCCCCAAGGGGGGCGCAGCCAACCTCCGGAGCCGCGCAGCGGCGAACCACTGTCACCCCCTGCCTTGGGCAGGGGGCCGGGGGGATGGTAGTCCAGTGAGCTTCCATGCTGCCCAGTTCAAGCGGCTGGAACGCGCCGGCTACAACCGGATCGGGCCGCGCTATCTGGCCGCCGCGGGGGCCCGCGGCGAACTGGCCGATGCCCTGTTGATGGTCGCCGGCCTGGCGCCGGGACAACGCGTGCTCGACCTGGCCAGCGGCCCCGGCCTGCTGGCGCGTGACGCGCAAGCTCTGACCGGCGACGCCGGCCTGGTCGTCGCCAGCGACATCAGCGAAGGCCAGCTCGCCTGCTGCCCCGATCTCGCCCGCGTTGCCGCCGACGGCGAGGCCCTGCCGTTCGCCGACAAAAGCTTCGACCGCGTGCTGTGCGGCCTCGGCCTGATGTTCTTTCCCGACGATCAAGCCGCCTTGCGGGAGGTCCACCGGGTGCTGCGCCCGGACGGAATGCTGGCACTTTCGGTCTGGGGGCGCGCCGAAGAGGTGCCGCTGGTCGAGACGGCGCTGGCCTGCATGCGCCGCCTGCTGCCGCCGCCCAAGGTCGCGCGCCCCTCGATCTTCCGCTTTGGCGACAGGGAGGAACTCGCACGCCGTCTTGCCAGCGCCGACTGTTGCGCCAGCGAGATCCGGACCGTGCGCCTGACTGCCTGTTTCGCCGATGCCGCCGCCTACTGGCAGGGCTTTCTCGATCTCGCCGGCGGCGCGGCGGAGAGCCTGTCGCGCCTGCCTGCCGAAAAGCAGCAGGCGCTCGCCGCGGCCGTGGTCGAAGAGCTGGCACCCCATGCGGCGCCGGATGGCTATCGGCTGACCAGCAGCGTTCTGGTGGCCACGGCCAGGCCGGTATAATCCGGCCCTCGTTTCCCGCTCACTTCCCCCGTTCGGGGTATTCCCCTCCATGAATGTCCTGTTCGAAGAGGACGGCGCTTTCCGTGCCGGCAGCGTGCTTGCCGACAACGTGGCCTCGTTGCAGATCGAGCTTGCATCCGGCAAGCGCTCCAAGGTCAAGTCGGCCAATGTCCTGCTGCGCTTTGCCGCGCCGGCACCGGGCGAGTTGCTGGAGCGCGCCGACGCCGAAGCCGAGGGCATCGATGTCGATTTCCTTTGGGAAGTCTGCGGCGAAGACGAATTCGGCTTCGAGGAACTCGCTGCCGAATACCACGGCGCCAAGCCCGACCCGGTGCAGGCCTCAGCCGTGCTGTTGCGCCTGCATTCGGCGCCGATGTATTTCCATCGCAAGGGCCGCGGCCGCTTTCGCAAGGCGCCGCCCGAGATCTTGCAGGCGGCGCTTGCCGGACTCGAAAGGAAGCGCGTGCAGGCGGCGGCCATCGAGCGCATGGTCGAGGAACTCAAGGGCGGACATCTGCCCCCCGAGTTCGCGCCGATAGTGCCCCAACTCATTTACAAACCCGATCGCAACCGCGGCGAGACCAAGGCGCTCGAAGCCGCCTGCGGCGAGACCGGAAAATCCGCCGCGCGCCTGCTGTTCGATTGCGGCGCGCTGCCCTCGACCCATGACTACCACCTCGGGCGCTTCCTGTTCGAGTTCTTTCCCGAGAGCAAGGGCGGTACCGGCTTCCCGTCGTTCGCCGCACCTCGTTTCCTTGGCGCGCAGCGCCTGGAGAGTAGCCCCCTTGCTCGGGAAGGGGGACGGGGGGATGGCTCACCCGATAGCGAAGCTGAAGAACTTGAACTGCCGCTCGCGGCAGTTCAAGCCTTCAGTGTCGACGACGCGCATACGACGGAAATCGACGACGCCTTCTCGGTCACGGCAAAACCCGGCGGCGGCTGGCGCATCGGCATTCACATTGCGGCGCCGGGTCTGGGCTTCACCCCCGATTCCGACCTCGGCCGCATCGCGCGCGCGCGACTATCCACCGTGTATATGCCGGGGCGCAAGATCACCATGCTGCCGGAAGACGTGGTGGAGCATTTCACGCTCGCCGCCGGACATGCCGTGGCCGCCATCTCGCTGTATCTCGATGTTGCCGCCGACTACCGACTGCTGGGCCACCAGACGCAGATGGAACGCGTGCCCATCGTCGCCAACCTGCGCCACCACGACATCGAACCGCTTTTCAATGCCGACACGCTGGCCTCCGGCCTGCCCGAGTTTCCCTACCGCGACGAACTCAAGCTGCTCTGGGAGTTCGCCGCGGTGCTCCAGGCCGGGCGCGGCAAGCCAGCGGACCAAGGTAACCGCAAGGACTACAACTTCGTCGTCGATTGGCAAGCCGACAGCGGCATCGCCGTGGAACCGGGCAAGGGTTTCGTCACGATCGGCGAGCGCGAGCGCGGCAGCCCCCTCGACACCCTGGTGGCGGAGCTGATGATCCTCGCCAACGCCACCTGGGGCGCGATGCTGCGCGACGCCGGCATTCCCGCACTGTACGGGGTACAAACCGCGGGCAAGGTGCGCATGAGCACGGTCGCGGCGGCGCACGAAGGACTTGGGGTCGAGTGCTATGCCTGGTCGTCTTCGCCGCTGCGGCGCTATTGCGATCTGCTCAACCAGTGGCAGTTGATCGCGCTGCTGCAAAACGAAGCGCCTCCCTTTGGACAGAAAGCTGCGGCGAAATCGGCGGACTTGCTGGCGGCAATGCGCGACTTCGAACTGACCTATGCCGCCTATGCCGAATTCCAGCGTGGCATGGAGCGCTACTGGTGCCTGCGCTGGCTGTTGCAACAGGGCGCTCAGGTGGTGTCGGGCCAAGTGCTGCGCGAGTCTCTGGTGCGGCTCGACGCAATTCCGCTGGTGCTGCGCGTCCCCTCGGTGCCCGAACTGCCCCGTGGCGCCCGCGTGCGACTCGGCATCGAGGGCATTGACCTGCTGGAAGCCGAGCCGCGGCTGCGATATCTCGATCTGGCGCCTGAGCCGGTGTCGGAATTGGCGTCCAATAACGGTTCTGATGCCGCCTTCTTCGGCAATGGGGACGAGCAAGTCGCGGAGTAAGATTGGCGGTCATGCCCAACCCGCAAAGCCCGTCACGCTCCTCCCGGCCCTTGCAGCCGTCACCGCGGTCCCTGCCACCGCTCCCGCTGCCGGCGTTTCTCGCCGCAATGGACACCGGGCGACGCAACCTGACGCTGGCGCTCGGCGCCTCGCTGCTGCTTCACGCCGTCCTGCTCACGATTCACTTCACGCCGCCGGATTTCATCGAAAAGGCCCGCGAACGCGCGCTTGACGTGATCCTGGTCAACAGCAAGAGCAAGAGCCGGCCGGACAAGGCGCAAGCCAGGGCGCAAACCAATCTCGACGGCGGCGGCAACACCGAGGAAGACCGCCGCGCCAAGACGCCGTTGCCACCCTCGCCCAACACCAAGGAAGGCCGCGAGCTGATCGAGGCGCAGCGTCGCGTCGCCGAACTTGAAGCACAACAGCAGCAGATGATGTCACAGTCGAGTAGCGAGAAAGCCGTCAGCGCGGACCGAACCAGGAAAGACCCGACGCCGGCACCAGAGCCGGTCCGTTCGGGCACCGATCTCGCCAGCAGCGCGCTGGCCATCGCCCGCATAGAAGGCCAGATTTCGCGTCAGATGGACGAATACAACCAGCGACCGCGCAAGAAATTCATCGGCGCCAGGGTAGAGGGAGTACCGCTTCGCCCAGTACCTCGAGGACTGGCGACAGAAGGTCGAGCGCATCGGCAACCTGAACTATCCCGATGCCGCCAAGGGGCGCCTGTATGGCAGCCTGGTGCTGACGGTGGTCATCAAGGCCAATGGCGACCTTGAGCGCGTCGAAGTCAACCGTTCCTCTGGCAAGACCCTGCTCGACGATGCCGCGCGCCGCATTGTCCAGATGTCCGCCCCCTACGCCGCCTTCCCCGAAGCCATCCGGCGCGACACCGACGTGCTCGAGATTACGCGCACCTGGACCTTCACCAACGCCGATCAGTTGCGGTCGGATTGAGGCGGCAGCGACAATGGACCAGGCCACACGGTGGTGGAGGTGTAGGTTTTGCCCCGTGTCCAACAACACCCCAAGATCGTCTCTTTCATATGGGGCATCGCCGACGACGTTCTGCGCGACCTCTTCAGGCGCGGCAAGTATCCGGACGTAATCCTGCCCATGTTCGTCATCCGGCGCATGGATGCGGTGCTCGAGCCGACCAAACAGGCGGTGCTCGATACCAAGAAGATGCTCGACGACGCGCGCATTACCGAGCAACGCGCCGCGCTATACGATGCAGCGGGCCGAGCCTTCTACAACACTTCGCGCTTCACGCTGCGCGATCTCAAGTCGCGTGGCAGCCAGCAACAGTTGCTTGCCGACTTCGACGACTATCTCAACGGCTACTCGCCGAACGTCCAGGACATCCTGAGAACTTCAAGTTCCGCAACCAGCTCTCCACACTTTCGAAGGCCGACGCGCTCGGGACGCTGGTCAACAAGTTCCTCGACCCCGAGATCGACCTGTCTCCCGCCGGCATCGGCAATCATGCGATGGGCACTGTTTTCGAGGAGCTGGTGCGCAAGTTCAACGAAGAGAACAACGAGGAAGCCGGCGAGCACTGGACGCCGCGCGACGCGGTGAAGCTGATGGCGAACCTCATATTCCTGCCGATCGAGGCCGATCTCAAATCCGGGACCTACCTGCTGTACGACTGCGCCTGTGGCACCGGCGGCATGCTCACCGTCGCCGAGGAGACGCTCACGGCGATCGCCACGAAGCGCAATCAGCAGATCAAGACTTTGCTCTACGGCCAGGAGATCAACCCCGAGACTTACGCCGTCTGCAAGGCGGATATGCTGCTCAAAGGCGAGGGCGATAGCGCCGACCACATTGTCGGCGGCGCGGAATGGTCCACGCTGGCGCATGACGCTTTTCCGGCGCAAGAGTTCGACTTCATGATCGCCAACCCGCCCTACGGCAAAGGCTGGAAGAAAGACCTCGAGGCAATGGGCGGCAAGGACGGCATGCGCGACCCGCGCTTCAAGGTCATGCACAAAGGGGAGGAACTCTCGCTCGTCACCCGCTCCAGCGACGGCCAGATGCTCTTCCTCGCCAACATGGCGTCGAAGATGAACCACCGCTCGACGCTCGGCAGCCGCATCGCCGAAGTCCATAACGGCAGTTCGCTGTTCACCGGCGACGCCGGGCAAGGCGAGAGCAACATCCGCCGCTGGCTCATCGAGAACGACTGGGTCAGAAGCCATCGTCGCGCTGCCGCTCAACCTCTTCTACAACACCGGCATCGCCACCTACGTCTGGGTGCTATCGAACAGAAAGCCCGCGCACCGCAAAGGCCAGGTTCAGCTCATCGACGCCAGCCAGTGGTCAGCCGCTGCGCAAAAACCTCGGCAAGAAAAACTGCGAGCTGTCGCCCGACGACATCGAGCGCATCAGCCGCACCTTCCTCGACTTCAGGGAAACGCCCGAGTCGAAAATATTCCCTAACGCCGCCTTCGGCTACTGGAAGGTCACGGTCGAGCGCCCGCTGCGCCTGCACAGCCAGCTTTCGCTCAAGGCCATCGAGACGCTACGTTTCGCCTCCGGCGACGAAGACCTGCGCGCCACGCTCTTTGATGAGTTCGGCGACGACCTCTTCACCCAATTCGCCAAGGTCTCCGACGCGCTGGAAAAACGCCTCGCCGACTGGGGTGGCGACGAGGACGAAAACGACGACGAAGGGGGAGGCAGCGCAAAGAAAGGTCTGCCCGAGAAGAAGCAAAAGAAGCTGCTCGACCCCAAAACCTGGGAGCGCGACGGACACCTCGTCGAAACCGCCACCGCATTGCGCGCAGCACTCGGCGGGGGGATCTTCGAGGACCACAACATATTTCGCGATAGCGTAGGCGCTGCGCTGAAGCAGGCTGGCCTCAAACTCCCCGCCGCCGATCTGAAGAAGATCCTCAAGGCCGTGAGCTGGCGCGTCGAGACCGCTCCGCTCGTCATCGCCAAGGTACACAAGACCGGCAAGGCCAAGGCCGACCCGCTGCGCGGCCTGTTCGCGGAGACGGTGGACGGCAAATCGGCAATCATCGAATACGAACCAGATTCCGATCTACGCGACACCGAGCAGGTGCCACTGCTTGAGGAAGGCGGCATCGAAGCCTTCATCCGCCGCGAGGTGCTGCCCTACACGCCTGATGCATGGATCAGAGAGGACTCAACAAAGATCGGTTACGAAGTCAGTTTCACGCGGCACTTCTACAAGCCGCAACCGCTGCGCACGCTGGAAGAAATCCGCGCCGATATTTTCGCGGTGGAGAAGGAGGCGGAAGGCCTGTTGGATGATGACGGGCCAGGAGCACCGCAATGACGGAGCGGCAGCAACCTCGAGTCTATTGCAGCGACGACCGCCGACTATCGTGCTGGTGATTGGGCTGCCCCAACGCCGGAGCATGTCGACAGATGGATCAATCAGTTCGACAAAGCTGTGCAGATTCCGCTGATGCGCGAAGTCGGCCATGTGCTTAGGCGAACTTACTTCTCGAAAGACTTTGTCTCCAAATGGTTCTCCAAACAGATCAAGCACGAGGGGCTTGCAGGTAAGGCACCGTGCGTTTTCTGGCAAACCTCGAATTTGCTTAACATCCAGCAGCACTGGCATAGTCAGACGGAAATTCTGGAACCGTTCGGCGAAGCACTCAACACGCAATGCGGTATCGCAGTCAAAGACCGTGGCGCCGCAAATGGGGTTTTCATCTACTTGGATGACGTCCTGTCTAGCGGAAGTCGCCTGGCACAGATCTAAAAGCATGGATCGCAGGCGACGCCTCTGCGGTGGCAACTGTCCATATTTGTAATTGCTACGCACCGTCTCGGAGTGGGTACGCACTGAGGGACTAAAACAGTTGCGGTGGAAGCCGGCAAGAGGATTATCTTCGAGTGCTGGGCTGCGGTTTGCTTTCGAGAATCGGCTGAAGTACCGAAATCAATCAGAGGTTCTTTGGCCCGCAGTAATTCCCGAAGATGCGCGCTTGACCGCATATCTCGCGCAACAGACGAAATTTCCGTTTCAGCCACGTCAGCCGGGCGGCAAGTTGGAGAATTGCATTTTTTCATCAGAGGACGGACGGCAACTGCTGGAAAGAGAGTTGCTATTGGCTGGTATGCGAATACGCGGTGG
>JADJQA010000080.1 GCA_016712985.1 Sulfuritalea sp. | reverse complement strand
GGCAGACGGTGATGATCGTCAGCCATCGGCCGATAGCCATCCGCAATTGCGACCTGATTCTGGTCATGCAGGACGGCCAGGTATTGCTCTACGGCCCGCGCGAACAGGTCATGACCAAGCTCGCCGCGGCGGCAGCGGCCGCAAAAGTCTAAGACCGCGAATCGCATTTCCGAGTCGCATTTCCATGCTTCGTGGTACGGAGAGTCCCCGCTGGCAGGACGACGTCGTCAATTTCGGCGCAGTCAAAGGGTATGCCCTCGTTTCCGCTGCTTTTGTCTGGCTTTGCCATGATTGCCGGACCCTAGAATGGCTGGATGCTCCGACCATTGTTCCCCGCAAATTGCGACCATGACCGCTAGCTTTTCCTGGTGGCGGAAGATCCTGCGCAGGCCGTCCGTGGCAGAAAGCAGATTGGCTACGGCGAGAGCAGCGGACGCCGGATCTTCGCTCGACGATCTCGACAATCCGCGCAGCGCGATTGCCTTTGGCTATGGGGTGATCTTCTTCGGGCTCGGCCTTACGGCGCTGTGGGCCATATTCGCGCCTCTTGGCGAGGGTATTACCGCGCCGGGAGTGGTCGTCGTCGAATCGCACCGCAAAGCGATCTCGCATCTGACTGGAGGGACGGTATCCGTCGTCAGGATTCGTGAGAACCAGACCGTCAAGGAGGGCGACATCCTCCTCGAACTGGATTCGGTGCGGGCTCAGTCCGCCCGCGATACCGTGCTCCACGAGTACATCGCGGCGGTGGCCAGGCAGTCCAGGCTCGCGGCGGAGCTGGCATCAGCGGCGAATTTCAGGTTCCCCGACGAAATCGTCACCTATGCCGCGCTGCTGGGTCGCGAAGACCTGCTGCGCGCCCAGGAGCAATTGTTTCGTGCGCGACAGAATGCCTTCAAGGGCGAGCTGGCGATTCTTCAGGAAAACCTCGTGGCTTCGAAAATCCAGGCCACCGGAACGCGCTATCAGCTTTACGCGCGGCGACAACAAGCGGACTCGCTGCGCAAGGAGATCGAGAGCACCCGGCCGCTGGTGGAGGAGGGATATACCCCGCGCAACCGCTTGCTTGAACAGGAACGACAACTCGCCGAACTCAGTAGCGTGACCAGTGATCTGGAAGCACGAATCGCCCGCGAGGGAAGCAGCGGCGCGGAAATTCGGCTGCGCCAGCTTCAGCGCCGGCAGGAGTATCTGAAGGAGGCGGAAACGCAGGCCACCGAGACCCGCCGGGAAGTCGCCAACCTGACCGAGAAACTGAAAGAAGCCAACGCCGACCTCGATCGAATGACGGTTCGCGCCCCTCTCGCCGGGCAAGTCGTCGCGATGATTGCCCAGGCTCCCGGAGTCGTCATCGCACCAAACACCAAGCTGATGGAAATCGTGCCCGGCGGAGACAAGCTGCTGATCG
The DNA here is from genome assembly GCA_016712985.1 of Sulfuritalea sp. GTDB lineage: Bacteria > Pseudomonadota > Gammaproteobacteria > Burkholderiales > Rhodocyclaceae > Sulfuritalea. Next base: position 52,927 of record JADJQA010000080.1, on the reverse strand, counting down.
ACGTACAAGTTCCCATCGCCGCCGCGAGCCGCGTCAAGCCGGCGCTGGAGACCGATATTCGAATCTCCACCTTCCCGGATACGCCGGCAATCGTCATTCTGGGCCGTGTCCAGTCCGTATCGAGCGACCGCCATGAGCCGCCGCCGCCGACGCCGCCCTACTACCTGGCCCGGGTCGAAGTGACACCGGAGGGCATCACCAAGCTGCAAGGCCGCAAGCTGCACCCTGGAATGTCCGTGGATGTGGTGATCAGGACCGGCGAGCGCAGCTTCATGAAGTACCTGATGGACCCGATTTCGCGCCGGCTGTTCGAGTCCCTCCGGGAGCCTTGAGATGCCGCGTCGCCGATCAAGGCCGAAGGGCGACGCCGTCGAAGGGACGGTGAAGGCGACACAGATCGAATGGCGCATGTTCTTTCAGGATCCGCGTTTGCAGGCGCTGATCACCAGCGCCCTGGAGCACAACAGCGACCTGAAGATCGCGCTGGCCCGGGTTTCGGAAACACGCGCGCTGTACGGCGTTACACGCGCGGACCGCCTGCCATCGGGGGATCTCTCCCTAAGCGAGAGGAAGAGCAGGATCCCGCCCGCATTCACCGGCACCGACAACCCGCAAACCACCCAGCGCGTCGACCTTGCGCTGACCGTCGTATCGTTCGAACTGGATTTCTGGGCGCGTGTCGCCAACCTGTCCGATGCGGCGAAGGCAAACTATCTTGCCAGCGAGTCGGCGAGTCGCGCCATGCGCATCGCCCTGATTTCGGAAGTGGCAAATCTCTACTTCACCCTGCTGGAGCTTGACGAGCGCACGGCCATTGCGCGCTCCGCAATCGAGACCAGAAAAAGGAGCCGCGACCTGATACGGCGCGGAATGGAGCTCGGCGCTGCCCCGCGCTCCGACTATCTTCTGGCGGAAGGGGCCTTCCATTCCGCCCAGGGCGAACTGGCGAGCCTGGTGGATCAGCGGGCGAGTGCCGAACACGGGCTGACTCTCCTGGTCGGCAAAGCCCCCGGCGAGATGCCCGCGGGAAGAAGATTGCGTGACCAGGAGGTGCGCAACGACCTGGCGCCGGGAATTCCGTCCGAGGTTCTGTATGCGCGGCCTGACGTGATCGCCGCGGAGTATCGTTTGAAGGAAGCCCATGCCAATGTCGGCGCGGCGCGGGCGGCGTTTCTGCCGAGAATCCTGCTGACGGCAGGGCTTGGCCTGGCCAGCGTCAGTCTTGCCAAGCTGTTCGCTCCGGGTTCGGGAAACTGGCTGTTCCAACCAGGGTTGTCCAGGCCGCTGTTCGACGGCGGCCGCACGGCGGCTTTAGCAGATGCCGCCGAAGCACGCAAGGATTCCGCCGTCGCCGACTACGAAAAAACCATCCAGCAGGCATTTCGCGAGGTCGCCGATCTGCTCTCGGCCAGAGCCAGTCTGGCTGAGCAGCGACAGGCCGTCGAAGCCATCGTCAGGGCGTATCAGGAGCGATTGATCGTCGCCGAGGTACGCTTCAAGGCCGGAAGCGCGAGCTATCTTGAGGTGCTGGACGCGCAGCGCGAGCTATTCCTTCAGCAGCAGGCCGCCGTCCAGATTCGTCGCTCCCAGCTCAGCACCGCCGCGCAACTCTACAAGGCGCTGGGCGGAGGGGATGCGCCACAAGCCTGAGAGCCTGTGAAAAATTCGTCACGGCTTGATTTCCGCACTCGTCACCCCGGCGAACGCCGGGGTCCAGTTCGTTTATCTGATTATGTTCTCGGCTACCACCGGTATGCCCTGGATTCCGGCTTTCGCCGGAATGACGAACAGGGAGGCCGGCGCCGATTAATGCACAGGATCTGTGGATAACCAGTGCCGCATCAAACCTGGATGTTCATGATGTCGTGATACGCCGACACCAGTTTGTTCCTGACCTGCACCATCTGCTGGAAGGACAGGTTGGCCTTTTGCAGGTTGATCATGACATCCTGCAGATTGACGTTGCCCTGCCCGCTGGAAAAATCCGTTGCCATCTTCTGCGCCTCCTGCTGGGCCGCATTGACCTGATCGATGGTGGACTTCAAGACCTGGGAGAAATCCGGCCCTTCCGCGGGCGCGGCATTGCCTGCCGGCTTGCTGCCCGCCAGGGCGGAGGCAGAACGCAGCTCGGAGAGCATCTGGTCGATTTGTCGTGTATCGATGGCCATGGGGAAAACGTTACTTGAATTCGCTCAGGAATTAAATAGCAATCGGCGTGCCGGGTCTCGTTGCCGCTCAGGCATCCTCGTCCTCGTCGCTGAAGAACCCATCCGCGCGATATTGGGAAAGCTTGTAGCGCAGGGTGCGCTCGGAGATACCGAGGATCGCCACCGCCTTCTTGCGCGAGCCGCCGAATCTGGCCAGGGTATCGAGGATGTGTTGCCGCTCGAGATCCTTCATGTTGGCCGGGGAGCCAGCACTGGCGGGCGATTTGGCAAGAACCGGCGCTGGCGGCAGGGCGAACTGCGCGCCAGGGGAAACCACTGGAGCGGACGCGCCGACGGGCCCCACGGCGCCGTCAAGCGGCAGGCTGTCGGCCTCGATCAGTTCGCCGCTTGTCATGATCAGGGCGCGCTGGACGACGTTGTCCAGCTCGCGCACGTTGCCGGGCCAGGAGTAGGCCAGCAGGCGCGCTTCGGCCGCCGCGGCAAATCTTGCCGCCCGACGCGAGGCCGCAGCCTGCCTCGCCAGACAGTGCCGCGCCAGGGGCAGAATGTCGCCGGGACGCTGGCGCAGCGCCGGGACCTCCAGCGGAAATACGTTGAGCCGATAGTAGAGGTCTTCGCGGAAACGCCCGCTGCGCACCTCGCTGCCCATATCGCGGTTGCTGGTGGCCAGCACCCGAATATCCAGGGCCACCGGCTTCTTGCCGCCCACCCGTTCAACCTCGCGCTCCTGCAATACCCGCAAGAGCTTGGCCTGGAGTCCGAGGGGCATTTCGGATATTTCATCGAGCAGCAGGGTGCCGCCGTTGGCCTGCTCGAACTTGCCGGCCTGCGCGGTCTGCGCGCCGGTGAAGGCGCCTTTCTCGTAACCGAAAAGCGTCGCTTCGAGCAGGTTGTCGGGGATCGCGGCACAGTTGATCGCGACAAACGGACCGCCCGCGCGTGTCGATTGCTCATGGATGTAGCGCGCGAATACTTCCTTGCCGACCCCCGATTCGCCGGTCAGCAAAACGGTGGCATCCGTCCCCGCCACGCGCGCGGCAATCAGCAGGGACTCGCGCGTTTTCGGGTCGGCGGCGATCACGCCATCGGCGGGCGGCGGCGGCACGGCGTAGCGCGCAATCTGCTGGATCAGGGTCTTCGGCTCGAAAGGTTTCAGCATGAAATCGCAGGCTCCGCCGCGCATCGCGGCAACCGCCTTGTCCACATCGCCGAAGGCGGTCATCAGCAACACCGGCAGGCCGGGATGCCGGCTGCGGATTTCGCCCAGCAGTCTGAGGCCATCCATCGGATCCATGCGCAGGTCGGAGACGACCATGCTGAAGCTGTCACGGGCGAGCGCTGTCAGTGCCGCCGGGCCGCCGTCGGCCCCGGTGGCGCGATGCCCGGCGGTTTCGAGCGTGATCAGCAGCGCGTCACGCAGGGCGTCATCGTCTTCGACAACCAAAATCTTCAGGGAGTCGGACATGGCACCGAAAAAAGGAACTCCGCACCGGCGCCGGGACTCGAGACGACCTCGATGCCGCCGCCGTGGGCACGGGCAACGCCGCGCGCGATCGAGAGCCCCAGACCCGTGCCTTCGGCCCGGGTCGTGAAGAAGGGATCAAACAACCGTGCGATGGTTTGGGCATCCATGCCGCGTCCGTTGTCGCGCACCGCGAACACGATCTGCAACCCATCCCGCCATGCATCGAGATCGATTCGCCCGCCCGCCTCGACGGCTTGCAGGGCATTCTCCAGCAAATTGGTCAGCGCCCCCGCCAGCGACTTGCGATGGCCGCTCAGCGCTTCACCGGGGGCGCCGTCGGTGACCAGAAAGGCAATGCCGCGGCTTCTTGCCAGGGCTTCGAAGGTTTGCGCCAACTCGGACAACAGGTCGGCGATGAGGAAAGTCTCGCGCCCGAGCACCTCGCCCCGCGCGAACATCAGCATGTCCTGAATCAGGCGCTCCAGGTGCTTCAGGCGCTCGACGGTCTTCTGCGCGATGGAGACGCGGCTCCCCAGGGGCAATTCCGCATTCTCCAGATTGCCCGCGTAGAGCAGCGCCGCGGCGAGCGGCGTGCGCAACTGATGGGCAAGTTGTGCGGCCATTTCACCCATCGCGGCCAGTCGCTGGTTGCGCTCGGCCTGGGTCTTGAGATGCTGGGTTTCGGTCACGTCATGCAGCAGCACGATGCGCCCGCGCGCGGAATCCAGCGCGGTGACGGCGACAGCCAGTCGTCGGTCTCCGGCCAGGCATTCGCCCGGCGTTTCGCTGGCTGCGAGTACGCCGGCCTCGATCGCCGACCAACCGGCGCCAACCAGGGCGCCACCCAGAAGCTGCCTCGCGGCCGGATTGGCCTGCAGCACGCAGCCCGAGCCGTCGAGCACCACGACTCCCGCCGGCAGCGCATCCAGCAGCAGGGTCAGGCGCTCGGTGAGGGCGGCCTTCTCCTGATACTCCTGACGCAGCGCACCGTTTGCGGCCGCCAGCTCTTCGGTAAGCCGGGCGACCTGCCCCTGCAATTCGCTATAGGCGGCGGCAAGCTCTTCCGATGCCTGGCTGAATATCCGGAAGGCTTCGGCCAGATGCTCGGCCTCGCCCGGCGCGACCGGGACACTGCTGGATTGGGCGGCTGAAACCGCGGATGCGTTCATCGCGGTCGATAATGGCAGAATCGCCTGCGCTGAACAAGGAAACCAGGCCGCCGATATGCCGGCAAAAATTGCCGCTGCTTTCAGGAACCGCTCTTGCTGGGGCGGTTCACAATCCCCGAGCGGGCAAATTCCTCGACATGTAACGACAAAACAGCATGGCAAGAAAACACAGGGGCGACCACGTTCCCGATATCGATGGAAGCTTTCAGACGGCTCGACGCCCGCCAAAATGATGGGCATGGCGGGTGCTGCACTGCTGCTTGCGCTGCTGGTTGGCGGCTGGCTGTGGACCCGGGATCCACCCTATGCGCTGCTGTTCTCGATCCAGGACGAGAAGGATGGCGGGCAAATAGTGGCGGCACTATCACAGCAGAACATTCCCTACCGTTTCAGCGATGGCGGTCGCAGCATTCTCGTGCCGCAGGCGGTGGTCCATGACACGCGGCTGCGACTGGCGTCACAGGGCCTGCCCAAAGGAGGTCTGGTCGGCTTCGAACTGATGGAGACCCAGAAGCTCGGCGTCAGTCAGTTCGCCGAGCAGATCAACTACCAGCGGGCCCTGGAAGGCGAACTGGCCCGCTCGGTGCAGTCCCTGGCTGCCGTGCGCGGCGCTCGCGTGCATCTGGCGATTCCAAAACAAACCGCATTCCTCCGCGACGACCAGAAAGCCTCTGCTTCGGTTCTGGTCAGCCTGCACGCCGGGCGTACGCTGGAACCGGTCCAGGTCGCCGGAATCATCAACCTGGTGGCGTCCAGCGTTTCGCAACTCAGTCCGCTCAATGTCAGCGTGATCGACCAGGAAGGCAAACTGATCTCGCAGCAGCGCGACCCGTCGCGCGATGCCGGCCTTGACCCGACCCAACGCCGGTTCGTCCGCGAAGTCGAGGCGGACTACAGCAAACGCATCGAAGCCATCCTGGCGCCGGTAGTGGGCCAGAACAATGTCCGTGCCCAGGTGACGGCCGATCTCGACTTTTCGCAAACCGATCAGGTCGCCGAGACCTTCAAGCCCAATCCGCCCCCGGACACCGCGATCCGCAGCCAGCAAACTGCCGAAGTCGGCAGCGGATCACCGGCAGCCGCGGCAGGTATCCCCGGCGCCCTGACCAACCAGCCGCCGGTACCGGCGACTGCCCCGTTGGTCCAGTCCGCACAGAATTTCCCGGTAGGTACCGGCGGTGCAAACGGCTCGCAGAACTTCACGAAGAACGCGACCATCAACTATGAGGTCGACAAGACCATCCGGCACACCAAGGGTGTGCCGGGAACGGTGCGCCGTCTTTCGGTGGCGATCGTGGTCAATCACAGGAAGGACCCGAGCAAGCCCAAACCGATCCCGCTGAGCGCCGCCGAACTCCAGCAGATTACCGATCTTGCCCGCGAGGCGATGGGCTTCAGCCGGGAGCGGGGCGACACCTTGAATGTCGCCAACGTGCCCTTCACGGTGGCAGAGAAGGAAGTCGTGGCCGATACGCCGTTCTACGAGAACCAGAAATTGATCTCCATCCTCCTGGAACTGGCAAGGTACCTGCTCATCGCCGGCGCCGCCTTCTGGTTGTGGACCCGCCTGTTGAAGCCGGTTTTTGAAAAACTGATGGAACCGGGCCCGCCCCGAGTGGCGCCCGACAAGGGCGAGTTCGAGGTCGGCGCCGACGGCCTGCTGCACCGCCACCGCGGCTACGACGAAAAACTGAATGACGCGCGCGAACTGGCGAAAAAGGATCCCAAGGCAGTCGCCAACATCATCAAGGAATGGGTAGATGGCGGCGAGCCCGGAAAGTGAAGGTGTCGAGCGAGCCGCCATTCTCCTGCTGTCGCTCGGGCAGGATGAAGCCGCCGAGGTTCTGAAGAATCTCGGCCCGAAGGAGGTGCAGAAGCTCGGTCATGCGATGGCGGCCCTGAAGCAGGTGCCGCGCGAGCGCATCGAGCAGGTGATCGACGAGTTCACCGACCAGTCGGCCAAGGGCGCGCCGGTTGCCGTGGACAACGAAACCATCAAGGCCATGCTGACCAAGGCGCTGGGCGATGATCGCGCCGCCAATCTGATCAGCCGCATCATGCAGGGCGGTGATACCGCCGGTATCGAGGGCCTCAAATGGATGGATGCGTCCACCGTGGCGGACATGATCCGCAACGAGCATCCGCAGATCATCGCCACGATCCTGGTGCACCTTGAGTTCGACCAGGCCGGGGAGATTCTGAAGAACTTCACCGAACGCCTGCGGAATGATGTGCTGCTGCGCATTGCCACGCTGGACGGGGTGCAGCCGGTGGCGCTGCATGAGCTAAACGAGGCGCTGAAACGCGTTCTGGCCAACGCCTCGGGCAATGTGAAGAAGGCGGCGATGGGCGGTGTTCGCCATGCCGCGGAAATCCTCAACTTCGTCGGCCAGCAGGTGGAAACCGCGATTGTCGACAATGTGCGCGAATACGATCCCGAACTTGCGCAGAAAATCCTCGACGAAATGTTCGTCTTCGAGAACCTGATGGACATCGATGACCGCGGGATACAGTTGCTGCTGCGCGAAGTGCAATCGGATTCCCTGATCATCGCGCTGAAAGGCGCCGCGCAGGAACTGCGCGACAAGATTTTCAAGAACATGTCGCAGCGCGCCGCCGAGATGCTCAAGGAGGATCTCGAATCGAAAGGCCCCGTGCGACTTTCGGAGGTCGAAGCCGAACAGAAGGAAATCCTCAAGGTTGCACGCCGGCTCGCCGATGAAGGTCAGCTCCAGCTCGGTGGTGGAGGTGAAGGCGACGCCTTCGTCTGATGACCAGCACCGAACATCCCAAATCATTGCTGAGCGCCTGGGAACGCTGGGAACTCGCCAGCTTCGATTCGGCCGCGGAGTCGACAGACGCTACTGTTGCCAAGGCGGGATCATCCGCGCTCAACGACGAAGAAATCGAGCGGATCCGCGAACACGCGCGACAGGAAGCCCGGCAGACCGGGTACGCCGCCGGGTTCGCCGAGGGCCTTGCCGCGGGCCAGGCACAAGCCGAATCCATGGGACGCGCGGAAGCCTTGCGTCTGGCGCAAACCGTCGAGAAGCTTGAAAGCTGCATCGCGGAACTCAACCTGACGGTGGCCGATGACTTGCTGGCCTTGAGCATCGAAGTCGGTCGCCAGGTGGTCCGGCAGGCGGTCGAAGTGAAACCGGAACTGCTGCTGGGAGTCATCCGCGAAGCCCTGCAGCAACTGCCTTTGCTGCACGCGGCGATCCACCTTCATCCCGAGGATGCCGCGCTGGCGCGTCTGCGCGCGGGGGACCAACTTGCCCATGCCGGACACCGGATTCATGAAGACCCCCGGCTCCAGCGCGGCGACGTGATCATCGAAGCCGGCGGCAGTCATCTTGATGCGACCCTTGCTGCCCGCTGGCGGCGCGTGGTGGAAGCCCTTGGTCAGCACGCCTCGTGGATCGACACGGCGGAAGAATGAACCCCTCCGATCTGTCGCGCTTTCTCGTCGACTGCCGCGAACACCTGGCCGAGATCAAGCCTTGGCAAATTGCCGGACGCCTGACGCGCATCAATGGCCTTGTCATGGAAGCGTCGGGGCTCAAACTGCCGCTGGGTTCGGGTTGCCTGGTACAAATTCCCGGCAATGGCACGGTCGAAGCCGAAGTGGTCGGCTTCGCTGGGGATCGTCTGTTCATGATGCCGGCAGAAGATGTCTACGGCCTCGCGCCAGGCGCGCTGGTCATCCCCATGGAGCCCCCGCAGCCGGCCCCTGCACCGGGGCAAGTCGCGCGGCCGCTGCGACGCGCACCGGATCGCGCCAAGCATCTGCCGGTAGGCAGCGCGCTGCTGGGGCGCGTAGTCGACGGCAATGGCCGCCCGCTGGACAGCCTTGGACCGTTGGACTCCAAGGAAACGCGCTCTTTGGCCAGCCGCCCGTTGAACCCGCTGATGCGCGAACCGATCCGACACACGATGGATGTCGGCATCCGCGCCATCAACGCCTTGCTGACTGTGGGGCGCGGCCAGCGCCTTGGCCTGTTTTCCGGGTCGGGTGTGGGCAAGAGCGTGCTGCTGGGCATGATGGCCCGCTACACGCAGGCCGACGTAATTGTCGTCGGCCTGATTGGGGAACGTGGGCGCGAAGTCCAGGAATTCATCGAACTCAATCTTGGCGACGAAGGCCGCGCCCGTTCGGTGGTGGTTGCCGCCCCGGCCGACGTCAGTCCGCTGCGGCGACTGCAAGGAGCTGCCTATGCCACATCGATTGCCGAACATTTCCGCAACCAGGGCCGGCATGTGCTGCTGATCATGGATTCGCTGACCCGATTCGCCATGGCGCAACGCGAAATCGCGCTGGCGATTGGCGAGCCACCGGTCACGCGCGGCTACCCGCCCTCTGTCTTTGCCCGCCTGCCGCAACTGGTCGAACGCGCCGGCAACGGCCCGGCCGGCGGCGGTTCGATCACCGCCTTCTACACGGTGCTGGTCGAGGGCGACGATCAGCAGGACCCGATCGCCGACGCCGCGCGCGCCGTTCTCGATGGTCATATCGTGCTCGACCGGCTTCTGGCCGATGCCGGACACTACCCGGCGATCGACATTGAGCAATCCATCTCGCGCGTCATGCCCAACCTGATCGCGGCGGACCAACTGGAACAGGTGCGGCAGTTCAAGCAATTGTATTCAAGCCACAAGCGGGCGCGCGACCTGATCGCGGTGGGCGCCTATGCCGCGGGATCCGATCCGCTCATCGACCGCGCCATTGTCATGAATCCGCGTATGGAGGCGTTTCTCCAGCAGCAGATGGGCGAACAGGCTGATCTGGCCTCTTCGCGGCAAGCTCTGGCCGAGTTGTTCGGTGCGAAGTAAGATAGCCGCTCGCGTTTCCCTTTGATCAGCCATGACTCGCGCATTCCCTCTCCAATCCCTGCTCGAGCTTTCGCAGTTGCGCCTTGAAGAGGCCGGACGAAAGCTCGGCGAATTGATCGCGGGCGAACAGGAGGCGTCGCGGCGGCATGGCCTGCTGGTCGAATACCGCGAGGAATATCGGACGCGTTTTGTGCTTGCCGCAAGGGATGGATTGCGTCCGGGCGAATGGCGGAACTACGCCGGCTTCCTCGCGAGACTGGATGAGGCCGTCAAACAGGCCGACTCTGCCGTCACGGATACCAAACAGCGCACAGTCGCCGGCCAGCGCGAGTGGGTAGCCAGGCAAGGACGGCTCAAGGCCTTCGATACCCTGTCGGATCGCCACCGGTCTCGAATCGCCTACGAGGATCATCGTAAGGAGCAGAAGCTCAGCGACGAACATGGCGCCCGCAGGCATGAAGACAAGATCAAAGAGTAAGGTGGCACAGCCCTTGCGTTTGTCAGCCTGATGAACACCCATGTCGTGAGGGAAGCCCCATGTCCGAGCTGATGATCAACGCCACGCCAAGCTTGCCCCCGAGCGGGACAGGCAACGCCAATGCACTCAATCAAGGCGAAGCGAGCAGTCGGCCCGTAGCAAGCGCCGGGGCGAACCTGGACAGCGCGGCGGAATCGCCATTCGCCGCCGTGCTCAAGTCCCGGATGGGCAGGTCGGACACCGATGCGGTCGAAAACACGGATTCCTCGGCGGTGCCGACCCAAGTCGATGCCGGGAACGCGGCAACCAGCGTTGATCTCGCGCTGCTGCTGCCCTTTCTGGGCGCCAATCCAGCAAGTGCAAGCGGCCAAGCCTCGGCTCCCGCTGCTGTCACGGAAACCAGCGCTGAAGAGCAGCGGTTGCCTGAACTTCTGGCGGCCACCGAGCCAGGCTCGGCCCGGATACTCGCTGGCCTGCCCACGACACCGACTGCAATCCTCCCTGCCGCGCTAGCCGCGGCCAGCGCTGCAGGTGGCCTGCCCGCGACACCGGCTGCAACCCTCGCGGCGCCGCCCGCGGGCACTGCAGGGACACGGTCAGCGGTACCCACCGACGCGCTGCCCTCGGGAGCAACTGCGGGCATGGAGCCAAGCCGACGCAAGCAGAGCGGCGAAGCGATGGATCAGGCTTTCGCGTCTGCGAACCAGGCAAACTCTGGTGGAACTGGCCAGGCTCCCGGCAAAATGCTGCCCGATGCGGCAATTAATGCCGATACAGGCCGCAAGAACGGCGGGCAAACTGCCCTCGAAGCTCCTGCCAGTGATTTCCATGCGCTGATGGAACGCGCCGCGGCAATGACACCTGGCGCAGCCAGCCCGAGCAATGGGCCCTCGGCAAACCCGAGCCTGCGGATCGACACCCCGCTGGGACAAACCGGCTGGCGAGAGGAAACCGGCCAGAAACTGACCTGGATGGTTGCCAACGGCCGCCAGCAGGCGGATCTTGTCCTGACCCCGCCCAACCTCGGTCGCGTCGAGGTCTCGCTGACCATGAACGGCGATCAGGCCAGCGCAATATTTACCTCGCCGAACCCGGCGGTCCGCGAAGCACTGGAAAGCTCGCTGCATCGGCTGCGCGAAATATTGGCTGATGCCGGAGTCAGTCTTGGACAGGCGCAGGTGGGCTCTGATTCGCCGAATCCGTCGCCGCGCAAGGAAGATCCAGGCGACAAACCAGGTTTTGCCAGCAACGAAGGCGTGCGCTTTGCTTCGAGTCTTCCGTTGCCGGGAGCTACGGCAGTTGCGAGACCAGGAGCGGGCCGTGGCATGATTGACATCTTTGCCTGATGCGACAGGGAGAGAACTGATGGCAGATGCGAAGACGGCCGAAACCGAAGTGGAAGCCCCCCCGCCGAAGAAAAAGGGGAAGCTGATGCTGTTCATCGTTATCGGCGCCCTGGTTCTGGTGCTGGGCGGTGGCGGTGCAGCCTATTTTCTGCTGAAGAAAAAACCGGTAGACGAGTCCGCCGACGGCGAAGAAGCTCCAACCGAGGTCAAGACCAGGAAAAAGGACAAGAAAGCCGATCACAACCCACCCTCCTTCCACAAGTTCGACAAGCCGTTTACCGTGAAGCTGCAAACCGAGCAGCAGGAGGCCTATCTGCAGGCAGAGGTGCAGTTGCGCGTGCTGGATTCGGCGGCACTGGAAGCGCTGAAGCAATACGACCCGGAACTCAAGCACCGAATCATGCTGATTCTGCTCGCCAAGAAAGCCTCCGACCTCAGCACCGCGCAGGGCGTGCAGCGGCTCTCGAACGAGATTCGCGAAACCGTGAACAACACACTGGAACCCCCTGTTCCAAGGAAGGGCAAGGAAAAAACCGAGGTCAAGGAGCCCGGCGATGTCGCTGCGCCGGATGCGCCGGTACAGGCCGTGCTGTTTACTTCATTCATCATTCAGTAATGAACAAACGCCCCTCCCCCCCGCCCCCCCTTCACAGGGGGGTGACTACGGTTCAGGCGCTTCGCGCCTTCCGCTTCATTGACTTGCCGTCCTCTTGGGACGGCCCGGCGCGGACGGCGGGATGAGCCAGGACTTTCTCTCCCAGGAAGAAGTCGACGCTTTGCTCAAGGGCGTCGCGGGAGAATCCGACGAGGCCCCGCCCGAACAGGACGACGGGGGCGTCAAGAGCTATGACCTTGGCCGTCAGGAGCGAATTGTCCGCGGCAGGATGCCGACGCTCGAACTCATCAACGAGCGTTTCGCGCGCTACCTGCGCATCGGCCTGTTCAGCTACATGCACCGCAGCACCGAGGTTTCGGTGGGGCCGATCAAGGTCCAGAAATACAGCGAGTTCATCCGCAACCTGGTGGTGCCGACGAATTTGAACCTGATCCAGGCCAAGCCGCTGCGCGGCACCGGTTTGATCGTCTTCGATCCAAACCTGGTGTTCCTGATCGTCGACAACATGTTCGGCGGTGACGGTCGCTTCCACACCCGCGTCGAAGGTCGCGACTTCACCGCCACCGAGCAGCGCATCATTCAGGGAATCCTGGGGGTGGTATTCGAGGAATACCAGAAAGCCTGGGCGCCCGTCTATCCGCTTAAGTTCGAGTATGTCCGCTCGGAAATGAACACCCAGTTCGCGAACATCGCAACGCCATCGGAAGTGATCGTTTCCGTTACCTTTACCATCGAACTCTCCGGCACTACCGCCGAAATGCACTTCTGCCTGCCCTACTCGATGGTGGAACCAATCCGGGACGTGCTGTACAGCACCATGCACAGCGAACAAGCCTCGTCCGACAAGCGCTGGACCGGAACCCTGACGCGCCAGTTGCAGACGGCCGAGGTCGAACTGGTGGCCACGCTGGGCCGCGCCGACGTCACCTTCGGCGACATCGTCGATATGAAAGTCGGAGACGTCATTCCCATTACGATCGACCCGCAGGTACCGATGGCGGTCAATGGTGTCCCGGTGGCGGAATGCCGCTACGGGATGCGCAATGGGCAGTACGCATTGAGGATCGAGCGTTTCTTCGCCGAGGAAGACGCCTAACTTTCATGCAGCTCTGACACGGCACCCCTAATGATGAAACACGCGAAAGGCGAATTGAAGGCCCGCCCCTCCCATCCTCCCCTCACGGGGAGGCTTCTGGCCAGCTCGCTTCGCTCGACTATCACCACTCGCTCCGAACGAGTTATTTCACGCTAACCGCGCATACGCAGGGAGCATGCAATGAACGACACCACCGAAAAGGAAGAACAGGTCTCCGACGACGACTGGGCGGCGGCAATGGGCGAGCAGGCCATCGCTGAAGAAAAGTCCGCGGCGGCTGTCGAGCCGGCGGCGATCTTCAATCAATTCCCCGAAGATGCCGGGAAGGCGGCGGCGCCCCAGGGCTTCGACATGATCATGGACATCCCGGTGAGCCTCACCGTGGAACTGGGTCGTACCAGGATTTCGATTCGCAACCTGTTGCAGTTGGCGCATGGCTCGGTGGTCGAACTCGAAGGAATGGCCGGCGAACCGATGGACGTGTTGGTCAATGGCACCCTGATCGCGCAAGGCGAGGTTGTCGTGGTGAACGAAAAGTTCGGCATTCGCCTGACCGACGTGATCACGCCGCAGGAACGCGTTCGCAAACTGAACCGCTGATAAGTCTGGGCTTCCCCCCTCTACTTGGGGGTTTTTTGCCGGCAGCGCAAGCCTAAGCTCGCGCCATTCTCCCCCGGTTGCGAGCATGGTTCGTTTCATTCCCACCCCGTTGCTGCTTTTTGCCACGACGGAGGCCGCCGCGCAGACTACCCAGGCGGTGTCCGCGGCCGATCCTGGCGGAAGCCTCTGGCAGCTCTTTCTGGGTCTGGCCATCGTGCTCGCACTGGTGATCGGCAGCCTGTGGGTGTTGAAGAAACTGGTCGCCCCACGTGGCGAAAGTGCGGGACTGCTGCGCGTGGTTGCCGGCACCGCGGTGGGTACGCGCGAGCGCGTGGTCATTGTCGAAGTTGGCGGTACCTGGCTGGTGCTCGGAGTGGCGCCCGGTCGTGTCACGGCGCTCGCCGAAGTTCCTCGCCAGACCACCGCGAACCAGCCACCCGGTCCGGCCCCCTCGTCCGGCCAGGGATTCCCTGACTGGCTGCGCAAGTTGACGCCGGGAAGCTAGGCGATGCCGGCAAGACTGCTTCGTGGCGTGTCGCTCCTGTCGCTGCTCCTGGCGCCAATGTTCGTCGACGCCCAGGTGTTGCCGGCGGTAACCAGCAGCCCGGCGGCGGGCGGCGGTACGCAATGGTCATTGTCGATCCAGACCCTGCTGCTGCTTACCGGACTCACTTTTCTGCCGGCAATGCTGCTGATGATGACCAGTTTCACGCGCATCATCATCGTCCTGTCGCTGCTGCGCCACGCCTTAGGGACACAGACGTCTCCGCCCAACCAAGTGCTCGTCGGACTGGCCCTGTTTCTGACTTTTTTCATCATGGCCCCGGTCACCGAGCGCATCTACAACGAAGCCTATCTGCCGCTTTCGGAAAACAAGCTGAGTTTCCAGGCCGCGCTGGACCAGGGCGCAGTGCCCTTGCGCGCCTTCATGCTGAAACAGGTGCGGGAAGCCGACCTGGCAACGTTTACCAAGGTCGCCAAGCTGCCGGTCCCTGCCAGGGCCGATGACATACCCATGCGCGTGCTGATCCCGGCATTTGTCACCTCCGAGCTGAAGACGGCGTTCCAGATCGGCTTCATCGTTTTCATTCCCTTTCTGATCATCGACATGGTCGTGGCGTCGGTACTGATGTCGATGGGCATGATGATGATGTCGCCGGTGATCGTCGCCCTGCCGTTCAAGATCATGCTGTTTGTGCTGGTCGATGGCTGGAACCTGCTGGTCGGCTCGCTGGTGATGAGCTTCGGCTAAAGTCAAACGTGGAACAGACTCGCGAAACATTTCTGTCCTCCCATCGTCATTCCCCCCTTCCGGCGAAAGCCGGAATCCAGTCGGCCGCCGAACTGGACACCGGCTTTCGCCGGTGTGACGAGGTTCATCAGTAGCGGTGGTGTCTGCCACAATGACCGGAAGTGCGTCATGACTCCCACCACCGTCATCGAGATTGGCCGCAACGCGATCGAGATCACGCTCCTGATCTCCGCACCGCTGTTCCTCGCGGCGCTGGTCACGGGCCTGATCGTCAGCATTTTTCAGGCAGCCACGCAGATCAACGAGGCCACGCTCTCCTTCGTTCCCAAGCTGGTGGTCATATTCATTACGATGATCGTGGCCGGCCCGTGGATGATTGCTGTGATGACCGACTACATGCGCCGCCTTTACGAATCGATACCCGGCATGATCGGCTGACAGGCGCCGCAGCGTGATCTCGATCACTTCCGCACAACTCGATGCCTGGATTGCCCTGTTCGTCTTTCCCTTGACACGAATCCTCGGCCTGCTGGCGAGCGCCCCCGTGTTCAACAATTCCGCATTGCCGGTACGGGTGCGCCTGATCGCGGGCCTTGCGATCGCACTGGCAGTGGCGCCCGCGCTGCCGCCATTGCCGGCAATTCCGGCGAGTTCGTGGATCGGACTGGCGGTAATGGCCCAGCAGATGCTGATCGGCGTACTTCTCGGCTTCACGCTACGTATCAGCTTTGCGGCGGTTGACCTCGCCGGCGAGCTGATCGGATTGCAGATGGGCCTGTCCTTCGCCACATTCTTCGACCCCGACAGCGGCGGCCAGACCCCGGTTGTCAGCGAATTCCTTGGGCTGCTGACGGCCCTGGTATTCCTCGCCCTGAATGGTCACTTGCTGACACTGACGGTCCTCGCCGAAAGCTTCACGCTGCTGCCGGTGAGCACCACGCCGATCCACGTCGCCGCCTTCGCCTCGCTGATGGCCTGGTCGGCAATCCTGTTTTCGACGGGGCTGCTGCTGGCATTGCCGCTGATCACGGCGCTGCTGATCGCCAACATCGCCTTGGGCGTACTGGCACGCATCGCTCAGCAGTTGAATCTGTTCTCGGTCGGCTTCACCGTCACGCTGGCGCTGGGGTTTCTGGTCCTGCTGCTGTCCCTGCCGTATATCGGCGCCGCGATGGAAGGTCTGTTCACACGAGGGTTCGAGGCGATGGGAATGGTCATGAAGGCTGCCGGAAATCCCCTCTGAAAGCACTCGATCCAATTGTCGCCGGCGACGCCCTCAGCCTTCAGCGCGAATCGCGTCTGGTCAGGCGAATGACGCCCTGTGACACGCGCTGCGAACCGAGCACCGAGGATTCCATGCCTTCCGTGTATTCCAGTACCTGATAGCCGTCGTAGCCGCCCCCCCGCATGAGTTCCTTGGCACGCTGGTGGAATACCACGCGCGACTCGCCAGCGCCGCCGGCGTAGACACGCTTCATTTTCAGCGAAAAATGATAGTGGCTGTCGGGAAATGCTGCCTGCTCGATCTCCCAGTTCGGCGCCAGCGGATCAAGGACCAGGTAGGCGACGCCGGCGTACGCTCCCCAGAAAACGATTTTTTCCAGGGCGATGGTGAGGCTTGGGGTGATATTCAACGTGGTGTTCGGAACTATCGGATCCGTCGGGACAAGGCCGTTGCCGGCACAGCCCGCGAGACCGCAGGACAGTGCTGCCGCAAGCAGAACGCGGCGCTTCAGGGATACTTTCCGCCGGACGCGATGACGCAACGGCGTCATAGATAGTTGAACAGCGAAAGCTGCGAGATTCTTGAGAAGGACAGTTGCGCTGCCTCCAGGCTGGTCTGGTTGCGTGTGAGATCCGTGATCGCTTTGGCGTAGTCGAGGTCTTGCAGGTTAGACAGGGTCTGCTGATACTGCAAGTCAAGGCTATCGTTCAAACTCCCCAGCGAGTCGACCTCGTTGATGCGCGAACCGATCCCGGCTCGAACGCGAAGAACGTTATTGCCGGCTTGATCGAGGTTGGTCAAGGCGAAACCTATTTCATTGATGTACTTGGCGTCGGCGGCGGGGGTTCCTGTCGGGGCCTCCAACGCCCCGATCAAGTTGCCGAGGGTGACGAACACGCTCTGCGTGGTACTGGGTGCGATGGTAAAAGCGGTCCCCGCTCGCCGGCTTGCCGTTGATCGTGACGCTTGCCCCCAGGCTGAAGGCAGGTGGATCACCGAGCAGGATGGGTTGGCCGCTCTGGAACACCCGCGGACCGCCCGCGAGCAGCGAAGCGCTGCTCGCGGTATCGATCAGGTCGTAAGTCGTGACGCCGGCCGCCACGGTGAATTCGACGGAAACGTTTTTCGTCGCCGCCGCATTCCACGCCGCCGGATCGGTCACCGAACCAGACGCCATGACGCCGGTGCCGGCATTGCCAGCGGCATAGTCGGTAACGAAATAGCCATTGCCATTCCTGATGCGCTTGAACACATCGCCGCCGGAGTCGCTGACTTCGATGAAGCGGCTGGGCGAGACCTGCAGCGTGCGCTGCCCGTCATCGCCCTGATAGACGATTTCGTTGCCGGCAAGAATGTCATCGACCGAACCACCGAAGGGTGTGACTGCCCCCATGTAGCCGGAAAAGATATGCTGACCGTTGCCGTCGGTGGCATTGGCGATTCCCAGCAGTTGATCGAATCGCGCGCGCAACTCGGTGGCAATGCCCTTGCGGGAAGTTGACGAAAGGTTGGTGTTGCCTGCCTGAACCGCCAACTCGCGGACCCGCCCCAGCACGTCTCCGACACTCGCCAGTTGCACTTCTTCGAGACCCAGGGCAGATGTGGCGACATCCTGATTCCGCTTGAACTGGGCGACGACATCGCTGGCCTGCGTCACCTCCAGCGCCCGCGCGGCAGCCACCGGATCATCGCTCGGTCTCAGGATCCGCCGTCCGGAGGCCACCTGCTGTTGCACGTTCAACAGCGAGGCTGTCTGTCGGTTGATGCTGGCTACTCCGGCATCGAAAATCATTCCGGTACTGACACGCATGGCTTTTCTTCCTCTTTCTGCTCGGGCTCAGCGGCCCAGAGCCAGAATTTCGTCAAATAGCGTGCTGGCGATTTCCAGCACCTTGGCCGAAGCCTGATACGCTTGCTGATAGCGCAACAGGTTGGCCGCTTCCTCGTCCAGATTGACGCCGGAGCTTGATTGCAAAGCCTCGCTGGCATGGTCGGTCAGCCCCTGCTGGGCGGCGCCAATTGCCTGCACTTCGTTGGTCTTGCTGCCGACGATGCTGACGAGCTGTGAATACGCGGACTGATAGGATGCAGTGGCCGACGATGTGGCACTGCCCAGCATGGTGTTGCGTGTCTGCAATGCTCCGAGCAGGGCCGCATTGCGATTGTCGGCAACTCCGCCGACATTGGCTTCGACGGTGAATACGTCGCCTGCCGCCGGGTTGCCGATGATCTGTGTGGTCCAGCCGTTGTAGGTGATATCGGCTCCGGCCGCATAAGTCACTGCGCTGGCGAGAGTCGCCGCCGTGGTTACATCCAGCACATCGAATGTTGTCGCGCTGGTAAAGCTGATCGTCACCTTGTTCTGCAAACCGGCATTTGTCGGCGGCGGTGCGTTCACCGTCCCGGCGCTGATGCTGGCCGTGCCGCTGTTGCCCAGCGCCGTTGCCGTGCGGATTGGCGCCGCGGCGGCAATCAGGCGCGTGTCGGAAAACGCCAGGGCGATGTTGCGCGCCCCCGTGCGCGTGGGCTGAATCAGGAAGCTGTCTCCCGCCACGGGTGCGGTCCAGGCAGACTTGTCTATCGACAGGCCATCTACCAACTGGGGGTCCGTGGTGATCGGCGTTGAAAGACCGTCCGCCAAGCGGATCAAGTTGTAATTTGCACCATCGTAGGCAAGCCGGTAATCGCTGGTGGTGAGCCGATCGATCGTGGTCGCATCGATGCTTGCCGTCGGTGCGCCGGTGCCTGTATTCAGGCTGTTGGGCCGAACGGCTGGAGCCGCGAGGGTCGAGGCATTGAAGAAGTCCTGCCCCAGCGCGCCGCTCAAGTCCTGGCCCAGCCGGTGTTGGTCGTTGAAGTTCTGCGCCAGGGTGAGCGCAATGCGGCCGAGGGCGTTTTGCGCCGCATCGAGGGTCTCGCTGCGGAAACGCAGCAACCCGCTCAGGCTACCGCCGATAATCTGTGACTCGGGCATGATCAGCGCCGTGCCGCCAGCGCCGACAGTAGCGACAGTGATCCGTTCGGCATCGTCCGGCGCCTGCACCGCCCGCAGTTGATACGACTGGTTGCCGACGACCAGTGGTTGTCCATTGCCGATGAACACGCTGAA
The DNA here is from genome assembly GCA_016712985.1 of Sulfuritalea sp. GTDB lineage: Bacteria > Pseudomonadota > Gammaproteobacteria > Burkholderiales > Rhodocyclaceae > Sulfuritalea. Next base: position 33,570 of record JADJQA010000080.1, on the reverse strand, counting down.
GCTGCCATCCGTCTGCGCTACCGTGCTGACCCGCACCAGCTTGTTCAAGTCCTTCAGCATCTGGTCGCGCTGATCGAGCAGGTCGTTGGGCGGCTGGTCTGGCCGGCCCGCCTGCGCCAGGAGGATGCGCTGATTGATATCGGCGATCTGGGAACTGTAGGTATTGATTTGTGTGATCTGCGTGGAAATCTGTTGATTGTTGCCATCGCGGATTTCCGCCAGACGCTGATCCAGCGCCTGGAAGCGGGATACCAGCGCCTGCGCCGCCGACAACATCGACTGGCGACCGGGAATCGAGGACGGATTGGCGGCAACGTCCTGCACTCCCTTGAAAAAGCCTGACAGCGCGGGAGAAAGCCCGGCGCTGGTGTCGGCCAGCAGATTGTCGATCTGGCTGATCTGCGCCAGATAACTGTCCATCTCCGTTGCACCAGCCTCGGCGCTCAGTACCTGGCGACCAAGGAACTGGTCATAGATCCGCTGGACAGTCTGCACGTGGGTGCCCTGTCCCAGAAACCCGCCCCCGGTGAGCAAGGGAATGTTGGTGCCTTGAACGATCACCTGCCGGCTGAAGCCGGGGGTCGACGCGTTGGCGATATTGTGGCTGGCGGTAAAGATGCCTGCCTGTGCGGCATTGAGCCCGCTTACGCCAACATTGAAAATGCCCATGGTTACTCCGTGTATTTGGCTCAATAACGGCAGAAGTTGCCGTTAGTTGAGTCTTTACTTCACTTGGAGCAATGGGCGTGCCACCCAGAAGCAGCGTTGGCCTGGATCAACCCGCCAGGATCTGGCGCAATGTCGCTCCGCCAATGATTCGCTCGAGCTTCGCCGCATACAGCGGATCGGTCGCATAACCCGCGCGTTGCAGCGCCTGGGCGAACCCGGTTGCATCCTGCACGCCAAGCACGCCGGCGTAGCGGGGGTTGCCGGACAACAGGCTGGAATAGTCGCGGAAGGCTTCGGCGTAGGAGCCGTAGGCGCGGAAGCGCTCAAGCTGCTTCTGCGCAATGCCATCCACGTACTCGGTGGTGGCCACCTCGACGACCGGCCCCTGCCAGTTGCGGCCGGCCTTGATACCGAACACATTGAAGCTGGGGCTGCCATCAAGGCGACGCGGCTCGGCCTTGCCCCAGCCGGTTTCCAGCGCCGCCTGGGCCACCATGAAATGCGCAGGGATCCCGGTCGCGCGACTGGCTTCAGCCGCGGCCGGCTGCAACCGGGTGACAAACTCGCGCACGGCGGCGGAGACGCCTGCGCCATCACTCGCAAGCGCCGGATCGGCCGCCGGGGAAACGAGGGGCACTGTCCGCGAGGCGGGCGCGGCGCCATGCTGCGGATCATGCAAGGGCGGCGGCGCCTCCATCCCGTCGCGCGGCAAGGAAATCGTCCGGCCCCCACTGAAGCGGAAGGAAGGCGTTGGTGGCGACAGGGGCAAGGGGCCGTCAAAGGGCTGTGGATCCGGGTTCTGCCGCAGCAACTGCTTTTCAATCATCGCGGCGAGGCCGGTGCCCCCGCTTTTCGACCCAAGAACCTGGGCCATTTGCTGATCAAGCAGGGATTCGTACATGCGCGCCTGCTCACTGTCGAACAAGCCCGTGCGAGGCGTGGCGTCACGCATCGACTTCAAGACCATCTGCAGGAACAACGTCTCGAACTGCTGGGCGGCAAGCTTCAACGTCTTGGGATCGCCACCCTTCACCTGGTGTTTCAAGGCGGTGAGGCTGCTTGCGTCAAAGACGTTCGGCTGGGCTGCGGCGGCGTTGGTACTTGAGCTCATGGCAGCCCGGAGAATCGCATGGGAGGTTCAGCGGCAGTCGACAAAGCAGCGGGGCAAAAACTTCCCTGACCAGGACAATTAACGGAAACAGCCTCCCTCGAAGCGACTGGTAATAGCGAGCGAAGCGAGGCACTAGAAGCCTCCCGCGGGGCGGGAGGGGCGGGCCTTCCCCCCCCCCTTTCGCGTGTTTCATCATCAGCTGGTGTCCCCTGCCTGAGCGTCAGATGATTTCCAGCTCGGCGCGCAAGGCGCCGGCCGATTTCATCGCCTGCAGGATCGCGGTCAGGTCTTGCGGATTGGCGCCCAGGGTATTCAAGGCGTTGATGATATCGGCCAGATTGGCGCTGGCCCGGACGTTCATCAAGGTACCGCCTTGCTGCTTGATCTGGATGTCTGAATTGGCGACGCCCGCGGTCCGTCCGCCAGAGAGGGGAGGGGGCTGGCTCACGATATTGTCGGTGCTGACCGAAACCACCAGAAAGCCATGCGCCACCGCGCAATTCTCGATCACCACGGACTGATTCATCACCACCGAGCCGGTGCGACTGTTGACGATCACCTTGGCCGCCATTTGGGCCGGAATCACCTCGATGCCCTCGATACGTCCGATGAAACTCACCCGCTCATCCACGTTGGCAGGTGCGCGCAACCGAATCTGCCGGCCATCCGTCGCAGTGGCCGTTCCCGGCATCACGCGATTGATCGCCGCGACCATGCGCTGCGCCGTGCCGAAGTCTGTCGACCTCAATTCAAGACTGACGAATTCACCCTGTCCCAGCGGCATTGGCACTTCGCGCTCAACCGTCGCGCCACCGGCAATGAGGCCGACCGACAACTGGTTCACGGTCACCTTGGAGCCCCCGGCAGCGGCGCCGGCGCCAACCACCACCACGTTGCCCTGCGCCATCGCGTAGATCTGTCCATCCGCGCCTTTCAGCGGGGTGAGAATCAGCGTGCCGCCTTTCAGGCTCTTGGCGTTGCCCATCGACGAAACGGTAATGTCGATCTGCTGCCCGGTGCGGGCGAAGGGCGGCAAGTTGGCCGTCACCATCACGGCCGCAACGTTTTTCAATTGCAGTGACTGGCCCGGCGGCAGATTGACGCCCATCGCCGAGAGCATGTTGATCGTGCTCTGGACCGTGAACGGCGTCTGCGTGGTCTGGTCGCCACTGCCATCCAGGCCGACCACAATGCCGTAGCCGACCAACTGGTTGTTGCGCACGCCGGCAATCGACGCGATGTCCTTGATGCGTTCGGCACGAGCGGCGTCCATGACCAGGAGCGCCGCAAGCAGCCAGAGAAACACCAGGAAACTTTTCTCGATTCGTGTCATGTCCGCCTCCTCAAAATGGCATGAAGGTCAGAAAAAAGCGCCCGAGCCATCCCATGACCTGCGCCGAGTCGAGGAAGCCGTTCGCCTTGTACTCGATGCGCGCATCCGCCACATGGGTCGAGAACACGGTGTTGGCGGCCGTTATGTTGTTCGGATTGACGACGCCGGAGAAGCGGACGAACTCCTCGCCTTCCTTGAGTCCGATCTGCTTTTCGCCCGACACCAGCAGATTGCCGTTGGGGTAGACCTCGATCACGGTCACGGTAATCGTGCCGGTGAAATCGTTCGACGACGTATTCTCGCCCTTGCCCGTGAAATCGTTTTCATCGCTTGCGCTCAGCGTGGTTCCCTGCATGCCCTTGAACGGGAGGCCGATGATGGTCGGAACGGTGACATCGACCGAGTGACTGCGGTTGGCCTTGTTTTCCGACTTCTTGGATGCCTGAACCTTCTCGACGATGTTGATGGTGATCGTGTCGCCGACAAAGCGCGCGCGCCGATCCTCGAAGAGAGGCCGGGCCGAAGCGACATTGAAGATCGCGCCGCTGCTCGGTGGCGAATAACTGCGCGCTTCCGGGCGAATGCTCATCGGCTGATGGACCGCGGTGGGCGGTGCGGTCGCGACACAGCCGCAAAGCATCGTGACAATACCGGCAAGCAAGACGATTGGCTTCATGATGTCACTCTTCGGGATTAAATCTGGCTCAGTCGCGCAAGCATCTGGTCGGAGGTGGTAATGACCCTTGAGTTCATCTCGTAGGCGCGCTGCGCGACGATCATGTTCACCAGTTCCTCGGCCACGTTCACGTTGGAATTTTCGACGTAGCCCTGATTGAGCACGCCCGCGCCGTTGGCGCCGGGCGTATTGGGCGTCGGCGTTCCCGATGAGGCGGTTTCGACATAGAGATTCTGCCCGGTGCTCTGCAATCCCTCGTTGTTGATGAAGTTGGCGAGTTGTATCTGGCCTATCTGGGTCGGCGTGGTGACTCCCGGCTGGCTGATCGTGACAATCCCGTCGCGCGACACCGAAATACTGAGAGCATTCGCCGGGACGGTGATGGACGGACTCAGCGGATAGCCGTCCGCGGTAACAACCTGGCCATTGGCGTCCCTGGTAAGCGAACCGTCGCGCGTGTAGGCCAGAGTTCCGTCGGGCAACTGTACCTGGAAGAAGCCGTTGCCCTGGATGGCCAGGTCGAGCGGCCCCTCGGTCTTGAGCAAGCTGCCCTGGGTAAAGATATGCACGGTGGCAATCGGCTGCACGCCGGTGCCGAGCGTCAGGCCCGTGGGGACGGTCGTCGTCTGGGAAGAGGCGACACCCGGCTGCCGCAGGGTCTGGTACAGCAGATCCTCGAACACCGGACGCGAGCGCTTGAACCCGTTGGTACTGACGTTGGCAAGGTTGTTGGCGATGACGTCCATGGATATCTGCTGGGCATCCAGCCCGGTCTTGGCAACCCAGAGGGAAGGCATCATCGGCACATACTCCTGGCGAGCCGGCCAAACCGGCGTGTATCCAAGTCATCGATTCGCTGGTGATTGATCATCATTACCTGCCCATGTTCGCGAGGTTCTGCATGACCTCGTCGAGAATCTTGAAAGTCTGCGCGCTGGCTTGATAGTTGCGCTGCTGTTCGATCAGTGCCACCAGTTCCGCGTTCAGGTCGACGTTGGATTGCTCGGTCGCCCACCCCTGGATGGAGCCCAGCCCATTGCCGCCGAGACGTCCTCCCGGAACATCCAGGATCTCCTCGCCTGAGCCTCTGACCGGATCCTCATTCGCCCTCCACTGGCTGTCTCCCAGGCCGATCATCGCGTCGGGATTGATGAAATTGGCGAGCACGATCTGCGCCACTTTGCGCGACTGCCCATTGGTGTAATAGCCGACAATTACGCCGTCATTGCCGACACTGAATCCGCTCGAGCTGTCGATGGTGCCTTCACGCCAACCATCCTGCGTCATCGAGTCGACATGGAAGGTTTGCCCGTACTGGACGCTTCCGGTGAAATCAAGGGCGACGGACAGGCTCCCGCCGCTTCCCAGCGCATAGGTTTGCGCCGCCAGCGGCATGGTGGTCGCCAACAAACCATCGGTGCCGAAACCGACATTTACCGGCCCGGTCTGCGAGCCGCCGTCCAGGGTGGTATGGAGATCCCAGACGTTTCCCGCACCGGGCTTGGCGAAGTACATCCGCAGATCGTGGGCGGCGCCCGCATCATCATAGACGGTGAGCCCCGTCGCGCTGTTATAGCTGAGCGGATTGGCCGGATCGAAGGGCGCCGTCAACGGGGGAGCGGAGCGCGCATCGAGGCTGACACCCAGGGATACCTGGCTGGTGGCGGACGCCGGCATCACCAGGTCGATCGAAATGTCCTGGGGTGCGCCCGCGGTCACTATCACGCCCTGCGGATCGGTGGCGTAGGTCGCGGGATACCCGGTAACGTTGCGCCCGGTTGGATTGACGAGAACGCGGGTGTCCGGGCTGCTGGCATCATAGGCCAGTTGAAACCGGCCATCGCGCGAATAGGTGATCTCGCCACCCTTGTTCAGGCGGAAGAAGCCCATTCCGCTGATCGCCATGTCGAGCGGATTGTCGCTCTGCGCGACACCGCCCTGCTCGTTTCGTCGTGCCACGGCAACGCTGACGCCGGCGCTTGCAAGTTCCGCCGACGGCGCCCCTGGAAGCGAAGCCGCAAGTACGTCGGCGAAGCGCGCCTTCGACGTCTTGAATCCCACAGTCTGCAGATTCGAGATGTTGTTGCCGATGATGTCGATCGCCGTCGAAGCGCCGTTCAGTCCGCTCAGGCTTGCTGCAAATGCCATGCGTCAGTCCCCCTCTTTCGTCTGCCGTCCATTCGGGCGGGTTCTGGCAATCAGCAAGGTCCGGCTCATGACATGTTCCTAGCGCGAAGCCAGTATCTGCGTTGCAGCCTGGTCATTGGCATCCGCCGTTGACAAGACTTTTATCTGTATTTCAAACAGGCGCGCCAGGGAGATCATGTTCACCATTTGTTCCGCCGGATTGACGTTGCTGCCTTCGACACTCCCCGCGACCAGTCTGACGCTCTCGTCGGCCGATGCAGCGCCGCCGTCACGCAGGCGAAACAGACCATCCGCGCCACGGACCAGGTCGCCCTCCGGTGGATTGACCAGCTTGAAGCGGCCAATACTGCTCGCCGTCTTCCGCTCGCCAGTTTCCGGCAGCGTCGAGATCGTTCCATCGACGCCAACACTGAGCGCCACCTCGGGCGGAATGGAGATCGCGCCGCCATCGCCCAGCACCGTCAGGCCGCCACGCGTCTGCACAACCCCGTTGACACTGATTTCAAAGGCGCCGGCGCGGGTATAGGCCTCGCTACCATCCTGCAGTTGCACGGCAATCCAGCCCGCCCCTGGTATGGGTGTTGGCTTCGACGACAAAAGCACGCGTCGGCAAGCCCTGCGGCTGGGCATTCGACTGCAGCGGGACAGCCCGCAAGCGATGCTCCTCGGCCCGATAGCCTACCGTATTGACATTCGCCAGATTGTGCGCCACCGCCGCCTGCATGTTCAGCGTCTGGCTGGCTCCGGTCATTGCGGTGTAAATCAGTCGATCCATGTCGTCGCCCGGTTCGCCGCCTGGTTTGCCGCATTGTCAGGGCCGTCGGCGTTGATGCCGGCAGGCGTCCCAGGCGTGCACAGCACCGCCCCTCTGGGGCATGAAGCGGAATTGACGGTCCCTGAAGGGGGGTCCCCGCCACGCAAAGCCAAGGCACCGTTGCCCATGACTCTTAGCGCAGGTTAACCAGGGTCTGCAAAATACTATCCACGGTCTTGATCGTCTGTGCGTTGGCCTGATAGGAGCGCTGCTGCACGATCATGCTGACCAGTTCGGCGGTCAAGTCCACATTCGAGTCTTCAAGCGCGGAACCCTGCAAGACACCGTACTGCCCGGAGGATCCCGGTGCTCCGGTAAGCGGATCGCCGCTGGCGGCCGTGGGCGCCCACCGGTTGTCGCCCAAAGGCTGCAAACCCTGCGGATTGCGGAAATTGGCGAGCACGATCTGGCCCACGGGCTTGGTCTGGCCATTCGAGTAGCGGCCAAGCAAAGTGCCATCCGTGCTGATGTTGAAGCCGGACAGCGACCCCGAGGCAAAGCCATCCTGGCCCAATGCGTTGACCGAGAACGACGAGCCGAACTGGGTGGAGCCTGAAAAATTTACCGGGAATGTCTGAGGCGATGTCACGGCGCCCGGAAAGCCCATGTCGGCGTCCGTCAGCACCTGCGAAAGAACGGGCGAGGTCAGGATGCCGCCGGTATCGAAGGTCAGGGTTCCCAGGGGACCTCCCGTCGACAGGTCGGTAAACGTGGGCACGCCGCCGGCCGGGTTGGTAACGGTCGCATAGACCGTCCAGGAATTCGGCGCCGCATCCTTGACGAAGTACATCGAATAGTTGTGCGGATTGCCCAGGCTGTCGTAAACGGTGACGGCGGTAGACTGGTTGTAGGATGCCGGGTTGGCATAGTTGAACACCGCCACAGCCGGGACCGCAATGCGCGAATCGAGATTGACATTCGCCTCCACCCCGAGTGAGCCCGGACTGGTTCCCGTAGCCTGGGGCGCGCCCGCCAGACTCTGGGCCGGATCGAACAAACGCAAGGGTACCGCCGGCGCCCCGGTCGCAATCACACCATTCACAGCCGGGACTCCCTTGAGCTGCAAACCCTGCGCGCTGACGATGAAGCCGTCCTTGTCGAGCTGAAACTGGCCGTTGCAGGCGTAGACGGTTCCGCCCGAGCCGTCGTCCATCTGAAAGAAACCGCCGCCATTGATTGCGGTATCGAGCGGATTATTGGTGGAGGAAATATTGCCCTGGCTGAACTGCTGCACCACGGCCGCGATCTTCGTGCCAATACCCACGGGTGCCGCACCGGCGCCGCTCAAGGACGCCGCGAAGACGTCGGCGAATTGTGCCGAGCCGCTTTTGAAACCGACCGTACCCGAGTTGGCAATATTGTTGCCAATGGTGTCAATCGACTTGGAGGAAGCGTTAAGACCACTCAAACCTTGCTGAAATCCCATGTTGTTCTCCTTCTCAGAATATCTGTCTGATGTCGCTCATTGTTGCCAGCCCGAGTTTTCCGAGATCAAGGGTCACGCCCTGGGTGCTGCGGCTGACACTCACCACTCCGACAAGCTGAAGGGGCAAGGCCTCGACCTTCTCACTACCTCGTCGGGCGGCCACCGAAATGCTGTAGGCGCCATTCACCGCTTGTGCCCCTGAATCGGCCTTGCCGTCCCAGGCGAAGTTGTGCGCTCCGGCTCCCAGATTTCCGAGGTCCAGCGTCTTGATCGTCAGGCCGTTGGCGTCCTTGATGGTCAGAAGCACCTGGTCCGCCGCTGCCGCGAGTTCCAGACCGCCCACGGCACCGCTGCTCGTCAGCGTCAGTCCGCTACCCTCCACCATCACTTGACGTCCCACCAGTGCGGCCGCCTGCAGGGCCTCGCCATCGACGTTGTTCGACAGCAGTTTTTGCAAGGTGGCGTTAAGCCTCTCGATGCCATCGACAGTGCTGATCTGCGCCAGTTGCGAGGTCAGTTGTGCGTTGTCCATCGGATTCAGGGGATCCTGGTTCTTCAACTGCGCGGTCAACAGCTTTAGAAACCGGTCTTGTGTATCCGCCGCGGTATTCGCGGTCTTCGCTTTCGCGTTGCCATTGACCGAGTCGATCAGCGATTGGGCGCTGCCCGAGAGTGCGGAAGTTGCGGTAGTCGTCATTTCATGGTCCCTTCAACAGCCTATTGCCCGATCGCCAGCGTCTTCTGCATCAGGGACTTGGCGGTATTCATTACCTCGGCATTGTTCTGGTAGGAGCGCGAGGCGGAGATCATGTTGACCATCTCGTCGACCACATTCACGTTTGGCATTTCGACATAGCCCCGCACGTTGGCTGCCGGGTTCGCCGGGTCGTACATCATGCGCAACGGCGCCGCGCTCTCGACGACATCGGTGACCCGCACTCCGATGCCGCCGCCTTCCACGGTCGTTGCCCGGAACACCACCTGCTTGGCACGGTAGGGCTGCCCATCGGCGCCCACCAGGCTGTCGGCATTGGCCAGATTGCTGGCCACCGCATTGAGGCGAGCCGACTGCGCGGTGAGCGCCGACCCGGCAATCGAAAAAATGTTGGACAGGCTCATGGCTCTCTCGGCTTACTGGCTCGTGATGGCGGTCTGCAGGGTGCTCAGATCGCTGCGAATGAATGCCAGCATGGCTTCCATCTGCGCTGCGTTCTCGGCAAAGGCGGCGCGTTCGACATCCATGTTGACCGTGTTGCCATCAGCGCTGGGCTGAAACTCGGTGCGATATTTGACAGCGGCGCCAAAAGCCTGTGTGGCTTCGCCGCCCGTTTCGCTACCCAGATGACCCGCAGAGGTTCTGGCCAGGCCCGGAACCGCTTCCGGACGAGAGGAGAGCGCCCCGGCGAGAGCGGCCTTGAAATCGATGTCCCGCGCCTTGAAGTTCGGTGTATCCGCGTTGGCGATGTTTGATGCGAGCAGTTCCTGGCGATAGGCGCGCAAATCGAGCGCCGTGCGCTTTACCTGCAGAAGGGCATCGATTCTGTCTATCACGGCAACGGGTGAGGATCGCGAGTTTTGATACGATCGGCAATGCATCATCCGTGCCATCGCGTTTTCAGGGCCCGACAACCCGTGGGCACGCTTCCCCGGCAGGCGAAAAGCGGCAACCCAAGCCTGGCAGTCGGCAAAACTTGCCGCCGCCATGCAGACAAGCTCATCCAGAATTGGGGGGAGACTGAGATGCTGTTGAGCGCATGCTCGCCATCGACGTCGTGATTGAATTCGTCCTTATGCGACTATTTCCTGGCTTTCTGGCGCTGGTGCTGCTGAGCGCCCCTTGTCGACCCGTTCTTGCCGCGGATTCCGCGGCAATCCGGCGCTCGGTCGACGACTTCCTGCGCGCGCAGATCAAAGGGCTGCCGGGAACCGCAAGCTACAGCATCGGCACCATCGATGCAGACCGATTGGCCGGGGACTGCGAAGGCTTTGACGTATCCATGGGGAGTGGCGCGCGCCCGTGGGGGAAGACCCAGGTCCTGGTGCGCTGCCGCGGCGGAACCTGGAGCCTTTGGGTGCCGGTACAGATTCGCGTCGTCGCGGAATACCTTGTCGCTGCACGACCGATCAGCGCGGGTCAAAAGCTCACCGACGCCGACGTTCGCGGGGAACTCGGCGAACTATCGGATCTGCCGAACGGAATACTGATGGACAAGGAGCAGGCCATCGGGCGCGCAGCGGTCGCTTCGCTCGCCGCCGGACGCCCGTTGCGCGCCGACATGCTGAGGCAGCCAACGGTGGTGCAGCAGGGCCAAAGCGTCCGGGTCGTCGGCACCGGCAGCGGATTTCAGGTCACCAACGAAGGTCGCGCGCTCACCAGCGCGGTGGTTGGACAAGTCTTCGCAGGTGCGGCTAAACTCGGGTCAGATCTTGAGCGGGGTCGTCCGCGCAGATGGCTCGATCGAGATAAAGTTCTGATTGCATTGACAATCCCGCCAGACAGGAATTGTGCGAAGGAACATACAGTTATTGGCAGATATGCCGTAAATAGCAGCAGACGCCGCAAATAGCTCGGAAGCTCCTCCCATGAAGATCGATAACTCAGGCAAATCCGTCGGCCCCGGACCAGGTGCCGAGGGTTCCCGTGCGATCGGGGCTCGCCCCGTGGCAACAGGCCCGGTCGCCGGTCCACATTCCGGGGCAGACTGCCACGGTGGTTTCGACGTCCTTCCATTCGGTAAGTGGGGTCCGAAGCCGCTTTCAATTCACAGAAAGTCGCCGAGATCCGGCAGGCCATCAGCGAAGGGAAGTTCCAGATCAATCCCGAGCGGATCGCGGACGGACTGATCAGCAGCGTCCGGGAAATGCTTGGTCAGAATCGCCGACCAAGGTGATGCTGAAGATGGCATCCTGATTGTCGACAGAAGCGTTGATCTCCCTCGAATCCCTGTCCGAGTTGCTGGTCAGGGAACTCGTTGAGCTGAGACGCTTTTGTGCCTTGCTCGAGGAAGAACGCAAAGTTCTCAGCGGAGCCCATGCCGATCGCCTTCCGGATATATCGACCGAGAAGTCTTCGCTTGCCGGAACACTGCATCAGCTTGAAGCCCGGCGCGATGCCTTGCTGCCCCACGAAGGCTTTCCCGCGGGTCGTTGCGGCGTCGAAGCGTGGCTGGCAAGTCGTCCGAATCTCGATGTCGAACGAGGCAGGTGGAGCGAGCTGCAAAAACTCGCCGCCCGGGCCCGCGACGACAACGAGATCAACGGCCGCCTGATCGACCTGCTGCTCAAACAGAATCGGGAAGCGCTGTCGGTGCTGCTGTCCGGTGGCGCCGAATCAATCTACGGCGCGGACGGCCAGCAACGCAGCCTGGCAGTCGGCAAGCGCTCCCTGGGCGCGGGTTGAGTTTCGCCGCCATGGCGAGTCGCGCGTGGCCGACCCGCTACGGGGGAATCTCGACTTCCACCAGATTGTCCGGATTGCGCGATTCAATCGTGATCGCCACCCGACGGTTGCGCTGACGACCTTCGGCGGTGGCATTGTCGGCCAGCGGCCGCTGGTCGGCAAAACCGGTGGCCGTCAGGCGCCGTCCATCCACTCCGGTCTCGATGAACAGGCGCACCACGCTCGACGCGCGCATCCCCGAGAGCTCCCAGTTCGACGGGAACTGCGCCGTGTTGATGGGCGTGTTATCGGTGTGGCCTTCGACGATGATGGGGAAGTCGGTCGGCGCCAGGATCTGTGCAACCGCGGCCAATGCCCGCACAGCGCCCAGGTCGAGACGGGCATCGCCGGGAGCAAACAGCACGCTGGCATTGATGTCCACGGTGATTCCCAGCGCGCCTTCCGTAACCTTGACCTTGCCCTCGGCCACCAGCGGGGCCAGCGCCTTGTTGAGATCCTTGGCGACATTTTTCAGACGCTCCCGCTTCGCGGCCTGCGCGGCATCCGATCTTACCTGTGGCGGCAGCCGCTTCGTCGGAATGGCGATGGAGAGAGGCGTGCCGACACTGCTGTTGATGGCTATCTGGCCTCCCGAGGAAGCGCCAGAAACGCTGCGGAACGCCGTACTGATCGAATCTGACATCACGCGATACTTGCCCTCATTGATTGACGAGAGGGCGTACATCACGACAAAAAAGGCAAACAGCAAGGTGATGAAATCAGCGTAGGAGACCAGCCAGCGTTCGTGGTTCTCGTGCTCATCGTCCTGGCGGCGACGACGATGGCGGTGAAAGCGCGCCATCAGGCGAAATATCCCCCGAGGCGGCTTTCGACAATTCGCGGATTGTCGCCATTGGCAATGCCCACCAGGCCGTCGACCAGCATCTCTCGAATAGTGACCAGGCGGCCGATACTCGCCAGCAATTTCTTCGCGACAGGGAGAAAAACCAGGTTGGCGGCGCCTACCCCATAGATCGTCGCGACGAATGCCACGGCGATTCCACTACCCAGCTTCGCCGGATCCGTGAGGTTTTCCATCACATGGATCAAGCCCATGACGGCTCCGAGAATGCCGATGGTCGGCGAATAGCCGCCGGCGGACTCCCATATTTTGGAAGCCAGCTTCAGCTTGGCCTCGTAGGCGCTGATTTCCACTTCCAGCACCTCGCGCAGGCGCTCGGGTTCGGCGCCATCGACCAGAAGCTGCAATCCCTTGACGACAAACGGGTCGGAGACGGTGACGAGCTGCGCTTCAAGGGCCAGCAGACCCTCCCTGCGGGCAATTTGACTCCAGCGGCCGAGATCGCTGATCAGTTTTCGCGGATCTACCACGGGCGGAAAAAACACCCAGGCACCCATCTTAAGGCCCGCCATGAACACCGGCAACGGGCTTTGCAGCATTACCGCACCCAGGTTCCGCCGAACACAATCAGCATCGCTGTGGGCTGAATCAGGGACGCGACATGCCCGCCCTCCAGCACCTGGCCGACGACGATGGTGGCGACTCCGAGTGCGAGCCCGACTACGCTGGTCTTGTCCATGCTGTTTAGCCCGGGTCGCTGTCGCCGCGCTCAAGCCCGACAACGCCGATCTCGGTCGCCTCTGAATCCGGGCTCTCGCCGGCGGCCGGCTTGCGACCACGCCGACGCTTGCTGATTGGCTTGCCCTCGCCGACCATCGCGGCCCGCAAACGCGCTATCGCCTGACTGTGCAACTGGCATACCCGCGATTCGGTCACCGCCATCACTTCACCTATCTCCCGCAGGTTCAGATCCTTTTCATAATACAGGGCCATCATCATCTTTTCCCGTTCCGGCAGTGTTTCGATGGCGCTCGCCAGGGCCTGGCGGGTGCCCGCCTCCTCAAGCATGGCCAGCGGATCATGCCCCGCGGTCAGGCCATGGCGCTCAAAAAAATCGTCGCGCTGAGCGTCGGCCAGGTCCTCCAGATACACCAGTTGATGGCCCCGCGCGTCGAGCAGCAGTTTCTGGTAATCGGCCAGACCCAGCTTGAGCTCTTCCGCGAGTTCGCCTTCCGAGGGCTGGCGCCCCTTTTCGTGCTCCAGTTTATGGATCGCCGCCTCGACACGCCGCATCTCGCGCCGCGCGCCGCGCGGCTGCCAGTCGTTCTCACGCAGGCCGTCGAGCATGGCGCCGCGTATCCGTTGCACGGCGTAGGTTTCAAACTGGGCGCCGGGCACCTCCTCGTAGCGGCCCAGGGCATCGAGCAAACCGATCATTCCGTTCTGCACCAGGTCGTCGACCTCGACACTGGCCGGCAGCTTCGCCATCAAATGGAAGGCGACGCGCTTGACGAGGGGAGCGTATTTGGAAACGAGCTGCTCCTTGGCGAGCATGCCCTGCGCGGTGTACATCGATCCGGTCGATTCTGCCGTCTAAGACGAAACGACTATAACACCGATTCCAAACGCGTCGGCGCGGGTCCGGATAGGCTCCGGCACGGCTCGCGGCGCACCTCGAAAGGCAGGAATCCGCCGGCATCGACATCCCCCGCACCGAGAGGCAGCCGATTTTGCAGGGCCTCCGCCAGATGGTCGGTCACGGGCACGCGGGAGCCGCCGAGATAGTCGAGGCGAACCCCGAGATGCTCGCGCGCGGTGCGCCTGAGGGTGTCGAATATGGCTTGGGCTTCCTCCCCGGATCGTGCGCGGGTGACAACCACCTGAAAGTCTTCGCGCCCGCGCTCGCGCGCCAATCGCTTGATCAACGCATAGGCGTGGGTAATCGCCGAGCCCTGGGCGGCTACTACCACGGCGATATGCCTGGCCGTCAGCGCAAGGGGAGAAACCTGCCCGCCTCGCCTTGCGGCGCAATCGATCAGGACGAAGGCAGCGCCCTGCTGAAGCTGCCGCAAACCTGCGTCCAGATACGCGACGGAAACGGCGTCCGGATCGAGCAGTTCAGCGGCCAGGCGGGATGCCGCAACGGCCCGTACCAGGGGCGCCGCGGGCTGCATGATCTGTTGCGCCGAACGGCGGCCTTGCACCAAGTCCATCAGGTCATGGCGCGCTGTCATGCCGAAGGCGGAGAATACGTTGTTGGGGGCCGGGTTTTCGTCGATGATCACGACACCGTGCCCCGCCTGCGCCAATGCCGCGGCAGTCTGCACCAGGAGGGTAGTGCGCCCGCAGGCCTCGCGACCGGAAACAAACGCGATCACTCGCGGTGGCCGCTCGCCGAACAGTCGCCGCAGTCCGGCGGCCTGATCCCCGGCGGCGTGATACGGCGCCTCAAGCATAGGAAGCTCCCCGCGCCGGCGAACTGCGCGGCGCCATCGCCAGGGCCACTTCGTCACCATGCAGGCTGTGCGCCGTTTCGCCGGCACCGACCTTGAAGGCACGATGCAGCAAATAGGCTCGATTGGGCAAATGCAGGTCCTCGGGCACGCGCTGGCCGTTGGCAACGTAGCTCAGGGTCAAGCCATGCCGCACGATACAATCGAGCGCCGGAGCGAGCGCCGTTGCTTCATCGACCTTGGTGACTATGCAACCCGCCAGGTCTTCGCCGGAGTAGGCACGCACCACGTCATCCAGGGTATCGCCGCGGCAACCGGCGTTGAGCAGCAACAGGCGATTGACCTCGCCCGAGCGCATCAGCATCGCCGCCTGCTCGGCCACCATGCGGTCACGCTGGCTCATTCCGACCGTATCGATCAACACCATGTGCTTGTCGCGCAGATCGGCCAGCGTGCGCCGCAGATCCTCGCCATCGCGTACCACGAAGACCGGCACGCCAAGAATGCGGCCGTAGATCCGCAACTGTTCCTGCGCGCCGATCCGGTACCCGTCGGTGGTCAGCAGCGCGAGACGATCGGCACCGTAGCGCACCACGCAGCGCGCGGCCAGTTTCGCCGTGGTGGTGGTCTTGCCCACGCCGGTAGGCCCGACAATGGCATACACACCGCCGCGGTCGATGAAATCCGCTTCTGCCGGCAGGGTGCGCAGGCGGCGATTGACGGCGGCCTGCAGCCACTTGCGTCCGTCCTCCTGATTCATGTCCTCGGGCATGTCCTGTGCCAGGCGGCGCGCAAGCTGACCCGAGAACCCGGCTGCGATCATTTCACCCAGCAGGAACGCGCGCACCGGCGCGTTGCGCGCCATGTCTCCCCAGGCAAACCCGGCGAGCTGACGTTCCAGCAGACCCTTGATGATGCGCATTTCGTCACGCAACTCGGCAGCCTCCGGCAGCGATTCGGCGGCGGGCTGCCGGGCCGGTTCTCCGCCCGAACGCGGCGAGGCCGCAGCCTCGCGCGGCAATGTCGCGGCGGAAGTCCCACGCCCAGCGGCAAACCCCTCGCCACGTCCGGAGTTGCCCGCCGGGTTGGCTTGTTTGCCCGACGCCACGCCGGTATCGGCGGCGGGACGGGGTGGTAATGGCCCGGAGCGGGAGCCAGCCTCCCGAGTGGCTTCGGCTGCGCCAGGCGTCTCGTAAGGATTCCAGGGACGCGATGCCGGCGCCTTGCGCGCGCCGGAAGAAGACAGAGTCACGGTGTAGTCGTCCTCCGGTGACTTGGGCTTCGGTGCCGACGATGTTCCCGAAGGCAGCGCGGTGGCGGTCGCGGCGCGCGGGGTTTCGGCGCGCGGACCCGCGGCCTGCCGCGAGATGGCATCAAGACCCTCGGGCGTCATGGCCACGATCTCCACGCCGCTGCCCAGCGGCTTGTTGGAAATCACTACGGCGTCAGGCCCGAGCTCGGCTTTCACGCGACGCAGGCAGTCGCGCGCGGTTGCGCCGATGAAGCGTTTTACGGTCATTTAGTTGCTCCGATGATGGTCGTCACCTTGATCGTTCGGGAATCCGGCACTTCGGCATTGGCGATCACCTTGAGCTGGGGAACCACGCGCCGCAAAAAGCGGGAAAGCAGCCAGCGCACGTTCCCTGGGACCAGCAGGACAGGGGGCAGACCGAGCTCTGCCTGGCGCTGCGACGCGGCTGCGGTCTGGCGCATCAGCGTGTCGGCAAGCCCCGGTTCGATTCCCGAGGCATCGTCTCCTCCGCCTTGCAGGGCTTGGCTGAGCAAGCGCTCGAGCCCCGGTTCGAGGGCCATCACCTGCATCTCCTCGCTGCCCGGATAAAGCTGCTGAACGATCGCGCGCCCCAGCGCAATGCGCACCTGCGAGGCAAGCACCAGGGGGTCCTGATTCCGCGGCGCATGTTCGGCCAGGGTTTCAACGATGGTTCGCATGTCACGGATATTGACGCCTTCCTCGAGCAGGTTTTGCAACACACGCTGCAATACGGACAGCGGCACCTGCTTGGGCACCAGATCCTCGATCAGCTTGGGCGATTCCTTGGCGATGTGATCGAGCAGCGCCTGGGTTTCCTGGCGGCCGAGCAGTTCGCCGGCATGCGACAGGATGATGTGGTTCAGATGGGTCGCGATTACCGTACTGGCATCTACCACGGTGTAGCCGAAAACCTGGGCCTGCTCCCTCAGTCCGGCGTCGATCCACACGGCTGGCAGGCCGAAGGCCGGATCCTCCGTGGGCGTGCCGGCCAATTGCCCGGAAACGCGCCCTGGATTGATCGCCAGGTACTTGCCCGGAAACGCCTCGCCGTTGCCGATCGCGACGCCCTTCAACGTGACGCGATAGGCGTTGGGGCGCAGCTCCAGATTGTCCCGGATATGCACTGGCGCCGACAGGAATCCGATCTCCTGGGCGAATTTCTTGCGCAAGCCGCGAATGCGTTTGAGCAATTCGCCATCCTGGCCCCGGTCAACCATGGGGATCAGGCGATAGCCCACTTCGAGACCGAGAACATCCACCTGCGCAACATCCGACCAGCTTGCCTCGATACTCTCCGGCACGGCGGCCGCCTGTTGTTCGGACGCCGCGATCTGGCCAGCGCGCTCGCCCGCCGCGGAGACTTTCATCATCCGCCAGGCAAGGAATCCCAGGATCGATCCAAGCATCAGAAAGACAAAGTTCGGCATGCCGGGTATCAGCCCGAGGATCCCCAGAATGGCCGCCGTGATGGCGAGGATCATCGGATTGCCGAACAACTGCGCAACCAGTTGCTGGCCGATGTCCTGCCCGGTGGCGACGCGCGTGACCACCAGACCGGCCGCGGTCGAGATGATCAGCGCCGGAATCTGCGCCACCAGCCCGTCGCCGATGGTCAGCAGGGTGTAGGTTTTCGCCGCATCGCCAGCCGACATGTCGTGCTGGATCACACCGATGATCAGACCGCCGATGATGTTGATGAACAGGATCAGGATGCCCGCCACCGCATCGCCGCGGACAAACTTCGAGGCGCCATCCATGGATCCGTAGAAATCCGCTTCCTGGGCGACTGCGGCGCGGCGCTTGCGCGCCTCGTCCTCGCCGATCAGGCCGGCATTCAGGTCGGCGTCGATGGCCATCTGCTTGCCCGGCATCGCATCCAGGGTAAAACGCGCCGTGACTTCGGCGATGCGGCCGGCGCCCTTGGTGATCACCACGAAGTTGATCAAGGTCAGGATGATGAACACCACGATGCCTACCGCATAGTTGCCGCCGACCAGGAAGTGACCGAAGGCTTCGATGACCTTGCCCGCCGCATCGGGACCGTTGTGTCCCTGCAACAGGATGATGCGCGTCGAGGCGACGTTGAGCGACAGGCGCAACAGTGTGGTGACCAGCAATACCGTCGGGAAAATCGAGAAATCCAACGGCTTCAGGGTGTACATCGCCACCAGCAGCACCATCACCGAGATGGCGATGTTGAAGGTAAGGAACACGTCCAGCGCGAAGGGCGGCAGCGGCAGCACCATCATCGACAGGATCAGGACGATCAGCAGCGGCGCCAGCATCTGGCGAATGTTCAGCCTTCCGAAAACCGCTGCAGCGTCAGCGCGTCGTTCATTCAGCAGTTCCGGGGTCCATGCCAGCGGGAACGGCGATATCCGCCGGAGCAACGGGAGGCAGAACTCCTCCCGCGGACATGGCGAACCGGTTCAACTGATACACATAGGCCATGACCTCGGCCACCGCCGTGTACAGCGCCGCCGGAATCTGGTCGCCGACATCCGCGTAACGGTGCAACGCCCGCGCCAGCGGGGGCGCTTCGAGAATCGGCACATGGTTCTCGTCCGCCAGGTCGCGGATCCGTTGCGCAATCAGGTTCATGCCCTTGGCCACTATGACGGGCGCTCCCATCTTGCCGCTCTCGTATTTCAGGGCCACCGCGAAATGGGTCGGATTGGTGACCACCACGTCGGCCCTGGGCACTTCCGACATCATGCGGCTGCGCGCCAACTCGCGCTGCTGGCTGCGAATCCGCGCCCTCAGATGCGGGTCGCCCTCGCTCTCGCGGACTTCCCTCTTCAGGTCCTCAACGGTCATCTTCAACCGGTCATGGTATTGCCAGAGCTGAAAAGGAACGTCGATCGCTGCGATCACGGCAAGTCCGACGACGATCGCGAGAAAGCTGTAGAGCAGCACCCGCGCAAACGAGATCAGTGCGGTCTCGACGGGCTGGCTGAGCAGGGCGAACAGGCGATCCTGCTCATGGATCACCACCCAGTACAAGACGCCGCCGATCAGCAGTGCCTTGAGTACCGCCTTGACCAGTTCGGCCACGCTTTGCCAGGAGAACATCCGCGCGAATCCCTTGGCGGGATCCATGCGGGCGAAATCCAGTTGGAAGGCCTTCGCCGAGATTACCGCGCCGCCGATCATGAACGGCGTGCCCATTGCCGCCGCCATGGCGAGCAGGAAGATCGGCCCGGCGATGAGGAATGCCTCGGTCGTCAGCGAAACCGCCAATCCGGTCATCAGGGAGGTATCGAAGGCGGCGTCCCGGCTGAAACTCAAGCCATGCCGCAACAGGCCGGACGAGCGCTGGGAGAGCCAGCCGCCGAGAACCCAGAAGGCGCCGGCACCCGCCGCCAGCACCATGAAGGCCATCAGTTCACGCGACTGCGGGACATTGCCCTCTTCGCGCGCCTTTTCAAGGCGCCTCGATGACGCCGGTTCTGTGCGTTCGAGATCGCTTTCTTCAGCCACGGAGTTTCTCGCTCATACCGGCAATTATTGCCGCCGGCCCAACCGGAGAACCCGTGAACAGGCGCTAAAACGCCCGCTATTTGAAAGTCAGGCGGCCGCCAGTTTCTCGATCGGCATGAAGGATGAGCGCGGCACGCCGCGGCTTTCGCCAAACGCCCCGAGAACTTCTTTCATGTCAAGGATCAGCACGATCTGTCCATTCGAAAGCGTGGTGACACCGGCTACGCCCTTGGGCCGAAAATCATCAAGCGACTTGATCACCGCATCTTCGCGCCCCATGAAGCCGTCGATGGCCAGAACAAATGTCTGTTCGGCCATTTGCATCAACACGCCGTACTGGGGAACCAGTTCCGAAGACCAGCCGAGCAGGTGGTTGAGCGGATACATGGGCATGATCTCGCCGCGAACCACCATGGTGGCGCAGCCGCCCACCTCCTGCACGTCCTCGATCTTTATGGGCATGATTTCCCTGACCATCGACAGCGGCACGGCGAACGGCTGCTCGCCCAACTTCACCAGCAGTACCGGCAGGATCGCCAGCGTCAGCGGCAGGGAAATGATGAAGCTCGACCCCTTGCCCAGGACGCTCTTGATCTCAATGGAACCATTAAGCTTCTGGATGTTGGTCTTGACCACGTCCATGCCGACACCGCGGCCGGACACGTCGGAGGCGACATCCTTGGTCGAGAAGCCCGGCAACAGCACGAGGTTGAAGCTCTGCCGCTCGTCCATCGCGTTGGCTTCTTCGTCGGTGATGATGCCCTTCTCCAGCGCCTTTGCGCGCAACTTCTCGGCACTCATTCCGCGGCCGTCATCGGAGACCAGAAGAATGATGTGGTCACCTTCCTGACGCGCTTCGAGTCGCACCTGGGATTTTTCCGGCTTGCCGGCCGCGCGCCTGTCCTCGGTTGATTCCACGCCATGATCCACCGCGTTGCGAATCAGGTGAATGATCGGGTCGGACAAGTCCTCGATCATGGTCTTGTCGATTTCGGTCTCCTCGCCAACCAGCACGAGTTCGACATCCTTGCCAAGGCTGCGGGCAAGATCCCGCGCAATGCGCGGATATTTCTGGAACAGACGACCCACCGGCTGCATGCGGGTTTTCATCACCGCGTTCTGCAGATCCGACACCAGCAGATCGAGTTGGCTTACCGCCTGATCAAGCGCGTGCAGCGTCTCCGTGTCCGAGCGGCCATTCAGGATGTCCGAGCGCAATGCGTTCAGACGGTTCTTGGTCAGCCCTATCTCACCCGAGAGATTGAGCACCTGATCGAGTCGCGAGGTATCGACCCGGATCGAGTTGTCACGCGTCTTCTCCGCGTCACGACGACCCGCCGGAACCTGCGCACCCGGCTTGTCGGAGGCGCGGCGCCCGACCGCGGCGTGAATGATCTGTTCCGGCGTCTCGCCCGTGACATCATGGCTGACGCGGGCCGCACCGGGCAGCAGGCCGGTGGCCGCCATGGCTGCCGCCGGTGCGGCAGCGCCGGTCACGGCGCCGAACAGCTTGTTCCAGTCGGGGCCGGCACCCACGGCTGTCTGCGCACTGGCTGCCGACGCCGCCACGGCAACGGCCGTGGCGACTGGCGCCGCAACGGGGACCAGCGGCTCACCGGCCAGGGCCGCCTTGAGCCTCGCCAGAACATCGGAGGCGGCGGGATCGGGCAGCGCTCCGCGCTGCAGCGTACCGAACATGTCGCGCACCCCCGCCGTTGCGGCCATGATCACATCCATGAGTTCGCCGCTGAGGCTTATCTCGCCGTTGCGCAAGCGGTCAAACAGGTTCTCCGTCAAATGACAGAGTGTTACCAATTCGGCGGCATTGAGGAAACCCGCGCCACCCTTGATGGTGTGAAAGCCGCGAAAGATCTCGTTGAGCAGCGCGTGATCCTTGGGGTTCTGCTCGAGATCGACCAACTTGTTATCAACCACCGACAGGAGATCGCCGGCTTCAACCAGAAAATCCTGGAGAAGGTCTTCCATTCCCTGAAAATCGCTCATTGCCGTCTCCCCGGAAAACCGCCGGATTTCAAACAGTTTCGGCCAGCGTCGAAATGACGACGCCACGAAGGGTCGCGGACAGCGGGAGCCGCCAGGCAGATTCCCGCAACGCGGCGTTCGACTGAATGCAACATGCCATCAGAATCCCAGGCTCTCCAGCAGGTCATCGACCTGCGCCTGACTGGTCACCACGTCGCCACGTCCCGCCGAACTGATCACCGGCCCATTCAGCAGGCCCTCGGGCGCCTCGGCCTTGCGCTGTTCCGGCATGGCTTCGATCAACAGGCTGAGGAGTTGAGTCTCCATTACCTGCACCACATCCACCACCTTCTTGATGACCTGCCCGGTGAGATCCTGAAAATCCTGGGCCATCATGATTTCCATCAACTGCTCGTTGGTGATCTTGAGCTTGGCTGGCGCTTCGGCAAAGTAGGTACGCGTGTCGCCCGCCAGCGCCTTGAACTCATCCACCGACAACTGGTTGGAGAACATCCTGTCCCATCGCCTGGACAGCGCATCAGACCGTGCCATCAGTTCGTCCTGGATCGGCTTGGCGATATCGGCGGCATTCAATACCCTGGAGGCAGCCAGCTCCGTCATCTGGGCAATGTAGGCCAGTCGCTGGCGAGCATCCGGGATTACCTTGTGCGCGGTGTCCGCCATCACCTTGTCTACACCGAGTCCGCGCAGGCTTTCGTGCAGTTGTCGGGCAAGCTGGCCCAAACGATTGAATACCACTTCCTCCTGCGGACCGCCGTCCACATTCCCCTCGACGGGCGTCGCCGCCGGCCTTGCAGGCGGCGCCTGAGCCACGCTGTCAAACAACGCCTGCAGATCGTCCGAATCGCCCGAGGCATCAGCGCGTGCACGGGGCGGAGCGGGCGGCGGAGTGGGTGCGGCACCCGCGGCGATGCTGTCGAACAAGGCCTGCAGATCCTCGGAATCGTTGCCGTCGTCTTGCTTGACCGGATTTTCCATCGCGCTCTTTTCCCGAAAGCATTGCGCCCTCAGGCGCCCTGCCCCATCTTTTCAAAGATCTTCGCCAGTTTGTCGCTCAGCGTGCCCGCGGTGAAGGGCTTGACGATGTAGCCCGAAGCGCCCGCCTGCGCCGCGGCGATGATGTTCTCCTTCTTCGCCTCGGCAGTAATCATCAGAAACGGCAAATGCTTCAGTGCCGCATCCGCGCGCAGGGTCTTCAAGAGCGTCAGTCCATCCATGTTGGGCATGTTCCAGTCCGAGACGACAAAATCGAAAGCCCCTCCCTGCAATTTTGTCCAGGGCCACCGCTCCGTCCTCGGCCTCCTCGACATTGGTGAAGCCCAGTTCCTTCAGCAGGTTGCGCACAATCCTCCGCATGGTCGAAAAATCGTCGACCACCAGAATCCTGAGTTTGCCGGGTTCAATCGCCATTTCTCGTTCGTCCCATCATTCGCGGGCAGATTTCATCAACATCGGACGCAGCGTGTCTGCCAGCGCATCTGCGTCGAACTTCGCCACGTAGGCGTCCACACCCACGCTCTTGCCCATCGCGCGGTTGGCTTCCGATGACAGCGATGAATGCATCACCACGGGAATGCCGGCAAAGCGTTTGTCGGCCTTGATGTGTTTGGTGAGGACATAGCCGTCCATCTCCGGCATCTCGGCATCGACCAGAATCAGGTTAACCTCGTCGCGCAGGCTCTCCCCGAACTGCTGGGCATGCGTCGCCATGCCGGACAGCCGGGTCCAGGCCTCCATGCCATTCAGCGCATGCTTGTGCTTGACGCCAAGCTTGTCCATGACTTCCGCGATCTTCTTGCGCGCTACCGAGGAATCATCGACGAAGAAGACCCTCAGGTTCTCGGCATCGTGGATGCGCTCGATCTGGCCGATGACCGCCTCGCCGAAGGTATTCGCCATGATTTGTTCGACATCGACGATCGACACCAGCTTGCCGTTGGGCAGTTCCGTGATCGCCGTGATGTAGGCATGCGAACCACTGGTCACGGACTCCGGCGCGCGCACCTTGTCCCATTCGACGCGGATGATCCGGTCGACGCCATGCACCAGAAAGCCCAGGGTTCGCTTGCTGTATTCCGTCACCATCATCGAGCCACCCCGCGTCGCGGGCGCATCAGCCAGATTCATGACCTTCGACAGGGAGAGCACAGGAATCACGTTGCCACGCAGGCTGATCAGGCCTTCGACCCCGCTGGGCATGTTTGGCGCCTGGGTGATGCTTGGCGTCTGGCTGACCTCGCGCACCTTGAATACATTGATGCCGAAGATTTCGTGGGTCCCCAGCGAAAACAGCAGGATCTCCATCCGGTTCGAACCGGCAAGCTGGGTGCGGGCGTCGACATTGTCCAACATCGAATGACCGTTGGATCCGCTGCCTGCTTGCGTCTGGGTGAGGTTCATGGGAACCGGCTCTCCTGTCAGTTCGCGGCGGCGGCAGCGACTTTCCTGTCGCCAAGGAGGCGCCCGAGCGTCTCCGCGAGGCGGTGGGGTTCGAACTTCGGCACATATTCATCGACACCCACGGAGCGGCCCAATTGCTCGTTGGACATCGATGACAGTGACGAATGCATGATGATCGGGATACCGGCGAAGCGCGGATCGGCCTTGATCTTCTTGGTCAGCAGATAACCATCCATTTCCGGCATCTCGACATCGGTCAGCACCAGTTGCACATAGTCCTTGACAGGCTTGCCGGTGGTTTCGGCAAGAGTGGCGATGCGCTGCAACTCATCCCACGCGGCGCGTCCGTTGACGGCGCTGATGTGCTTGACCCCGAGGACAGCCAGGGTGCGCACGATCTGGCCGCGCGCCACCGAGGAATCGTCGGCGAACAGGATCGTCCGGTCCTGACACTCAAGCGGCTCGATGCCATTGAATATCATGGCGTCGTCTTCCTTGGCGGTTTCCGCCAGGACCCGTTCGACATCCAGCATCATCACCAGCCGGTCATCCGGCAACTCGGTGACGGCCGTCACCAGGCCGCCCAGATTTGACGTCAGCATTTGCG
The DNA here is from genome assembly GCA_016712985.1 of Sulfuritalea sp. Lineage (GTDB taxonomy): Bacteria > Pseudomonadota > Gammaproteobacteria > Burkholderiales > Rhodocyclaceae > Sulfuritalea. Next base: position 8,935 of record JADJQA010000080.1, on the reverse strand, counting down.
GCGGGACGCGCATTTGCTCCCAGTCGAGACGCAGAATGGTATCCACGGATTCCACCAGAAACCCCTGGGTCTTGCCGTTGTATTCGGTCACGATCATGATGTCGCGAGGGCTCTCGGGCTGCATGCCGATGTAGTCCGCCAGGTCCACCACGGGCACCAGGGCGCCACGCAGGCTGACCATGCCCTTGACCGCGGCGGGCATGTCGGGCGCCGCCGTGATCGGCGGCGTGCGCATCACCTCGCGCACCTTGAAGACGTTGATGCCGAAGGTTTCGCGGCGCCCGGTGCGGCTGTCCAGGCCAAGGGCGAACAGCAGTATCTCCAGCTTGTTGGTGCCTGCAAGCCGGGTTCGGGCATCGATGCTGTTGAAGAGATCGGACATTTGCGAGCCTTTCAGCGCTGGCAGCGACACAGGCGAGGCCATCGCGCGACAGATGATCTTACGCCAGTTTCACCACTTTGCCGCGCGCGCCTGACTTCGAAAGCCGCATCATCTCCGCCCGACAGCAGCGCATCACTCGGTGCGATAGCCGATGCGGACTCCACCCCAATGACGGCCCTTGACATAAACCGGCGCGGAGATGTCATGCATGATTTCACCGGTGTCCCGCCGGTAGGTTTGCAGCAGGAACGGGAGTTCGTGATCGCCGCAGCGCTTGCCGACGGGATCGCCAAAAATGCGCTTGGTGCGGTTGCCCGCGATGTCTTTCTTCTCGTCGCCGGTGAGGGGCTGGCAGAAGCGGTTATTGTGCGTCGGCACATAGCCGCGCCGGTCGCAAGCGATCGTGTAGGCCACTTCCTTGTTGCGATCCAGCACGGGCTCCTGGATTGCCGGCAGGATCCTGTCGCAAAAGCCGTCGAACTTGGTATGGAACTTTTGCGGATTGGTATTCGGAATCGGCACGTAGTCCTTGTCGAACAGATCGTCGAGCTTGATCTGACCTTGGTCAACAGCGTCTGACAAGGCCTTTGACATTGCCTGCGCAATACCCTGAACCAGGCCCGGCATGCGCTCGTGCAGCTTCAGTGCCTGTTCGCCGGCCGCGCCGAGCTTGAAGATGCTGCCGACTTCCTGCAGGTTCATCGCCAGATACTCGAGCTGATGCGCCTCCGCCAGCGTTGTTTTCGAACACTCGGCGTTGCGGTCGGCCAGATCCATGATGCTGCGCACATGGTCCGCGATCCCCTTGGTATTCCGGCTTTCCTCGTGCATGCTGCGGGCGATGTCCGAGACCTTGTCCTGCATCTCCTGCGCGCCCTCCTTGATCTGCCTGAGCGCCTCGGCCGCCTGATTCGCGAGTTGAGCACCATTGGCCGCCTGAAGGGATCCGGCCTTGATGGTGGCGATGGCGCTGCCGGTTTCGGTCTGGATTGCCGAAATCACCGAACTGATTTCACGGGTGGCGGCCGTCGTGCGCTCGGCGAGCTTGCGCACTTCATCGGCAACCACCGCAAATCCCCGTCCCTGCTCGCCAGCCCGCGCCGCCTCGATGGCGGCGTTGAGCGCCAGCAGGTTGGTCTGGTCCGCGATATCGTGGATCACCTTGACAATGCCTGATATCTGCGCCGAGCGCTCGCCCAGCGCCGTGACGACCGTTGCCGACTGTGCGACGGACGCTGCTATGCGTTCGATTTCAGCGGCCGCGTCACTGACGATCGTGGCGCCGCGCGAGGATTGCTCGCGCGCGGCAAGCGCCATGCGCGCTGTCTCCTCGGCATGGTCGGCCTCGCTGTCGATGTCCTTCGTCATTGCGGCGACGGCCGACGCAGCGGATTCCCGCCGCGGCATGCTGCTGCTCCGAGCTTGACGCCGTCTCGCGCGCCTCGCCGATCAGTTTCTCGGCCGCCTGCGCCAACTGGTTCGAATTGAACAGAACCCGCGTCATGATGCCCTGAAGACTCGCCATCAATTCGTTGTAGGCATCCGCAGCGGGAGCCACGCTGGAAGCCTGTGAAACCAGCGCCCGGCGCGCCAGGTCGCCATCATTACGGGTCGTGTGGAGCACTTCCCGCATATGGTTTATCGGCCCGGCAACGGTGGCCTTGAAGTATATCGACGGTACCAGGGCAACCACCACGCCGAGGCCCAGCAACAACACGATGACATCCGCTCCAAGAGCGCCACCGGCATGGATGACGACGCCCGCTCCGCCACCCGCGACGATCAATCCCACGCCAATGGCAACCCACGGCACGCGAAATCCTGATCCAGCCATTTTCTCTCTCCTCCTCGGTCTTGCATGTTCTTGTACATATCTGGTCAGGGTTGGCAGACTCCAAGTCTTGACTTCGCCCGGAACCCCGGCCGCAGCGTCCTGCCTGTCAAACCACCCTTGCCTTGCTGCTCTACTGTAGCAACATCGGGGCCGAACTGAAAGCTGAAAGCATGAGTCCGCTACCACCATGGGGTTGAACCGGCCGCGGCCAAGCGCGAGCGGGCGGGCGCGACAGGGACACGCCGCCATCATTTCGCATCGAGATCCCGTGCGTTCTCCACATCGATTTGCCGGCCGTCGGCGAGAATCGCCTCTTCGGTGCGCTTGTTCATCACAATGATGCTGATGCGCCGGTTGTTCGGACTGGTTGGCTGTTGCTTGTCGTAGAGCACGGTCGAGGCCAGCCCGACGACGCGCATGATCTTGGCGTCATCCATGCCGCCCGCCACCATCTCTCGACGCGAAGCGTTGGCGCGGTTGGTCGACAGCTCCCAGTTGCCGAAGCCGCGGTCGCCGCCGGCAAAGGGCTGGGCGTCGGTGTGACCGGAAAGGCTGATCCGGTTCTCGACCTTGTTCAGCGACAGACCGATCTCCCGCAGAATGACACGTGTATATGGCTTGACGTCCGAACTCGCCGAATCGAACATCGGCCGGTTCTTTTCGTCCACGATCTGAATCCTCAATCCCTCGGTGGTGAGGTCGAGCAGCATTTGGTTCTTGAACTGGCTGAGGGCGGGACTGGCATTGATCAAGGATTCCAGTTCGCCTTTCAGGCCCTCCAGCTTGGTCTGTTCAGCACGCTCGAAATCCGCCTTCAACCGTTGCAGATTGATGGTCTTCTTCTCGGCCTCGATATCGCCCTTCTTGACCTGGCCGTAAGTCGCCGTGAGGTCCTTGCCGCCACCCGCGATGACGGAAGAAGAATCGCCCGAACCGGAACCGCCGCCCAGCGAAACCTTCAGCGGGTTCTGAAAAAACTCCGCGATGCCGTTCAGATCGCCCTGAGAAGTCGAACCCAGCAGCCACATCAGCAGGAAGAAGGCCATCATCGCCGTGACGAAATCGGCGTAGGCGATCTTCCAGGCGCCGCCGTGGGCAGCGCCGCCGCCCTTCTTGATTTTCTTGACGACGATTGGTTGCTGGGTGTCGTCACTCATCGTCGCGCGCTCGCCTCAAGGGAACAGCCTCACTTGCCCTTGCGTGCCTTGAGGTCTTCTTCCAGTTCGAGGAAGGATGGCCGGTCGCCCGAATAGAGCACCTTGCGCCCGAACTCCACCGCCACCTGCGGCGCATAGCCGTTCATGCTCGCCAGCAGGACAGACTTGATGACCTGGAAGATTTTTCCTTCCTCTTCGCACTTCTGCTCCAACTGGCCGGCAATCGGCGCGACAAAACCATAGGAAACCAGAATTCCGAGGAAGGTGCCGACGAGCGCGCCGCCGATCATCTTGCCCAGCACCGCCGGTGGCGCACCGACCGAGCCCATGACGTTTACCACGCCCATCACGGCGACGACAATGCCAAACGCCGGGACCGCATCGGCCACCTTGGACATCACGTGCGCCGGCACGTGAGCCTCCTGGTGATGGGTCTCGATCTCGATGTCCATCAGGTTTTCGATCTCGAAGGCATTCAGATTGCCGCCAACCATCATGCGCAAGTAGTCGCAGATGAACTCCATGACATGATGATCCTTCTGGATGTCGGGGAACTTGCCGAAGATCGCGCTGCCCTCGGGATTCTCGATGTCGCCCTCGACCGACATCAGGCCCTCCTTGCGCACCTTGGAGAGGATTTCGTAGAGCATGGCCAGCAGATCCATGTAGAGCGCTCTATTGAGATGCGAGCCCTTCAGCACTCCCGGCAGGGCCTTGAGGGTGGCCTTGACGGCCTTGCTGCCGTTGGCGGCGATGAAGCCCCCAATGGTAAGCCCCAGGATCGCCAGGTACTCCATCGGCACCCACAGGGCAGCCAGACTGCCGTGCACTGCGTAGGTGCCGAGCGAGGCCACCAGAATGATCACGTACCCGACGATCAGCAACATCTTTGACTCTACCCTGAACTGTTCTTATGGTTGCGCCCGCTACGCTTGACGCCGATCAAGCCGACGCCAGCCGGCACGTGACTCGACATTTCGGCGAGACTGGTCATATGCCAGCGACAGCCCAGCATGAGGCGCAATCATAACGGCAAACCGCCGGCTCGCGGCAAACGGGATCAGGCGTAGAACACTCCAAACCACGAGATGACTTCCGTCTCGGCGAACTACCCCCGACGTGCCGGCGAATCGCCGGCGCAAGCCGTCTCGGAGAAGCCGCAAGCCAGACACGCTCCTTCCGGCTTGCCGGAGCAACCCGCGGGATGCCAAGTGACTGGCGCTGCCTGCTCAGGCGGTGGCGATTGCGGCGCTCGCCGCAGCTTCGGCCGCGCGCCGCGTCTTGCCGGCGCGTGCGGGCATGTGGCACAAACCGCAGACATAGCCGCGCGTGGGATCGTAGGCATGGGCCACGAATTCCCCGCCGCATTCGCGACAGGTGGCCATTTGCAGCATGCTGGCATCGAAGAAGCGCACCATGGTCCAGGCCCGCGTCAGCGACAGCACGGTATCCATGCCGCCGCGCTTGATCTGGTCAAGATACATCCGATAGGATTTGATGATCAGTTCCAGGCCCCGAAGCTGCGTATTCGACTTGAGAAAGCGAAAATAAGCCATGAACAGCGAGGCGTGGATGTTCGGCTGCCAGGTCATGAACCAGTCGGTCGAAAACGGCAGCATGCCCTTCGGCGGCGACTCGTGGCGGACTTCCTTGTACAACTTGAGCAGTCGCTCGCGCGAGGAGATTGGTCTCCGCTTCGAGCAGTTGCAGGCGGGCGCCGAGTTCGATCAACTCGATCGCCAGGCCGATGTCCTTCGCTTCTATGATGACGGATTTGTTGCGCATGGTGAGCCTCCTCGGCGTGACGCTGGATTGAATGACAGCCTTCTCAGGCCATGGTCGCAAACCGGCCTGCCGGCAGCCAGAATCGCCGCGTGCAGGTGGCCCACGCCGCGATCGCGTTCGTGATTGGCAAGAAGATCAAGCAACAGCGTGTCTTCAAAGCGGAAGTTGCACAACAGCATGTCCGAGCTGGCCATCTTCAGAACCTGGCCCGGCGTGAGACGCGCAAGCACGTCGGCAATCTCTTCACTGATGCCCAGACGAAAAATGGCCCCTTCGCGATCCGAGCGAACCATGTTCTGCGCCAGCATCAGATAGGAGAGATTGACTTCCTTTATGTCGTTGTAGGTGTCGGTCGAATTCATCATGCACTCCTTTGTGAGCGCCGGTTCGACCTGGATGGAGCGCGAATCGCGGCAGATGCATGATCACACAGCCATTGACAAGAAAGAAATCAATGGAAAAACCATTCTGTTGTAAGAATTAGATAGCTCAGCTTTGTAAGAAAAAACCTTACAAAGCTAATATAACTGCATGTTTTCTTGATACTTTGCTATCCGCATAGTGCCGCCATGCGCCTTTTCCGGGCCGCAGGGGTCGCCAGCCGACCTGACAAATGCTTCGGAAAGGGATTTGTGCCTTCAGTCCGGGGAAATTGACACGCTAGAATTGCTGCATGGATCCGGCGATGAACTACTGTAGCGTCTGCGCGGCGCCCGTCACGCTGAAGGTCCCGGCGGGTGACTCCCTGGCGCGCCATGTTTGCGATGCCTGCGGGGCGATTCATTACCGCAATCCGCGACTGGTCGTCGGCGCCCTGCCCGAGTGGGAGGATCGCATCCTGCTCTGCAGGCGGGCCATCGAGCCGCGCCATGGCAAGTGGACACTGCCCGCCGGCTTCATGGAGAACGGCGAAACCGTCGCTGACGCCGCCTTGCGTGAAACCCTCGAAGAAGCCTGCGCCCGGATAGAACTGGGCGAAATGTACACGTTGATCAGCGTGTCGCACATTCATCAGGTGCATGTTTTCTACCGCTCGCGACTGCTCGACCTCGATTTCGCCCCCGGCGCGGAAACCCTCGAACTGCGGCTGTTCCGCGAAGACGAGATTCCCTGGGACGAGATCGCCTTTCGCACCGTGGGCATCACCCTGAAACACTACTTCGCCGATCGCCGCGCCGGACAGTATCGTTTTCGTACCGAAGACCTGACCGCACCGCCAAAGCCGCGGCTGTGATGAATATCGTCATCCAGATTGAACACCACCGAGCAGACCACGGCAAACGCCTCGCCGCGCAGGCTCTAGCCGTCGTGCGCGCAGGGCTCCGGCATCGATCATCGTCAGCGCCGCCCGATCGAGCACTTCGTAGCCGCTGGAACGCGCCAGCGTGGCGGCGTGCGGCCGGCCATCGCTGCCCACTTCGACGCGGATGCGTCGGCGCTTCCCGCCCAGCCTGACGCCATCGCCTGCGCGCGGTAGCGCGCTTGAAGCGTCGGGCCTGGGTCGCAACCGCCAGGCGATAGCCGCGCAGACCGTCGACCGCCTCACCGGACGCGTTGGCGTCCGTCCCCGTAGAGCCGCGACCGATCCCGCCACGCCCGTGGGCGCTGCGATCGCTTCAGCAACGACCACAGCGGACTCCGACCCGGACGGAGCCGCCACGGTCTCGGACGGAGCCAGGGCAGTTTTGGAAATAGGGACAGACCACGATTTCTCGATTAGCGAAGTTGTGGTCTGTCCTGGCATTTCCGGCGCTGCCGACTGGGACCGGGGCTGCGCGAAAAGTCGGCGCTGGCGGCACGGCGCGCTGCCGCGCCGGTGGTGCCGGTTCCGCCGGCAGGCGGCGCGCAAAGTGGCCTGCAGCAGCCTGGGCGCATCGTTGGTCAGCAAGCGCAGCATGCCGACGGGCCCGAGTACCAGCAGGTGGGCGTAAGCAGCGAGGCAACTATGGCATTGCGTAGCCGTCGCGTCGCCAATGTCGTCGCCTGCAAGCTATCAAAGTCATTGCGCTCTGCTAAATTCTTGCCGATACGGGATTCTTAGAGATGAGTAGCCATCCGCTGATCCGTTACCCTCGACGTTAGTTCAGTGTTCCGCACCGCTGGGTTGACTGGCAGCACGCCTGCATTTACGTCGCGCGCGACCCAGTCGCCTGGGACGCGGGGGACACTCATTTCATTTTCTACGGCGGAACCAACCGCTCGACCGGCCAGCGTTCCGCACTAATCCACCAACAGCATCATCGCGATCCGCGGCAAGGCCCCTGTCGGCAAGCACTGCATCCGATCCCGCCGCTGTCCAACCGCGAGCTTTTCCATCGCGACCGCCACATCTGCGCCTATTGCGCGCGAGTTTTTCCTCCGCGGCGGCTCATGCGCGACCATGTGCTGCCGACCTCGCAGGGGCGGGCGCGACACTCGGATGAACGTGGGTAACGGCCTGTCGTCACTGCAACCAGACCAAGAGCGGACGCACCCCGGAACAGGCGCGCATGGAACTGGTCTACGCGCCTATGTGCCGAACCAAGGCCGAGTACTTGATCTGCAACCGCAACATCTCGCCGACCAGATGGATTTCCTCGCCCGCCACGTGCCATCGCAAAGCCGCGTGCGTTTAACGTAAAAAATCGTGTCATGACTCTCGACGCTCCTCGCCCCGTGCGGGGCGAAGGCGGGGGTTCGCGAAGCATGCTTCGCGCCGCCGCAGCCGACCGGCTGTGCCAAAGCCGGCCGCACTGCGCCCGGGCTCCGCCTACCTTGGCTGCGCGCCGTCCACCCGCTGCGCCTCAATCCGCTCGCCTTTCTGCGCAATCGCTGCCATCTTCTGGCCAAGACCATCAGGATGGCGCCCTTGCCAGCGGGTACCGCAACAATCCGCCGAAGGATGCGGAACTGCTCCTGGTGCAGCCTGTTTCGCGATCAGCACCGCGGCTGGCGGCAACGCAGCGAGCCAGACGGCGGCAGTGATGGCGGAAGTTGAACGCCTGGCGGCACTCGGATCGCGACTGGGACTGGCTGTTCTGCGCCATCATCGCGCGGGAATGGAAATGGCTGGAGCCGGTGCGCAGCCATTGCGAATGACGCGGTATTTCCGGCGCAACTGGCCAGCTGGGGACAGCGCCCAGTTCTCATTGGGGACACCAATAGCCCCTCCACTCGCGGGTGAAGGCGTTTCTTTCATCCACCACGTTCATTTGCACGCAGGAGAAGCGATAATGACGGAACTTCTCGCCGTTGCGACCGTCTTCGCGCCAAGAGCTGTCCGAGTGGATAAACCGCCGTGAAGCGGAATCCCGGCATGCAAAAGGCGTGCCGCTTTCTCAGCAACCTTTGACCTGTTCCGTTTCCAGCGAGCCTTTCCGCCATTCCTGCCGGCCGCGACATCTTGAGCAGTCAGGCCTTCACGCCCGCTGACTGCTTACTGCCTGTACTGGGCGTGGCGGCTTCGGCACCGCGCCCTTTTCCTGCCGACAAAGTCGCGCGCCGAAATGTGACGCGCCAGCCGGGACGAATGCGACATCATCCTCGTCACCGGCGACGCTTACATCGACCACCCGAGCTTTGGCATGGCGCTGGTCGGCCGCCTGCTCGAAGCGCAGGGTTTCCGGCGTCGGCATGATCAGCCAGCCCGACTGGCAGTCCGCCATCACTGACTTCAAGCGCTTTCCGGGTAAGCTGAAGCTGTTCTTCGGCATCACCTGCCGGCAACATGGGATCCGATGGTGAATCGCCACACTGCCGACTGCAAGATCCGCGCTGACGACGCCTACACGCCCGACG
>JADJQA010000079.1 GCA_016712985.1 Sulfuritalea sp. | reverse complement strand
CGCTGCGCGTCTGTCCAGAAGCGTCGATTCCAAGGCCTCATGATCAAACCGCATTCCGGATCAGGTGAATGATCGGGTCCGGATAACTCCTCGATCATGGTCTTACCGATTTCGGTCTCCTCGCCAAATTAAAGCATTTAGGCCCGACATCCCTTGCTAAGGCTGCGGGCAAGATCTCATGCAATGCGCGGATATTTCTGAACAGACGACCCACCGGGCTGCAAGCTGCGGTTTTCATCACCAGGCGTTCCGCAGATCCGGTGATAACACCAGCAGATCGAGTTGGCTTACCGCCTGATCAAGCGCGTGCAGCGTCTCTGTGTCCGAGCGGCGATTCAGGATGTCCGAGCGGAAGCGTTCGTGACGGTTCTTGGTCAGCCCCATCTCACCGGGAGAGATTGAGCCACCCGATCGAGTCATGGGTGGTATCACCCGGATCGAGTTAAGTCACGCGTCTTTCTCTGCGTCACGGACGACCTGCTGCCGGAACCTGCGCGCCCGGTTTGTCGGAGGCGTTAGGCGCCTGACCGCGGCGTGAATGATCTGTTCCGGCGTCCCGCCCGGGTGACATCATGGCTGACGTGGGCCGCACCGGGCAGCAGTTTGGTGGCCGCCATGGCCGGCCGCCGGCAGCGCCGGTCACGGTGGCGCCAAAACAGCCCCAGTCGGGGCCGGTAATCACGGCTGTTCGCGCACTGGAAGCGTCGACGCCGCCATGGCAACGGGCCGTGGCGCGACTGGCGCCGCACGGGGACCAGCGGCTCACGGGCCAGGGCCGCCTGGAGCTTCCGCCAGAACATCGGAGGCAGGGGATTGCAGCAGTGCCTGCGCTGCAGAAGCGTACTGAACATGTCGCGGACCCCGCCGTTGCGGGCCATGATCACATCCATGAGTTCGCCGCCGAGGCTTATCTCGGGCTGTTGCGCAAGCGGTCAAACAGGTTCTCCGCTCTTCAAATGACAGAGTGTTACCACCTCGGCGGCATTTCGAGGAAACCCGCGCCATCTTGGGTGATGGTGTGAAAAAGCCGCGAAAGATCTCTGGGCGAGCAGCGCGCGATCTCCTGGGGTTCTGCCTTCGAGATCGACCAACTTGGAAAGCGTTATCAACCACCGACAGGAGATCGCCGGGTATCGTAACTAGAAAATCCTGGAGAAGGTCTTCCATTCCTGAAAATCGCCTATGGCCAGTCATCAAATCTTCCAGCCTCCAAGCAGGTCCTAATGACTCCAGCCTGGCTTCCTGGTCACCACGTCGCCACATGTCCTTGCCGGGAACAGATCACCGGCCCATCTAGCAGGCTCCGGGCGCCTCGCATGGCTCCTGCGCTGTTCTGGCATGGCTTCGATCAACAGGCTGGGAGGGAGCTGAGTCTCCAGCCATTTGCACCTGCATTCACCTCCACCTTCCTTTCTTGATCACCCGTCCGGTCGTAACCTGAAAAACCTGGGCCATCAGCGATTTCCATCAACTGCTCAAGCTGGTGATCTTGAGCTTCCATGGCGCTTTCGCAAGGCAGGTGCACGCGTCGCCCGCCAGCCAGCCTTTGAACTCATCCACTGACAACCGGTTGGAGAACATCCTGCCCCATCGCCTGAAGCTGGAGCGCATCAGACCGTGCCATCAGTTCGTCCCGGATCGGTTTGGCGATATCGGCGGCATTCAACAATTCTGGAGGCAGCCTGCTCCGTCATCTGGGCAATGTAGGCCAGTCGCTGGCGAGCATCCGGGATTACCAAGCAGCGGTGTCCGCCATCACCAGGAAACCGCCACCGAGTCCGCGCAGGCTTTCGTGCAGTTGTCGGGCAAGCTGGCCCAAACGATTGAATACCACTTCCTCCCAGTGGACTGCCGCCCACATTCCCTCAAAGGATGGGAGTCGCTTCGCGGGCCGTGCAGGCGGCGCCGCCTGGGCCGCGCTGTCAACAGCGCGCCGCAGCTTTCGTCTCGACTTGCTTCCGGAGGGCCTCCGCGCGCGCTGGCGCCGGAGCGGGCGGCGGAGTGGGTGCGGCACCCGGGGATGCCGTCGGAACAAAGCCTCGTAGATCCTCGGAATCAAGCTGCTGTCGTCTTCTAAGTTCTTGACTGGATTTCCCTCTCCATCGCGCCTTTTTCCTGAGAAAGCATTGCGCCCTCAGGCGCCTCTTTGCAGTTCCATCTTCTTTTTCAAAGATTCTCGCCAGCTTGTCGCCTGGGCGTGCCCATGGGGTGAAGGGCTTGACGATGTAGCCCCGAAGCGTTTGCCTGCGCCGCGGTTAGTAGGTGCGGATGGATGTTCCTCCTTCTTCGCCCTTTTAAGGTGCAATCATTATCAGAAACGGCAATGCTTCTGTCGAAAAGCACAAAAGCCGCATCCGCGCAGTCTTGGAAAGAAAGCCGTCAGTCCATCCATGCTGGTACAACCCAGGTCTGAGATGACAAAAACAGAGCCTCTCCCTGCAACTTCTGCTAGGCCACCGCTCCGTCCTCGGCCTCCCTCGGATGCATTGGTGAAGCCCAGCCCTTTCAGTGCAGGTTGCGTACAATCCTCCGCATGGTCGAAAAATCAAAAATGACCTCACCCGAATCCTGAGTTTGTTTTCGGGTCTAACTGCCAGCTTCTCTCTTCGTTCGTCCCATCATTCGCGGGCAAATGATTTCGATCAACATCGGACGCAGCGTGCTCCTGCCAGCGCATCTGCGCTTCGAATCTCGCGTTACTGTGGAAGGCGTCCACACTCACGCCTTGCCCATCGCGCGGTTTGGCTTCCGATGACAGCGACAGAATGCATCAGCCACGGGAATGCTGTGGGCAAAGTGCTTGTCGGCCTTTGATGTGTTTGCGGAGGACATAGCCAAACCACTCTCCGGCATCTCGGCATCGACCAGAATCAGGTTAACCCTCGTTGCGCAGGTTCTCCTTGAACTCCTGCGGGCATGTCGTGCTTCGCCGCGCCGGACAGCCGGGGTCCAGCCCTCCATGCTATTCAGCGCATGCTTGTGCTTGACGCCGTCGCTTGTCCATGACTTCCGCAATCTTCTTGCGCTCTACCGAGGAATCATCGACGAAGAAGACCCTCAGGTTCTCGGCATCGGGGATGCGCCTGATCTGGGCCGATGACCGCCTCGCCAGAAGGTATTCGCCATGACGGGTGTTCCTGGCATCGACGATTTGTTTTCAGCTTTCTGCTGTTGGGCAGTTCCGTGATCGCCGTGGATGTAGGTACGGTGGGAACTACCGGCTCACGGACTCCGGCGCGCGCACCTTGTCCCATTCGACGCGGATGATCTGGTCGACGCCCGCCCCGAAAATCTTGCTTCAGGCTCTGCTTGCCGTATTCCAGTCACTTCATCATCGAGCCACCGCGTCGCGGGCGTACCAGCTTGATTCATGACCTCTCGACAGGGAGGAGAATCACGTTGCCACGCAGGCCAGATCAGGCCTTCGACCCGCTGGGGCAGCGTTTGGCGCCCGGGTGATGCTTTGGCGTCTGGCTGACCTCGCGGACCTTGAAGTGACATTGATGCCGAAGATTTCAAAAGTCCCCAGCCGAAACAGCGCAGGATCTCCATCCGGTTCGAACCGGCAAGCTGGGTGCGGCGCGTCGACATTGTCCAACATCGAATACCGTTGGATCCGCTGCTCAGTTTTTTGCGTCTGGGTGAGGTCTGCGGGAACCGGCTCTCCTGCCAGTTCGCGGCGGCAGCAGCGACTTTCCTCGAAGTCGCCGAGGCGCTCGAGTTGCCCTGTGAGGCGGTGGGCTTGGTTCTCCCAGGCCATATCTTCAACCGACACCCACGGGAGCGGCCCACCCGCTCGTTGGATATCGATGACAGTGATTTGAATGGCTGATGATCGGGATACCGGCGAAGCGTGGATCGGCCTTGATCTTCTTGGTCAGCAGATAAACCATCCATTTCCGGCATCTCGACATCGGTCAAAGTACCAGTTGCATGGGGTTCTTGGACAGGCTTCAAGCTTCAGGTTTCGGCAAGAGTGGCGATGTGCCGGTAACTCATCCACGCGGCGCGCGTCCGTTTGACGGCGCTACAAAAGCCGACCCCGAGGACAGCCGCCAGGTGCGCACGATTCGGCCGCGCGCCACCGAGGAATCGTCGGCGAACAGGATCGTCCGGTCCTGACACTCAAGCGGGTCGATGCTACTGAATATTCTCGGCGTCATCGTCTTTCCCGTAAGGTTTCCGCCAGGACCCGCCTGACATCCAGCATCATCACCAGCCGGTCATCCGTGGACTGGCGTGACGGCCACCTCACCAGGCTGCCCAGATTTCCTGACGTCTGCATTTGCGGGACGCGCATTTGCTCCCAGTCGAGACGTGCAGAATGGTATCCACGGGATTCCACCAGAAAACCCTGGTCTTGAAGCTGTCTTGGGGCCTGGTCACACGATCATGATAAGTGTCGCAGAGGGCTCTGGCCGCATGCCGATGGAGTCCGCTGTGGTTGTCCACCACGGGTACTAGGGCGCTACGCAGGCTTGACCATGCCCTCGACCGTAGCGGGCATGCGTCGGGCGCGGCCGTGATCGGCGGTGTGCGCATCAACCCCGCGCACCTTGAAGACGTTTATGCCGAAGGTTTCGCGGGGACCGTAGTGGGGCTGTCCAGCCATAGGCGAAACAGTATCTCCACGCTTGCTGGTGCCTCTGTGCCGGGTTCTGGGCATCGATGCTGTTGAAGAGATCGGACATTTGTGAGCCTTCTAGCCTGGTAGCGACAGCTTATGGGGCGAGGCCGCCATCGTTATTCAGATGCAGATCTTGGCGCCAGTTTCACTACTCTTACGCGGGCGTTTGATTTTGGGGGCTGCATCATCTCCGCCTGACAGCAGCGCACGCCCAGTGGGATAGCCGATGCGGACTCCACCCCAATGACGGTTCTTGACATGTAAAACTGGCGCGGAGATGTCATGCATGATTTCTACCGGTGGCCCGCCGGTAGGTTTGGCAGCAGGAACGGGAGTTCGTAGACCGTGCCAGCGCTTGCCGACGGGATCAGCAAAAATGCGCCTGGTGCGGTTGCCTGCGATGTCTTTCTCCTCTGCCGCCAGGGAGGGGCTGGCAGAAGTGGGTTATTGTGCGTCGGAGCATAGCCGCGCTGGTCGCAAGCGATCGTAGGCCATCTGTTGCGATCCAGCACGGGCTCCTGATTGCCGGTGAGCGGATCCCGTCAAGCTTTCGCTCTGAATCTCGGTATGGAAATCTTTGGTGATTGGTATTCGGAAATCGGCACGTAGTCCTTGTCGAACAGATCGTCGAGCTTGATCTGACCTTGGTCAACAGCGTCTGGACAAGGCCTTTTGACATTGCCTGCGCAATAGCCCTGAACCAGGCCCGGCATGCGCTCGTGCGGCTTCAGTGCCTGTTCGCCGGCCGCGGCCGAGCTTGATCATCTGCCGACTTCTTGCAGGTTCATCGCCAGATACTCGAGGCTGATGCGCCTCCGCCATGTTGTTTTCGAACACTCGGCGTTGCGGTGAGCCAGATCCATGATCTGCGCACATGGTCCGCGATCCCCTTGGTATTCCGGCTTTCCTCGTGCATGCTGCGGGCGATGCCCGAGACCTTGTCCTGCATCTCCTGCGCCCTCCTTGATCTGCCTGAGCGCCTCGGCCGCCTGATTCGTGAGAGTTGAGCGCACCATTGGCCGCCTGAAGGATCCGGCCTTGATGGTGGGCGATGGCGCTGCCGGTTTCGGTCTGGATTGCCGAAATCACTGAACTGGATTTCACGGTGGCGGCCGTCGTGCGCTCGGCGAGCTTGCGCACTTCATCGGCAACCACCGCAAATCCCGCCCTGCTCGCCGGCCCGCGCCGCCTCGATGGCGGCGTTGAGCGCCAGCAGGTTGGTCTGGTCCGCGATATCGTGGATCACCTTGACAATGCCTGATATCTCTGCGCCGAGCGCTCGCCCAGCGCCGTGACGACCGTTGCCGACTGCTGCGACGGACGCTGCTATGCGTTCGATTTCAGCGGCCGCGTCACTGACGATCGTGGCGCCGCGCGAGGATTGCTCGCGCGCGGCAAGCGCCATGCGCGCTGTCTCCTCGGCATGGTCGGCCTCGCTGTCGATGTCCTTCGTCATTGCGGCGACGGCCGACGCAGCGGATTCCGCCGCGGCATGCTGCTGCTCCGAGCTTGACGCCGTCTCGCGCGCCTCGCCGATCAGTTTCTCGGCCGCCTGCGCCAACTGGTTCGAATTGAACAGAACCCGCGTCATGATGCCCTGAAGACTCGCCATCAATTCGTTGTAGGCATCCGCAGCGGGAGCCACGCTGGAAGCCTGTAAACCAGCGCCCGGCGCGCCAGGTCGCCATCATTACGGGTCGTGTGAGTGCACTTCCCGCATATGGTTTATCGGCCCGGCAACGGTGGCCCTGAAGCGATATCGACGGTACCAGGGCAACCACCACGCCGAGGCCCAGCAACAACACGATGACATCCGCTCCAAGAGCGCCACCGGCATGGATGACGACGCCCGCTCCGCCACCCGCGACGATCAATCCCACGCCAATGGCAACCACGGCACGCGAAATCTGATCCAGCCATTTTCTCTCTCCTCCTCGGTCTTGCATGTTCTTGTACATATCTGGTCAGGGTTGGCAGACCCAAGTCTTGACTTCGCCCGGAACCCCGGCCGCAGCGTCCTGCCTGTCAAACCACCCTTGCCTTGCTGCTCTACTGTAGCAACATCGGGGCCGAACTGAAAGCTGAAAGCATGAGTCCGCTACCACCATGGGGTTGAACCGGCCGCGGCCAAGCGCGCGAGCGGCGGGCGCGACAGGGACACGCTGCCATCATTTCGCATCGAGATCCCGTGCGTTCTCCACATCGATTTGCCGGCCGTCGGCGAGAATCGCCTCTTCGGTGCGCTTGTTCATCACAATGATGCTGATGCGCCGGTTGTTCGGACTGGTTGGCTGTTGCTTGTCGTAGAGCACGGTCGAGGCCAGCCCGACGACGCGCATGATCTTGGCGTCATCCATGCCGCCCGCCACCATCTCTCGACGCGAAGCGTTGGCGCAGGTTGGTCGACAGCTCCCAGTTGCCGAAGCCGCGGTCGCCGCCGGCAAAGGGCTGGGCGTCGGTGTGACCGGAAAGGCTGATCCGGTTCTCGACCTTGTTCAGCGCCAGACCGATCTCCCGCAGAATGACACGTGTATATGGCTTGACGTCCGAACTCGCCGAATCGAACATCGGCCGGTTCTTTTCGTCCACGATCTGAATCCTCAATCCCTCGGTGGTGAGGTCAGCAGCATTTGGTTCTTGAACTGGCTGAGGGCGGGACTGGCATTGATCAAGGATTCCAGTTCGCCTTTCAGGCCCCTCCAGCTTGGTCTGTTCAGCACGCTCGAAATCCGCCTTCAACCGTTGCAGATTGATGGTCTTCTTCTCGGCCTCGATATCGCCCTTCTTGACCTGGCCGTAAGTCGCCGTGAGGTCCTTGCCGCCACCCGCGATGACGGAAGAAGAATCGCCCGAACCGGAACCGCCGCCCAGCGAAACCTTCAGCGGGTTCTGAAAACACTCCGCGATGCCGTTCAGATCGCCCTGAGAAGTCGAACCCAGCAGCCACATCAGCAGGAAGAAGGCCATCATCGCCGTGACGAAATCGGCGTAGGCGATCTTCCAGGCGCCGCCATTGCGCGCCGCGCCGCCCTTCTTGATTTTCTTGACGACGATTGGTTGCTGGGTGTCGTCACTCATCGTCGCGCGCTCGTCCCTCAAGGGAACAGCCTCACTTGCCCTTGCGTGCCTTGAGGTCTTCTTCAGTTCGAGGAAGGATGGCCGGTCGCCCGAATAGAGCACCTTGCGCCCGAACTCCACCGCCACCTGTGGCGCATAGCCGTTCATGCTCGCCAGCAGGACAGACTTGATGACCTGGAAGATTTTCCTTCCTCTTCGCACTTCGCTCCAACTGGCCGGCAATCGGCGCGACAAAACCATAGGAAACCAGAATTCCGAGGAAGGTGCCGACCAGCGCGCCGCCGATCATCTTGCCCAGCACCGCCGGTGGCACACCGACCGAGCCCATGACGTTTACCACGCCCATCACGGCGACGACAATGCCGAACGCCGGGACCGCATCGGCCACCTGGACATCACGTGCGCCGGCACGTGAGCCTCCTGGTGATGGGTCTCGATCTCGATGTCCATCAGGTTTTCGATCTCGAAGGCATTCAGATTGCCGCCAACCATCATCCGCAAGTAGTCGCAGATGAACTCCATGACATGATGATCCTTCTGGATGTCGGGGAACTTGCCGAAGATGGCGCTACCCTCGGGATTCTCGATGTCGCCCTCGATCGACATCAGACCCTCCTTGCGCACCTTGGAGGGATTTCGTAGAGCATGGCCAGCAGATCCATGTAGAGCGCTCTATTGAGATGCGAGCCCTTCAGCGGCGCTCCCGGCAGGGCCTTGAGGGGTGGCCTTGACGGCCTTGCTGCCGTTGGCGGCGATGAAGCCCCAATGGTAAGCCCCAGGATCGCCAGGTACTCCATCGGCACCTGCAGGGCAGCCAGACTGCCGGGCACTGCGTAGGTGCCGAGCGAGGCCACCAGAATGATCACGTACCCGACGATCAGCAACATCTTTGACTCTACCCTGAACTGTTCTTATGGTTGCGCCCGCTACGCTTGACGCCGATCATGCCGACGCCAGCCGGCACGTGACTCGACATTTCGGCGAGACTGGTCATATGCCAGCGACAGCCCAGCATGAGGCGCAATCATAACGGCAAACCGCCGGCTCGCGGCAAACGGGATCAGGCGTAGAACACTCCAAACCACGAGATGACTTCCGTCTCGGCGAACTACCCCCGACGTGCCGGCGAATCGCCGGCGCAAGCCGTCTCGGAGAAGCCGCAAGCCAGACACGCTCCTTCCGGCTTGCCGGAGCAACCCGCGGGATGCCAAGTGACTGGCGCTGCCTGCTCAGGCGGTGGCGATTGCGGCGCTCGCCGCAGCTTCGGCCGCGCGCCGCGTCTTGCCGGCGCGTGCGGGCATGTGGCACACACCGCAGACATAGCCGCGCGTGGGATCGTAGGCATGGGCCACGAATTCCCCGCCGCATTCGCGACAGGTGGCCATTTGCAGCATGCTGGCATCGAAGAAGCGCACCATGGTCAGGCCCGCGTCAGCGACAGCACGGTATCCATGCCGCCGCGCTTGATCTGGTCAAGATACATCCGATAGGATTTGATGATCAGTTCCAGGCCCCGAAGCTGCGTATTCGACTTGAGAAAGCGAAAATAAGCCATGAACAGCGAGGCGTGGATGTTCGGCTGCCAGGTCATGAACCAGTCGGTCGAAAACGGCAGCATGCCCTTCGGCGGCGACTCGTGGCGGACTTCCTTGTACAACTTGAGCAGTCGCTCGCGCGAGAGATTGGTCTCCGCCTCGAGCAGTTGCAGGCGGGCGCCGAGTTCGATCAACTCGATCGCCAGACCAATGTCCTTCGCTTCTATGATGACAGACTTGTTGCGCATGGTGAGCCTCCGTAGCTTGACGCTTGATTGAATGACAGGCTTCTCAGGCCATGGTCGCAACCGGCCTGCCGGCAGCCAGAATCGCCGCGTGCAGGTGGCCCACGCCGCGATCGCGTTCGTGATTGGCAAGAAGATCAAGCAACAGCGTGTCTTCAAAGCGGAAGTTGCACAACAGCATGTCCGAGCTGGCCATCTTCAGAACCTGGCTCGGCGTGAGACGCGCAAGCACGTCGGCAATCTCTTCACTGATGCCCAGACGAAAAATGGCCCTTTCGCGATCCGAGCGAACCATGTTCTGCGCCAGCATCAGATAGGAGAGATTGACTTCCTTTATGTCGTTGTAGGTGTCGGTCGAATTCATCATGCACTCCTTTGTGAGCGCCGGTTCGACCCGAATTGGAGCGCGAATCGCGGCAGATGCATGATCACACAGCCATTGACAAGAAAGAAATCAATGGAAAAACCATTCTGTTGTAAGAATTAGATAGCTCCAGCTTTGTAAGAAAAACCTTACAAAGCTAATATAACTGAATGTTTTCTTGATACTTTGCTATCCGCATAGTGCCGCCATGCGCCTTTTCCGGGCCGCAGGGGTCGCCAGCCGACCTGACAAATGCTTCGGAAAGCGATTTGTGCCTTCAGTCCGGGGAAATTGACACGCTAGAATTGCTGCATGGATCCGGCGATGAACTACTGTAGCGTCTGCGCGGCGCCCGTCACGCTGAAGGTCCCGGCGGGTGACTCCTGGCGCGCCATGTTTGCGATGCCTGCGGGGCGATTCATTACCGCAATCCGCGACTGGTCGTCGGCGCCCTGCCCGGGTGGAGGATCGCATCCTCCTCTGCCGGCGCGCCATAGAGCCGCGCCACGGCAAGTGGACGCTGCCGGCCGGCTTCATGGAGAACGGCGAAACCGTCGCTGCGGCGGCGTTGCGGGAAACCCTGGAAGAAGCCTGCGCCCGGATAGAACTGGGCGAAATGTACACGTTGATCAGCGTGTCGCACATTCATCAGGTGCATGTTTTCTACCGCTCGCGACTGCTCGACCTCGATTTCGCCCCCGGCGCGGAAACCCTCGAACTGCGGCTGTTCCGCGAAGACGATTCCCTGGGACGAGATCGCCTTTCGCACCGTGGGCATCACCCTGAAACACTACTTCGCCGATCGCCGCGCCGGACAGTATCGTTTTCGTACCGAAGACCTGACCGCACCGCCAAAGCCGCGGCTGTGATGACTACTCGTCATCCAGATTGAACACCACCGGCAAGACCACGGCAAACGCCTTGCCGCGCGAGGCTCGGGCAAGCGTGCGCGCAGGGCTCCGGCATCGATCATCGTCAGCGCCGCCCGATCGAGCACTTCGTAGCCGCTGGAACGCGCCAGCGTGGCGGCGTGCGGCCGGCCATCGCTGCCCACTTCGACGCGGATGTCGGCGCTTCCCGCCCAGCCTGACGCCATCGCCTGCGCCGGGTAGCGCTTGAAGCGTCGGGCCTGGGTCGCAACCGCCAGGCGATAGCCGCGCAGACCGTCGACCGCCTCACCGGACGCGTTGGCGTCCGTCACCAGGGAGCCGCCGACCGATCCCGCCACGCCCGTGGGCGCTGCGATCGCTTCAGCAACGACCACAGCGGACTCCGACCCGGACGGAGGTGTCGCCACGGTCTCGGACGGAGCCAAAGGCGTGTTGGAAATAGGGGACAGACCACGATTTCTCGATTCATGAAGTTGTGGTCTGTCCCCTATTTCCGGCGCTGCCGACCTGGACCGGGGCTGCGCGAAAGTCGGCGCTGGCGGCACGGCGCGCTGCTGCGCCGGTGGTGCCGGTTCGGCCGGCGGCGGCGCGCGCAAAGTGGCCTGCAGCAGCGCAGGCGTATCGTTGGTCAGCAAGCGCATGCTGACGGGCCCCGAGTACCAGCAGGTGGGCAAGCAGCGAGGCAACTATGGCATTGCGCAGCCGTCGCGTCGCCAATGTCGTCGCCTGCAAGCTATCAAAAGTCATTGCGCTCTGCTAAATTCTTGCCGATATGGGATTCTATCGAGATGAGTAGCCATCCGCTGATTCTTACCCTCGACCAGCACGGTGTTCCGCACCGCTGGGTTGACTGGCAGCACGCCTGCATTTACGTCGCGCGCGACCTGGTCGCCTGGGACGCGGGGGACACGCATTTCATTTTCCACGGCGGCACCAACCGCTCGACCGGCCAGCGTTCCGCACTGTCCACCAACAGCATCATCGCGATCCGCGGCAAGGCCCTGTCCGGCAAGGCACTGCATCCGATCCCGCCGCTGTCCAACCGCGAGCTGTTTCATCGCGACCGCCACATCTGCGCCTATTGCGCGCGCGAGTTTTCCTCGCAGCGGCTCACGCGCGACCATGTGCTGCCGGCCTCGCAGGGCGGGCGCGACACCTGGATGAACGTGGTAACGGCCTGTCGTCACTGCAACCAGACCAAGAGCGGACGCACCCCGGAACAGGCGCGCATGGAACTGGTCTATGCGCCCTATGTGCCGAACAAGGCGGAATACCTGATCCTCTGCAACCGCAACATCCTCGCCGACCAGATGGATTTCCTCGCCCGCCACGTGCCGTCGCAAAGCCGCGTGCGCGTTTAACGTAAAAATCGTGTCAGCGACTCTCGACGCTCCCCTCGCCCCGTGCGGGGCGAAGGCGGGGTTTCGCGAAGCATGCTTCGCGCCGCCGCAGCCGGCCGGCTGTGCAAAGCCGGCCGCACTGCGCCCAGGGCTGCGCCTACTTTGGCTGCGCGCCGTCCACACGCTGCGCCTCAATCCGCTCGCCTTTCCGCGCAATCGCTGCCATCTTCTGGCCAAGCACTATCAGGATGGCGCCCTTGCCAGCGGGTACCGCAACAATCCGCCGAAGGATGCGGAACTTGCCCTGAGCCTGTTTCGCGATCAGCAATCGCGGCCGGCGGCAACGCAGCGAGCCAGACGGCGGCAGTGATGGCGGAAGTTGAACGCCTGGCGGCACTGGATCGCGACTGGGACTGGCCGTTCTGCGCCATCATCGCGCGGGAATGGAAATGGCTGGAGCCGGTGCGCAGCTATTGCGAACGACGCGGCATTCCGGCGCAACTGGCCAGCGAAGACAGCGCCCAGTTCTCATTGGGGACACCAATAGCCCCTCCTCCGGGCTACCGTACCACTCCCGCACCCTCCCGCGGGGTGAAGGCGTTCTTCGATCTTCGACCAGACAGCCCGGGTCAACGTTTTGGGTTCCCTTTCCCTCCTTTCCCCCCCCCCCCGGGCGGGCGGGGGGGGGGGGGGGGCCCCCCCCCCCCGCGGGGGAGCCTTCTTCCTCCACCACATTCATTTGCACGGCAGGAGAAGCGATAATGACGGAACTTCCCTGCCGTTGCGACCGTCTCGCCAGAGCCGTCCGAGTGGATAACCGGCCCGCGAAGCGGAATCCCCGGCATGCAAGGCGCCGCTTCTCATAACCCTTGACCTGTTCCGCCTCCATGAGTTTTTCCGCCATTCCTGCCGGCCGCGACATCTTGAGCAGTCAGGCCCCACGCCCGCTGACCGCTTACCGCCCGTACTGGGCGCAGCGCTTCGGCACCGCGCCCTTCCTGCCGATGTCGCGCGCCGAAATGGACGCGCTGGCTGGGACGAATGCGACATCATCCTCGTCACCGGCGACGCCTGCATCGACCACCCGAGCTTTGGCATGGCGCTGGTCGGCCGCCTGCTCGAAGCGCAGGGTTTCCGCGTCGGCATGATCAGCCAGCCCGACTGGCAGTCCGCCACCGACTTCGGGCGCTACGCGCCGAAGCTGTACTTCGGCATCACCGCGGGCAACATGGACTCGCTGGTCAACCGCTACACGTCCGACCGCAAGATCCGCTCCGACGACGCCTACACGCCCAACGCCGCGCCCGACCGCCGCCCCGACCGCGCCATGATCGTGTATTCCCAGCGCGCCCGCGAAAGCCTTCCCCGAGGTGCCGCTGGTGATCGGCGGCATCGAGGCCAGCCTGCGCCGCATCGCGCACTACGACTACTGGTCGGACACGGTGCGGCGCTCGATCCTGCCGCACGCCAAGGCCGACCTCCTGCTGTTCGGCAATGCCGAGCGCGCGCTGGTGGAGCTCGCCCACCGCCTCGCCAGGGGTGAGAAGATCCACGAGATCCGCGACCTGCGCGGCAGCGCCCATGGCGCCGCATGGCTGGCTGCGGGGCCGGACTGGGTCGCCACCGCGTCACGACCACCGTGGATACCCCCGCGCCGTGCATGCCCATCCCGATCCCTACGCCGCGAAGGAAGTTCCGCCGGGGTACGCGATGGACGCCAGTTGCTCGTCCCCGCAAAGCAAATCCATCTCATCCGTTCGGCCTGAGCCTGTCGGGATGGCCAGCATTCGCACCTGCAAACCCCGGTTCGACCGTTCCACAAGCTCACGACTCACCGCGAACGGTATCTGGCCAAACAAGCAATCAACCACCATGCCGACATCTGCAACAGTCGGCGCTGGTGCTGCGGCGCTCGTACGCGTTGTCAGCCGCGCCAGCGGCTCGGGCAGAAGCACGCACGCGCTCACACGGCGATCCGCCTGCCCTCGTACGAAGAGGTTCGCGACGACCCGGTGCTCTACGCCCATGCCTCGCGCTGCTTCCATCTC
>JADJQA010000078.1 GCA_016712985.1 Sulfuritalea sp. | reverse complement strand
GTTGTCGGCAGCAAGGTTCCGCAGGCCGATCAGTTCGGTTGCTGGGCGATATGCCATGCGGATGTGCGTTCGATGCCTCGCGCCAAGCCGGGATAAGAAGAAGTACATAACCGGGGCCAACATGGCTTTGTGGTGATGTGTATGCCGATTACTTCCAGTGGAAGAGCGGTGCTGGCGGCAAGGGCGCCATGCATCTTGACGGTCATGTGGTTGCCGAGCGGGGTGGACAAGGACGGCAAGGCCCTCGGTCAAGGCCGAAGGCGAGCAACGCTATGGTATCTATACGGTCACCTTTACCCGCAAGCTGACCGGCGGTGAGGCGGGATCTGGCGCTGGCGGAAGGTACTGCGGTGCCGTTTGGCATCGCTGTCCATACCGGATAAGACGGTCTTATCGCTTCTATCACGTTTCAGCTTGGCTACAAGTTGGGGATTGGCGCCGATGGCGACGTGAAGGCAGTCACAGTGATTTCGACTGGGGTCCGGAGATGTCCGTAGCTGCCATTTTGAACGAGCGCCAAAGCCTGCTGGCGCCTTCGTTTCCGTTTGTGGATTGCGCAGACGGTCGAGGTGATGATTCAGGACTATCGCCGTGCCACAGGAGGTTCGTATCAAGGCTGGCGATGTCGTGAAGTGGATCAACTGGGCGAGAAACGCACCAGTCATCTGTTTTCCCGCCGAAAACGCCTGAATCGGAGCGGATGTTCCCCGGATGAACATTGGCAGCGCAGCGCTCGCGCAGCCTGGTCCTACGGCTACCGCCAGCCCGGCATGAGGAAATGAAAGGGCTGGTCCTTGTCGAATAGTACCGGCAATTGTTTCTGTCCTGACTGCGCTGCTGGCTTTCCTCTGCATTAAACACCACGCCGGCCGCGGCGGAGTCGTCGCCGGCGCGGCAGAAGGAACTTATCCACCCGTGCGCCGTGATTGCGGTCTGCCACGGCATGACCCTGAAAGGCGGCCTCGGACCGGCGCTGCTGCCGGCGACCCTGGCCGACAAGCCGGCCGAGGGTCTTGCGGCCACCATCGTCCGTGGTCGTCCGGGGACGCCGATGCTGCCCTGGCACCGCTTCCTCGCGGAAGACGAGGCGCAGTGGATCGTGGCCCGCTGATCGAAGCCGGTTCCCGAAATGAGTCGCTCACTTCACTCTGTCTGCCGGCTTGCTCGTGTCCTTGCCATCCTGTTCAGCGGGTGGTGGACTCTGTTGCGCGGCACCGGCGATCTCGGCCCGGTAATAATCGAAAGCGCGGAAGCGGGCACGTCACGCCGGTCAATAGCCGCGCCTCGCCAGCCTATGGTCCGCGTCGGCGGCCCGGGCGACCTCTCCCACGCCTCGGTGGTGTGTTCGCGCGATGCGCGTTACGCCTTCGTCTTCGGTCGCGACGGCGGCCTGACCAAGGTCGATCTGCTCGAAGCCCGCATCGTCAAGCGCGACATGTAGTCGGGCAACGCCATTGGCGGTCTGATTTCGCAGGACGGACGCATTGTCGTCGCGCAGAACTATACGCCGGGCGGCATCAGGGCCTTCGATGCCGATACGTTGGAACTCCTGTCCGAAGTCCCCGCGGAATACGCGCCGACAGTTCTCGAAGGTGGTCGGCTCTCGCCGACGTACCGGTCAAACCGGTCTGCCTACGCGCTGTTCGACGGCGGCGAGATCTGGTCAGTTGATTTTCCGATCCGAAGCGGCCCGTGACGAAGCGCTATCCGGCCGGCCTGCAACCCTACGACGGCCAGGTCACTCCCGATGGCCGCCACTACCTCGCAGGCTTGTTCGTCGAGTGACGGCATCGCGCTGCTCGATCTCTGGCAGCCGGAGAAGGGCCGCGCAAGATCCTCGAAAACTACGGCCGCGGCGGTGAGCCAACCGCGGCCGGTGTTCAAGATGCCGCATCTGCGCGGTTGGTCCGTGGCGGCAGGCCGCGCCTGGCTAATGGCGATCGGCCGCCACGAGGTGCTGGGTGGCCGACCACGGCAAGGAAACCGGTCGCGTCGCGGCTCAAGGGCCAACCGGTGTCGTCATGGCCAGCCCCGACGGTCGCCAGATCTGGTCAACTCGCCTTCCCGACAACGGCCGCGGTGCAGGTGATCGACACGCTGACGGGCCGAAGGCGGTGTAGACCCCTGCAGCCCGGCAAGGCAAGCGCACATGGAGTTCACCCTGACGCGGGCGCAGGCGTGTCTGGTCTCCGCGCGCGATGACAATCGGGTCGTCGTCTACGACACCGTGGACCTTCCAGGCGCGGCGCTTTGCTGCCGAGGCGCCTTCCGGGATCTTCTTCAGCGCCGCGCCGCGCGCATTGGATCGTGAGCATGGACTCGCCCTGTGGCCCGCTGGATTTCCCCTGCTCAACAACCGGCGGCGCGATTTCCCGATCACGGTGCGGCCTTTCGAGCACTTGGGCGCAGCAGTCGGCGACGGCGAGACGGCGATCCTTGGCGCGTTGAGCGCTTGCGCGCGCGGGCGCTATCAGCCGCGTTGGCGCGGTGTTTGCCGCGCGGCGGGTCGGCGCATCGACGCTGGCTGCGCTGGCCGCCCCCGCGGAACGGCTTGAAGAAATAGCCGCACGGATCAGCGCTCGGCCGGAAGTCAATCACAATTACCAGCGCGAGCATCACTACAACCTGTGGTTCGTTGCCACGGCGTCCGATCAGGCCAGGCTGGCGGCGGCCCTGGGCGCAATCGAGCGCGAGACCGGTTGCGCCGTGCTCTCCATGCCACTGGAGCAGGAATATCACATCGACCTCGGTCTGATCTGAAGTCGGCGCACAAGCATCATGCCCGGATTCCCGACACGCCGGTGCGCGAAATCCGACGCCATCGAGCAAAGGCTGATTGCGGCGCTGCAGCCCGACTTGAGTTGGTTTCGCGGTTCTTCGCGCGGCTCGGCGAGCGTGCCGGGATGAGCGAGAGCGAAGTGCTGACCCGGATCGCGGGTGGATCGGGGAAGGGATGATCAAGCGCTTCGGCGTGGTGGTGCGCCACCATGAGCTGGGCTATCGCGCCAATGCGATGGTGGTGTTCGACGCCCCGACCGGGACGTCGACCGATCGGTCGGCAACTCGCGGCCGAAGCCGCTGTCACGCCTGCTACCGACGTACCCGCACCCGCCGCACTGGCCCTACAACCTGTATTGCATGGTGGCGGGGCCACGCGCGCGAGGAAGTGGGGCCGGTGATCGAGCGCCTGAGCCGGCAGGCGGGTTTGCCTGACTGACGCTGGCCTCGACGCGCCGCTTCGCCAAGCAGTGCGGCGCGCGATTTTGCTGAAAGCGCCGTCCAGACCGGCAGCGGCCGGGTTCGCCAATGCCCGAGGCAGCGGCCCTGATCTGGCCTCCGGTGCGGCGCTGGATGAGGTCGACAGGCGACTGATCAACGCCCTGCAAGGCGACTTTCCTCTGGTCGCCGAGCCCTACCGCCAGGTCGCGGAGGCACTCGGCCTGGACGAATCGGAACTGCTGCGACGTCTCGATTCGCTGCTCGAGCGTCGCGTGCTGACACGCTTTGGACCCATGTTCCAGATCGAGAGGGCCGGCGGTGCGTTTGTTCTGGCCGCGATGCGCGTGCCGGAAGCCGAGTTCGAGCGCGTCGCGGCGCAGGTCAACGCCTTCTCCGAGGTGGCGCACAACTATCGGCGCGAGCATGCCCTGAACATGTGGTTCGTGCTGGCCACGGCCACGCCGCAAGGTATTTCCGAAGCAATCGCCGCGATCGAAGCGGTGACCGGCTTGCCGGTCTTCGCCTTCCGGAAAGAGCGCGAATACTTCGTGGAGATGAAGCCGCATGCCCGAATCCTCGCCTAAGCCCGCGCTCGACGCCATCGACCGGCGCTTGATCGTCGCCACCCAGGCCGGCCTGCCTCGTGTCTCGCGGCCTTACGACGCACTGGCGCGCGAACTCGATGTCTCCGCCGACGATGTTCTGGCGCGCTGCGGCGCATGCTCGATAGCGGCGTCATCCGCCGCATCGGCGCCGTGCCCAATCACTATGCCATCGGCTATACCGCCAACGGCATGTCGGTGTGGGATGTCGATGATTCCCGGATCGACGAGATGGGGAAGCAGGTTGGCGCCCTGGAATTCGTCACGCACTGCTACCGGCGTCCGCGCCGACTTCCCGACTGGCCGTACAACCTGTTCGCCATGGTGCATAGCCAGAATCGCCGGGAGGTTGCCGCCCGCGTCGCGGAGATCGCGACACTGCTGGGCGATGCCTGCCGGGCCCACGAGATTCTCTACAGCACGGCGATCCTGAAGAAGAGCGGCCTGCGAATCGCGGCTTGAGCGTACCCGTTCCTTGCGGCCGGTGGGCTTTGGTTTCCTGCAGCTATCGGGTAAGCGGTATCAGCCGCAACTCCCCACCGCGCCGCAAGCCGAACAGAAATCGCAGCCGTCCTTGCGGATCACCGTGTAGTTGCCGCATTCGCCACAGAGCGAGCCCTGCATCACCTTGACGCCGCCGCTCTTCTGCTCGGGGACCTCGAGGATGCCCATTTCACGCGTCGGGTAGCCATTCTCGTCGAGAATGCGCAGCATCGCATAGCGGTGCATGATCAGGCGGGCGATGTAGGCGACGGTGGAAGGCCAGTTCTGCTGCTTGTTCGAGCCGGGCACGCGGGCCATGAAATCGCCCAGCGGTTCCGCGTAGTTGAGCAGCTTCCTCAGCTTCATGCCGATCCAGGCCGGATCGAGCACGCGCATGTCGAGCGAGAGCAGGCGGGTCAGGCCGTCCAGCGCGCGCGGGTAGTGGCCGGAGAGCCACACCGAGTAGGGCCGCGTGACGCCGTCGGGCAGGGTGATTTCTTCTAGGCCCAGCACGAACTCTTCGCCGGACGCCGGATTGACCACATCGACGGTCCATGACAGCGTGCCGTCGGTGCCGGTCTTGGGCTCGTCGCGGCTGAACATGCAGTCGATCACCGGTGGCTTCCGAACCTTCCAGCGCGCCGAGCTTTTCGCAGCGGTAACGCACGACATGGGCCAGTGCCGAGACCACGCCGGGAACCAGTTTGCGTTCGCCGTTGGGGGCAGGGGCAGTTCGAAGGAGTCGTCGTCCTGCGTCTTGGCCAGGGCGTCGAGCTTGAGCTTGAGCCAGGCCTTGTCGTTGGCGCGCATGTCCATCGACAGCGTTTTGGCCACCGCGCCGATGCCACGCGGCTGCTCGGCGCCATTGACCCAGACCTCGAAGGGCACGTCGCGTCCCAGCTCGTTTTCGATCTGGCCGACGAAGAGGGCGAACTCGCCGTGCGGCGCTTCGACCATGTAGGTCCATGCCGCGTTGCCGTCGGTCATGCGCGGGCGGCCCGGCCAGCGCAGGGAAGCCAGCACCGGGGCGGGCAGGGCGCCGATCGAAAGGCGACGGTTGGCGTGATCGATGGTGACGTCCTGCGGCTGCTTCTGGCGCTTTCCGCGGGCGTCGGCGTGACTGAGAGCACGCTACCCAGTACCGAATTGGGCCGGTAGGTGGCGAGCTCTTGAGGCCGGATTTCCAGGCCACCATGTAGAGGTCCTCGAATTCCGAATAGGGATAGTCGGCGGGAACGTTCACGGTCTTAGAGATCGAGGTATCCACGTAGGGCGCCACGGCGGCGACCATCTTTTCGTGGGCCTGGGCCGAGATTTCCAGCGCGGTGACGAAGTAGTCCGGCAGCCTGGAAACGTCGCCGCCCTGGTGCTTGTAGAGGCGCCAGGCGTAATCCTCGACCGCGTATTCCTTGAAAGTGCCGTCGGCCATGCGCTTCTTGCGCGTGTAGGTCCAGGAAAACGGCGGCTCGATGCCGTTGCTGGCATTGTCGGCGAAGGCCAGGCTGATGGTGCCGGTGGGCGCAATCGACAGCAGGTGCGAGTTGCGCAGGCCATGCTTGCGGATCGCGTCCTTGACCTCCTGCGGCAGGCGCGAAGCGAAATTGCCGCCGGACAGGTACATGTCGGCATTGAACAGCGGGAAGGCGCCGCGTTCCTTGGCCAGTTCGACCGAGTACAGGTAAGAGCGGTCGCGCATGAACTCGGAGATTTTGGTCGCCATATCGCGCGCCGCATCGGTGTCGTAGCGCAGCATCAGCATGATCAGCGCATCGCCGAGGCCGGTGAAGCCGAGCCCGACGCGGCGCTTGTTCTGCGCTTCCTTGAGCTGCTGCTCGAGCGGCCAGTGCGTGGCGTCGAGCACGTTGTCGAGCATGCGCACCGAGGTGTCGATGACCCTGCCGAAGGCCGCGAAATCGAAGCTCGCCTTGCTGCTGAAGGCATCCTTGACGAAAAGGGTCAGGTTGATCGAGCCCAGGCAGCAGCAGCCATAGGGCGGCAGCGGTTGTTCGGCGCAGGGGTTGGTGGCCTCGATGCTCTCGCAGTAGTAGAGGTTGTTGTCCTTGTTCATGCGATCGAGGAACAGGATGCCCGGCTCGGCGTGATCGTAGGTGGAACGCATGATCTGTTCCCACAGCTCGCGGGCGCGCAGCTTGCGATACACCCATTGCCCGTCGCCGCGCTGGTAGGCTCCGTTGGCCTTGATGTCGGCGGAGGGTGTGGCGCGATGCGTCAGTTCGATCTCGCCGTCGGCTTCCACAGCCTGCATGAAGGGGTCGGACACGCCCACCGAAATGTTGAAGTTGGTCAGGTCGCCGGCATCCTTGGCATGGATGAATTCCTCGATGTCAGGATGGTCGCAGCGCAGGACGCCCATCTGGGCGCCGCGGCGGCTGCCGGCGGATTCGACCGTCTCGCAGGAACGGTCGAAGACGCGCATGTAGGAGACCGGACCGGAGGCCCGCGAATGCGTGCCCTTGACGTAGGCGCCGATCGGCCGGATCGAGGAAAAGTCATAGCCGACGCCGCCGCCGCGACGCATGGTTTCGGCAGCCTGCAACAGTGCAGTGTAGATGCCGGGGCGACCGTCGACGAGTTCGGAAATCGAATCACCCACCGGTTGCACGAAGCAGTTGATCAGCGTGGCGCACAGGTCGGTGCCGGCGGCGGAGTTGATGCGTCCCGCGGGAACGAAGCCATTTTCCTGGGCTTCGAGGAAGCGCGCCTCCCAAAAATCGCGTTTGTCCTCGACTTCGATCGAGGCCAGCGCACGGGCCACGCGGCTACGGA
Source organism: Sulfuritalea sp. (assembly GCA_016712985.1). Classification (GTDB taxonomy): domain Bacteria; phylum Pseudomonadota; class Gammaproteobacteria; order Burkholderiales; family Rhodocyclaceae; genus Sulfuritalea. Next base: position 3,998 of record JADJQA010000078.1, on the reverse strand, counting down.
CGTCGCGGACGTCGCGCTCGCTGCCCTTTGCGTATTTCTCAAGCAGAACTTCGCCGGAAATTTCCTGCGGCAGAGGCAGGTCCATCTGCCCTGTATGCTCGTAATTTATTGATTCCTCAGTATTATTTATTATCGTCGCCATGGTCTCTTCCGAATGTTAGGTCCGTCTTGGTTTCCCGTGAGCGAGGAAGCATACCCCCGGCTCGGTAGCGTGAAAAGCAAAAAATTTGTTTATCTGATAAAACAACAAGTTAGTAAATTTTAGTGCAGGTCAGCAGTCGTGACCCACTACATATAGTATGTTTTATCGATATGAAAGAAGAAGAAAACAGCGGGATGGCAGTGCTTTTCAAGGCTTGGTGCCAGCGCTGTCTGGGCCGCTTTTGCTAGCGCGGTTTCGTGTCGTTCCTCAAGGGTTGACAAGCGCCATGGGACTGGAAAGTCCCGAAAGTGACCGCTCAGGCGATGAGTTCCGCCGTCTGCCGCGCGAACAGCGCCAACTTGATCGGGGAGGAGCCCGCGCTAACTTGCATGCAGCAATGTCGCGGCACCCCTGGTGATGAAACACGCGAAAGGTGAATTGAACTCCCGCCCCTCCCGTCCGCTCCGCGGCCCACGGCAGGCATTGCACTGCCTGCCGGCTGCGGCGGCGCAACGCATGCGTTGCGAAACCCCGCCTCGTCTCGCGGAGGCTTCAACCAGCCCGCTTCGCTCGACTATCGCCGGTCGCCTCCGAACGAGTTATTTCACGCTAACCGTTCGGATCGCGCCGCTCATGCGCGACCCGCGGACGAGAACTTCTTGCGTTTGGCATGGGCGATCACCATTGCGACTGCGGTGGAGGCGGTGCGGGTTTCGGCGGAGTCTGCGCGGCTGGTCAGCACGATCGGCACCCGCGCGCCGAGCACGATGCCCGGAGGTCAGCGCATCGGCGAGGTATTCGGAGCTGCTTGGCCAGCATGTTGCCGGATCTGATGTCGGGAACCAGCAGAATGTCGGCCTGGCCGGCCACCGCCGACTTGATGCCCTTGGTGCGCGCGGCGACCAGCGAGATGGCATTGTCGAAGGCCAGCGGGCCGTCCAGCAGGCCGCCCGTGATCTGGCCGCGGTCCGCCATCTTGCACAGGGCCGCTGCATCGAGCGTCGCCTGCATTTGCGTGTTGACCGTTTCCACCGCGGCGAGGATGGCCACCTTCGGGTCGGAAATCTTCAGCATGCGCGCCAGATCGATAGCGTTCTGCGCGATGTCGACCTTGGCGTCGAGATCGGCGCGACATTCACCGCCGCATCGGTAATCAGCAGCAGGCGCGGATAGGTCGGCACGTCCATCAGGAACACATGGCTGATGCGCCGTTCGGTGCGCAGGCCGGTGGCCTTGTCCACCACTTCGCTCATCAGTTCGTCGGTATGCAGCGAGCCTTTCATCAACGCTTCGATCTGGCCTTCGCGCGCCATGGCTACGGCGACTTCGGCGGCGGCATGGCTGTGGGCGACGTTGATCAGCGTGCAACCGTAGAGGTCGAGCTGGTTGGCTTCCGCCACCTGGCGGATCTTTCTGTCGGGGCCGACCAGGGTGGGCATGATCAGGCCGCGATCGCGCGCCAGCAGTGCGCCCTTCAGCGATTCGGCATCGCAGGGGTGGGCCACGGCCATCGATATCGGGGTGAGTCCCCTGGTGATTTCCAGCAGGTGCTCAAAGCGCGCCTTGCGGGTTTCGGAAAGCTTGAATTCCGGCAGGCTGGCTTTCAGGCGCTTGATTTTTTCAGTCGGCGCCAGGACCTCGGCGGTGCCGCTGATCACCTTCTGTCCGTCCTGGTTGGTGCACACGCAATCAAGCATCATGTGCTTGTTGCGCGGAAACTTTTGCGGCAGGTGACGGTGACAGTCAGCGTGTCGCCGACCCGCACCGGCAACGCGAAGTGCAGCGACTGATCGATGACCGTGCCGGGTCCGGGGAAGCGCGTGCCAAGCACGGTGGAGATCAGGGCGCCGCCCCACATGCCATGGGCGATCACCTCGCGCAGCATCGACGAATGGGCGTATTCGGAATCGACATGGGACGGACTGATGTCGCCCGACATGATCGCGTACATCTGGATGTCTTCGTGGCGCAGGGTACGCACCAGCGTGTCGCTATCGCCGACCGCGATTTCATCGAAGGTGCGATTCTCGATGTATTCGAACTGGCAGCTTGAATGGGGTCACGAGCACGCTCCTTGAACCAACAGGCACATCTTAGCGGGAACTGCTGCGCTGCAACAACATGCTTTGACTGATCTCGCCTACGGCCCCGGCGGATCGCCAGGCAAGACGTTTTTCGTGCTTGCGCGGGTTTCTCGACAACCGTGGCCTCACCGTCGATTGTCTGGCTGCCGGGTGCCTGCTCCTGCATTGTCCGACGCAGCTTCCGCGTCTTCCACCACACATAGCCCCATAGCGCAAGACCGAGCGCGATGATCGCGGCAAAGACCACCAGCGAAAACAAGAATCCCAGGACCAGCAGGATCACACCGGCAAGAAGTGCAAACAGGTTTCTAAACACGTTGGTTTTGGGGCTTTCCGGTCACTGAGAGGGTATGCTCGATCGGCGATCGTTGCGATTTTACGACCCGATGGTGCGCCCCGGACAACAACTTCGCGCGGGATATCAGTGCTCATTCGTCATCAGACAAGGGGCGATGCAAACTCCGCTAACCGACAAATACCAACTGACCGCCCGCCTGGTGCGTGCGGACGATGCTGGCCAGCATCTCGTAGGGAAAGGCCAGACGCTATCGCGCATGTCGGCGCGCCTGCTCGGCGAGTATCCGCGCCACCCTCTGCCGGATGTTGAAGCGGGCTTCAATATCGAAGGCGAAATCCTGCTGAATCCTGCGCCCGACTTTGGACGCCACATGCCAGGTGTAGCCGCCTGCATTCACTTCAATTACATACAACCGGTCGCTCTCGATGTCGCGCACCATGTCGACGCCAAGCACCGGAATATCCGGAAACGCGCGATGCGCGCGCCGTGCCAGATCGGCCAGATCAGGTTCATCGATCAAGGAAAAAACACAGCCTTTGCCGGATGACACGATAGACATGCCACCGCCAGTCTCGCCCTGGCGAAAATCGTAGCGATGGCGAAGGGGCGTCGCGTACGGTCGGCCGTGACTTTCCAGCCCCACAGAGGCTCGCCGAACAAGGTCGACGCGGTAGTTGACCGGTTGCGGGCCTGTATAGATGAATTCCTGAACTATCCAGTTACCGGCGTCGCCCCCGCAGTCGGCGCGTGTAATCGGTATTGAGGTGCCAGCGCACCTGGTCCGCGGCGTATGATTTTCACGTCCGCCCCCTCCGCGCTCCAGTCGGGCTTCACCACGACATACGGACCGAAACCGTCCAGGTGTCAGGTTTGCTGTCCGGCGTCAGCAAGCCCAGCAGGGCAGCGGCACATCGGCTTGCTGCAAGGCCGCGTACTCCTCGCTCTTGTACAGCCTACGACTGAAGCAGCGGTCCGCGCTAAGGCTTGAAGGCGCGAACCGGCACCGGACAGAAGGAAAAGCTCGGTCGATCAAGGGCTGAATCGATCGTCTTCCAGTCATACGACTGATCCCACATGGCGTAGGCGTGCACATCTGGCGCCACGTCGCAGATCTCACTCGCGAGAGCCTGGAAATCGGCCAGGTGGACATGATCCGACTGCGCGATCAACAACAGATTGCAAGCCATCAGGTTGGATCCAGATCGAGTTCCAGTATCGTCCAATGGTCACAGTCGGCGCGGCCGAAGGCGTGCTTCTTCGGCTGTTGCCCGGTGATGCGATAGCCGAATTTGTCGACATACCAGCGGATGACCTCGGGCCGGTCGGAATCGGTCCGCACGTGCGCGATGCCCTTGGCGCGCATTTCGGCCAGCCTGGCGTGTTGCAACTGAAAGCCAATGCCGCAACCGAGAAATTCGGGATCCACCGCCAGGCTTGCGGTCTCGGCCCATTTCCCTCCTCGATGCAGGTAACT
>JADJQA010000077.1 GCA_016712985.1 Sulfuritalea sp. | reverse complement strand
TTCTTGTCGAAACATGAATGTGGGATTGCTGCATACTGGTTTCTCCTTCTTGTCGTCTATCGATTGTGGGAATTCCGCTCTCTGACGAGCTCGGCGAATCGCTGCGATTCGCGTCGTCGCGCTCATCGGCGACCAGAAGGGCGAGCAGGCTGTCGAGCCGGATCCGAACGAAGAGCCGGCGTCGAACTCCGAGCCGCTCCTCTTCCCAGACTCCGGCGCTCGCCAGTTCCCGCCGCGCAATCTGCTGCTCATAACGCGTGAGGCCGATCTGCTCGGCCCACTCGGCTACCGAATTGCCAACCCACCCCTGCAACTGCCGGTGCAGTTGCAACCGGGTCAGGTAAAGCGCACGCGAGAGCAACAGGCCGGCATGGACCCCGCCGCCGATGCCGGCCAGCCGGCGGTAGTAGGTGAGCGAAGGCCCCAGGAGTTCGGCGACCGCGGCGCCATCGGCCCAGTCCAGGCTCCCCGTCACCCTGCCCATCCGAGCGCCCAGCAGCGCCTCGATCCGATCGAGGCAAAGCCGGAAATGCAGGCTGGCCGGAAAGCCGATGCGCCGCTCGCTGAGAATTGCCAGTTCCCGTAGCACCTGGCGCGCGGCGGATTGCTCCCTCAGCGAGAGTCCGGTTTCCATCTCCCACTGCTCGGTGGTCTTGAGGAACCAGCCGCCGGCGCCGGTGATGTCGCGACCGGGACACGTCCAGTAGATCGACTGGGCGAGCAGCAGCGCCGCCTTGACATTGGCCGTAAGGTCCACCAGCCGGCGATAAAACGCGATACGCCGTCCCAGCAGCGGCCAGAGGGTGTCCAGCGTTCGGACGTGCCGGACACAGTCCCACCCGTCCTCACCAGGAAGCGCAATCAGTATTTCGTCATTCACGTCTGGGCCTGCGCGCGGGCTCGGCAAGCGGCTTCGGCGCGTGCCCGCATGGCGCGTGAAACCGGCACCGGACACACGCGGAACCAGAGCTTCGCCGGCGAGCCGGCGTGAAGCTCTTCGATGAAGCCCGCATCGCGCAAGGCGCGCCGCGCCGTTTCCTGCTCCGAGTGCGACAGCCCGGTTTCCTCGGTCCACTCCTCCTGCGACCTGCAAAACCACCCCTTGGCCTCCGGGTGGAGTTGCTCGCTGATCCAGATCGCCTCGGACAGCATCAGAGCGGCTGTCACGCTGCCGGTGATCGGCACCAGGCAACGGTGAAAGCTGATCGGCAGGTCGAAGACGTCGAGCAGCAGTTGGGCGGTGACGCCGGGGGGAAGGGTAGTGCGCTGGTTCATGATGTCTCCTCGAAACTGCGCGCCACCGCCTCCAGGACGGCGATGGCGAGCTTGGGAAAGGCCTGATGCAGGCGGAAGTAGCGGACCCGCGGACTCGGATCCTCGATGCTCATCCAGACCCGGTAGATGCGTTCGCGCTGCACCTTGTCGGGCAGCGGGATCCGACCTCCCGGTCGCCAGGCGCCGGATTCCCGGCGACGCTTGAGGGTGACCTTGCGACGGATCTTGAACAGCGCCTTCATCATCTGCCAGGACGCGCCGTGGCGAATGAAGTACGCCTCCAGCGCCTTGGCCTCATTGAGCAGGGAGACATTGCGCAAGCCGGCGCTGAGTCCGTCGGCATCGAAGGCCACACCGATGCTCAGATCCCGCATCGTGGCAAGGCGGGTCAGATCGAGTGCCGACAGTTGCCGCAGGCGCGCGAGTTGCTCGCCGGCGATGCCGGCGGCGTGAAGCTCGTCCGGTCTTGCCTCGGCGAGTCGCACGGCGACGTGGTTGAGCAGCGCCAGGCGCACCTGGGGGTCGAACAGCGGCAACATCAGGGGACCTCCCCGGTGAGCATTACGTTGCCCGGCAGGTCAGGCGTGAGAGGCGACCCTCGGGCCTCCCGGACCAAAGCCAGGAGATCCCAGCAGGCGGTGGCCGCCGGGTCGTCGGCATCGACCAGCCACGCGAAGAAGGCGGCATCGAACGAGAAGGGGGCAGGCGTCGGCGGTGGTGCGCGGCATGCCGTATCCGGGATGGCGGGATCGAATGCCGTGGATTCGTTGGGCATGGCCGTCGATGCCGAGGTATCGAGTTGTGCGGAGACCAGCGCGAGCAGGTGCCAGGCCCATTGCCGGCTTGGCGGCAGCGCTTCGCCAGTGACGGGAGCCGGCAACGCGTCGAGCGAGAACCCCTGCGGCGCATCGGTATCGTCGCGCAGGCAGTCGCCGATACCGGCAAGACGCGCGCACATACGTGCCTGTTGGATGATGCGCGAATGAAGGACGGGGACACCCGCATCAACGCGTGGCGAATCCCTCGCCGGATCGTGGCGCCCGGAAGCGGCCATGGCGGGGTCGGCGGTGTTAGCGGTGCTAACAGCCGGCACCGGCGATGATGACGGGTCATTCGCGGGCGGCACCTTCCCGCCCTCGTCGGCACTGCGGACCGCAACGGCCGGCGCCGGCGAAGAAGCCGATGCGCCCCGCAGCGATCGTGCCGCCGGGTCAAGCGCCTTGCGCAGTTCGACAACAGGTTCTTCCAGTACCTCGGCCAGCGCCTCCTCGCAGGCCTGGCACAGCACCGCCGCACTGAAGTTCTGCGTTCGCCGATACTCCTCGGCCGTTCGGCGAAACACCGGCTCGAACACCGTGGCGTACAGATCATCCTCGGCAAGCGATGCGCGCGTCTGCGCATAGCGCTTCATGCCATTGAGCCGTGGTTGCATCAGTTTGACGTCGAGGCCCGACAGATCAACGACGACCTCGCCCAGAGTTGCCAGCCGCTCGGTGGCGAACAGGAAGTGGGCCAGCGTCGCGGTGTTGATGGCGAGGCCCAGCGCCTTCATCGCTTCGTCGAGCTGTCGCAGGGAGAACGTGGTTCCCTGCTCCGCTTCGAGGCGTGCCTTGAGGGCAACGACGCCGCTGGCCTTGTCCCAGAAACTCATGTCGCCGCGCTGATCGTTCTCGATCAGGTGGGCGGTGAGCACGTGGCTTTCCGAGCGCCAGGGCCGGAACAGTACCGCGAGCTTGTGGAAGCGTGGCTCGCGCGTCTCTGCCCAGAGTTGCCGGATGGCCAAGAGGCGCGTGTTGCCGCCGGCCTCGACGACGAAATGCGATTCACCCGGCCGGCGCGTCACCGTGAAGGGATTGCGCAACCCGCTGGCGCGGATCGAGGCCTTGATGTCGTCGAACCTGGCGTTCTGGGTCCGGCGCGGATTGTGCTCATAGGGTCGGATGTCCTCGACCGAGAGGACGATCTGACACTCGTGGCTCGGGTCGGCCTGGTCCGGCAGGTCACGGGCGTTGTTGCCGAGATTGCCGACCTGCAGGGACTCGGCGACCAGGCGCCGTCGTTGTTCGATCAAGGTCTGCCGTGCGGAATCCTTGCCAAGGACGGATTGGTCACCCTCGCTCGGAGCGACAGGCGGCAGCGCGTCGTCATTCACGCGGCACCTCCCGTCGCGGCAGCAGGTCGGCGAATACGCCTTCGAGGCTGGGGATCAGTTCCCAAGCGAGTTGATGCATGAGGGTGTAGGCGCTCGGCATCGGTCCGTCGCGCTTGCGTTCGTGCCGATGCACCGGGACGCGCAGCGTCGCCGCCTCCTTGTAGGCCTTGGCATGGGGTACCACGGTTTCCAGCACCGCCACCCGGCCCTTGAGCTTGATGAAGTCCTCGCGGATGCCGCTGGCGATGATCCGCGCATCGGCACTGCGGTCCTGCCGGTAGATGACCGCCTTCATCGGTCCCAGGCTGGCGCCCAGCGCGCCGCCCGGTTCGAGGCGATCGAGCAGTTCCATGGTGCCGTCGCGGAATTCACGGGCCGAGAGGATCTCCGGGGTGATCGGCGACACCAGGATGTCGGCGGCAAGCACCGCCGCATCCTGCAAGGGTCCGATGGCGCCCTGGGTATCGATCAGCACGCAGTCGTAGGCATCGACCACCGCCGGCGACTGAAGCGCGAAGCGCAACCGGAAGCCGCGGTCGATGCGGTTCAGCAGCCAGTGAGGCAGATTGCCCTCGGGATCGTCGGAGATGACGATGTCGAGGTTCTGGTACAGGGTCGCCGTGATGCACGGCAGGGTGACCGCGCCGCGCACGATCACTTCGGTCAGGCCGGCAGCCGGCTTCGCCACCGCCAGCGGGAAATATTTCGACAGCGAGGGTTGCACGTCGGCGTCGATCAGGAGCACGCGCAATCCCATGTCGGCGAGGAGCGCCCCCAGGTTGGCGGTGAGCGTGGTCTTGCCGACACCGCCCTTGGTGCTGGTCACAGTGAATTTGATCATCGAATCGGTACGGTTTCAGGTCATGGTTCATTCATACGAAATCCTTCGGCAAAGTGTCGGAAATATTTCGGCGAAGCGTTGGCAAGAGCGTCGGCGATGTCGCAGGTCATGGCCGCAGATAGTCGTCCAGGCCATGCAGGGCGAAGATCGTGCGGATGCGCTTGATTTCCTCGTAGAGGGTTGCCCGCGGGATTCGGAGCTTCTCCGCGGCTGCCTTGATCGACAGACCCTGGGCGCCCAGCAGTTCGCACAGGCGCTGTTGCTCGGGCGTGAGCCGCCTGATCACATCCGCTACATCGATTTGGATGTCGATCGGGTCGAACCGCTCGCGGTCTCCCGGCTCGCGACCCTGTTCGGCATCGACCAGCTCGGCGAAGGTGAGTGAATCGCCGGCTTCGCCGACGGGTTCGTCGAGGGACACGGCTTCCTGCTCACTGCGCCGCTTGCCCGCCCCGCGGTTGCGCGCCAGATCGATCAGCTTATTGCGCACCACCTTCGCCAGAAAGGCCATCGTTGGTCCGTCTGGGTCCGGTACGGCTTTCGGTCGCACTTCCAGCCAGCGCAGCAGGCATGCGTGCATCAGATCGTCGAATTCCTCCCGGTACAGACTTCGTGACCGCCGGCGAGATTCGCCAACGAGTTTCTTGGTAACCGCAATCTCCCACGCATGTAGGCCATTGCCCGGTTTGAGCGCCATGGCGCCCCCCTTTCGTCAAATGAAAGGGGGGTGAATAGACCAATGACGTTGTTGTCCTAGCTAATCGGCATTGCCAGGGAGATATTTTTATGACTTAGGGCAAAGTCGCCGACAGTTTTTTCAGCGATTACGTATTAAGGGGAGTACGGGCGTGAAAAGGCCTCCTAGGCCGGAAGGCGACGTCCGTCCAGGAGAGATCTACCGGGAAGCGATTTGGGTGGCCCGCTCGGCAGCCGATATGTGCCGATTACCGAGATGGCTAAACATAGGTGAATCGACCAAAGGCGCGGATCAACCTCAAGAGGTGCTACGAATTGTTCCGCGACTATCGCCGCATTCCCCGGAAGGATCAAGGGATGTCGGTTGCGGTCGAGGGCAGCGCTGAGACTTCACGAGTCCAGCAAGAAGACGATTTACGGGTGACTGAATGAATGCCATACCCCGCTACATACGCCATTGCAATGCACCGGCCTATCTCGGCATGTGCAAGGAAGTATTCGAGCGCGATGTACGCCCATATCTGACCGAGATACCTATCGGCAGGAAGGGTGGGCATTTGATCGACTTGACCTTGACGCGTTTGCGGACGAATATAAGCGCCGCAACGGGCGTCCCGCGACTAAGGAGTTTTCATGGGACGAACAAGAGCGAGGGGCATATCCCTCGAAGAAGACGGTTCAAGAACCGTCGATAAAGTCTGGCGCGGGAGAAGAATCTTCGCCAGGCTTGGGCAGGTATCGCAGCAAGAAGCCGAGGACTGGCTTGCCGCAGAAATCGGTCGACGCACAACAAAGCAGCAAGGTCGAGGCAGTAGTCGGCCGCTGTTTGCAGATTGCGCTGCGCGGTACCTGATTGAGTCGAAACAGAAGCGATCAGCGGAGGTCATCGCATGGCACATCGATCTACTGTTGTCTTACATCGGGGCGATACAGATAGACCAGATCCACGATGGAACACTCGAAGACTTCAAGGAGGATCGTCTGGGAGGTGGAATGGTGGTGGATGGCAGGGAGCCGTTGAAGCCAGCCACGCCGACGACGGTCAATCGTAGCCTGGAAGTGGTGAGAACCATCCTGAATCGATCGGCACGAGCTTGGCGGAATGAGGCCGGGAGACCTTTGCTGGACATGGCCCCGCCTTTGATAACCATGCTCCCAGAGAGCCGACGGCCGCCCTATCCAATGTCATGGGATGAGCAAGACATATTCTTTCCGGAACTGGCGACTCACCTGCAGGTCATGGCGCTGTTCGGTGTCAATACCGGTTTGCGCGATGAGAATATCTGCGGGTTACGGTGGAAATGGGAAGTGCCGATTCCCGAGGTCGGGCGCAGCGTGTTCATTGTCCCGCCAGAGGACTACAAGACGGGTGTGGCGCATGTGGCGATTCTCAACGATGCGGCCTGGTCGATCATCGAAGGCCAGCGAAAGAAGCTGGCGACCGATGATCGCAAGGACAAGAACACCGAATACGTGTTCACGTACCGGGATCACAAAGGAGATCATCGCATCGATACGATCAACAACGGGGGATGGCAGCGGGCGAGGGCGGCGGCAGGAATCCCGATGATGCGCGTCCACGATCTTAGACACACGTTCAGCAGCCGGCTGCGTTTGGCCGGTGTACCACAGGAAGACCGCAACGCGCTTATGGGGCACGGTGGCGCATCAATGCCGGAGCATTACGCTTCGGCCGATATTGGGCGCCTGATTGAGCAGGCAAACAAGGCCTCGGCCCGGCAGGGAACGAGGACTTTGTTGCGCGTGGTGAATGGGTAATGCGGGAAAAAGTCACGCACAAAGTCACGCAATCTTGACTTTGTTAGTGGCCACTATCCGCGAAACGTAGATTGGGTGGCGCGCCCGGAGAGATTCGAACTCCCTACCCCTTGGTTCGTAGCCAAGTACTCTATCCAGATGAGCTACGGGCGCTGGAGAGGGCCGGATTATACCCAGAAATCGGTCAAGACAACCATGCCAGCTATGCGAAAACGGCCAGGCAGCCTGCCTCCGAGGCTATTTCTTTTGCGTGGCACGTACGCGTTGCGCCATCGCCCTGATTTGCTCCGGCGACAGTTCCTCGGGTCCCCTGTCCTTGAACACCAGCCAGAGCAGACCACCGTTGATGATGATCAGGGCGACTTCAATGTAGAGGATCGGCGCCACCAGTTGTCGCTGGGAGTTGTCGGCAAAACGAAATAGAAGCCTTCAAACGTGGGCAGGGCGGCTTTGGTGATCGCCGAGAACAGCTCGAACGGGGGAACAGCAGTACCAGCACCAGATTGAGCGCCACCAGCGACAGCACGACTCTCTGGCGACGATTGCCGCCCGGAAGCTGGCGCTTTCTCGCCGGCGGATTGCGCAGCAGGAGCAGCCCGATACAGGCGTTGATCAGTACCACCATGATCTCAAGCGTGAGGAAGTCCGCGTTCAGGATTCGATTCTGCTGCGAACCGAACACGAAGTAAAGCCGTCAAAAGTGGGAATGTTGCCGCGCAGCGGCAAACATAATCGTAGGGCGGAAACAGTAGCAGCAGTACAAGGTTGGCCACTGCGACGAGCAGCGCGATTCGTTGTCGATAATTCATGGCGCATCGCCGCGGGCTCGAACGGCCCTGTCCTCCATGCTTGTCCAAGCGGCGTAGGTTAGTCGAGAACCGAGCACGGTGCAATCCCGGCCTTTGGCGTGAACCCGATCGCGTATAAACTCCAGGCTGTTGAACAGACGAGGGACAGCGGCATGAAAACGATTCTCAGGGTTTTGCTCGGATGGTGCCTGGTATACCCGGTTCTCGCACAGGACATCAGCCTGCGCCACGATCTCGATGGCAAGGCGCTGGACACGCTGGCAACCCTGGTGCTGCGCTTCAACGACGAATTGAAGGGCAAGGGCCGGGTTCTGCTGCAGGATTCCCGCGGACTGGAAAACCGCAATGCGCTGCCGCAACTGGCCTTGCTGGATCCCGGTGACAGCATGGAGTTCTTCGCCGGCCAGCCGCGCTTTCGTCCCTTGCACGAGGTGATGCGCGAAGCCGGGCTGAAATTCGATGCCGCGCAGTTTTATCCGCAGGTGGCCGATGCGGTGGACGATGCCAGCGGACGCATCCAGGCGCTGCCTCTGGGACTTGCGCTGCCGGTGCTGTTAAGCAACCGTGCCGCCCTGCGCAAGGCCGGGCTTGATCCCGACTTGCCCGTGCGCACCTGGTGGGAATTGCAGAAAGTCGCTGGCGCGATTTATGCTGATGGCAGCAAGTGTCCGCTGACCACTTCGCGATTTGCCTGGGTTCATGTCGAGAATGTGGCGACGCAGGCAGGCGAGGCGGTGGTGGCCCAGGGTGGACGCGGGGACAACAAGGTGGTGGTCAACGGGATGGTCAATGTCAAGCATCTTGCCCTGCTGGCCAGTTGGCAGAAAAGCCGCTACTTTCATTACTCCGGACCGGGCCGCGAAGGCAACCAGCGCTTTCTCAGCGGCGAGTGCGATGCTGACCGGCGAATCCTCGTTGTATGCGGAAGCCAAGCGCGCCGGGATCGACGTCGGCATCGGGCCCTTGCCGTACTACGACGATGTCTATGCCGCGAAGCCCGCCGATGTCCTGCCGGATGGCGCCGGGTTGTGGGTGCTGGCTGGGCACAAGAAGGACGACTACCAACTGGCCGCCCGTTTCATGGCGTTTCTGCTGCGGCCCGAGGTGCAAAAGGAATGGGTGCTGGCCACGAGCTACTTGCCGATGACTCCCGGCGCAGTGACGGCGCTGCGCGACTCGGGGCATTCCGACGTCCCCTGCTGGACGCCGCGCAAAAACGCCTGTCGGTTTCGAACAAGGGCAGCACGCGGGCCAAGCACGGGCCGATCCGCGATCGGCTGCATGAATTCCTCGGCGAAGAGGTGGCCTTTGTGTGGACCAGCGGCCGGCCGGCAAAAGAGGCGCTGGACAACACCGTGCGCCGGGTCAATGACGCGACAGCATCACCGGCTGGAGCGCCGACCACTTCGCGCAAGCCATGATCTATCCGCGCATCATCGCGCACCGCTGCGGCGGCGCGCTGACGCCGGAGAACACCCTTGCCGGGTTGCGCGTCGCGGCGCGCCTCGGCTGTCGCGGAGTGGAATTCGACGCCATGCTCGCCGCCGATGGCCTGCCCGTGCTGATCCACGACGAGACTCTGGAGCGCACCACCTCGGGCCGGGGACGAGTGGCGGAGATGAGCACTGCTCAGCTTGCCCGGATCGATGCCGGCAGTCGGCACCATCCGGCGTTCGCCGAGGAAGTACTGCCGACTCTGGATGAGGCCTTGCGGCTTTGCGCCGCGCTGGGCTTGTGGGCCAATGTGGAAATCAAACCATCGGTCGGCGACGAAGTCGAGACCGGGCGCATGGTTGCCCGTCATGCGGCCGCGGCAAACGGCCATCTACTGTTGTCGTCGTTCTCGGCCGCGGCCCTGTGCGCAGCGGCCGATCAAGCGGGCCAGCTGCTGCGCGCCCTGCTGGTCGAGGTGATCCCGGACGACTGGGCGCGAGCGCATGGCGGAGTGCGGTGCGCATGCCCTGCATGCATCGGCACGCGCGCTCACCGACCGGACGCTGCAAGCCGTGCTCGATGGAGGAGTTCCGTTGGCCTGTTACACGGTCAATCGCCGACGCTGCCGAGCGGCTGTTCGCCATGGGCGTCGGCGCGGTGTTCTGGACCGGCCTGATCTCTGGCTGGCCGCGGAAATGTAAGCGCCGCTAACGGCCGCTTAAATTACGATGGTCGGCGCTGCAGGGGCCGGGACGTTGTTTGGGCATGGGGCTGTCCCATTCCAAACACGAGGAGCAACGAATGAAACGTACATCCACTCTGCTGGTCGCGGTTCTTGCCGCCTTCGCCTTGCCGGTTCTGGCCCAAACCGCAACACCGCCGGCCAAGGATCCTGCCGCCACCCCGGCATCGACAAGCGTCAGGCCAACTCCAGCAGCAGCGCATCGATCAGGCGTCAAGTCGGGCGAGTTGACCGGCAAGGAAACGGCTCGTCTGGAAAAGGGCCAGGCACACGTGCAGACCATGGAAGACAAGGCCAAGGCCGACGGCAAGTTGACGCCCAAGGAGCGCGAGCGTACTCCGTGGCGCACAACAACCAAAGCAAAAGATCCATCACCAGAAGCATGACCGTCAGCATGATCACAATCACGACGGCAAGATGGGATCGCCCGGTCACGAAGTAGCCCTGTCCTAGCCATGGAAGCCCGCCTCTGCGCGGGCTTTTTTATGTCCGACCCCTTTGGGCGAGGACGGTATCCCCGGGGGGATGTGTCTTCGCTGGAAGCGGAGACGGTATCCCCCGTGGGATCTGCCTTCATCGCGTAAAATTGCCGCTTTGCTTGCCAGCCTGCGTCCCCGCCATGAAAAAGCTCCGAAGTCCGCCAGAAGTTCCTCGATTTCTTCGCGTCGAAAGGCCACCAGATCGTGGCCTCGAGTTCGCTGGTGCCGCACGAGGATCCGACCCTGTTGTTTTACCAACGCAGGGATGAACCAGTTCAAGGATGTGTTCCTTGGCTTCGACAAGCGCAGCTACAACCGCGCCGCGACCTCGCAGAAATGCGTGCGCGCCGGCGGCAAGCACAATGACCTGGAAAATGTCGGCTACACCGCGGCATCACACCTTTTCGAGATGCTGGGCAATCAGCTTCGGCGACTACTTCAAGCGTGATGCGATCAAGTACGCCTGGGAACTGCTGACGGAGGTGTTCAGGCTGCCGCCGGACAAGCTCTGGGTGACGGTGTATGCCGAGGACGACGAGGCCTTCGAGATCTGGACCACCGAGATCGGCCTGCCGTCCGAGCGCGTCATCCGCATCGGCGACAACAAAGGCGCGCGCTACGCCTCGGACAACTTCTGGATGATGGGCGACACCGGCCCCTGCGGCCCCTGCACCGAAATCTTCTACGACCATGGCGAACACATCTGGGGCGGGCCGCCCGGCAGCGAGGATCAGGACGGCGACCGTTACATAGAGATCTGGAACAACGTCTTCATGCAGTTCAACGCGGACGAAGCCGGCGTCATGCATCCGCTGCCCAAGCCCTCGGTCGACACCGGCATGGGCCTCGAGCGCGTCTCGGCCGTGCTGCAGGGGGTCCATGCCAACTACGAGATCGACCTGTTCCGGCACACTGATCGCGGCGGCGGCGCGCGAGACCTCGGACGCCGACCTGACAGCCTTCCTTGCGCGTGCTGGCCGACCATATCCGCGCCTGCGCCTTCCTGATTGCGACGGCGTGATCCCCGGCAACGAGGGGGCGCGGCTGTCCTGCGCCGCATCATCCGCCGCGCCATCCGCC
Source organism: Sulfuritalea sp. (assembly GCA_016712985.1). Classification (GTDB taxonomy): domain Bacteria; phylum Pseudomonadota; class Gammaproteobacteria; order Burkholderiales; family Rhodocyclaceae; genus Sulfuritalea. The sequence goes on along the minus strand of JADJQA010000077.1, from coordinate 3,638 downwards.
ACGGCTGGAAGCTGGGCGCGCGCCGCGCCTTCTTCCACCGGATGGTTCCCGACCTGGTGGCCGAGATGGGCGCGGCCTACCTGAACTCGTCAGCGCCAAGACGCGTGATGGAGGTGCTGAAGCAGGAGGAAGACCGGTTCTTCGCCACCATCGGACATGGCATGGAAATTCTGGAATATGCGCTCGCGGAAACGGCCGACAAGGTGTTCAACGGCGAGACGGCGTTCGCTTGCACGACACCTACGGTTTCCCGCTGGACCTGACGGCCGACATCTGCCGCGGATTTGCATTACGGTCGATACAGCCATCTTTCTTCGATGCCGCGATGACGCGGCAGAAGGAACAGGCGCGCGCCGCCGGCAAGTTCAAGATGGCGGCGAATCTCGACTATGCAGGACCGGTGACGACCTTCCACGGGTATGAATCACTGGAAGCGCGCGGCAATATCCTCGCCTCTACAGGGATGGCACGTCCGTCAATGAACTGCTCGAGGGCGAGATCGGTGGCTCGGTCGTTCTCGACGACACGCCCTTCTATGCGGAATCCGGCGGTCAGGTCGGCGACATCGGCGAACTGCGCTCGACCCCACGGCATTTTGCCGTCGAGGACACGCAGAAGATTCAGGCCAGCGTATTCGGCCATCATGGCGTGGTGCGCACCGGCAAGCTGACAGTCGGCAATGGCGTGACGGCGAAGGTGGATACTCCCGGGCGCGCCCGCACCATTCGCCACCACTCGGCGACGCACCTGATGCACGTGGCGCTGCGCGAAGTCCTGGGCCTCACGTGCAACAGAAGGGCTCGCAGGTCGATCCCGACAAGACGCGGGTTTGACTTCGCCCCACACCGGGCCGATGAGCAATGAAGAGATTCGCCGCGTCGAAAGGCTGGTCAATGCCGAGATCCTGGCCAATCTCCCGACTCAGTCCCGCGTCATGACGATTGAAGAAGCGCAGAAGACCGGCGCCATGATGCTCTTCGGCGAGAAGTACGGCGACCAAGTGCGCGTGCTCGACATCGGTTCTTCCTGCGAGCTGTGCGGCGGCACGCATGTCAGCCGCACCGGGGACATCGGCTTCTTCACCATTGTCGCCGAGGGTGGGGTCGCGGCAGGTGTCCGGCGCGTCGAAGCGCTTGCGGGCGAGAATGCGCTGGCCTGCGTACAGGCCATGGAGACCACGCTGGGCGGCGTCGCGGGAACGCTGAAGGTAGTCCGCAGCGTAGATCCCCACTCGGCTCAACGCCCTGCTCGACCAGGTGCGCCGCCCGAGCGCGAACTCGCGGGGCTCAAGGGCAAACTGGCCTCGGCTCAGGGGGACGATCTGGCCAGTAAGGCGGGGACGCCAAGGGGATCAAGGTACTTGCAGCGAGCTTGGCAGGCGCCGATGCCACGGCCTTTGCGCGAGACCCTCGACAAGCAAGGACAAGCTCAAGAGCGCAGCCATCGTGCTGGCCAGCAGCAGTGAAGGCAAGGTCAGTCTGATCGCCGGCATCACCGCCGATCTGACTGGCAGGCTCAAGGCCGGCGAGCTGGTCAACTTCGTCGCGCAGCAGGTCGGCGGCAAGGGCGGCGGGCGGCCCGACATGGCGCAGGCCGGGGGTAACGATCCGGCAGCGCTGCCGGCAGCGCTGGCCTCGGTCAAGGGCTGGGTGGAGCAGCGCGCCTGAGCTTCCTGGCTTGGGTGGCCGGCATTTTGGTTTCGGCTTCTGCGCTTTACGCCGATACGGCTGGCGTTAGCCTTCGGAAGCGCTGAACAAGTCCGTCACACCGGCGAAAGCCGCAGTCCAGATTGGACTAACCCGACTTCCGCTATTCGCCGCAATTTTTCTCCAATTTTTGCGAACCGCGCGGGCGCAAGCGTCTGATTGATGTGGCATGGAGTTCTGCGGAATCGGCCAAACACGTTGTAGTGCCGACCTTCCCCCTTGCGTAGTGGTTGTGTCGTGGGCATATTGTCGGCATGTTTCTGCGATGCAAGACGCGCAGAGGGATGGCAAGACGCACCGCTATTGGAGCGTCGTAGAGAACTGCCGACGCAAGGGCGGGGAGGCATGGTGCAACGGCACGTGCTGTACGAGGGCAGATCAACGACGCGCGCGGGCGGCCTGGTGCAAGACGATCGACGTGCTGGAAGGCAACAGCGGAGCCACCAAGCAGATAGCGATATTCCCGGAAGACCGGCAAGCGCCGGAGCTGGACTGCGGTGGTCCGCAGGTGCCCTGGACCAATTGCGTCTGGAGCGACCACGACAATGGGGCGCCTGCTGGTTGGCGCTGGAGTTCTGGAGTTGGCTGCAACTTGACGAATTCTGGGAAGAGAGGCTACCGGCCAGTCGCAAGGGCACCGGACTGGCTGAACGTGCTGAAGACCCTGGTGGTCTATCGCCTGGTCGATCCGGGCGGTGAATGGCGTCTGCATCGACAGTGGTATGCCAACACCGCCATCGGTGACCGCTGGACGAACCTGGGCGTGGCGCAGCCGGACACCCTGTACCGCTGCCTGGACAAGCTGGTCGCGCACAAGCGCTCGCGCTCTTCGGCTTTCTCAAGCCGCGCTGGAAAGCCTGTTCGGTGCGGGCTTCGAGATCCTGCTGTATGACCTGACCAGCACCTATTTCGAGTGCGATCCGCCGGAACACGGCAAGCGCCGCCATGGGTACAGCCGGGATCATCGGCCCGGTGCGTGCAAGTCGTGATCGCGTTGATCGTGACCCCGAGGGCTTCCGCTGGCCTACGAAGTCATGCCGGGGAACACCCTGGACAACAGCACCCTGGAGCGCTTCGTCGAGGCGATCGAGCAGCAGTACGGACGCGCCCAGTGCATCTGGCTGATGGACCGAGGCATCCCGACCGAGGAGGTGCTGGCGAAGTTGCGCCAGCGGGGAGGTGCCGGTGCGCTACCTGGTGGGCACGCCCAAGGGTCGTTTGAGCAAACTGGGAAAAGGCCTTCCTGGAACAGCCTTGGGAAAAGGCGCGCGAAGAAGTCGCGGTGAAGCTGCTGGAGCGCGAAGGCGAGATCTACATCCTGGCGCGCAGTGCCGGTCGGGTGGACAAGGAGCGCGGCATGCGCCGCCGGCGCCTGAAGCGACTTATCAAGCGGCTCAAGGAACTGCAAGCGCAGAAACTCGACCGCGACGAGATTACCTGCTACGCTCGAACCTGGAACGCGAGTCTCCGGCGAAACTCTGGAAGTTTCTACATCCAGCTGACCGAGGTCGAGCAGGCGTTCGAGAACTCAAGTCCGATCTCGCCGTTCGACCGATCTGGCATCAGAAGGACAAGCGCATCGAAGCCCATATCTTCGTGGCTTTCCTCGCCTACTGCCTTCAGGTCAGTATGAAGGCCAGGCTCAAGGCCCTTCCCCGGGCTTGACTCCGCGCACGGTGCTGGAGAAGCTCGCCGGCCTGCAGATGGTCGATGCGTCCATCTGCCCACCACCGACGGCCGGCAATTGCTCCGCCGCTACACGGAACCGGATGCCGACCAGCGCCTGCACTCGCTCAACTCAAGTTGCAACTCCCCAAGGCAACCTCCACCACAAATTGCCGTGTCATTACCCCAAAGCACCTTTCACCAACCACCGTGTAATGCCGACCTTCTGACTTGGCTTCCATGCATTTCCAGTCACTTAGCTGTTTC
>JADJQA010000076.1 GCA_016712985.1 Sulfuritalea sp. | reverse complement strand
GCCCTCACTGCTGAAGAACTGATCGCCCATTGCCAGAAGAATTCCGGATCGGGCTAAAGGCGTTTATGAAAATCGTCGACGCTTCCCAGACCGCCCTCGCCGGAAGACCAATGTTGGCAAGACTCTGCGGCGCCTGTCGGACTGGCTGCAAGCGCAGTCGACTGAATCGGGCGACGAACCCGATCTCCTGTTTCCGGATACTGCCGGCGGTCAACGGACCACCGTCCATTTCCTGCGGCATCAGCGCGGCGGCGGTGCGGATAGCAATGCGCCGCCTCGTCGGCTTACGCGGCGGCAACCCGTGCCTCAAAAATCTCTCGATCGCCTCAGCCATGGCGACCACCCGCTTCGTGGGCACTTTCCATTACGCAGATTCTCTCGATCAGCTTGTCGTCGACCACTCGACGACGCCTTCGCCGCGTGCGCTTGCCGCTGAATGCGCTTCTTTGATGATCTTGCGCGACCATTCGACGTCGGCGACGTTCGGCGTGGAAGACCTCCCAGCAGCTCCCACCTGCTTGGGAGCGAGCGTCTTCCGTTGGGGTCGAAACCGAGTTCCGGATCCCTGCCGGTGCAGGCAACCCCGAAACCGGCTTCCGTCGTTGAGGTCGAGCAGAGACGCTTTCAGCGAGGATCGTAAGCCCTGCCGCAGGCAAGCGCGGCGTGAGCAGGCAGCCAGTCCGAGTGAGGTAATGAACGGCAGCCGCGCGTGGGTATGCGCGGAGTCGAGTTCTTTGGCGAGATCCGAAGTGCCCATCAACAGAAGGTGGCCGGGCGTGCGGGTGGACTCAGCGATCCGCTGGGATTCCAGGTCACTGCGCGGCGTCGGTATCATCGCCTGTGATCGCCATGTCGTCGGCGCGCTGTTCGCCCGCATGGCGATCGCTTCCATGGGTGACGGCGTCGGCGCTTTCCACCTTCGGCAGCAACAGAAGTGCGTCGGCGGCCGGATCTCGAGGCGTTGGAAGGTTCACATCGTCGAAAACCCCCATCGCGAAGGCAGGAATTGACGCGAATGACTGCTCTCGCGTCCCGTAGCCGCCTGCTTTCACGGACTCGGAGACCCACCGGCGGGCAACCCCGGCGTCGGGGCGACTGCGTCTTCAAGATCATGGATCAGGCCATCCGTGGGCAAGGTGTTTTGCCTTGTCGAGGGCGGTTTTGATCGGGGTACGTAAAGGACGCTGCGACGCGGACGCGTTGTTTTTTGCATGCGAACTTTGTCAATCAACGAATATCGGTGCTGTATTTGCGGAAGGTGTACTCCCGGCTTCTGAACAAAGTAAAGCATGGGTCATGGTATCGGTGACCACTTCCGTCCATGGCCTGGTCTCATGCTGACCCCGAAGTGCTGACTCCCTTGTTTACACTTCAGGCGTGGATGAATCGCGCACCGACGAGACCCTCATGCTGGCCTATCGCGATGGCGAGTGCGGCGGCCTTCGAGGCGTTCTACGCACGTCACGCTGCCCTGTTCCGGTATCTGCTTCACCAGTGCGGCCGTCGTGAGCAGGCGGATGAAATGTTTCAGGAGATATGGACGTCGCAGATTCGTGCCGGCAGCGCCACGAGGTGTCGCACAAATCTACGACCTGGCTCTATCGCATCGCCCACAACGCCGGGGGATCGACGGCTTTTTGTGCGCGCGGCTGGCTGGCCGAGTTCGAGGTCGATGTCGGCGATGGCGAACCTCTGATTGCACCCGGCGCCCGCAAGCGGACAGCCGGAGCGCCTGCTGGAGCGCGTGCAACTGGCGGGCAACGACTGCTGGCCGCGATCGAGGTTTTGCCGGTGCCGCAGCGCGGAAGCCTCCCCGGTGGCGGTCGAGGGTGGCCTTGACCGTGGAGGAAATCGGCAGTGCCACCGGCACGTGCCTGAGACCGCAAATATACGTTTGGTGTTACGCCCGCATTCGCGGTTGCGTACCCGGCAACTGGGGATCTGCGTGATGACCGGTCCCGTCATTCCACTGAGGCCCGAGTTGGCGGAGTCGGCCGTAAAGAACTCCATGCGCTTTACCAGCGAAGCTGCGCAAGCCGAGCGATGCGGGATGCTCGACCGCGGCATCCTCGAGTACGGCACGGGCCGAGCGTGCAGACCTCGCGATGAAGCCCGGCGCGGTCGCGGCCGTGGTGTGCCGGGTTGGTTGCCCGTAACGTCGGCGATTGCCGTGGCGCTCGTGGGTCTGTCGGTTACCTGGCGCGGTCATGGACGAACAGGGGAACGTGATTCGGTGCCAGGAAACAGGCAGGCGGCGCAGGCTGTCCGTGGAAGCCCGTTGATGACGGCGGGGTAGCGCCGCGCCGGCGCAACCTGCCGCCAGGAAGTCATGCCCCTGAGCAATGCCCAGGCGCCGGCGGTTGAGAAGAGTTCGCGCCGTGCCTGAAATCGCTGGCGCTCAAGGATGCCCCGCCGGTGTACCTCGAGCCTGCGGGGCAGCCGTTTGCGGCCGCAGCCCCGGGCAACGGTGGCGCGCGCGCCGGCCGAGCAGGCCGGCGAAGAAAGCCAGCGCCGAGACCGATGAGCTGCGCGAACGGCGTTACGCAACGCCGGTCCTGTGCCGCCGATTCTTTGTCGGGTCCGTCGCGTCAGGTTGGCAAGCTCGAAGCCGGAAGCCCTGGCGTCGGTTCCTGCTTGTGCCAACAACGGCCGATGCGCAGGCTAAGCCATCCGCCAACCTGTCGGCCAAATCCGTCGCGGCCTCTGGCGGCGCCCAACCCGCAGCCGACCCCGTAACGCCCGAAGCCTGGCTGAAACAGATCCGCGAATTGCGCGCCGCCGGACGCGGCGTCAGCTGAAGCGTGGCGCGAAGCTGACCCGCTTTCGCGCGCGCGCTACCCGGACCTCGTCCCAGCCTGCGATCTTTGCCCACCTTGAAATAAGCCGGGGCCATGCGCCTTTAACCCTGGTTTCCGACCTTTGCCCATTTACAGGCTTGCGATGATCGTAAACCACGGAGAAAATCATGAAAAAGACCTACCCTCGCATCCTGCATTATCGGCGCGGCGAGTTTGTCGCCTTGCTCGGCTGTACCTGCTTACGCTTGCGGCGAGAGTCATCGATGTGTCGATTGTCAACGCAGCACCGGCGAGCGGCTTCCGACGCCGTATCGGCATGGCGGCAGAGGCCGCCCGTCGCCGGTACGCTTTGGCGAGGGCCATGCCGTCGAACCAGCGCACGCCGACCGCGCTTAGCTGTGCCGCCGGTGGATGGCATCAACGTACTTACCGGCTGGTGACCGTACGCCACGCTGCAATCAGGCTATGTGCTCGAAGGCGGCCAGCTACGGGATCGGTGGCTGGCGCAAGAGCATGAATGGACAGTTCGTAGTTTACCGCGCTGCCCAACAGTTATGCCGCGCGGACTGGCCATTACCGGGCAATGTGGGCGTCATCCTGCCTGCCGTGTATCGCGAAAGGTCGGCTCCGGGGCCAATAACCCATCGCCAGCGGCGCCCTATTCGCTGCCCGCGCAGCTGCGGGCGGTGAATCGCGCCGGCAGGGTGCGATGATTCTTCGCGCGATGCTCTCTCATGGACGGCGCGACGCGCCAGGTCGCTCCCGCCTGCAATGGCCAGGAAAGCGGAAAACGACGCCGGCGCTTCCGCCAGCAACGGATCCGCTGCCGCCGGAGCGGGTTGCCGAGCGACGCGCCGACCAGTCGCAATCCCGCGCCCAGTCACGTGAATTAAATTGAAGTCCAGAAGCTCTCGACCGGCCATGGCGAACGCGAGCATTCGCCAGACACGCCATACCGGTTCGTGCGCAACAGCGATTCGCCCGACGGGAATTATCACCATCTACCACATGACCCCGGCGCCAATCTCGTCGCCCGTGGCATCATTCCGTCGCCGCGCCTGCCGAGCCATCGCCGCGGCCGGGCAGCAGCGGCTTCGTGCCGGATCCGCGGAAAAGTTAGCGAGTGGACCGAAACGCTTGAAGCCTCCGTTCGGGCTGAGCCTGTCGAAGTCTCCTGAATGCCCTTCTCTGATTTAATTCTGGCGAACGACTACCAGCAGCGCCGGTGTGCGGTCAGCAGTGGGCCGGGTCATTCGTAAGGAGGCTGGATCGAATTATTTGCAGAGGATTCTTCGCTCGCGAACAAGTGTTCTGTGCGTCGATCGCCTAAATGGCTTATATCGGAGTGCCGCTGATTGCGGCGTTATCGGCGGGCGGCCGCCACTCAACCCGGTAGACCAAGAAGACCGAGCCGACGCTGATGTCGGAGAAGCAGGAATTCCTGCTCGGGTCGCGGCAGTATCTGCAGAATCGCAATCGGCCGGCGGCAAGATTTTAATCTCGATCCCCAACTGGTGGCCTATGTCAACGAAGTGGGGGCAGAATCAGGTGCGTGTCATGACCGGCCGAACCTGCCTTTACGAGTTTGTGCGTCATCAACGATTCCGGTGCCCAATGCTGGGCTTTGCCTGGCGGCAACCTGGCGTCAATCGCGGGTTGCTGACGGAGCTGAAAAGCGAGGCCGAACTGGCGGCGCGTGCTGTCGCCTGAAATCGGTGCATGCGCCGCACGCCGGCGCCAGCTCGATGGAGCGCGCCATTCTGCTGTCCTGCGGCGCAGCCGTGATTTCGGACTGGCCGCCGACAGGAAATCGCATGAGTTGGTCGACTTCGCCGCGGCCGGCGGGGCAACGCTGCTCACCATGCGCTTCCAGTCGCGAGAATGAGCTGGAGGCCGATCACTACGGCATCGACTCCGGGCATGGTGCGTGCCGGTTACGATCCGCGTGCCGCGGTTGAACTGCAGGAAACCTTCGTGCGTCTGTCGGGCAGCAGTCGCCGAACTGGCTGGCCGGCATGTTTGGCCACCCACCCGCCGTCGGAGGAGCGCGTCGGGGCAATCGCAAGAAGGCTGCGACGCTGCCGGCAAACCTGTTTCCGCGGCGAGGAAGTTCACCGGCAGCAGGCTGGCTTTCCTGATCGGGAGTCGAAGCCAGGCCTATGCGGCACACGGACGAAGGCCGCAAGCTGATCGAAAGGCAACCGGCGCAGGCGCTGGCGAAAGGCCATCAGGCCATTACGCTGGAGCCGCGCCGAGGCGATGTTCAACGCCCTTCGTGGCGATGCGCTGAGAAGCTCGGCCGCGCCGCGGAAGCCGAGCAGGACTACGGTGAGGCCGATCAAGCGCAACGTTGACTACCGCCTACTACCTGAACCGGGGCCTGACCCGCAGCCGCCTCGGCAATGCTGCGCTGGCGCGCAAACGACTGGAGCGCGTCAATGCAACTGCCCCCGGCTGCGGCGCGTCCCATCTGGTTAGCAACTTTGGCGCAGGGCGCCAATAATCCGGGCAAGGCGATCGAGCACTTCCGTATGGCCCGCAGAGTCCATTCCGGATCGGTAGCGCGCGGCACAACGCTGGCGCGCCTCGAGACTGCCGCGCATGCCCGGCAACTACGTCCAGGTCGAACCCGTGGCGGACGGCAACGGCAGTCCCGGTCTGCGCGTCACCAACCGCAGCCCTTGCTAAGCGCAACCTGCGTGTCGTGGGCACAGTGCAGAACAGCAGTTTTTCCGCGAATATTTTGCTGCCCGCCCGTTAAGCCGGGGCGGTGAAACGGTGGTGGCCATGGTGCAGGCTGTCCGATTCGGGAAGGTTGGCCTCCTGGGCAGGTGCGGGGGAACGAGCGCGCAGCTTGAAGCGGCGGGTGAGGCCTAGGGGCTGGGTCACTCAGCTCGCCTGAATGCAAACGTGATGCGAGTCCCGTCATTCCGGCGTGACCCGAAATCCAGTGGCGCACGCTGGATTCCCGCGTTCGCGGGAATGAGTGCGCCTGTGAAGGCGCGATAACCGCATGGTGAAAGTCCGTGCCGGGGCAAGCCAAGACCCCGAAGCTGAAGGTAACTGCGTCGTCGCGAGGCGGGGTGGAGAGCAACCGGAAGCGAACTGGCGGTCCGCAGGATAACGAACTCGATTCGGCGGGATGTGGCGACGAGCCTGCTCATTCGTGGCGAAGTCTGGAACTTGCCTGGCACGCTGTACTTGGCGTGGAAAGCGATGCTGGGGCGCATCACGTGGTTGGAGGCGGAACGTTGGGAAGTTATCGCGAGACAAGCAGGGAGACCTGTCGCCGAAGTGACGGAGGCAGGAGTCAGAGTCTTTGTAGTACCGCAGGACGGAGAAAGGAAGCCATGGCACAAACCGAGGGAAACCGACGTTCGCGAGCAGGGGAGCGAACCCCGCCTACCGCTTGCCCTGCCCGTTCGAGACGCACGGAAAGCAAAGCCGCGCCGAGGGAAGGGAGACAGGAAGGTGGACGTGCGAAGACTGGAAAGAGGTAACGCGTGAGCGAAGCGACGGCAGTGCCCGAAAGGGCTAAGCAAGACGCAGAAACCCGACCCCGAGACTGGGGATGGGTCGAAACCACGATCTGGACGGAGCGGATGTTGGCGGCGCTGGCTAACGGCGTCAAAGGAAACAAGTGGTTCAGCGTGATCGACAAAGTAGCGCGCACCGACACGCTGCACCTGGCCTGGGCGAAAGTTGCGCGGAACCGGGGTGCGGCGGGAGTTGATGGGCAAAGCGTGGAGAAGTTTGCGGCGCACGCAGAAACCTATCTGAGGGAACTGGAACAAGCCTTGAAGGAAGACAGTTACCGGCCGCTGGCGGTCAAGCGCGTGGACATACCCAAAGGGCCGGGACAAACCCGCCCGCTGGGCATCCCGGCGGTGAAAGACCGCATCGTGCAGACGGCAGTCAAGCTGGTGATCGAACCGATCTTCGAGCGCGAATTTCACGACAACAGCCATGGGTTTCGTCCCGGACGGGGTTGTAAAAGTGCACTGAGAGAGGTTGATCGTCTTCTGCTGGACGGGAATGTCCATGTAGTGGACGCCGATCTGAAAGGGTATTTCGACAGCATTCCGCACGACAAACTGATGAAGCAAGTAGAGACACGCATCAGCGATGGACGACTGCTCGACCTGATCCGCAGTTACCTGAAGCAAGACATCATAAAGGGAATGGAACGATGGACGCCGACGGGAGGGACGCCGCAAGGAGCGGTAATCAGCCCGTTGCTGGCGAACATCTACCTGCACCCGCTCGATGTCATGATGGCGGGGAAGGGCTACCGGATGGTGCGGTATGCGGACGACTTTGTTGTTCTGTGCACCACGGCGGAAGAAGCCCAAGCGGCGCTGACGGAAGTGAGGAACTGGGTACAGGACGCCGGACTGACGCTGCATCCCGACAAGACCCATGTGGGGGACTGCCGGGAAGATGGACAGGGGTTCGACTTTCTGGGTTACCGGTTTGAGGCGGGTCGGCGCTGGGTGCGCAAGAAAAGCCTGAAAGCCATCAAGGACAAGCTGCGAAGCAAGACCGGGCGCACGCGCGGGGTGAGTTTGAAGCAGATCATCGACGAGCTCAACCCGATCCTGAAAGGCTGGTTTGGCTACTTCAAGCACGCACATTGGTTGGAGTTCAAAAGGCTGGACGGCTTTATCCGCCGTCGCCTGCGAGCACTGCTGCGAAAGCAGGAGAAACGACCGGGCATGGGGCAATGTCGCGCCGATCACATTCGCTGGCCGAAGGCTTTCTTCGCTGAATTTGGGCTCTTCACTTTGGCTGGAGCTCATACCTTGGCGAGCCAATCACGATGTTGAAACCACCGACTGGAGAGCCGTGTGCGGGAGAACCGCACGCACGGTTCGGAGGGAGGGGTGGGCGAGCGCTCATCCCTACCCCTATCGGGAGAGATGTGTGCATACGCTAGCCTGGAGAGGAGTGTTCCTCACTCTGCAATAGGTATAACCATTACGCCAACGCCTCAAGGCGAATTCCGGCAAAGGTCAAAGGATCGCCGCCGATCAGTACGCTCAAGAAGCGGACCGCATCCAGCAACTGGGAAAATGGTAAATGATGTAGTCGGGCGTCGCGTGCTCGGTCCTCCGTCACCTCGCCTGACTTGAAAAAGACCGTCTTGATGCTGAGTTTCTGCGGCCCGTGAATATCCCGATACAGGTCGTTGCCCACGAACAAGACTTCCGCGGGCCCAGTTTCATGGCGCTCAATGCGGCTTCGAACGGCCGCTGGTCCGGCTTGCGGTAGCCAGTCCCCGGAAACGATGATGGGTCCGAAATAGCCGGACAAGCCGACGGCATTCAGCTTCGGGCAGAAGTATACGCGCTTTGCGCATCGGAAACTATGGAGAGAGCATAGTAGGTGTGCAATTCCTGGATGGTTTCTTCCACGCCGGGATAGAGCTGGAAGCGTTGGCGCGATGCGGCACGATGCACTCCTGGCAAGAAACCCGGGAGCTGCTCGATTTTCTCGTGCGGCAAGGCAACTGTGAAATCCGTTGCGTGCTGCGCGACGATTTCGCGGAAAACCCCAATGGCATCGAATTCGGCTGGCGCTCGCCGCTTGCCGCGCGTTGCTCCTTGATGGTTCGGAAGAACAGATCCTTGATCACCTCCGGGTCGAGCTCCACGCCCTGGTAGGACAGCAAATTGCTCATGACCCGATACACGTCGTCGTGCCACTCGTTGGTGTGGATGTCTATCAGTGTTCCATTGACATCGAAAATAATGCCCTTCGATGTTCATCTAGCGGCTCCTTAGGCATGCCTTCGCCTCGCTGAGAAGTTGCTCGCGGTGTCCCGGTTCGACCCCTAACTGTTTCGCGCAATGCGCAGCAAGGTAATGCCCATGTAGAACGGCGTCCTCCCGGTAATCGATGCAAAGGCGTGCCGTCCCGGTCCGGGAAATGGCAGGCATATTCCCAGAGGAAGTGCCCGACGAACGGCTCGGCGGCGTCCTTGTTGCCGCTTGCCCGCATGAAAAAGTGCGCTTCAACTTCCCGGCGATACGGCCGATGTCGAACACACGATCGGCCCGCTTGCTGCGTTCCAGATCGAAGGTCAGGACTTCCAGGCCGGACCGAACATGAAGCTGGGCGTCGCATCGCCATGCACGATCACCTGCTGGTCTTGCCACATCCTTGGCTGCTTGCGCCACCGGTCGCGGAACACGTACAGTTCGGCTGCCTGATCCGCTGCCAGGGCGCTGATCGCCAGCAGGCGCCCGATCACGATATCCAGATAGTCGCAGTCCTGATTGAAGTCGACTCCCAGACCGGTGGCGGTTCGCTTGTGGAATTCCGACAGAAATAGGCGAGCGCGGTGAGTTTGGCATACAGTTCGGCGTGGTCGCCGCCTGAACGGCATCCAGGATGACTTCGCTGAGCAGACTTCCTCAAAGCATTCGGTGACCAGCAACCGTTCAACGAGTGCTTGACGCCCAGAGGTTTGACGACCTGGTGGGGACTTGCCGTCAGTCCCGAGTCGCGCATCTCGCAAAGGCTGTTGACCCCCGCGGGTCAGGTGTGAAACCGCTTTTGCCGCGTCATTCTTCGTCGCCGTAAGGAAGAATTTGCCGATCAGCTTTTTGCCGGTCGCGCGGTCTTCGTACATATAAACGTCGTTCGAGCCATTGAGCTTGAAGACACGGTAGGTCGAGGTCTCGGTGGCGCCATCGATCTGCTCCTGAATGTCATGCTGAGAAAGTCGAGCACCGGTCGTCCTTGGCCATGCGCCCCATGTAGGTTGCACTCATGGCTGCCTGCACCGTGATTGTCCCGATTCCGGTCGCGAACCGGCCGCCGGGTCGAATCGCCCGATGCATCGCCGGTTTGTGCTGCGGGTCTTTCCTGTCGCGCCTTTGCATAGTGCCATTTGTCATTGGTCCTTTTGCCTGGTGCGTGAGGCCTGCGATGTTTCTTCATCGTGATCCGGTGACAGCGCCCTGCCGACTCCTTCGGTCGGATTCGCGCACCTTGATCTCGCGCTCACGTTACATGAGACTAACGACAAGGCTCGGCGCGTTCTGTGCGGTAGCGCCCTTAGCCTGATTGGCTGAAACCGGAAAAAGGGCCAAACAGGCGAAAAAAAAGACAGGCAAGCCTGTCTTTTTGCCGCTGAAACGGCTGATTACTTGGCGCCCGCGGCCTTCACGTCGGCCTTGCCTTCGGCTTTGACTGCGGCGGTGTCGGCTTTGGCGGCCGCTTTGTCGGTCGCGGCTTCGGCTTTCACCTGTCGGTCTTGACATCGGATGCCGTTCCGCTCTTGGCGGCTTTCGCATCGGCGGCGGCCTTGGTCTCGGCAGCCTTGGCTTCGGCCTTGGCAGCCTTCGCGTCGGCCTTGACTTGGCTTTGCGCGGCCTTGGCGTCAGCAGCGCCTGGGCCTTGGCAGCCTTGTCATCGGCAGCGGCTACCTTTGGCATCGGCCTTGGCATCAACCTTGGCTTCGACTTGGCGGCTTTTGCATCGGCCTTTCGGCCTTCGCTTCGGCTTTCACAACAGCCGGTGTGGCGGGCGCGGCAGTCTGGCGAATACGGACGTGGCAAACAGACCTGCGACGAGTACGGCGATCAACTCGTACATTGTGTTTCCTTCAGAAAGTGGATGGGACGGGATAAGTCGAAGCGTGGGACGGACTTTGGCGGTCCGTGCTCGATTAACGCGCAAGGGCAGAGTGATTGACATAGAGTATCCAACATGACATCGCCGGCGACCGGGCGGCAGAGGCGGCACGTCAAGCTACAACCTGATTCGCAATGATCGTCAGCCAGAGAACAATTCATCGATTAGCCCGTCATTCCGGGGCTGCCCGCAGGGCAGAACCCGAATCCAGGAATTTCCAGACGCGCTTCCTGGATTCCGGGTTCCGCTTCGCGGCCCCGGAATGACGGGCTCAGCCCCTTGCCAATCAGAGCTACAAAGGCGTACCTTCAATGTTCGGTAGCGCACAGAACCTGATGCCGCTCGGTAGCCTGTCTGCATGGACACGATGAATGGATAGCGTGATCCGCGGTACGGGCTGAATCCGCCTCGTGCATCAGAGGCATCAATCACTACTTTGAGATCAAAATGAACAAGGATCAAGTAAAGGGCGCGGCAAAGGACCTCGGTGGAAAAATTCAGCAAGAGGTCGGCAAATTGACGGGCAGCACGGGAGCAGCAGGTCAAGGGCCTGAAGAATCAGGCCGAAGGCAAGGTGCAAGAGCATATCGGCGACCTGAAAGAAACCGTCAAGGATGCAAAGGACGCCGTCAAGGAAGCCATGAAGCCGTAATACAAGGCGCGCTCCCGCCAATCGGTTTCAGGAAATTGTCGCGAGTGGCGGCTGTTTCTTGTGCCGTTGGCGGATTGTCGCGAACAAAGGCGTCGGCGCGCGGGGCGACGGCCTTGGACTCGTTATTGCCGCGACCTGATTATTGGAGAACGAAATGAGCTTGGGAACAATTCTGCTGATCGTCGTGGTTCTGATACTGATCGGCGTGATTCCGGCCTGGCCGCACAGCAGGAGTTGGGGGGTTACGGTCCCAGCGGCGGTATCGGGGTAGTGTTGGTGATTCTGCTCATCCTGCTGTTATTGGGCAGACTGTAGAGGCTGTTTCAGGAAGGCTTCAGTGATATCAGCGGTACTTCACTGATTCCCGGCTTGCGCCGGAATAGCCTGCCCCGGACAGGATCCGGGGACGGGAGGGTGGGTACTGGATTCCGGCTTGCGCCGGAATAGCCTGCCCGGACTAGATCCGGGGACGGGGAGGGTGGTGTCGGCTTGCGCCGGAATAGCCTGCCCCGGACTAGATCCGGGGACGGGCGGGGTGGGTGCTGCCAATTGCTTCATGGCCTCTGAGAGGACTTGAGCGCGACGTCCAGCGTGGCCATGAACTCATCGATCTTGATGGGTTTGGTCAGGTAGCGGAAGAATCCAGCTTCCAGCCCCTTCGCGATATCGTCGGGCATGGCGTTGGCCGTCAGCGCTATCACCGGAATACGCGCCGTGGCTGGAACTTGGCCAAGAAATCTCAGTACATCGTTGCCGTCAAGGCCTTGCATGTTGATGTCCAGCACAATGACATCCGGCAGCGCGCTACGTGCCAGTTCGATGCCGCTGGCGCCGTCCCTTGCGCTCAGCATGCGGATAGCGGGCCGGCGCGCGAGGATGTCCTCGACCAGCAGCAGGTTCGCCGGATTGTCCTCGACGTAGAGCACGGTGTGTGCCGTCGCCGTGTGCTTAGCGCCGACTTCAGCGAGCGCCGCGGAGTCCGCTACCTCGGCGAGTCCCCCGGTGCAGTCGTCCCCTTCAGTTCAATCCAGAACACGCTGCCTTCCCCGAGCGTGCTTTCAGCGCCGATCTCACCTCCCATCAATTCGACCAGTCGTTTGCTCACCACCAGGCCGATGCCGGTGCCTTCCTCGGCCTTCGCTTCCTGTCCGAGACGGTTGAAGGCGTCGAAAAGCAGCGGCAACTGCTCGGGAGCCAGTCCTGGGCCGGTGTCGCGGATGCTGATGCGATCGAATCCGGCGGCCTCGGCGTGCATTCCACGGTAACCGCGCCACCTGCCTTGTTGTACTTGACCGCGTTGGAAAGCAGGTTGATCAGAACCTGCTTCAGCCGCAATCGCTCCGCGTTGACAAAGCAGCCTGTGCTCAAGTTTGCCAATGTCCACGCGGATGCCGCATTTCTGCGCCTGCGGTTCTATCATCAGTTCGCATTCGGCGAGGACTTCGGCCAGCGACACCGGCTCCAGCAACAGTGAAAGCTTTCCCGACTCGATCACCGAAAGATCGAGGATTTCGTTGATCAACTCCAGCAGATGCCAGCCGGCCTTGAGAATCTGATCGATGCTGCGCTTCTGGCCGGGCGTCGGCTCCGGCGAGCCGGCTTCGATGAGTTGGGCGAAGCCGAGGATCGCATGCAGCGGCGTACGCAATTCATGGCTCATGCTGGCGAGGAAATCCGATTTCGCCAGATTGGCTTTTTCGGCAACGCTCCGTGTGCGCTCCAGTTCGACATTCCTGTCGTGCAGCATCTGCTCCAGTCGCTTGTATTCGGTGATGTCGGTATGCGCAATGACTGCGCCACTTCGTCTTGCCGATCCCAGGGGCAGGACGTTCATCATGAACCAGCGTTGTTGCGTCGGCGAATGACAGGCGTATTCCATGGTGAAGCAGGGCAAGCTGCCGTCGAGCACGGCCTTGATCCCATTGCAGGCGCTCAACATCTCGGACGCGGCGGGACCTTCGTTGCTTTCGCAAACGCTCAGGTAGTTGGCGCCGACATGGGTATGCGGCACGGGTTTGCCTGGTTCGAGGCCGTTTTCCATGGAAAAGCGCCGCCACGAGTCGTTGACCTCCATGATCACCCCGTCGGGATTCACCACGGCAATTTCCGCCGCCAGGGAATTCAGGATGGTGAGCTTGAAGGCTTCTCTGGTCACCTGCGCTTCTTCGAGCCGCTTGCGTCCGGAGATATCGCTCAAGACGATGCGCAGTACCTGGGCGCCATCGTGCTGCGCAATGGTAGCCGTCAAATGCGCCCAGAATTGCGTGCCGAATTCCTTGAGGATGCGCAACTCGCAGGACTGCGTCTCACTGCCCTCGAAAAGCTGCTTGCGCAGCAAATAGTAGATGTCCTGGTCCTCCTTGAGGATCGTCCGGGAAAATGGCTGACCGATCAGCGCGCCCCTGGCGACGCCCAGCAGGCCGGCGAAGGTCAGGTTGCTTTGCAGAATCAGGCCGTCCTCGCCGACGGTGCAATAGCCCACCGGCGCCAGGTCGTAGAGGTCGAAGTAACGCACCCGTGCCCTGTCCAGCGCAGCCTGCGACTCCTGCAATTCCTCGTTTTGCATCTCCAGTTCGATCTGGTGCACGCGCAGTTCGTGCAGCATCTGCCGCGTGGCTTCCGGCGACAGGGTTTCGAGATCCGGATCCAGCGGCGTGCGGGCCGCCTTGTCGCGGAAACGCGCTTCGGCCTGCTGGCGCAGCGCCTGCGCCTGGTTCGCCGCGGTGGCGTCGCGGCCCGCGGGCCTCTGTTCGTGCTGCGCGGAAGGTTTATTGCTGCTGTTCACTGCGCGTTTCCGCTGTTCTGTCACGACTTGATTCGCTGATCCGCTCGGTGGTCGCAATCGCATACATCTGGCCGGTTTCGTTCACCAGGGCGGTAGCGGTCAGCCAGATGTCAACCTGCGCTCCGCTCTTGGTGAGTCGCCGGGTGCGATACGGCTCAAGTACTTCCGCCTGGCCAAGTTGTCGCAGCCTGGCCAGAGCATCTTCGCGCAGCTCCGGCGGGATGCGCTCCCGGATATTCATCGACAGCGCCTCGGCCTCGGTCCAGCCGTAGATGCGCTCCGCCGCGGGGTTCCACGCCCGGATGCGGCCCGCCAGATCCTGCACGGTAATGGCATCGTGCGCATCGCGCACCACCACGGCCAGTCGCAGCAGCTCGTTGGCTTTGCGCAAGGCCTCCCGCGCCTGCAAGGTCTCGGTGATGTCGACAAACGAGATCACCGCGCCTTCGATCACGTTGTCGAGCGTGCGGTAGGGCAGGATGCGCATGGTGTGCCACTTGCCCTCGGTGGTCTGCACGATCACCTCCCTTGGGGATCAGTGTGTCCAGCACGCCTTGCACATCCGCCACCAGGCTGTGGTAACCGACCAGGTTGGAAACGATGTGGCCGACCGGCCGGCCCACGTCGCTCAGGATCAGGTTGATGATCGCGCTGGCGGCGGGGGTGAAGCGCAGGATGCGCAGTTGAAGGTCCACAAACACGGTGCCGATCCCGGTGCCGGCCAGCAGGTTGTTCATGTCGTTATTGGCCCGCGACAGATCCGTCACCTTCGCTTGCAACTCGGTGTTGACCGTGCCGAGTTCTTCGTTCACCGACTGCAACTCTTCCTTCGAGGTCTCCAGTTCCTCGTTGGTGGATTGCAATTCCTCGTTGACCGACTGCATTTCCTCGTTCGAGGATTTGAGCTCTTCGTTGGAGCTCTCCAGCTCCTCTTGCGTGGCCTGGAGGTATTCGTCCCTGGCTCGCAATTCGTGCTTGAGTGCCTCGATGCGTGCTTCGGCGTCCGATTCGGGAGCGGCATTTTCGGCGTTGCCTGCCGTTGTGGCCGACTGCACCTGTTCGGCGGTCGCGGGTGGCGCATCCTCCAGCATTACCAGGTACAAAGGCGGGTCGGGAGAATTGGTCGCGTCAGGTCCCGCGCCGGCGCCGGTCGCCACCGGGCAGACGGCGAGGTTGACCAGGGTGAAGTGGCCGTTGGTTTTGACGCGCACACCGGGGCAGCGGACGATCTGCCCGGTGCCGACGGCCTTGCGCAGGGTCATGGCCAGGTCGCGACGCAAGCCGTCGCGGGCCATGTTCAGGATGTTGCTGACGCCGGTCTCGCCGGGGGCCGGCTCGAGGTACATCCCGGTGCGGCCGTGCAGGTACAGAATGTCGCCGTGGTCGGTAACCAGTGCGCTGGCCGGGGCGAGCTGCCGTAGCAGCGCCTGTTCCGTCAGTTCGCGCAGCGGCAGCTTGGCCGGCGAAGCCGCCAGCGCCCCCGCGGCGCCGCATCCACTGCCAGAATCGGCGGCAGAAAGCGACCCAGGCTCGCGCGCTGGCCGTCCCGATAATCCTCCTTGCGCTGATACAGCTTCGATTTGCGGTCCAGCACGGCAAACAGCTCGCCAAACTCGCCGACGCCTTCGGAGGTGCCGAGGAACAGCATGCCACCCGGCTTGAGCGCAAAGTGGAACAGCGGAATCAGCTTCTTCTGCAAATCCGCGCCCATGTAGATCAGCAGGTTGCGGCAACTGATCAGGTCGAGCCGGGAGAAGGGCGGGTCCTTGATCACATCCTGTTCGGAGAACACCAGCATGTCGCGGATGGCCTTGTGGATGCGGTAGCCGCTGCCGCCGGCCTCCGCGACAAAGAAGCGCGCCAGTCGCCGCGGCGAAACGTCGGCGGCAATGCTGCTCGGATACAGGCCGGCGCGGGCCGTGGCGATCGCCCGGCTGTCGATGTCGGTGGCGAACACCTGCACCGTGTAGCTTTGCTTCTGCGTTTCCATGCGCTCTTGCAGCAGAATGGCGATGGAATAGGCCTCCTCGCCGGTGGAGCAGCCGGCGCACCAGACGCGGATTGCGGCGCCCGGGGGCTTGTCGTCAAACAGCTTGGGGACGAGCTTTTCCTCCAGCAGCGGGAGGGCCTCCGGGTCACGGAAAAAATTGGTCATCCCGATCAACAGGTCGCGAAACAGGGCCTCGCCTTCGGCCGGTGTTTGCTGCAAGTATATGACGTAACTGTCGATGCCTTCGATCTGGTGCACCGCCATGCGCCGCTCGATGCGGCGCTGGATGGTGCTTGGCTTGTACTGGGAGAAGTCATGGCCGGTCTGGGCGCGCAGCAGGACGAAGATCTTTTTCAGCGCGCTGTCGGTCCGCGGTGTATGGACGGCGGCGGGTTGGCCGTGCAGGCGGGGCAGACCGAAGGCGTGGGTCGCGTAGGCGATGAGCTGGGCTGGCATTTCGGCCGGGGGCAGCACGTAATCCACCAGGCCGGTGGCAACCGCGCTGCGCGGCATGCCGTCGAACTCGGTGGACTCCGGGTTCTGCGCCATCACCATGCCGCCCTCGCCCTTGATCGCCCGCACCCCCCAGGGCGCCGTCGCTGCCGGTGCCGGAAAGCACGATGCCGATTGCCCGCTCGCCCTGATCCTGGGCCAGCGAACGAAAGAAGAAATCGATCGGCAGCCGCTGGCCGCGCGGCGCCGAGGGTTCGAGCAATTGCAGCGCGCCGTTGAGAAACGCCATGTCGCGGTTGGGCGGAATGATGTACGTGCAGTTGGGCCGCACCGCCATGCCGTCCTCGACTTCCGAAGACCTGCATCCGGGTACAGCGCTGGATCAGATCGGTGAGGATGCTCTTGTGGTCCGGCGCCAGGTGCTGCACCAGCACGAACGCCATGCCGGGATCGGTGTCGGCGGGCATGCCGGAAAAGAAAGCCTCGAAGGCCGCCAGCCCGCCGGCCGAGGCGCCAATGCCGACGATGGGAAAGGATGACGAGGTATCCGGGACAATTTCTGCCGTGGCGACCGGGCCGGGTGGGGCCACGGTGGATTCAGGCCTGGGTTTCCTTGCTGCTTTTCGGCTTGTCATGCTTCCTCCCGGCGTCTGGCTGGCGCATCTGGCGAGCATGGTACGCCATCGGCAGAATCGACGCTGCTCGTAGCACGGGCTTGCGTTTGCAACTGGCGGTCACGTTCCGTTCGTGACTGCCGCTCTCGTCACCCCGGCGAGGAACGTCACCCCGGACCCCGATCCGGGGTCCAGTTCGTTGCGCAAAAAAACCTCATTTGACACAGAGAACAGCCGTACGCGCTGGATTCCGGCTTGCGCCGGAATGACGGCTGGCGTGGCTGGAGTGCGCGGCTTAGAGCTGGGACTTGAAGTAATTGAAGGAATGCGTGAAGGCGTCACGCACTTTCTCCATTTCGGTGACCATGGTTTCCCAGGAGTCTTCGCCCGCCGCCTTTATTTCATCGAGCTTGGCGACCGCAATTTTGGATTGCGCACGCAGTTTGTCCATCTCTTCCCTGTATTTGTCGCGCGCATCTTCCTTGGCCTCTTTCGCCTTGAGTTCGACCCTGCTCATTTTTGCGTTCAACTCGTCGAGCTGAAGTTTCATCTTTTCGATGTAGGCGTCTCTTTTTGACATGACAACGGTTCCTTTCTGTTAAAAAAATTTGAGTCGAAGGCGGCTTGACCATGGTGCAGATCAATTTCCTGCCCTCGATATGGCCGCACAGAATAGGCGGGAAAGCGACTCGCGTCTGTGCTCTACCGCACATAAGGCTATTTTTGAGATGTTCGTACCAAAAGCCCCCTCCTTCCCCGCCCACTAGGGGTAAGCCGTTGATTCTTCGTCACGCGCCCTCTCCCCCGGCCCCTCTCCCACAAGGCTAGCGTATGCACACATCTCAACGGCACCGTCTCCCCGGCGAAAGCCGGGGTCCAGAAGGGCTGAGGCGATGGACTTCGGGACGGTCTTCGGCAAGAAAAGCCAAGACATACAGGGTAAATCGATGTTTTGCGGTCCCCGTCCACTGGATTCCGGCCTGCGCCGGAATGACGGGGGAGATGTGTGCATACGCTAGCCCACAAGGGGAGAGGAAGTGTTCCCTCACCTGCAATCGGTAGGTCCGTTGCCGGGATTCGCCTATCCCGCAGTAGCGCCGGCCTGATCTGCCATCGCTGATTGTTTCCGCCAGAAGCTGATCAAATCTGGAAGATTGCTCACGTTGACGTGGGCAGTTCTCGCAAGCCCATTAGAGAAATCATCATGAAATATGCAAAACTGACCGTCGCCGCATTGATGGCGATGACATTGAGCGCATGCTTTCGCTTCCCGCGGGTCCGCCAGGACCGCAAGGCGCAACGGGGACACCGGGGCAAAGGGTAGTACCGATACACCGGCGCAACAGGAGGCACCGGGGCAACCGGAAGCACCGGCGCCACCGGATATACCGGTGCGACCGGAGATACAGGTGCAACCGGATACACCCGGCGCCACCGGCGACACGGGCGCAACCGGCAGCACCGGCGCGAGGGGTAGCACCGGCGCCGGGGAACGACGACCGGCGATACCGTGGTCATTGTCCCGGCACGCTGAGACGACGACCGGGCGACTGGCGATTGCCAGGCGCATGGTGCAGCGATGTATCGCCCACCATGCGCCTGGCAACGCGCGGCAATGGCAATGGCAATGTGATCGTATGAAGGCGCTTGCGCCTTCAACAGCAAGACTTGAACAGGAGATCCAGCATGAAACGTTTACTGCTCGCGGCGGCACTGGTCGCGGTCACGGCCCCGGGATTTGCCGCCGACGTTGGCGTATCGGTAAGCATCGGCCAACCCAATTTCTATGGTCGAATCGATATCGGTGACTATCCTCAGCCACAAGTGATTTATCGGCGACCAGTAGTGATTCAGCGCGTCGTGGTGGCACCGCCGCCGCCGATCTATTTGCACGTACCTCCGGGTCACGCCAAGAATTGGCGCAAACACTGTCACGAGTACGGCGCCTGCGGCGAACGGTTCACTTCGTGCAGAACAACTGGTATCAGCGCGAATATGTTCCGCGTTACCAGGAACGGCATCGGGAGCGTCGGGATGAGGGCCGCGACCAGCGTCGTGATGATGATGATGATGATCGCCGTGGAAAGAACAACAACCGCAACGGCGACAAGCACGACAAAGGCAACAAGCACGACAAAGGTCGCGACTAATCAAGGCCCCCGGCATCATCCCCGCGTCGTGACGCGGGGGTCTTTGCGCACAAGTCCATCCTGACAAGGGCAGGGATTCGCGCGCTGCCCCGTCCTTCATGCCCGCCCGCCCGCGGAAGCCCGGACGGGTGCCGCCATGCCGGGACAATCATTGGGTCCGGACTGGCCCGATCGTTCATCACCGCCGCTTTTCCGACGGCACCAACGGCAACGGGCCATACGTGACGGCTCCGGTGCGTGACTTGCTCCCTCGTACTCGGATTCGCGACTTCCATCCGGCAGCGAATGCTCGGTCGCGCGTAGAAGTCCCTCCCAGCCGCAAGACCACGAACGGCAACGGTAGCGGTGCACCAACAGAAAGATGCTGAGGATCTTGTCTGTAAACCTGCGGGGGATTCGATAGACCAAGCCATTGCAGCGGGCGCAGGCAGGTCCGTTCGCGGAATGCGCCCTGTCATCAGGGAAGGCGTTGCCGATTTCCGGGGGCGCGTTCATGATAGCTGCGCCTCAAGGGTCATCGCGCCGGATCGACTACATTGCCCCAAGTGATGACGGGCGGCGTCGTGGCGCGATGCGGCCGGTAGCGCATTGCATGGCGTCCGGTTTTCTCCAGTCATGTTCAGGCTCATCTCAAACTCCTTATTTGTGGCACTTGATCGTCGATATCGCGAATCGGGAGTGCTTCGTTCCGGGCGGCCTGGGCGGTCCTCGGCGTGCGGACTTGCATGAGCCGTACGCTTCAACTCCCAGATCCCGGGATTCCGTGCGGCGACAGGACTTCCAGGGCGCTGAGCAGGCAGGGTGAGCGGCAATGACCCCGCTCGCGGGGGACTTCCGACCGACAGTCACTCCAAGCTGCATGCGAGTTCATAGAATGCGCGGAGCTGATTGCCGCGTCTGTTGCCTGCCGCACACAGCGGCATTGGCAGCCAAAAGGCCACGAGGAACCCCTTGGCGTCCTCGCAGCTCCAAGCTGTTTCGAGAAAGGAAAACCTCATGACGGAAACGGCAATCCTGGTGCACGGTCTATGGACGCCAGCCGCGGTCTTCGCCTTGCACGGCCGCTGGCTGCTAAGGCGTGGCTACCGTGTGCTGCGCTTCGGCTACCCCAGTGTGCGGGGCACGCTGTCGCAGAACGCGCTGGGGCTGAAACGCTATATCGCGGCCCAGGTTGCGCCAGGCAGCTCGGCCCGGATCCATCTTGTCGGCCACAGTCTCGGCGGACTCGTCATCCTGGAAATGCTGCGGCATGAGCCGGATCCGCGCCTGCGCCGCGCGGTGCTGCTCGGCACGCCCTGCGTCGACAGCCACTGCGCGCGACGTCTGGCCGGAATGGCGGGCATGCCCGCGCTGCTGGGGCATTCCATCATCGAGTGGTTGTCTCGCGTTCCCGGCATCGTTGCCGCGCCGCGCGCTGCCATGGAAATCGGCGTCCTCGCCGGCACGCGCAGCGTGGGTCTGGGCCGCGTGGTGCCCGGCTTGCCGCGCCCCAACGACGGGGTGGTGGCTCTCGCGGAGACGCGCCTGCCCGGCGCCGCGGACTGCATCGCACTGCCGGTGGCGCACTCGGAGATGCTTGCTTCGCGGCGCTGCGCGGCGCAGATCGCGATGTTCCTGGAGACAGGCCGTTTCCTGCATGATGAACAGATTTAGGAAATCCGCCCTGGCGTTTGCGCTGGTCGCTTGGCTGGCCGCCTCGCTGGCCGGTTGCAACAACCTTGGTTACTATGCCCAGGCTGTCGGCGGACACGTCGCCGTGATGCGCGCCGCCCAGCCCATCAGCGGTGTGCTGGGCAATCCGGCCGGCGATCCGGCGCTGAAGAAGCAGCTCGAGAACGTGCATGCGATACGCGAGTTCGCCAGCCGCGAACTTGGCCTGCCGGACAACAACAGCTATCGCAGCTACGCGGATCTCGGGCGCCCCTACGTGGTGTGGAATGTGTTCGCCGCGCCGGAGTTTTCGCTGGCGCCGATGCGTTGGTGCATGGTGTGGGTCGGCTGCGTGAGTTATCGTGGCTACTACGATAAACAGGATGCCGAAGCCCTGGCCGCGGAACTGCGCGAGCAGGGTTACGACACCTTTGTCGGCGGGGTACCCGCGTACTCGACTCTGGGCTACTTCGATGACCCGGTGCTGAACACCTTCTTGCGCCTTGGTACGCCAGAAGTGGCGCGCACCGTGTTCCATGAGCTGGCGCACCAGCTCATCTTCGTGCAGGACGATTCGCTGTTCAACGAATCCTTCGCCACGGCGGTGGAAAACGAAGGCATGCGGCGCTGGCTGGCCAGTCATGGCGACGCCGGCCAACGTGCCGCGTTCGAGGCGCAACGGCAACGCAAGGCGGCCTTCGCCGGGCTGATGAGGGATTTCCGCAAGAAGTTTCACGCCCTGTATGAAACCGATCGATCCGCCGCTGACCAGCGCCAGGCCAAGGCTGACTTGTTCGAAGCGCTGCGGCAGGATTACGCAAAACTCAAGGCAGGCTGGGGCGGCTATGCCGGTTACGACAGGTTCGTTGCCGAGGATCTCAACAATGCCAAGCTTGCCTCGTTGGCGCTGTACAGCGAGCTGGTGCCCGCCTTCGAGCGGCTGCTGGAGATCGAAGATCGCAACCTGCCGCGCTTTTACCAGCGCGTCGTCGCGCTGGCGGCGCTCGGCAAGGAAGCCCGGTGCGCCGCGCTGACCGGGCTGCTACCTGCGTCCGGCGAATCCAGGCGGGCATGCCACAGCCTCGCGGCCGGCGCGACGCAATGAGCTTATCCGACCGCTGAACAGGATTTTTGATACGCCTCGGCAAACAGGCGCAGGCCGTCGATCTGCAAGGTTTCGCCGACTTCGGCGAGGTCGATGCCCTGTTTCGCCAACGCCTCGATGTGGGCTTGCGCCTCGTCCATGCCGGTCATCAGGCTGGCGGTCGCGCGGCCGTGGTCGCGGAATGCCGCGAGCGTTGCGTCGGGCAGGGTGTTGATGGTTTCCGCACCGATCAGCGCCTCCACATACAGCACGTCACTGTAGGCGGGATTCTTGCTGCCGGTGCTGGCCCACAGCGGCGTTTGCGGCCGGATGCCTGCCCGCGTCAGCGTGGCGAAGGCCGGGCCGTGAAAAATCTCCAGATAGCGGTGGTAGCAGCACCTGGCCAGGGCCACGCCGCTCTTGCCCTTGAGCGCCGGGGCGACGCCAAGGGCATCGAGGCGCTGGTCCACCAGGGTATCGACGCGGCTGAGGAATACGCTGGCTACCGAGCGCAGTTGCTGCGGATCGCCGCCGCAGTGCACCCAGCGCCGCGCCCCGCGCACATATGCCTGGGCCACGGCTTCGTAGTGTCTGAGTGAAAAAATCAGCGTGACGTTTACCCGGATGCCGGCGGCGGTCAATTGTTCGAAGGCGCGCACACCCGCGGAGGTGGCCGGCACCTTGATCAGCAGGTTGTCGCGCGCCACCGCCTGGCGCAAGCGCTGTGCGGCGGCGATGGTTCCGGCCATGTCGTGCGCCAGGGCCGGCGAAACTTCCAGGCTGACATAGCCGGTAGCGCCCAGGCTGGATACGCAGGCCGGCCGCAGCAAGTCGCAGGCGGCCTGGATGTCGGTAATGACGAGCGACTCGTAGCGGCCTTCGGCATCGAGGCTCGAACCACGCAGGCGTTCGAGATCTTCACGGTACCAGGAGCTGTCGGCCAGGGCCTTCTGGAAGATGGCGGGATTCGGGGTCACGCCGTCGGTACCGTCCGCGCTGAGCAGGCGTTGCAGCGTGCCATCCTGCAGCAGCGTGCGGGACAGGTTGTCGAGCCAGACATGCTGGCCCAGGGTCTTGAGCGCCAGCAGGGGATTGTCGTTCATGGGTTTCCCTCCCGGACCGGCCATTTCCAGTCGCGTATTTCCGGCATGTCTTCGCCGTGCCGGTGGATGTATTGCGTGTGCTGGTTGAGCTTGTCGCGCATGCGCTGTTTGATGTGCACCGCCCGTGACTGAAGCTTTGGCGCCCGGTTCGCCACATCCATGACCAGGTGGAAGCGGTCGAGCGTATTCAGCACCACCATGTCGAAGGGCGTGGTGGTGGTGCCTTCCTCCTTGTAGCCACGTACGTGCAGATTGTCGTGATTGGTGCGCCGGTAGGTCAGGCGATGGATCAGCGAGGGGTAGCCGTGATAGGCAAACAGGATCGGCTTGTCGGTGGTGAACAGGGAGTCGAAATCCTCGCTGGACAAGCCGTGCGGGTGTTCTTCCGGCGGTTGCAGGGTCATCAGGTCGACCACATTGATGAAGCGCATTTTCAGATCCGGCGCGATCTGGCGCAGCAGGTCGATGGCCGCCAGCATTTCCAGCGTCGGCACGTCGCCCGCCGCGGCCAGCACGATGTCCGGCTCGCCGGGCTGATCATTGCACGCCCACTCCCACAGGCCGATGCCGGCGCCGGCGTGGTTGATCGCGGCATCGATGTCCAGCCATTGCAGTTCAGGCTGCTTGCCGGCGACGATGACGTTGACCAGGTTGCGGCTCTTCAGGCACTGCTCGGTGACCACGAGAAGTGTGTTGGCGTCCGGCGGCAGATAGACGCGGATGATGTCGGCCTTCTTGTTCATCACGTGGTCGATGAAGCCGGGGTCCTGATGCGAGAAGCCATTGTTGTCCTGGCGCCAGACGTGCGAGCTGAGCAGGATGTTGAGCGAGGCGATCGGGCGGCGCCAGGGAATCTGGCGGCACACCTTGAGCCACTTGGCATGCTGGTTGAACATCGAATCGACGATGTGGATGAAGGCTTCGTAGGACGAGAACAGCCCGTGGCGTCCGGTCAGCAGGTAGCCTTCCAGCCATCCCTGGCACGCATGTCGAAAGCATTTCCATGACCCGGCCATCGGGCGCAAGATGGTCGTCGTAGTCAAGCGCTCGGCCATCCAGGCGCGGTTGGTCACTTCGAAAAGCCCCCGAGGCGGTTCGAGTTGGTCTCGTCCGGGCCGAAGACGCGGAAATTGTCCGGGTTGTTGCGCATCACGTCGCGCAGGAAGGTCCCCATCGCTCGCGTGGATTCGGCCAGCGCGCCGCCCGGCGCGGCAACGGCCACCGCATGGTCGCGGAAATCCGGCAGGCGCAGATCGCGCAGCAGTCCCCCGCCGTTGGCGTGGGGATTGGCTCCCATGCGGCGCTCCCCGACGGGCGCCAGCGCGGCAAGTTCCGGCTTGAGCCGACCGCTGTCGTCGAACAGTTCGTTCGGCCGGTAGGATTGCATCCAGGCCTCCAGCAGCAGCACATGCCGCGGATCGTCCATTTCGCTGAAGGGCACCTGATGCGAACGCCAGTAGCCTTAGGTCTTCATGCCATCCACTTCCTTCGGCCCGGTCCAGCCCTTGGGCGAGCGCAACACGATCATCGGCCACAGCGGACGGCCCGATTCACCGTCGGCGCGTGCGCCGCGCTGGATTTCGCGGATCTCCGCGATAACCGTGTCCACCGTCTCGGCCATCAGCCGATGCATGGTCGCCGGGTCGTCGCCTTCGACAAAATAGGGCTTGTGGCCATAGCCCGCCAGCAGGCTTTCAAGCTCGGCGCGGCTGATCCGGGCGAGTATCGCGGGACTGGCGATCTTGTAGCCGTTTAGGTGCAGGATCGGCAATACCGCGCCGTCCGTTCGTGGATTGAGAAACCTGTTGGAATGCCAGGAAGTGGCCAGCGGTCCGGTCTCCGCCTCGCCGTCGCCGACTACGCAGCAGGCAATCAAGTGCGGATTGTCGAATACCGCGCCGTAGGCGTGGAACAGCGCATAGCCGAGTTCGCCGCCTTCATGGATGGAACCGGGGATTTCCGGCGAGACGTGGCTGGGAATGCCGCCGGGGAAGGAAAACTGGCGGAACAGACGCCGCATGCCTTGCTCGTCCTGCGAGATATCCGCATACAGCTCGCCGTAGCTGCCTTCGAGCCAGGTGTTTGCCACCACGCCCGGACCCCCGTGGCCGGGGCCGGCGATAAAGATCATGCCGAGATCCTGCTTTCGGATCACCCGGTTCATGTGCACATAAATGAAGTTCAGCCCCGGCGTGGTGCCCCAGTGGCCGAGCAGCCGCGGCTTGATGTGCGCCCGCTGCAGCGGCCGTTTCAGCAGGGGATTGTCGAGCAGATAGATCTGCCCGACCGAAAGGTAATTGGCGGCGCGCCAGTAGGCGTCCATCAGTTCGAGTTCTGCTGCATCCGTCGACATGCGATTCTCCTAAGGCTATTTTCTGAACTATTCGTACCAATTGCCGCGAGCAACTTCTCCCCTCGTCCCTAGCGGGAGAGGGGCCGGGGGAGAGGGGTTGCTAAGGCAACATGCGCGTCCACCGCCCCCTCTCCCCGACCCTCCCGCAAGGGCTAACGTATGCACACATCTCCCGTCGTTCCGGCGAAAGCCGGAATCCAGTAATCTGTGTCTATGAAACAGCCATGCGTCTATATCCTCGCCAGCCGCAGGAACGGTACGCTCTATGTAGGAGTTACCTCCAATCTCGTTCAGCGAATTTGGCAGCACAAGAACAATCTCGCGGAAGGTTTTACGAAAAAATATGGCGTTCACACCTTGGTCTGGTTCGAGCCGCACGAGACCATGGAGTCGGCTATCGGGCGCGAGAAAGCAATCAAGGAATGGCGGCGTGCCTGGAAGATTGCGCTAATCGAAGAAGGAAACTCGCAGTGGTGCGATCTGTACGGGAGCATTGTTTGATCCGCCTTTACTGGATTCCGGCTTTCGCCGGAATGACGGAGCAGATGTGTGCATCCGTTAGCCCGCAAAGGGAGAGGGAGTGTTTTCCACTCTGCATTAGGTTTGTCCATTGCCGGAATTCGCCTTAGGCAACTGGCGCAAGGCTTACTTGCACTGGCAAGGACGCGTCGCCGTCTTGATCCCGGACATCCGGGCTGGGTGCGCCAGCAGGTTGCGCCTGCACGCTGACCTCGACCCAGTGCTCCTGCCGGTCGTCGACCAGGGGAAGCGTGGCGTCATCCCGGCTCACTCCGTCAAGGGTCATGCTCATCAGGCTGCTCGTGCCATCCACCGCGGCGCGCGTTTGCACCACGGCAATGTGGTACATCGTCTCCCGATAGCGGTAGTGGATCTTGAAGCCGGTCCAGTCCGCGGGCAGGCAGGGAGCGAGATTCAGGGTGTCGCCCGCCAGCCGCAGGCCCAGCAGCGATTCCATGACCAGCCGGTACATCCAGCCGGCCGAGCCGGTGTACCAGCTCCAGCCGCCGCGGCCGATATGCGGTGCGAGCCCATACACATCGGCCGCGACGACATACGGTTCGACCTTGTAGACCGCGGATCCCTCCGCGGTCAGTGCATGGTTCGTCGGGTTGATCATGTTCAGCAACTCCCAGGCGCGCTCGCGCTCGCCCAGTGCGGCGAAGGCCATCGCCGCCCAGACCGCGCCATGGGTGTACTGCCCGCCGTTCTCCCGCACGCCCGGCACGTAGCCGCGGATGTAGCCGGGATCCATGGCCGACTTGTCGAAGGGCGGATCGAGAAGCTGCACCAGCGCGTAGTCGCGGCGCACCAGTCGCTCGTCGACCGATTTCATCGCCAGGCGCGAACGCGCGGGGTTTCCGGCCGCCTCGCCGGGCTCGGATCCTGCCGTCGAGAGCACGGCCCAGCTCTGCGAGATCGAATCGATGCGGCATTCGGTGTTGGCCGCGGAACCGAGCGGCGTGCCATCGTCGAAGTAGGCGCGGCGATACCACAGGCCATCCCAGGCATGCTGCTCGATGTTCTGGCGCAGCCGCGCCTCCTCCGCGCGGCACAGCTCGGCGAAGGATGAATCGCCGCGTGCGTCGGCCAGCCTGGCAAATTGCCTGAGCACGTCGCAGAGGAAGAAACCCAGCCAGACGCTCTCGCCCTTGCCGCCCATGCCGACCAGGTTCATGCCATCGTTCCAGTCGCCCGAGCCCATCAGCGGCAGGCCATGCGCGCCGAATCGAAGCCCGTGCCGGATGGCTCGCACGCAGTGCTGGTACAGGCTGGCCGAATCGGCGGAGCGGCCGGGCAGGTCGTAGTAGGAGTCGTCCTCCGGGTTGACCGCGCGGCCTTCGAGGAAGTGCACGGCTTCATCGAGCACCGCGTCGTCCCCGGTGGTCGTCACATAGCGACACACCGCCAGGGTCAGCCAGAGGTAGTCGTCCGAGCAATGCGTGCGCACGCCGCGGCCCGCCGGCGGATGCCACCAGTGCTGGACATCGCCCTCCTGGAACTGGCGGCTGGCGCACAGCAACAGGTGCTCGCGCACCAGTCCCGGCCGGGCATGGACCAGCGCCATCACGTCCTGCAACTGGTCGCGGAAGCCGAAGGCGCCACCCGACTGGTAATAGCCGCTGCGAGCCCAGACTCGACACGCCAGGGTCTGGTACACCAGCCAGCCGTTGGCCATCAGATTCAGCGACGGGTCGGGTGTTTCCACCTGCACCGCGCCGAGCGTGTGGTTCCAGTGCTGCCTCACCGCTTCGAGCGCACCGCGCGCGGCCACCGGGCCGCGGAAGCGCTGGACGATCCTGCCGACGTCGTCGGCATCGCGTCCGGCGCCGAGGCGGAAGACGATCTCGCGCTCCTGACCATCGGCGAGGTCGAAGCTCACCTGGATTGCGGCACAGGGGTCCAGCGCCGCACCGACCTTGCCGGACAGCCGGGTTCGACGCATCGCGGCCGGATTCGCCAATGAGCCATTGCGCCCGAGGAATTCCGTGCGGTCTCCGCTCACGGTGCGCTTCGGGTCATCCACATCGAAGAAGGCCACCCGCTCGGCGAATTCCGGGCTGCACGGATTGCGGGCAAGCAGCGCGCCGCTGCGGGCGTCGATTTCGGTGCTGACATGCATCGCCGATTTGGCGGGAAGGTCCCCCAGCACCCATTCGACATAGCCGGTCGCCGAGAGATTGCGCGAGCGGCCCGATTCATTGCGCACCTTCAGCACGGAGAACTTCACGGCGGCGTCGAGGGCCACATAAACCCACAGCTCCGAGCGTATGCCGTGCGACTTGGTCTCGAAGACGCTGTAGCCGAATCCGTGGCGGATGACACACGGTGTCGAGGCACGCATGGGCAGCGGCGTGGGGGACCAGAAGTGCCCGGTCTCCTCGTTGCGCAGGTAGAGCGCTTCTCCGCCCGAATCGCTCACCGGATCGTTGTGCCAGGGCGTCAGGCGGAACTCGTGGGCATTCTCGCTCCAGGTGTAGGCGATGCCGCTTTCCGAGATGATCGTCCCGAAGTGCGGATTCGCCAGGACGTTCGCCCACGGCGCCGGCGTTACCTGACCGGGCGCGAGCTCCATCACGTATTCCCGGCCATCCGGGGCGAATCCTCCCTGGCCGTTGAACAGGAGAAGATCGCGGTTCGGCAACACCGCCGCGCGCGGCGCTTCGGTCCGCTGCCGATGGCTCGGCACGAGCCACTCCACGCGCGGTTCCGCAACGCGGCGCTGGCCGATCTGTTCTTCCAGGGTTCCCCGGCTGTCCATGATGACGGCGCGCGCCACCGAATGGAACAGGATGCGATCCTCGCTGGATATCTGCTCCGCCCAGCGGACGAAGATGCCTCCCGGTCGATCGATCAACCGGGCCTCGATGCCCGAGGTGATCAGGCCCATGATTTGTTCCTGCAGTTGCTGGCGGTAGCCGGCATGGTCTTCGTTCCAGATCACCAGATCCACCGCCAGCCCCTTCAGGCGCCAGTAGGCATGGGCCTGGACGAGCTGGCGCACCAGATCGATATTGGCCGCGTCTTCTATCTGCAAGAGCACGATCGGCAGGTCGCCGGAGATGGCGTAGCCCCACAGCCCTGATTTGCCGCGGCGATTCTTCAGCAGCACCGCGGGGTCGGCGCGCAGCCACGCGTTGGCGTAGATCACCGAGCTGGCGAGGCGCGCATAGAGCTGCGCATCGGCCTCGCTGGCATTGAGTTGCCGCAGCACCACCTGGCTGTGGATCCAGGTCAGGTCGAAGGCGCGGTCCACGAGATGCCGGTCCTGGTATTTCATGATGAGGCACAGGGCCATCTCGCGCGTCTCGGACACGCCCGAGACGATATCGACCGTGGCCGACTGCTCCGCATCGAGCGTCAATGCATAGCGGATGGCGACGATCGGATCCAGCACCGAACCCTCGGCGCCCGACAGCGCCCCAGGCTGGCTCATCGCCAGGGGCGCGGCAGCGCTTCTGCCACGGCCGATGAAGCGCGCGCGATCGGTCTCGTAGGACACCGCGCCGATGTCCGCCCCGTGCGCCGCCATTACGTGGAACATCCAGGGCGCCCGCTCGGCGGCAGAGCGCGGTCGCCGCGTGCACAGGATGGCGCGCTGCTCGCGCATGATCTCGGTCTGCACAAACAGGTTGCTGAAAGCCGGATGACTGGCGTCGGCCTCCGCCATGGCGATCACCACTTCGGCGTAACTCGTGACGTCGATCTGTCGACGTTGCCGTGATCGATTCGTGATGCGGACCCGGCGCACCTCGATGTCGTCTTCCGGGGAGACGACGATCTCGGTATAGGTTTCGAAGTCGCCATTGCCGGCGCCGAGGGAATCGCGTCGGCGAAACTCGGCGCGTCCCTCGGAGAATATCGCTTCGTAGTTGTCGGGTCGCTTGAGCGTCGGCTGATGGGCGGCGGACCAGAACATCCCGCTCGGCACCTCGCGGATGTAACAGAAGCTGCCCCAGTTGTCGCGGGTGCCGTCCTCGCGCCAGCGCGTCAAGGCAAGGTCCTTCCAGCGGCTGTAGCCGCCACCCGCGCTGGTCACCATCACCTGGTAGCGACCATTCGACAGCAACTGCACGCCAGGCAGCGGCGTGTTGGGGCTGCTGAAGACGCGCATCGGCGTTTCCGCGGCGATCGGCATGCTGCGCGCCGCGGCGACTTCAGCCGTATGTGCATACAGGGCCGTGGCCTTGGGAACGCGCTCCTGGAGCAGCAGCATGACCGCCTGGAACAGCCGGTCCGACTCGAAGCGCCGCTGCATCGGCCGATCGAGCACCAGGTAGGCCAGGGCCAGCAGGCTCATGCCCTGGTGATGGGCCATGAAGGACCGCACGACCGCGCTCGATTGCCCGCGCCGCTGGCGTGCCGGGGTGTAGTCGATGGCTTCGAAGAAGCCGAACTTTCCGAGAAACCCCGCGGCCGCGAGGCGCTGCAAGTTCAGGCAGGCCGCCTCGGGCGCCACCATCAGCGCCATCACCGAGGCGTAGGGGGCGATCACCAGGTCCGCCGCGAGTCCCCGCTTGAGGCCGAGGCCCGGCACGCCGAAAGCCCGATACTGGTAGTTCAGATGCATATCGACGGTGTTGTAGCCGGATTCCGACGTGCCCCAGGGAACTCCGCGCTGGCGCCCATATTCGATCTGCCTGGCCACCGCCGCCTTGCAGGTCTGGTCGAGCAGCGTGTTGTCGTAGGTCGGCATCACCAGCAGCGGCATCAGGTACTCGAACATCGAACCGCTCCATGACAGGAGCACCGGTTCGCCGCCCGTGCTGGTCAGCAGGCGACCCAGCGCGAACCAGCTCTCCTGCGGCAATTGTCCCTGGGCAATGGCCACGAAACTGCAAAGGCGTGCTTCGGATGCCAGCAGGTCGTAGTAACTGGTGTCCGTCCGGCGTTCATCGACGTTGTAGCCGATGGTCAGCAAATTCCGCGTCTTGTCGAACAGGAAGTCATATTCCATGTTGGCGAATTCACCGGACTGCAATGCCAGGCGTTCGATCGTCGCGATCCTCTCCATGGCGCGGGCGCTGCCCTTCGCGGCCAGTTCCCGCAGCGTCGGAATGGTGTCGATCGGCAGGTTGGCGGTGAGCAGGGCCAGATCGTCCTGCGCCTCTCGGCATTGCCTTGCGAGCGCCCGGACCCACTCGCGGGCGTCGCTGTCGGGCACGCCATCGCCCCTGGAGTCGAGGCTGCCGGCGACTTCCGTGACGAGTTCGGCGGCGTTTGTGCAGAGCGCGGCGAGGGCCAGGCGCGCCGCCGCGAGCGTGGTCGGACGGGTAGTGCGGGCAGACTCCAGCCTTTCGCCAAACTCCGCCAGCGGCATGGCGAGCGCTGCGTTTGCCGTTTCCACCTCGTCCGCCAGAATCCTGAACGTGTCGCCCAGGCCTTCGAACAGGCGCACGCCCAGTATCCTTTCGTCAACCAGCTCGAGCAGACCGGCGCGCAAGGTCAGCAGGTGCCCGGCGAGGTTTCCGCTATCCACCGTCGAGACATAGCGCGGTGCCAGCGGCTGGAGAGTCTGCGTGTCGTACCAGTTGAAGAAGTGCCCGCGATGACGCTCCAGCCCGTCCATCGTATGCAGGGTGTTTGCCGTACGCGTCAGCAGTTGTCCGGTCGTGAGGTAACCGAAGTCATGGGCGGACAGATTCGCCAGCAGCGCCATGCCGATGTTGGTCGCCGAGGTTCGATGGGCGATTGCGGCAACGCGGTACTCCTGATAGTTGTCGGGCGGCAGCCAATGGTCCTCCGGGCCGACGAAGTGGTCGAAGAAAGCCCAGGTGCGGCGCGACAGCGACCCCAGGAACAGTGTCTGATCGGCTGTCAACGCCGCCTCGCGGCGTACCAGCGGGCGGCTGATCCACCACGCGATGGCAGGCGATGCCAGCCACAGCAGCAGGATCGGCGCAGCCACCGCGAGCGCCGACGGCGAAGCCATCGCCAACTGGAACGCGGCCGCGACCGCCAGCGTGGGGGCGACCCACATGATCCGGAATGCGGCGCCGAGTTCGCTGCGCTTGCCGCGATCACGCCGCGACGCTGTGCGATCCAGCTCGCCCGAAGGATTCCATTCGAGCAGTCGCTTGCGCGTGATCAGCAGCCGCCACGTGGTGCGCAGAACGGCATCCAGACTGAAGAGCGCTTCGTAGGGGAGGCAGGCGAGCTCAAACGCCGCCTGCATGAACTGGCGGGAAGCGGAATCTGCGACGGCGCCGAGGTGCTGCCGCGCCAGCACCTCTTCGGGCTTGCGCAAGAGTTCGAGGATCACGGCGCACAGGGAGGGAATCAGCAGGATGCCGATCACCGAACAGGTCCAGAACCACGCCGACGCCGGAAGCATCCAGCCGAGCAGCAACAGCAGCAGCAGCGCCGCGGGCACCAGACTGCGCCGCAGGTTGTCGATCAGCTTCCATTGCGACAGGGCCGAGAGCGGATTCGCTTCACCGTGAGAAATCTTCCCCGCGCCGCCCGCTGAGGGATTCGCGACGCGGTTCGCGGGGACGCGCCGTCGCAGCCACCCTGCCAGTTGCCAGTCGCCGCGGATCCAGCGGTAGCGGCGGCTCACGTCGGCGCTGTAGCGGGCCGGATAGTCTTCGTACAGATGCACATCGCTCAACAGCCCGGCCCGCGCGTAGCATCCCTCGACGAGGTCGTGACTCAGGATGCTGTTTTCCGGGAAGCGGCCAGCGAGGGCCTGCTCGAACGCATCGACGTCGTAGATCCCCTTGCCGATGAACGAGCCTTCGCCGAACACATCCTGGTAGACATCCGAAACGGCACGGGTGTAGGGGTCGATGCCCGCCTCGCCACCGTACAGTCGCGCATGGCGTGAGCGGTTCGCGCCACGCAGGCTGACCGCGACGCGCGGTTGCAGGATGCCGTAGCCGGCGGTGACACGTCGCAGTGCCGTGTCGTAGCAGGGGCGATTCAGCGGGTGCGCCATGGCGCCGACGAATTGCCGCGCCGCATCGCGCGGCAGTTGCGTATCCGTGTCCAGCGTGATGACGTACTTGACGCCGGCCAGAATCGCGGTGTCACCGGCGACCAGCGAAAAATCGTTGCCAGGGATGCCTTCCCGGTCGCCGCGCAGCAGCGCGTTCAAGGCCGCCAGCTTGCCGCGCTTGCGCTCGTACCCCATCCACACACCCTCTTGCGGGTTCCATCGTCGCGGCCGATGGAAGAGGAAGAAGATGTCGTCACCGCTGCCAACGCTGACGTATTTTTCGTTCAGTTCCTCGATTCGGGTCCGGACCAGTTGCAGCAGCGGCCCGTCCGCGGCAAGCGATTCCTGGCGCGCGTCGGAAAAGTCCGTCAACAGGCCGAAGTGCAGGCGCTCGTCGCGATTCGCCAGGAATCTGACTTCCAGTGCTTCGACCAGATTCTCGATGCCGGAAGCGCTCGTCAGCATGGTCGGAACCACCACCAGCGTGCGCGCCGTTGGCGGGATTCCCTTCGAGAAATTCATTCTGGGCAGCGGATGCGGTGTCGTCAGCAGCGTGGCCAGCCAGTTCACCAGCGCCACCGCCAGCCGGCTGACGGCCAGCAGCAAGACAATCACCAGCGGCAGCAAGAGCCAAACCGGCAGCGCGACGACGGGCGCCCGCGCCAACAGGCTGCCGCCGACGATCGCCGTGACCAGCGCGATGCTGCCGAGATACAGCGGCAAGGGCAAGCGGCGGGCAGCCCTGCGCACCGCGTCGACGCTGGACAGGCGCACTTCGGCGGCAAGCTCGAGTTCCGCCAGGCCTTTGTCGACCAGGTAGAAGCCGACGTGCCGCGCACGATCCGGAGCGCCGGCGTCGGCATCGCTGGTCGCTGCGGCGAGCGCCAGCTCGACCGCCTTGCGCGCCACCTCGCCCTCGGAACAGCGGCTCCGCTTGGCTATCTCCTCGGTTGCATGGCGGTAGCGATCGCGCGTGGCGAAATCCATCCTGCCATAGTCGCCGTCGGGGTCCTCAAGCAGCGTCTGCTCGACGACGCTCAGGTTCTCGACGAATTCGCGCCAATCCACCGCGCCGAGAACCCGCAGACTGCCGATGCTGTTGCTGATGGAGACCTGATCCGAGGCCTGCTGCTGGTTCTCCGCTTGCACCGACTGTTCGATCGTCAGGCCGGATTCGGAGAGCCGCTGTTCGATCCACGTCAACGGCAGCGCCAGTGCCGGCCCGCGCCCTTGCAGGCGGCGCGCAAGTTCCGCCACGAAGGCACTCACCATGGGCGGATTGGAGCGCGCCATGTCCGCGATCACCAGGATCAGGCTCTTCGGATCCTTTTCGGCGGTCTCGACCATCCGGTCCGCCCAGGATTCGGCCAGGTTTCTCTCGACCCGGCCGGCGGCGATCCGCGCCGCGACGCGACGGAGGTTTTCGATGACGGCCAGCCGCAGCATGATCGGGATCGCCCACAATTCGCCGAGCTTGAGGTGGGTGACGGTCTGGTAGGCCGCGACGAAGCGGCTCAAGGTTTCCGCATCGACACGGCCATCGCCATGCGCGACCGTCTCCAGCGCGATGTCATAGACGCGCGGACGTCCGGCCGAGGGCCCCTGCGCCAGGCGCGGCAATTCCCGGCTGTAGCCCCTCGGCAGGTGCCTCTTGGCCGTGCGGATCTGTTCCTCGATCAGATAGAAGTTGTCGAGCAGCCACTCCCCGGTCGGCGTTAGCCGGTGTTTGGCGCCGACGGCTTCGGTCAGCCGTCTGCACACGCCGACCAGGACGCTTTCGTTGTCCGCCAGGCGCGCCAGCAGCCGGTCCGGCGCCCGTCCCGGCGCCAGCGTGTGTGTCGCCGCGAGCGCCTTGCGATGCTGCTCCATCTGGTCGCCGCTGAACAATTCCGCGCGCAGCGGCGCTTCTTCTTCGCGCGCAGGCCGTGACCGCCAGCTTCCGTCAGGTCGCGTCGCCAACTGTCGCAAGTATCCGGTGAGCTTCGTGCCGTCGTTCAATTCAGTGCACCCATTGCGGAAAACAAGGATTTCGACATCCGCGGCAGCCACCACGGACGTTATCCACCGCATGGTTGCCGCTCGGCAGGCAAGACCTGCCGTTACGCTCGCGGCGAGACCGCGCCCCGGCCCTGTGTCGGCGCCGGGTACTGTCGCGCCGCCGCGGCGCAATGCGCGGCGACTACTACTACTACTTCTTCTGCTCGCCCTTGGCCGTGTCCTGAATCTTTTCGCCGGCCTTTTCGATCTGCTGGCCGACCTTCTCCACTGCCTTGTCGGCTTCCTTGCCGGCCCGTTCCGCCGGTCCTTCCTGTTTCTGGCAGGCAGTCAGCGCAAGCAGCAGCGCGCTGAGGATCACGGCTGCACCGACGCTATCGCGACGTTTCATCATTTTGTTCATTGTCATTCCTTCGTGTGTGGAGTTTGTCCATCTTGCGGCGGCAAGCCTTGCCGCGCGAACACTGTTTCGGCGGGAGGATTACCTGGCGATCGTGGAACCGACGACCTCGACTTCAACCCGGCGGTCTGGCTGCAGGCAGGCGATCACCTTGGCACTCTTGGCGCCGCGGCATTCGCCGGCCTTGGTGACTGGTTGCGTCTCGCCCCTGCCTTCGGCCGTGAAGCGATTCGTATCGACACCCTTGCCCACCAGGTAAGTCTTCACGGCGGCGGCGCGCCGTTCGGACAGGCGCTGGTTGTAGGCGTCCGAACCGAAGCGATCGGCATGCCCGACAACCGAGATCGCTTCCGCCTTGATATCCCTGGACTTGGCGACGAAATCATCGAGTGCTGCCTTGCCGGCAGGGCGCAGGACGGCCTTGTCGAAGTCGAACAGGGTATCCGCGTCCAGCGTCACTTTATGTGCCGCGGGCTTCGCAGCGGCCGGTGGTGCAACAGCCGCCATTTGGGTCGGGGCGGGAAGAGCAGCCACGGGTTTGGCCATCAGGTCGGGATCGCATTCGGCGATCGCGCGTGCAGGAGTCCAGGCGCTGGTGCGCCAGCATAGACCGAAGCCGCTCTTGGCCACCTCGCCACGCTGGTCAACGAGGTATCCTTCCTTTGTCGGGTTGGTTTGCGCGATCGCCGCGTTGGACATGGCGCCGAGTCCCAACGTACACAATACGGCCAGGGCCAGTTGTTTCCTGATTGATGAGTGAGTCATGATTGCTCCCTATAAGAGTTGCTGCAATTCCGCCTTGGTTGCCTCGTTCCGACTGCCTGCGGTAGCGGCGAGCTGCCGACAGTTCCTGCCAGGCGATCCGTATTCAGTCGCTGGACTTGAGATCCGACCATCATCCGCCTGATTTCGCGTCTTCTCTGTGCGCTGTCGCACACACGGCGCAATCAGCGCGGCCTGCTCCAGATGCGCCGGATGCCGGTGGCGAATCAATTGCTTGCATGGGTCGCGCCGCCGATCAGTATCAGGCGCTCGCCCGCGCGCCAGTTGGCCGGGGGTGCATGGAGGAACACGCGGCGCGATCCATCTCGCATGCGCACCGTGACTTCGTAGCGTCGCGCCATTTCCACCTCGGCTTCCTTGAGCGACACCCTTACCAGACCTGGCTTGCCTCGGGCATCGCTTGCGTTTTCGGCTTGCCTGATCTCGCGCATCGAAGCCACGACGCCGCATTGCGCGCAACTCGCCGCCACAGGAGGTTCCTCCTGCCTTGACACGGGAACCACCGGTGCGTCGATGGATACGGCGGCAGCCGGCGCCGATGTCTCGGCAAAGGCAGTTCCCACGAGTGACGCGGTGTCCGGCGCCGGCGAGAGCTGGCTGGTGACCACGCACATCGACAGGATCAGTGAGCCGATGGTCAACACCGATGCAAATTCGTTTATGTCCCTCATCACATGGCTCCCGTGGAATGGCTTGAGCATGGATAGTGGGTCATCGCGGCGGAAGTTTCTGTACGCTGGCGCGCATAGCGCGGCGAGTGCGGCGAGGCACCTGTCGGTACGGACTAGTGATAACCATTATTGACAAAAAACTGACGTGATGTCCATAATGACTACACTATGCCCAGTAAAGCCCCTCTCGCATTCCCTTCAGAAGCCAGTTTGCTCGCCGATTTGGGGGAACGCTTGCGCCTTGCACGCCTGCGTCGCCGTCTAACGGCGGTAGTCGTTGCCGAGCGTGCCAATATTTCCCGACCGACACTGGCCAAAGCCGAACGAGGCGACCCTTCCGTCACCCTCGGGACCTATTTGCGCATCCTTGCGATCTACGGACTGGAGGGCGATCTCTCTATTGTGGCGAGGGACGATGTTCTGGGACGTCGTCTTCAAGACTTGGCCTTGCCGGCCCCGAGAAAGGGACGGAAATGAGCGAGTCATTGGAGGTCTGGCTGGATTGCGACCTGTGCCCGATGCAGCGACTGGGTACGTTGGCTCATGATCGTGGCCAGGTCCGCTTCCATTACGACAAAACCTGGCTGACACAGCAGGACATTGTTTTTGCCATCGATCCGCAACTGACGCTCGACGCCGGGCCGTTCTTTCCCAAGGCCGAGGCGGGAAACTTTGGTGTCTTTCTTGATTCGTCTCCGGATCGTTGGGGACAAACGCTACTGCGGCGTCGGGAAACACTCCAGGCCAAGGACGAGAAGCGAGTCGCCCGAACGCTCTATTCGTGGGATTTCTTGCTTGGGGTACAGGACATCACCCGGCAGGGAGCACTGCGCTTTCGCTTCTCGGACAGCGAAACCTTCCTTGCCAATGAAGCACTGGCAGCACCTCCGGTAACGAGTCTGGCGGAACTGGCGGCAATCGCGAAAGAATTGACGCGCAAGAATATCGATAACCTGGATCAGTTGAAGCGCTGGCTCGCTGTACTGGTGGCTCCCGGCGCCTCACTCGGGTGGTTGTTGCGCGACCCAAAGCCAACTTTCGTGACAAAAGCGGGAATTTGTGGATTGCCAAGTTTCCTTCCGCCGATGACGACCGTGATATCGGGGCTTGGGAGGGCGTCACGTGGTGGCTGGCAAGGCAGGCCGGAATCGATATGCCGCCGGCGAAGCTTGAACGATTCGGGCAGGGTGGGCACCATAGCTTTTGTGTTCAGCGTTTTGACCGCACAACTGCCGTAGGGGAAGAACCGGGCAGGCGACGTTTTTACGCATCAGCCATGACGTTTTTTGGGGAAGGATGTCAGCGAAGGAACCAGTTACCTGGAACTGGCGGAGTTTCTCGCCCGGCGCGGCGATCCAGATCGCATCCAGGAGGATCTCGAGCAGATGTTTCGACGCGTGGTATTCAACATCGCTGCCGGTAACCGTGATGACCACTTGCGGAATCATGGATTCATTCTGGGGAAACGCGGCTGGCGTCTTGCTCCGGCGTTCGATGTCAATCCAAGCATCGACAAGGCGACGCATGTTCTCAATATTGACGATGTCGACAACCGCCCCTCACTGGAAACGGTTTTGGCAACTGCTGCCTTTTATCGTCTGACACAAGGTCAGGCTAGCGCAATTGTTGACGAGATAGTCGCAGTGGTCGCGACATGGCAGTCAGTTGCCCGAAGAGCAAAGATCGCTGCCGCCGATATCGAACTGTCGGCAAGTGCCTTTGCTGCTCTGGAGCGATAGGGCGCAGGGGGAGGGAAGGGGGCACGCACAAATCATCGTTGCCGATAAGTTTTGTCGGCCATATGCCCCAGAGAAGGCCGAGGGTATACTTGCCGGCGACAACATGCCTGTTGCTTGAAGGATCGCCCATGCCCGACGCTCACGACCCGCGCCAGAACCGCCTGCTTGCCGCGCTGCCTGCGGAAGATTGCGAGCGCCTGTTCCGTCATCTGGAGCTGGTGCCGATGCCGCTCGGGCATTCGCTGTATGAGCCCGGCATCGAGATGCGCCATGTCTATTTCCCCACCACGGCGATCGTGTCCCTGCTCTACGTCATGGAAGGCGGCGCATCGGCCGAGATCGCCGTGGTCGGCAACGAGGGCATCGTTGGCGTCGCGCTGTTCATGGGCGGCGAAACCACGCCCAGCCGGGGTGTGGTGCAAAGCGCGGGCCACGCCTACCGGCTGCGGGGGCAGTCGATCAAGGACGAATTCCATCGCGGCGGCGCGATGCAGCACCTGCTGCTGCGCTACACCCAGGCGCTGTTGACGCAGATGGCGCAGACTGCGGTGTGCAACCGCCATCATTCACTGGACCAGCAGCTCTGTCGCTGGCTGCTGCTGAGCATGGATCGCTTGCCCGGCAGTGAACTGCGGATGACGCAGGAGCTGATCGCCAACATGCTCGGCGTACGTCGCGAGGGCGTCACCGAGGCCGCCGGCAAGTTGCACAGCGCCGGCCTGATCGAATACCACCGCGGGCGCATCACCGTGCTCGACCGGGAAGGCCTGGAAGCGCGGGTCTGCGAGTGCTACGCGGTGGTCAGGAAGGAATCCGACCGCCTGCTTTCCGGGGCAATCGCTGCCTGATCCAGGTGGTCGGGTGCGGTTGCGCCTGCTTCATTTCCCCGCTATTGCCGGACGTTGCGCGGCCCGGCCCGGAGGCGGCCCGGCCGGGGTTGATGGCCGCGCGGGCCGGTCGACGGCGGCAGGAAGGTCGTGGCGGTACTGGACCTCGGATAGCAGACGCTTCAGTTCCTTGCTGACCACCGCGTATCATTCGCAGGCACGGGCCTCCAGGCCAGCCCGGTCGACCACTGAAATGTGGCCGCGGCGGTAGCTGATGAGACCGGCTGCTTGCAGCCTTCCGGCGGCCTCGGTGATGCCCTCGCGACGTACGCCGAGCATGCTGGCGACCAATTCCTGCGTCATGACCAGCTCGCGCGAGGAGACCCGGTCGAGGGTCAGCAACAGCCAGCGGCACAATTGCTGCTCCACCGAATGATGCCGGGTGCAGGCCGCGGTCTGGAACATCTGCGTCATCAGCGCCTGGGTATAGCGCAGCAGGATGCGTTGCAGCAGGCCGCCGCGATTGAATTCCTGTTTGAGCACGCGGCTCTTCAGCCGGTAGGCATGGCCCGCGGTCTGCACCACGGCCGAGCTGGGCGTGGTGTCGCCGCCCATGAACAGGGATACGCCGACCATGCCCTCGTTGCCTACTCCGGCGGATTCGGCCGATGCGCCGGACTCCATGACGTAGTGCAGCGAGACGATGGAGGTGGTGGGGAAATAGGCGTGCGTCATCTGCCCGCCCGGCTCGTAGAGCATTTCCCCCAGCCGCAGCGGCGCCAGTTCCAGATGCGCGGCGAGCGGCTCGAAGTCTTCCGCCGGCAGGGCGGCGAGCAGATGATTCTGTTGCGGACTATGTGCTGATGACATGATGGAGACTCCCGATTTCTTGACCCAGGGAAAGGCTGTACAAACCCGAGATCGTCATTCCCGCGTAGGCGGGAATCCATGCATTGAACGAGTTACTGGATCCCCGCCCCGGATCGTGGTCCGGGGTGACGTTCCTTCGCAGGGATGACGTGATCAGCATTTCCCTAGTGCTTCCCCGTGAGTTCGACCCCAATGCCGCGGTAGCCGATGAAGCGGCAGGACTGGCTGAACATCGGTTCCCCGCTCACCTGAAATATGCGTTGCGAACCATCCGGATCGACGCGGGTGAACACAAAATCGAGGAATGGCTCGCGGGCGGCGATCCTTGCCTGCAACAGTTCCCGTTCCGCCTCGTTCCAGCCATTATTCACCTTGGCGCCGGCCGATTCTCCCGACAGGCCGTCGACCCGGATGCCGAGCATTTCCAGCACCGGGCCGGAGACCTTGGTGAACTTCATGTTCTCGTCCTGTTCCCAGTACCAGTCGGAGGCGAGTTCGGTCAGGCTGCGGTAGCGGGCTTCGCTTTCGCGCAGTTCGGCGGTGCGTTCCTGCACTTCCTTTTCCAGGTCATGGCTGTAATTTTCCAGCTTCTTGTACAGCAGCCGCACTTCCAGCATGTTGCGGATGCGCGTCCTGGCTTCGACCAGGTCGAAGGGTTTGCTGATGAAATCCCTTGCGCCGGCCTGCAGGGCGCGCAGCTTGTGGCCGGGTTGGGCGGTGATCACCAGCACCGGAAGGTAGCTGTCGGCATCGTTGGTCTTGAGGCCTTCCATCACCTGGAATCCATCCATGTCGGGCATCTGCAGGTCGAGCAGGATCAGGTCGTAGCGGTTTTTGCGATGCAGCGCGCAGACCTCCTGCGGGTTCATCGTCGAGGCGACGCAGGTGTAACCGGCATCACCCAGCAATTGGGTAAGCAGGCTGACATTCGACTCCTGATCGTCAACGATCAGGATGCTGGCGCCAAGGATCTCGGAATCGGTTATCTTCATGCGGTTTCCTCTTTGGCCGTGAGAACTGCTGGGGGTTGCGATATCGTCAAGGCCAGGTCCAGCGCTTCCATGAACTGGTCGACCTTGATCGGTTTGGTCAAATACCTGAAGAATCCGGCATCCAGCGCCCTGGCGATATCCCTGGGCACGGCATTGGCGCTCAGCGCAATGATCG
Organism: Sulfuritalea sp.; assembly: GCA_016712985.1. Classification (GTDB taxonomy): domain Bacteria; phylum Pseudomonadota; class Gammaproteobacteria; order Burkholderiales; family Rhodocyclaceae; genus Sulfuritalea. The sequence goes on along the minus strand of JADJQA010000076.1, from coordinate 14,386 downwards.
GGATGTGAGCGGTGTCCGGACCGGCGCGCAGGATCTTCATGGCTTCCAGCCCGCTGATGCCGGGCAGGTTGATGTCCATCAGGATCACATCCGGCTGATACACGCGCGCAAACTCGATGCCGAGATCGCCGTCCGAAGCGGAGAGCAGGCGCAAGTCGGCGCGGCGCGCAATGAGTTGCTCGACCAGTTCCAGGTTGGCCGGATTGTCTTCGACATACAGCACGGTGCGCAGCGTCGTGCCCTCCGCCACCGCCGTGGGAACCAGCGCCGCGCGTTCGGCTTCGCGAATCATCGGCAGGGGCGCGGTGGTCAGGCCCAGTTCAAACCAGAACACGCTGCCCACTCCGACGGCGCTTTCCGCGCCGATGTTGCCCCCCATGATTTCGACAAGTTGCTTGGTTACCGTCAGACCGATGCCGGTGCCTTCCTCGGCGCCAGCTTCGCGGCCAAGGCGATTGAAGGGCTGGAAAAGCTGACCAAGCTGCGCCGGGGCCAGCCCCCTGCCGGTATCCCGGATGCTGATGCGAATCGAATTGGGCGGACTCAGGCTGTATTCCACGGTTACCGAGCCTTCCGGCTTGTTGTACTTGATCGCGTTGAACAGCAGGTTGATCAGCACCTGTTTGACCCTGGTCCGGTCGGCGTTGACGAAGTAGGGGCTGTCGAATCGCGGAAATGTCATGTGTATGCCGCGCTTCTGCGCCTGCGGCTCGATCATGGCGCGGCACTCGAGCGTGACCTCGACCAGCGAGACCGGCTCATGCGACATCGTCACCTTGCCCGATTCGATCAGCGCGAGATCGAGGATTTCGTTGATCAGTTCCAGGAGGTACCAGCCGGCCTTGAGAATCTGGTCGATGCTGCGCTTCTGCGAAGCCGTCGGCGGCGTCGAGCCGGATTCCATGAGCTGCGTGAAGCCGAGGATCGCATTCAGCGGCGTGCGCAATTCATGGCTCATGGCTGAAAGAAAATCGCTTTTCGCGCGATTGGCGTTTTCCGCCACCAACCGGGCGCTCTCCAGCTCCGCGTTCTTGTCTTGCAGCACCTGATCGAGCGCTGCCCGGTCCGCGTCGATGCGTTTGCGCGTGGTGATGTCGCGCAGGATGCCGGTGAAGTAGCGCCGGCCATTCAGGAACATTTCGCTGACCGCCATCTCCAGCGGAAAAGCGCTGCCATCCTTGCGTCGGCCAAGCACCTCGCGCCCGAGGCCGCTGGCGCGCGCCACGTCGCTGGCGCCGTAATGCTCGAGGGAGCCATTGCCATTGCGCTGATCCCAATACAGTTCGGGTATCAGCACGCTGAACTCCTGTCCGACCAGTTCTCCGGCGGCATAGCCAAACATTTTCTCGGCAGCCGGGTTGACCGTCTCGACGATGCCGCCGCGGGCATTCAGGGTGATGATGCCATCCGCGACGGTGTTGAGTATCGTCTGGATCAGCGCGGTACTGTCGCGCAAGGCCTGCTGCGCCGCATATTCGCCGGTGACGTTGCGGAACACCAGCACCGCGCCGACCACCCGGCCGCTACGGTCGCGAATTGGCGCGCAACTGTCGGCGATCGCGCATTCGCTGCCATCCTGGGCAATCAGCACGGTGTGGTTGGCCAGGCCCTGTATCGTGCCATGCGCCAGGGTTTCCATGATCGGGATAACGGCCGGTAGCCGGGTTTCCTGGTTGATGATGTGGAAGATCTCGTGCACCGGACGACCTATCGCCGTAGCCTGCGTCCAGCCGGTAAGTTGTTCGGCTACCGGATTCAGCAGCGTCACGCGCGCCTCGGCGTCGGTCACCAGCACGGCATCGCCGATGGAACCGAGGGTCACGGCGAGCTTTGCCTCGTTGGCCTGTAAAGTGGCGTTGAGTGTTTGCAATTCTGCATTCGTCGCCTCCTGAACCTCGAGCAGATGCCTGGTTTCGAGATGCACCAGCTTGCTCAGGCGCTGCTGAGTATCCCGGTAGAGCAGCCAGGCGAAGGCCAGCGCGGACAGCAGCGCGAGCAGGCTGGCGGCAATGATGATGGCAAACAGGCCGCGCATGCTGGACTGGAACTCGGCTTCGCGCTGCGCCAGCATGCCTTCCTCGGACTGGATGAAGTCACCCACGCCGGCACGGATCGAATCCATCAGGCGCTTGCCTTCGCCGCCGCGGACCAGCGCCAGGGCGCTCGCCATCTCGTTGTTGCGACGAAGCTCGACGAGGTGCGCCATTTCCGCCAGCGTGGCATTCAGCAAGGGCGCCAGTGCGTCGAGGCGTTGCCGCGCAGCGTCGAGGGAGGCGAGCTGCTGCAATTCTTCCTGATTGCGCCTGATGCTGGCGCCCGCTGCCAGATAGGGCTCCAGAAAGGCTTCGTTGCCGGTCAACAGATAGCCCCGCTGACCGGTCTCGGCATCCTTCAATGAAGACATCAACGCATCTGCGCTCTGGATCGTCGCGCGGGACTGCTTGCGCAATCCGGCGGCTTGTTCCATCTGCACGAAAGTCCAGAACGTCAGTGCAACCCCGAACGCAACAAGCAGGGCCGCGGCTGAAAACCAGGCAACGGTCTTTTGCGTCGCTTTCAACGAAAACCTGCCCGGCACCGGGCGCAATCTGGCCCGCTAATGACTGTTCGCCGCACGACGACGCCATCCGCCGCGCCAGCATCGCGGTCAAGCCTACGGTCGCTTCCTGTTGCTGGCATGGCTGATTTTCCAAAGTGAAACGTACACGAACCCGGTCCGGACCCGATACGCTCGGGCCGGCAGCTTGCGATCTCGCACGCTGGACCTGAAGCAAAGCTTTTGCCGAGCCGCGTCTGAATCATGGCAATTCTACTGACCCAGGTCTGTGCGCCAGCGCACACAAGCGGGCAACTCCCCGTGGGCGCAATGGAAAGATTTGGAGTTCGCGCCAAACCCTCTTTCCATTGCGGGCTAACGTATGCACACATCTGCTCCGTCATTCCGGCGAAAGCCGGAATCCAGTAATCTGTGTCTATGAAACAGCCATGCGTCTATATCCTCGCCAGCCGCAGGAACGGTACGCTCTATGTCGGAGTTACCTCCAATCTCGTTCAGCGAATTTGGCAGCACAAGAACAATCTCGCGGAAGGTTTTACGAAGAAATATGGCGTTCACACCTTGGTCTGGTTCGAGCCGCACGAGACCATGGAGTCGGCTATTGGGCGCGAGAAAGCAATCAAGGGATGGCGGCGTGCCTGGAAGATTGCGCTAATTGAAGGAAAAAACTCGCAGTGGTGCGATCTGTACGGGAACATAGTCTGACTCACCACCTTTACTGGATTCCGGCTTTCGCCGGAATGACGGAGCAGATGTGTGCATACGTTAGCCCTTGCGTTATAGGGGCTTCTCAATCGCAGCCAATTCACCTTTACTGGATTCCGGCTTTCGCCGGAATGACGGAGCAGATGTGTGCTTGCGTTGGCCCTTGGATTATAGGGGCTTCTCAATCGCAGCCAATTGCGGCGGCACGTCCAGGCTTTCGGTCTGCCCGAGCTATCGTTCAGCAGATTTCAGCGCCGCGTCCAGCGTCTCCATGAACTCATTCACCTTGATCGGCTTGGTCAGATAGCGGAAAAACCCGGCCTCCAGTCCGCGCTGGATATCGTGGGGTATCGCGTTGGCGCTCAGGGCGACGACGGGGATGTGAGCCGTTGCGGTGTCGGCGCGCAGTATCTTCATGGCCTCGGTGCCGCTCACGCCCGGCAGGTTGATGTCCATCAGGATCACGTCCGGTCGCGATGCCTGCGCAAGCTTGATGCCCAGCGGACCATTCACTGCGGCCAGCAGGCGCATGTCGGGGCGGCGCGCGATGAGTTGCTCGACCAGTTGCAGATTGGCCGGGTTGTCCTCGACATACAGCAGGGTATGCCGCGCCGCGTCGCTGTCGACCTCTGGTGGCAAGGCTGCGGCGGGTTCGGATGCATCATCGGTGAATGATGGCGCGGAGGTGGTATTCAGCTCGAACCAGAAAACGCTGCCGACCCCGACGGTGCTTTCCACGCCGATGGTGCCGCCCATCAATTCGACCAGGCGCTTGGTCACCACCAGGCCGATGCCGGTGCCTTCCTCCGCGCTGGCCTCCTGGCCGAGACGATTGAAGGGCTGAAACAGTTGCGCCAGCTTCTCCGGCGGCAATCCGGCGCCGGTGTCCTTGATGCTGACGCGAATGCCGTGCGGCGGGCATGCGGCGTATTCGACAATTACGGATCCCTCTGTCTGGTTGTATTTGATCGCGTTCGAAAGCAGATTGATCAGCACCTGTTTAACCCGAGTCCGGTCGGCATTGACGAAGCAGGGATGGTCGAAGCCGGGGAAACTCATGCGAATGCTGCGCTTGCTCGCCTGCGGCTCGATCATGCTCTGGCATTCGAGCATGACGTCGGCCAGCGACACCGGTTCCCCCGAAATCGACAGCCGGCCGGATTCGATCAGCGCGAGATCGAGAATTTCGTTGATCAGCTCCAGCAGATACCAGCCAGCCTGGAGGATCTGCCCGATGCTGGCCTTCTGCGAGGGCGTCGGCGGCGGCGAGTCGGACTCCAGGAGCTGGGCAAAACCGAGGATCGCGTTCAATGGCGTGCGCAGCTCGTGGCTCATGCTGGAGAGGAAATTCGATTTGGCGAGGTTGGCCTTGTCCGCCGCCGCGATGGCGCTTTCCAGTTCGAGGTTGGTTTCCTGCAGCGTCAGCTCGAAACGCTTGCGTTCGGTCACGTCGCGCGCCGCGGCAAACACCCCGCGCAACTTGCGGTCGCGGTCGTGCAAGGTGGTCGCGTTGTAGGACACCACGGTTTCCTTGTCGTCCCTGGCGCGCGCGGTCAGCTCGTAGTCGGTGACCTTGCTTTCGCGCAGGACGCGCTTGATGCCGGCCTCGGCATGCTCCGGAGCGGTGAAGTAGTTCTTGAATGGTGCGCCGATCAACTCATCGCGGGTGCAACCGGTGAGCGCCTCCATCTGCTGGTTGACGTCGGTGATGATGCCGCGCAGGTCGGTGATCGTCAGTGCGTCGATGTTGGATTCGATCAGCGAGCGGGTATAGAACTGCTGGTCGCGCAGGCGTTGGTCCAGCAGCATCTGCTCGGCTTCCACCTGCTTGCGCGCGGTGTTGTCTGTACCGATCAGCAGATAGCCGATGATGGCGCCTTCATTGTCGCGGAGTGCCGTGACCGACACCACGGCTGGAAAGCGGCTGCCGTCCTTGCGGATATAGGTCAATTCGTAAATATCCTCGATGCCGCGCGAGGCCTTGAACACCAACGCCTCGAAGCCCGGCGTAATCGGCGTTCCGAGTTCGACGCTCAGCGCCTTGGCGCGCGCGACGACTTCCTGCGGATCGGAAATGTCGGCCGGCGTGATCTTGTTCATCACCTCGGCGGCTGCGTAGCCCAGCATGCGCTCGGCGCCGACGTTGAAAATCTGGATGACGCCTTTCGCGTCGGTGGCGATGCTGGAGAAGTTGGCGCTGTTCAGAATCGCATTCTGCAGCGCTCCAGTCTTGAGCAGCGCTGCCTCGCGCCGCACTTCGGAGGTTAAGGCCTGATTTACAACCGCCAGTTTTGCGGATGCTTCCTGCACTTTGCCCTCAACGGACTCACTTTTATCGAGGGCGCTTTCAACCGCGGGTTGCGGGTCCCCGTCCGCGAGTTCCTGCTTGAGAACCGAATTTGCCGACGACAGGTCTTCGGCGCATTCCTCCACCAGGTTCTTGACGTGCTCGTTTTGCGCCAATACGTGGGTCAGGGCTTTGACTGGTGGGGTGCCCTTTGGCAATTCCATGTTCGGATCGATTTTCATGCCTTCAAGATTCTTGCACAGGAGATATTGGAGCCTGCTTGCTTACCCGTTTTGTTCAACTGTTCCGGGAGCCCCGTGGACAACCCGGTGACGATCCTCGGTGTTACGAACATTTCAACGGAATTGACCCGGATTCTTCCCTGGACATGACCACTTGATCGCGACCGTTGTGCTTGGCCTCGTAGAGCGCGACATCGGCTGCCTTGATAAGAGCCGCCGCCTTGGCGCCGTGGTCGGGGAAGAGAGCCACACCCAGCGACAGGGTAATGGCGCCGACCTTGTTGTCGGCGAGCTTTACGCTCAGCAGCGCGGCATCCTCACGGATTTTCTCCGCGCGCAGCCGCGCACCATCGGCAGTCGACGGGGACAGGATCAGCAAGAATTCCTCGCCGCCGTAGCGACAGGCGACATCGCTGCCCCGCACGTGCTTCTTGAAGAAGGCCCCAAGTTCACGCAGCACCGCATCGCCTGCATCATGGCCGGAGCTGTCGTTGAACTGCTTGAAGTGGTCGATATCGATCATGATGACCGCGAGCTGCGCCTTGTCGCGCGTGACCCGGTGCAGTTGCTGCGCAAGGGCTTCCTCCATGTAGCGGCGGTTGAACAGCCCGGTCAGCGGATCACGGATCGACAGGTTGCGCATGTCCGCGCGCAGTTTCAGGTTGGCGATGCCCAGACCGACATTGTTGGCGAGGATCTTCGCCAGGTCGCACTTCTCGGTCATGCGTACTTCGTCGGCCTGGCCGCCTTTGGGCTGTCCGTCGAGCAGGTGCAGGATGCCCAGCGTCTCTCCCTGCGCCAGCAGCGGCAGGCAGACATACATCGGTCCGTCGTTGCCCACGTGGGGACACCAGCGCTCATGATCGATGGCCAGATGCGTCTGCCCGCGTCGATGCGCCCAGCAGTCGTTCGGCGGAAAGATCAGGTTTGCCGGCGGCTGCGGGCCCCATACCGTGGCGGCCTCCAGCATGTTGCGCGAGGCGTTGAGCACGAACACGGCGCCGGAGTCTCCCGGAAACAACTGGGTCACGGTCTCGGAAATTATCGAATAGGCTTCGGCCTCGGTGGTGCTGGTATGCAAGAAGTCGTTCATCTTGCTGAACAGCGTGATCTCCCGATTGCGCTTGGAGAGCTCGGCCGCCTGGTTTCGCAGGACGTCGTTGGCCGCGCTCAGTTCGGCGATTCGTTCCGCCACGCGGGTTTCGATACTGGTCTTCTCTTGCTCCAGTTCGGGGCCCTGCTTCGAGATGACGGATTCGAGGTCTCGCGCGTAGGTCAGCAGTTTGTCCTGATGATCCTTCAGGTCGGCGGCCATGCTGCCGAAGGCGGCGGCCAGGGTGCCAATTTCGTCGCGGATCTTGGTCACGGTCCTATTCTCCCTCGCCGGTTTCTTGTTCCGCGAATTTCAGTGCCACGTCCAGCGTGTCCATGAACTCTTTGACCTTGATCGGCTTGGTGAGGTAGCGGAAAAATCCGGCTTCCAGGCCGCGCTCGATGTCGCGCGGCAGCGCATTGGCACTGAGGGCGACAATGGGGATGTGTGCCGTTGCGGTGTCGGCGCGGAGGATTTGCATGGCCTTGATCCCGCTCATGCCCGGCAGATTGATGTCCATCAGTATCACGTCCGGTCGCGAGGAACGCGCCAGTTCGATGCCCAGAGCGCCGGTCCTGGCGCTCAGCAGACACATGTCGGGGCGGCGCGCGATGATTTGCTCGACCAGTTGCAGGTTGGCCGGATTGTCTTCGACATACAGCAGGGTGCGTGGCGCGATGCCGGTTCCGGGCGGCGGGGCCGGAAGCGCTGCTTCGGCCTCGTCCTCGACAAGTTGCGGCGCGGCGGCGAGGACCAGTTCGATCCAGAACACGCTGCCTTCGCCGACGGTGCTTTCGACGCCTATCGCACCGCCCATCAGTTCGACCAGCCGCTTGGTCACGACCAGGCCGATCCCGGCGACTGTCTCGGCGCTGGTTTCCTGGCCGACGCGACTGAAGGGGCGAAACAGTTGCTCCAGTTGTTCCGGCGACAACCCGGGGCCGGTGTCGGTGACGCTGACGCGCAGGCGTTGCGGCACGCTCTCGCCGCATTCAGTCTGGAGTTGCGACGCTCTCTCGCCGCATTCCACGAGCACCGATCCCCCCACCTGGTTGTACTTGATCGCGTTGGACAGCAGGTTGCTCAGCACCTGCTTGACTCGCGTACGGTCGGCCTTGATGAAGCAATGACGGTCGATCTCGGGAAAGCTGATGCGGATGCCGCTCTTCTGCGCCTGCGGTTCGACGGCGCTCCGGCATTCGAGCATGACGTCGGCCAGCGACATCGGCTCAAGCGACCACGCCAGCCGCCCGGAGTCGAGCATTGCCAGATCGAGGATTTCGTTGATCAGCTCCAGCAGATACCAGCCCGCCTGCAGAATCTTCGCGATGTTTTCCTTCTGCGCGGGTGTCGGCGGCGGCGTATCGGATTCCATCAGTTGCGCAAAGCCGAGCATTGCATTGAGCGAGGTGCGCAGCTCATGGCCCATGTCGGACAAAAAATCGGCATTGGCAATGGCAGCATTCTCCGCCATCGATCTGGCGTTTGCCATTTCAGCATCGACCTGCCGGATCTCTGTCATGTCCTTGATCAGTTTGGCAAAGCCACGCAGATTGCCGGCCGGGTCCCGGATCGCCGTAAGGATCACGCTGGCCCAGAAGGTCGAACCGTCCTTGCGCATGCGCCAACCTTGGGTTTCCGAGCGTCCCGTGGCTGTGGCGAGGTCCAGGTCCTGCTGCGGCGTGCCACGATCGATGTCTTCAGGCGGATAGAACCGGGAAAAATGCTGGCCGACGATTTCCTCCGCGATATAGCCCTTGAGCCGCCGCGCTCCGGCATTCCAGCTCAGCACGCAGCCCTCCGGGTCAAGCATCACAAGCGCATGGTCGACGACGCTTTCCACCATCAGGCGGAAGCTCTCCTCGGACCATCTCAGTTGCTCTTCAACCTGCTTGCGCGCGGAGTTGTCGGTGGTGACCAGCAGATAGCCGATGACTGCGTCGTCGGTACCGCGCAGCGCCGTGACCGACAGGAGCACCGGCAAGCGGCTGCCGTCCTTGCGGATGAAGCTCATCTCGTAGATGTCTTCGATGCCGCGCGCGGCCTTGAAGACCAGGGTCTCGAAGCCCGGCGGAATCGAGGTGCCAAGCTCGCGGCTCAACACCACGGCGCGCGCTATCACATCCAAGGGATCGGAAATGTGGGCGGGGTCCGTTGGTTCACCATCTCGTCGGCCGCGTAACCCAGCATGCGCTCGGCGCCGATATTGAACAACTGGATGATGCCTTGGTCATCAGTGGCGATAATGGAAAAGCTGGCGCTATTGAGGATTGCGCTCTGCAAGGCCGCAGCCTTGAGCAAGCCGTCCCGACCCCGTGCTTCGATAATGCCATCCGTCTTGCCGGCAGGGTCTTCACCGGGGACATGGCTTGCTGTTTCAGACATGGCTGACTTTCCCAAAAATGGCCTACCGGCGGCGGCAGACCGACCTGCGCTTGCCCAGGCAAAACGCCGGATTTGTCAAAGGACTTGCCGGCCGCTGATGATTCTCAGCAGCACAGCGACGATGGCAACCACGATGAGTATATGGATGAATCCGCCCATGGTGTATGAAGTGACCAGTCCGAGAAGCCACAGGATGAGCAGAACGACTGCGACTGTGTAGAGCATTGCGGTACCTCTCTGGGGATTGACGGAAGCGGACTAAAGGAACTATTTCTTGACGCTCATTTCATTGGCGACCGATTTGACGCCTTCCACCGCGCGGGCGAGTTCGCTGGCGCGGTCAATCTGGGTCTGACTATCGACAAAGCCACTGAGCTGCGCTTCGCCCTTGCGCGTGACGACGGCGATATCGAAGCTCTTGATGGCCGGATCACCCAGCAGGGCGGATCTGACCTTGGCGGTGATTATTCCGTCATCGACGGTATTGCCTATGGTTGCCGGCCCGTCCTTCAGGGTCATGTTGTTGGTGACAAGCTGAACGCCCTCGACGCCGCGTGTCACCAGGATCGCGCGGTCCACATTGGCCTGGTTGCCGACAAACCCGCTCAGCATGACTTCGCCTTTTGCGGGTTTCGACCTTGAGATCGAAGCTCTTGACGTCCGCGTCGGCGAGCAGCGCGGACTTGACCCTGGCCGTGACGATGCCGTCGTCGATTTTCGTACCGACGCTGGTGGCGACGGGGGCGGTTGCCAGTGTGTCTGGAGGGCGACTGTCGCAAGCGGATACGAGGATCAAGGCTGTAGCGGAGCAAATCAGTTTCAGGATCGCGCTCGGGCGAACCGGGGTTGTCAGGGCATTCATTCGGCTTACCTCTGTTGAGAAGGACGAAGTCAGTGTCCCGAGTTTCGGGCGGCCGGTCTGTGCGCTGGCGAACAGTTCCCGCGATGCATGCTGGAGGGGTGCGGCCTTGCGGCTGCACCGAAGTTTCTTTGGGAGATCGCCGGAGCGGGCCTGATGCTGCTGGAGACGCGCTCGTACAGGTGGCCCAGCGCGAAGCCAACAGGGTCGAACTGCTGCCGCGCATTCAACAAATCGTCGATAATCGCTTCATGGACACAAAGCCGCCAGCCCGCCACCCCATCACTTGCGAGTTTGATGGCGAAACACACAAGGCAACCTACTGGGTGGCAGGAAAGATCCTCACCGTTGCCACTCGCAAGGCTGGCAACAGCAAGCAGGTTGGCACGATGGAGCCGGAAGTCCTGGCAAGGCAACTGTTGCTTGAGCTGGTCAAGGCAGGTAAGGCGTAAGCCATGTGCTTGGCCCAGTCTTCGCTGTACCGCTGTCATTGCATTCGCAGGCAAGCAGGTCGGAGATGTTTCGAATAAATGTATATAATCGAAACTCTGAAAGCGATTGGAGAATCATCATGCGCGCAACTACTGCTACTCATCTGCCTGCCAAAACGACCCCTGCGCTGCGCGGAGCCTGCGAAAAATCTGCGCGTGCCGTGATTTCTGCTGCCCGTCGTGCTGCAACAGGAAAGACTTCTCCCGAAGCGCTGGCGGACCTGGTCGATTCATTGACGGGTGTCATCGAGCAGACAACAGAACTCCTTCTCGCCGGCAAGCAGGTTCGGATCGTCGAAGACGATGCGGCCATGACGACCCAGGAGGCCGCTGATGTCCTCAATGTATCGCGGCCGCATCTGGTCAAGTTGCTCGAACTGGGACAAATCCCCCAACTGCCCAAGGTCGGTCGCCACCGCCGTGTCTCCCGGGCTGCCGTGCTCAAATACAAGCGTGCAAGAGACGCCCAGAGAGAGCCTGTGTTGAAGGATCTGGCCGCGCTATCGCAACGCCACCGCCTTGGCTATTGACCATGCCGCCGGTTGTCGTGCTGGACGCCTGTGTTCTTTATCCGGCAGCGCAGCGAGACTTCTTCATGCGGCTGGCCGCAGGAGGTGCGATTCGTGCGTACTGGACGCAGGAAATCCACGAAGAGCGGATGCGCAATGTCGAGCGCGATTACGGTATTGCTCGCAGCGTTCCGGAGCAGGTGCGCACGCTGATGGATCAAGCGGAGGGCGATGCCTTGATCAGCCACTACCGCCATCACGAACCCCTGTTCACCAAACCGATGCAAAGGATCGTCACGTTGCTGCCGCTGCGGTCGCGGCGTGCAAGCGCTCCAAAGCGCATATCGTCACGATCATTACCTGGAACCTCATGGATTTCGAACAAAACGAGCTGGCGAAGGTCTGCCTATCCGCGCATGGACCCGCCGGGAGATCGGACTCCCTGCAATCCAAATGGAATCTGAAATGGAAAGCGTTCAAACCCACGAGCCAAACGGAGGTAACCATGAGTTATGACTTGGAAGGCGCAAAAGCATTCATGGCGCTATCGAGACAATTTGAATAAACAGGTCTTTCGAGATTCGAGCTAAGGCGTCTCGGCAGCATAGGAAACGCCATTGAGATACAAATTGAAGAGGGCTACGGTAACTCCGAGGCCGTCACGTATCTGATCAAGGCGCTCCACGCGGTGGCTGGTACCTATGAAAGGCAACGGCAAGCAACATCGTGGCGGTGATCAAAAAGATGGAGTCCCTGGTATCGAAGATGTAAATGTAATCGATGAAACTGGATGACAACGCAGAACTGCGAACGAGCAACATCGCGCGCCTCAAACAGATTGCCACCACACTGAACCCTGCCATGCACCCCCTTCCTCGAACTCCCGCAGAATGGCTAAACGAGATCGCCGATGCCTATGCCGACGCGTACGAGGCGCTACCATTCATGCGATCACAAGGCATGGAGCCGGACCAGAGTCTTCTGTTCCATATGGCGCCACGAGTTGCGCTCAAGTTTCGTGGCCTTCCCGAACAGGCAGGCTGAAGCCGCAACAGAAGCGGCGTTATGCAGCTACGTCGCGTCGAAAGAGCAGGTCGGCGTGGCGCTGGACGACCCACATATCGCATTTGCCTTTTGCTATCTCGCCGCGCAATTCGGCCTCGGACTCGCGAGCGACGAAGCCATCAACGAAATCATGGCGTTCATCGAAGAAGGCGACGCCATCCTGGCTCGCGCCATCACCCGGAGAACTCGCGCCAAGGAACCAAGTCGCCGGCAGCGCCGAATTCGGTCCGCCCACGGCGTGTGAGCAGCATGACAACGACCAAGCCGCTTAGCATCGTAGCTCCATGGCTGACCGAGCGAGGGATTGACCTGGCCCGAGTCCCGATCGACTCCATTCTTCTGCAAGCTGTCTCGCCAGACGATGTCAAGTTTCGTTCGGGCTGCTCACTACTCAGATCGATGAGCCATGCCGGGCGCGTCGAGGCAGGAGTGTTCCTGCTTGGCCTCCTGCGATACTACCCGGACGACTACGCGCGCCTCACCGTGATCGCCGAAGCCCTTGCGTCGTTTCCGGTCGCCGCGACCGTGCACGCGCTTTCGTCGGAACTCCGTCGCGTCAAAGGCTCCAGTGCCACCCGCCGCTACCTGCGGCGCATCATTGACACGCTTGAGTACTTTCCGACGGAACTCGTGGAAGAGCAAGTTCAAAGCTTGTCAACTGACCCACAGATTGGCGTACGCATTCGCCAACACCTGCGATCGATGACGCTTCGCGATCTCGATGCGTGGCCCCCACGGCGCGAATAGAACTATAGGCTTATATGACATGTGTGGCGGAGAGGGAGTCCGCTCCGTAGTAGTCCAGCGCAATCCAGGATGGTTCAAAAAATTATAAATAACAATAAGATACGCTGAATCGTCGTCCAGGCCCGTTCTGGACAATCCGACCAAATCCGGCTATGATTTGATAGTCGTTTTGATAGTCAATTTATTTGGCGGAGCAAATTTCATGGTACGTCGACAACAGCGCCTTTCAGCACTCCGGGTCGCCAAGCTGAGCAAGCCGGGGCTGTACGGCGACGGTGGCGGTTTGACGCTTCAGATCACCACCACGGGTGCAAAGTCCTGGCTGCTCCGATACATGATGGCCGGCAAGCCGTTCGGCATGGGGCTGGGGCCGACGCATACCGTGAGCCTCGCCGAGGCGCGCCAGAAGGCACTGGACGCGCGGAAGCTGCTTATCGAGGGCATCAATCCTTTGGTGGTCAAGAGGCAGAACCAGATCGCCGGCGCACTGGCCAGTGCCAAGATGATGACGTTCGACCAGTGCGCCGAGGCGTATATCCTGGCGCACAAGGCAGGCTGGAAGAACATCAAACATGGCGACCAATGGACAAACACACTCAACACTTACGCCAGTCCGGTGTTCGGCCATTTGCCCGTGGCCGAGATCGACACCGGCCTGGTCGTGAAATGCCTTTCACCGATATGGGAGAGCAAGACCGAAACAGCCAGTCGCCTGCGCGGTCGCATCGAATCAGTGCTGGGGTGGGCCACCACCAGCGGTTACCGCACCGGCGAGAATCCTGCGCGCTGGAAAGGCCACCTGGACAACCTGCTGGCCACCATCAGCAAGACCGGCAGGACGAAGCACCATCCATCGCTACCGTGGCAGCTCATTGGCGTGTCATGGCGGCCCTGAGCGCGTGAGGGCGTATCTGCTCGTGCGGTCGAGTTCGCCATCCTGACAGCCTGCCGGTCAGGCGGGTGCGCGGCGCGAAATGGACTGAGTTCGATGGCGGTCGAAGGTTCTGGACAATACCGCCGAGCGTATGGAAGGCCAAACGTGAACATGAGGTTCCGCTGAGCGATGCGGCATTGGCCTTGCTGGTCCATGCCGAAGATTGGCGAGATTGTGTTCGCCGGTACGAAAGAGAGCCCTTGTCCGATATGTCGCTGACCGTGATCCGACGCATGAACGGCGACGACAAGCCCGTCTGGGCGAATACCAACGGTGAGGGAGTCACGGTTCATGGTTTCCCAGCAGCTTCCGTATGTGGGCGGCTGGGACGACCAGTACCCGCGTGAGGTTGCCGAACACGCGCTGGCGCACCAGTTGCCGGATGCCGTCGAGCGCGCCCTACCAGCGAGTTCGCAGTTTGCCAAACGTGCTGCATTGATGGCGGAGTGGTCCGCGTATTGCGCCACGGTGCAGACCGATGCAGTGATCAAGCCGATTCGTGGCGCAACCCA
>JADJQA010000075.1 GCA_016712985.1 Sulfuritalea sp. | reverse complement strand
CCCTGACGAATCACGGCGTGTCAAACAGGGGGCGACGTGGTGCGGTTTTCCGCGAGACGACGCGTTCGTCCAGGCGTGCAGGCTGCGCTGCGGGTCGGCTGCAGAATCCTTCGTAGTCAGCCAGCGAGTTCGTAATCAACTCCGGCAAGCCGATGGCGTGAAGCAGGCTGCCGGCCATGCGCGACGCAAACGTCTGCCCGGAACAGGTCAGCAGAGGCAGGCCCGCCCACAAGGCGTCGCTGGCCGTGGTGCCGCCGTTGAACGGGATGGTGTCGAGAAACAGATCCGCGAGCTGGAATCGGGCCAGGTAGTCCTCCGGCTGTATCCGCGGGGCAAAAGCCAGTCGCTCGGCGGCAACACCCTGCTCCTGCGCATGGCGCAGCAGGTTGCTGCGGGCGCGTTCGTTATCCGCGAGCAACCAGAGAACGCTGCCGGGAGTGCGTTGCAGAATGCGCATCCAGGTTGCGTAGAGTTCGGGCGTGAATTTGTGGTTGTGGTTGAACGCGCAGAAGACAAAGCTCTGGTCCGCCAAGCCATGGCGTTCGCGGCTGGGCAGCGGCCCGATGGCGCGTTTGCGATCGTTGACCTGGAAGCACTCCGGCAGATACAACGGTTTCTCGCTGAAGAAACGCACGGACGCCTCCGGGATGATGTACCGGTCCGCAAGCACATAGTCGATCCAGGGCAAACCGGTCGTGCCGGGGAAGCCCAGCCAGGTGATCTGCACCGGCGCCGGCCGACACGACAGCACGTTCGGGCGGAAGCCCTGCGTCAGTCCCTGCAAATCGATCAGGATGTCTATCTCGGCCTCGCGGATTGCAGCCGCCGCGGCCTCGTCGCTCAACTGGTCGATGCGAACGAAATGATCCATCGCCTTGCGCACCCGCGCGCCCATCGCGGTGTTGTCATCCTCGCTGCACGAGAAGCCGAAGACCTCCACGCGCTGCCGGTCATGCAGCTCATACAGCTCGGCGGTCAATATCGTAATCGCATGAAGTCCGAAATTGGAGGACAGGTATCCCACCCGCAGCCGCTGATGCCGATAGCCGTGTTGCGGGGCAAGTCGCGGCAGATCGCTGCGCACCTTGCTGCGGACGAACTTCACGGCGGTTTCCAGTTGCAGCGCCGGATCATTGGACGCGCTCAGCATCGCCAGCGCCGATGTGGAATGCACCATGACTTCGACCGGCACGCCCGGCAATGGCGAATACACCGGCCATTCGCACTGCTTCTGGCGCAGGTGAACCCAGTGATGCAGCACGTCCTCCTGCTCGGGGGAAACGCCCAGGCTCCGGGTCAGCATCGCTTCGGCTTCCGGATAGCGGTGTTCGATCTCCAGCAAGCGTCCGAGGCTGTTCAAGGTGTGCTTCAGCAGCGCCGGATCGGGCGCCGCACTGCTTTCGATATCGCGAAGGGCCTGCTCCCATTCGCTGATCGCTTCCGTTCGACGCCCCAGGCGCTCCAGTACATTCCCAAGGTTCAATCGGGCTTGCGCGAACGCGGGACTCTGGGCCAGCGCCGCCTGGTAGGCTTCCAGCGCGGCAGGCAAGTCGCCTGTGTCGCTCAGCAGGCGCCCGAGGTTGAAGCGCGCCGCATAGGCCAGCGGCGAATCAACCGCGCCGAGCCAGGCGCGATACAGTTGATCGCTTCGGGATGACTCGCCGCGGCGGTCAGCTTTTCCGCTTGCGAGAACAGATCGGTGAGACTGAGCGAAGCAACATCGATCGATGCCGCCGTCTCGACGAATCTGCCTTCGGCCGGAATCGCCGACAATCCGAGCAGCGTCATGACGGCCTCGCCCGGCGGCTGCTTGAAGGCATAGGCCCCCACCTCGAGGCTCGCCGCACTGACAAAGACCTGACTGAAGCCTGCTTTGGCCAACGCCGCGGTCAGCGATTTCTTTGTGAACCCGGTCTTGTGGGCAAAGAATTCACAACCGCTGCTTTCGATCTGGCGACCGTAGCCATAGATGACATCGAGCACAGTGATCGGCCCGAGCCCGGATTGATAGAGGGTATCCTCGATGTCCAGCGACTCCTGAACCGCACGCCGCATCACCTCGGCCATGTCCGGGACCCGGATGTGGGCGAAGCCTTCGGGCTTCAGCACATGCCGGAACCCGCGCAGCACTTTGGCCACGTCTTGGCCGATAGTAGTGCTCGAGATTGTGTGAACAGTAAATCGCATCGTACTGGCCGGGCGGCAGCGTCAACAGCTGCCGCGCATCACAGACGATGTCCGGATTCCCGGCCGGATCGATGTCGAGGAGATGGTGCTCCCAGCCGGCATAAATGGCCGGCAGGGGAATTGCCTTGCTGTTGCCGCCGACATTGAGGACCTTCTTCACGCCCATCGCCATTACCCGCCCTTGCGGCAAACCGCAAGAAAATAGCCGTTGTGCCATTCGGATTTCTCGAATGCTTCCAGCTTCGGATGCGTATCTGTCTGCGTGGTACGGATCTCGATGGAACAGATCACCGAGGCATGCGTATCGGCAAGCGCGCGCCCCCGCACCGCCGGCCAGTTCCAGTCATCCACGATCAGCAGGTAAAGATCATCGAGCGCGGGCTGTGCGATGACAACCCCGTCATACTGATCCTGCTCTTCGTGCGGCCCATCAAACAGATAGATGTTGAAGCGCCCGATGGCGGAAAAATCCACCTTGCGAAAGTCGGACTCGATGAAGGTGAAATCGACGCCATCGGTCCTGACGGCATTGATGTTGGCGAGGAAGCTGTCCTTGGGACCGCCGAACTCGGCCCAGTTGTCGATGCAGACAAGCTTGAGCTGATTGCGAAAGATTGCGGCACACGCGGTAGAGCCAGCCCAGGACCCGACTTCGAGGTAGCGCGGATCCTTGGTCGACTCGACCATGTTGTTGATCAGGTAGCGATACTTCCGCCCAGACATGCCTTGCATCCCCGCCACCGCCGGATGAAGCTTGTGGTCCAGCGCCATGGCCCTCATGAAGGCGGTCAGCAGCAGCGCGGATGTGGCATTCGCATGAAAATCCCCTTCCAGGCGGTAGGATGTTTCATCAATATTGCTTCGGCTATTTGCAGGGATTCCGTGGTGGTGACTGGTGTCGGGGAGACGCGGCTGTGCGGATGACGGCATCCATGATTCTGTCAAATTTGTGCCGCCAGGTGCGAGTGCCGACGGATACCATCCGGTATATCCGCTTCGGCGCAATGGTCCGCCCACATCCTTTCGAACAGTCGCTCCAGCTCTCGCGTCAGCCGCGCCGGGTCGAAAAGCAGGCTTCCGGGCAGAGCTGCCGCCATCCGCTGCCGGATGTCATGACGACGTTGCGGGTTGTTGCCCAGCTCGACGGCCAGTGCCACGTACTCCGCCGGCGTGTTGCAGACCAGGTCCGGCATGCCGGCGGCAATGGAGAGACTGCCGCAGACCCGCGACGGAAAGCTGCACCCCGCCAGGGTGACGATGGGCACTCCCATGCGCAGGGCATCAGAAGCGGTGGTATGCGCGCCGTAGGGGAAGGTATCGAGAAAGACGTCGGCATGGCGGTGCAGCGACAGATACTCCGTGTTCGAGGTAAACGGCAGGAAGACCAGCCGTTCCGGAGCAATCCCCCGGCGCGCCGCCTCACCGCGCAAGCGATCGTCGGTATCGCCGGCGCTGCCGCGCATCCAGAGCACGCTGTCGGGCAACGCGGCCGAGAATGCTCATCCAGCGGGAGAACACCGGCTCCGTGATCTTGACCGCGCCGTTGAAGCAGCAGAAGACTGTGGCGTCCTCGGCAGACCCAGTTCCGCGCGCGACCTGGTCGGAGGCGGAACTGCATATAGCGCCCGTTCGGCTGATAACAGGGGCAGTCGCAGCACCTTTTCGTCGTAGAACGGCTCGTACTCTTCCGGAATGATGAACTCGTCGGCGATGATGTAGTCGTGGAAGTCGGAGCCTATCGTCCCTGGGTAACCCAGCCAGTTGGCGATGATCGGCGCCGGCTTGCAGGCCAGCAGGCGGGTGCGCTGGAAATTGGTGTGGCCGTTGATGTCGAGCAGGATATCCACGCCGTCAGCGACGATCGCGGCCGCCGCGGCCTTGTCGGACAGGGCCTTGATGTCGGTCCAGTGATCGACCTGGGACATGATCTTCGATTGCAGCGGATCGTCATTGCGCTCGCCGATGTTGTACACCCGGATTTCGAAACGGTTGCGGTCATGACAGCCGAAAACATCGGACATCAGGTAGCCGATGGCGTGATTGCACAAGTCGGACGACATATAGCCGATGCGCAGGCGTTCCCGCTGCGGGATTATGGCACCGGCCACCGTCCGCCGTCCGGATCGGATCATCGCGCAAGGCCCGCTCGAGCATAGTTGCGGCCCGCCGTCCGCTGCAGTTCGGGGTCATCGACATGCACCGCGGCGGACAGCGGTGCCATCATTTGCCGGAGATCGTCAACCTTGAGGCGCCCGACCGGTTCCAGCACTGGCCAGATGCATCGGCTCTGGCGATTGTTGATCCAGTGCTGGACCAGTTCGTCCTGCGTCGGATCGATTTCGATGGCCTGCTTCAGGGCAGACTCAGCCTCTGCCGTACCGCGCAGGATGCGAGCCATGTTCTTCAGCGCCATCACCTTGTGGTCGATGTTCGACCGGCTGACCGCCGCCATGCGTTCCGTCATCGCTCGCAGGGTGTCCAGCGCGCCGTCCACCTCGTCCATGCGCTCCATGACGGTGGCCAGATTCAACTGTGCCGGGGAAAATCCGGATTGCTCTCAGGGCCTGTTGCAGGAATCTGCGGCCGCCGGCCAGATCGCCCTGGGCGATCAGTTGCGACCCGCAATTGAAGGCGGCGGCATAGCGAACGGGATGTGCCGGATTGGCCAGCAGCCAGAACTTGTAGAGCACCACCGACATGTCCACCTGCCCCGCCCGGGACAGTGCGTCGGCAGCCGCGATCAGGCCGACCGGATCAAGCGTTCCGCTCTCGATCTTCTGGATGTTCTCGGCAAGGAGGCGGAAGGCCGCGGTCATTGTCTG
>JADJQA010000074.1 GCA_016712985.1 Sulfuritalea sp. | reverse complement strand
CCCAGTTCGTATGTCAATCCAGCTTCTTCTGCACCGTGATCAGATGGACAGAAGTCTGGATTCCCGCCGGCGCAGAATGACGCCATTCGGGCTGCAACGTCACCCGTGCCAAGGTGCGAATCGGACGCAGCGGATTGCTAACCGCTGCCCTGCCGAAGCTCATGTTCTGCCCACCAAGGCGCGGGCGAAAGCCTTCCATGCCGCGCCGCCACCATGGGTATGAATGCCCTCATCGGCGCTCTCCTTCATCACGGTCAGCATCAGTTGCGCCAGGCCGAAGAGTTCGACGCGGGTACGGTCCCGCGGATCACCGATCTCGCAGTGCGCAGCGCCGAGCTTGCAGTCCAGGGCCTCGCGCGCCAGTTCGCGGACTTGCACGGCATCATTCCAGTCGATGCCCAGAATCACTCCCTTGCGCTCGATTTCGTGATCGATTTGCCGGGCTTCCCGGGAATAGTTCTCGAATCCACTCATGGGGTGCCTCTCTTCGTGCGGCTTGGTGTTTTTGGCCTGGATGCTTGTGCGCGCGCGGGCTGCGGCGCCGTTGCCGGTGTCGAACGCTTTGCCAGGAAGCTGGCAAGATAGCGGCCCGTGTAGCTGCCCTTGACCTGCGCCACGGCTTCCGGCGTCCCGATGGCGATGATCGGCCGCCGCCGTCGCCGCCTTCCGGGCCCATGTCGATCACCCAGTCGGCGGTCTTGATCACGTCGAGGTTGTGCTCGATCACCACCACCGTGTTGCCGTGGTCGCGCAACCGGTGCAGCACCTTCAGCAGCAGGTCGATGTCGTGAAAATGCAGTCCGGTGGTTGGTTCGTCGAGAATGAACAGGGTGCGGCCAGTGTCGCGCTTGGACAGCTCCAGCGACAGCTTGACGCGCTGCGCCTCGCCGCCAGACAGGGTGGTGGCGCTGTGCCGAGCCGGATGTAGCCCAGGCCCGACATCCAGCAGGGTTTGCAGCTTGCGCGCGACCACCGGCACCGGGTCGAAGAATTCGCGCGCCTGTTCCACGGTCATGTTCAGCACTTCGTGGATGGTCTTGCCCTTGTAGCGGACTTCCAGCGTTTCGCGGTTGTAGCGCTTGCCGTGGCAGACATCGCAGGGCACGAAGATGTCGGGCAGGAAATGCATTTCCACCTTGATCATGCCATCGCCCTGGCAGGCCTCGCAGCGCCCGCCCTTGACGTTGAAGGAAAAGCGACCGGGGCTGTAGCCGCGCTCGCGCGAAGCCGGAACGCCGGCAAACAGTTCGCGGATCGGCGTCAGCATGCCGGTGTAAGTGGCCGGGTTGGAGCGCGGCGTGCGGCCGATCGGCGACTGGTCGACGTTGATGACCTTGTCGAAATGATCCAGCCCTCGATCTCGCGGTGCGCTGCCGGCTCCAGCGCCGAGCCATACAGATGGCGCGCGGCTGCGGCGTACAGCGTGTCGTTGATCAGCGTCGATTTCCCCGAGCCGGAAACGCCGGTAATGCAGGTGAGAAGGCCGACGGGAATGCTCAGATCGACGTGCTTCAGGTTGTTGCCGCCGGCCTCACGAATCCGCAGTTCGCGCAAGGCATTGGGCGGCGTGCGCTTGGCCGGAATCGCGATCTCGCGCCGGCCGGACAGAAAGGCCCCGGTCATCGACGCGCTGTTTGCGGCGACCTGCGCCGGCGTGCCTTCGGCCACCACGCGGCCGCCGTGCTCGCCGGCGCCGGGCCCCATATCAACCACGTAATCCGCCGACTCGATGGCTTCGAGGTCGTGTTCGACCACGATCACCGTGTTGCCCAGGTCGCGCAGATGCGTCAGGGTTTCCAGCAGGCGCGCGTTGTCGCGCTGGTGCAGGCCGATCGAGGGTTCGTCGAGCACGTACATGACGCCGGTGAGGCCCGAGCCGATCTGCGAGGCCAGCCGGATGCGCTGCGCCTCGCCGCCGGACAGCGTGTCCGCCGAGCGGTCGAGCGAGAGATAGTCGAGGCCGACATTGATCAGGAAGGACAGCCGCGCGGTGATTTCCTTGAGGATCTTTTCGCCGACCTGGGCCTTCTGTCCGGTGAGTGCGAGCAGGTTGAAGAAGTCGCGACAGTTGATCAGCGAGAGGCGGCTCAGGTCGGAAATGTTTTGGCCGCCGACGAAGACATGGCGCGCCTCGCGGCGCAGGCGCATGCCGGCGCATTCGGGGCAGGGTTTGTTGTTGAGGTATTTCGCCAACTCCTCCCGCACCGCCATCGAGTCGGTTTCGCGGTAGCGACGTTCGAGGCTGGGGATGATGCCCTCGAAGGCGTGCGTGCGGTCGAAGCGCGTGCCCTTTTCGTTCAGGTATCTGAATTTGATCTGCTCCTTGCCCGAGCCGTAGAGCACGATGTTGCCAGTTTCGACCGGGAGCTTCTCAAACGGAAGATTGGTGTCGATCGCATAATGCGCGGCCAATGACTCAGCATCTGGAAATAGAACTGGTTGCGCCGGTCCCAGCCCTTGATCGCGCCGGCGGCCAGGCTCAGGTGCGGATAGGCGACCACCCGCGCCGGATCGAAGAACTGGATCTGGCCGAGGCCGTCGCACTTCTGGCAGGCGCCCATCGGATTGTTGAACGAGAACAGGCGCGGCTCGAGTTCCTGCAAGGCGTAGCTGCACACCGGGCAGGCGAACTTCGACGAGAACAGATACTCGCGGCCGGAGTCCATCTCCACGGCCAGCGCGCGGCCCTCGGCATGCATCAGCGCGGTCTCGAAGCTTTCCGCCAGGCGCTGGCGCACGTCGGGGCGCACCTTGAGGCGATCCACGACGATGTCGATGGTGTGCTTGTGGGTCTTGGCCAGCTTCGGCAGGCTGTCGATGTCATGCACCGCGCCATCCACGCGCAGCCGCACGAAACCCTGTGCACGCAACTCGGCGAAGAGGTCGAGCTGTTCGCCCTTGCGGTTGGCGACCACCGGCGCGAGGATCATCAGCTTGGTGTCTTCGGGCAGCGCGAGGACATGATCGACCATCTGCGAGACGCTGTTGGCCTCCAGCGGCAGGTCGTGATCCGGGCAGTGCGGCGTGCCGGCACGGGCGTAGAGCAGGCGCAGGTAGTCATGGATCTCGGTGACCGTGCCGACCGTCGAGCGCGGGTTGTGGCTGGTGGCCTTCTGCTCGATCGAGATCGCCGGCGAGAGGCCTTCGATCAGGTCGACGTCGGGCTTCTCCATCAATTGCAGGAACTGCCGCGCATAGGCCGAGAGCGATTCGACATAGCGGCGCTGGCCCTCGGCATACAGGGTGTCGAACGCCAGCGAGGACTTGCCCGAGCCGGACAGGCCGGTGATCACCGTCAGCCGGTTGCGCGGCAGGTCGAGGTTGATGTTCTTGAGGTTGTGCGTTCGCGCGCCGCGAATCTTGATGTGTTCCATGGTGCCAAATCAGGTGGGGGACGGGCCCAGATACCCCCGCCAGGCAAAGCGAAGCGCTCATGCCGGCCGGGTCCGCCGTGTCGCCATCCGCCACGACGCGGCGAGCGTCTCTTGCTCGACCGCCTTGTAAAGCGCACCGGCTTCCCCAGCCGCCCCGACCCGGGGGTTGCTGGCCCAGTGCCCCGGCCCAGGCCGTGGGATGAGTCACCGCCGGCCCTCCCCTTGCCCAGCTTTCGGCTTGTCCGGCCAGCCTGCCGCCCATGCTGGCGTGGGCAGTCACGACACACTCGGCAAAGTCGTGCCGCCAGCTCGTTGCGTTCGAAAGCGCCTCTTCGCTGGTCAGCCTTTGGTTTGGGTACTGCAGCTCACCACGGTCATGCCGCCCGTGGCGATGGCTGTTTCCCACTCGGGTTTCAGGCGTGCATCTCCCACCGGTCGCGCCAGCACTGCCACCACCGGGCTGCGTGCTTCCAGCAGCAGATGCAGTACCGATCGTTCCAGCGGCGAATGAAGCCGCCGACAACGGTGCGCCTTGCGCCTGCCTGTTCAAGCGCCCAGTCCATGGCGGCGCGAATGGCTGAACCGGACACTGCCGGGAGGCGAACGCCGTCATGGGCGATGAAAGCAAGCTCGGCTCGCCTACGCCACGGAGCGACTTACCAGCGCGCGCAATTTTCCATGGATCGGCCTTCCGGATAATGACGGTGCTCCTATTGCACTGTTTAAAGGCGTTTTAACAATTTGCCAAATTGTTATCTGGCGCTGTGGAAAACAATCTCACGTCACTACGCACCTGGAGCGCCACGGGCCACGATCCCGGGTTCGGTTCGGCCTTCAACCGTACCGCCAAGGTGCTCGATCTGCGAGTGATTACGCCGGACTGATTCGAAAGGACTTTTGGCGATTTTCCGTTTTCGTCTGTGATAAGAGGCGCATTGCACTTCTGGGCTGGCCTTTGGTTCCTTGCCGGCGAGCAGCGGAAACTATGGCCGGTGCTGGAACGGGGCCGAGGGTCGCCATGGATAACAACCAATTCGCCAAGCCATTGCTGCAGATAAGACTTTTCATCTTTCGCTGCCGTTATTATCTGCCAGCTCGGATAATAAACTCGGCTGTTCTCCGCCCATGGGCCGGCTTGGTAGGCCATGTTGCGTTTGCCTCTATCCGGCAAGGCTTCCGAGCACACCTTGATCCACAGCCGCTAAGCATCTTCGACGCCTTGAGGGTCTCTACCTTGGCAATCCTGCACAAATCCGCATTGGCGATCGACCCATGTCGGTCGATCCAATCGCTCACCTCGCTCCACACGCTCGGCCGCTCCAGATTCAGGAGCGTCACTGTCCGCTCTCGACCGCTGTCTCAAGGTTCTGGCTGTACTGCGGCGGGGTAGAGCTGGCGGCATCCATCTCGGCAAACATCATCCTCACCCCTCGCCGGCGTCGATGTTCGGCGCCACCGGAAAATTCCGCGCAGGTTTTGCGCCACCAGAGGGTTACGCGCCTTCGAGCCGGCGCGGCCGATGTTGGCGGCGTGATGCCGGGGAACACGCCGGGGCTTTCCACTTCGATCCGGTCGTCGACAATGCGGATGAGGATATCGCGATTCAAGCGGTAGTCGCGGTGATCACCGCATTGACGATGGCCTCCTTCACCACACGTTCCGGGTAGACATGGCGCGTCTTGAAGCCGCTGCCCGAAAGCGTCAACCCTGCGCCAGTTCATCCAGCACCATCGTTACCGCCACATCGATCTGGTCGATCGGGGGCCGCGCAGGGTCTTGGCCGCCTTCCGCAGATTGGGCGTGGCGCTGGGCAGTGCCGCCTTGCCGTCATAGACAATGAGCGGATGTCGGCGCGCGTGTCGTGCGCGCCAGGAGGCTGCCGGGCTCGTCGGCAAACAGCAACACTGCCGCGCGCGTGGGCTGCACTTCGCTCCCTACCTTGAGGGCCAGGCCGATGCGCTGCAACTGCTCGGCGAAGCTGCCGGACGAGCCCGCGCGCGCCGACAAAGCGGTGCCAGGCATCCGTCTCCGGCAACTCCAGCGCCACCGGCACGCTCGCTGACCGCGCTGCACGCCGCCCGGTAGTGCAGGTCGGCAATCTCGGCCGCATTCATCTCGCGGTTGGACGCCGACATGCGCGTCCATGTGCCGTCATCTACGATGGAGTGAACCTTGTCGCGCTCTTCTCCACGCGCAACAGCACCACGTCTCCGGGTTCGCCGGTATTTAGCGGTGCAAGGCAGACGCATCCAGTGCAGCCGCTCGAAGGCCGGATTCAATTGCGTCAGCGTCTTGCGCCGTAGCTCGTCCACCGCTTCGGGGTTCTCCTGCACGCCATGCAGGCGCGCGCTACCGCCGCCCGTGGCCGGATCGCCGACACCGAGCACCAGGACACGGCCTTCGGTATTGGCAAAGGCGCAAATGGTTTCCAGCGCCTTGCCGACCATCTTGCCGACGCGCTAAATTCGGGGGTCTGGCTCTCGGCGGTCTTGAGCAGGGTAGCGATGCGGGAGGCGGCTTGGGTGGGGCTGAGGTCAATCATCGGCGTCCTGACCCATGCGGTACTTGATGTCGTAGTTGATGAGAAAGTCCAACTCTACCGAACTGAATCCGTAGTGACCGGCAAGTACACAATCAACTTCGTCAATCGTAGATTTGGCGCGTCGCATGAAACTGTTCGTAGCTAATCGCTCCAGTAAGGCTGTGAGAAGCAGCACCGTTCCTGCGGGAGCCTTCGATCTGAATCCATAGACGCTGCGCTGTCGCACGCATGTCCTCTTGAGCAAGCGTGGCGACGGGAAGCTTTTGAAGTCCGTAGGATTGAAATCACGACAGTTTGTGCGAACCTGATAAAACCAGTAGAAGAGCGTGCTATTCAATAGACTGAACGCTCGATCACGGTCGTCCTCGGTAGAGAAGTTCAGCCTCACTTTGTCGCGATGAGGAAGACTGCTCTCCAGCGCGCAGAAATTTCGGAGGACGAGGCGTAATGAGAAACCAACTTCCTACGCCGGTGATCTTGTAAAGAGTTGGTATGGCGACTGATTCTTCGAAAGGTAAGTCTGAATCTACCCGATACCGAACTCAGCTTGTCAATGACGCCAAGCTCGATGCTGGTTGAGACTTTCGGAAATATTTTCCGGGTTGGCTGGGCTTGAGTGTTATGTAGCCGAGTCGCTCGAATACGTGACTGCGCTCCTCATTGAACCCATTTGACATATGGAGTGACCATCAACGTTGCATCGGATGGATTGATAGCACTCCGACTCGCAAGGAAA
>JADJQA010000073.1 GCA_016712985.1 Sulfuritalea sp. | reverse complement strand
TCCCGCCTGACTGCCCTTGGACGGTATCGACGAGAAACGCTCTATCAAGTCGCCCCGGACACTCGCCAGCCAGCAGACCGCTATCGCCGGATCGAGTGATTGGCCCAGATCACCAGGCCGAAGAGAACCATCGCGCCGGCCTGATGGGCGGCGCCGAGAGCCACCGGCACTTGCAGCAGCAGCGTCGCGATGCCGAGGCCCATCTGCACCGCCAGCCAGAGCGTCAGCGCCACCGCGGCGGGTCGCGCGGCGGGCGACTCGCGCCAGATGCGCCAGGCAAACCACGGGACCAGCGCCATCAGCAACCAGGCGAGCATCCGATGGTTGAACTGCACCGTTGCCATGTTGGTGAAGAAGTTCAGCCACAGCGGCTCGACCATGAAGATCTCGGGCGGGACGAAATGTCCGTTCATCAGCGGGAAGGTGTTGTAGGCCAGTCCGGCGCGGATGCCGGCGACCAGCGCGCCCGACAGCACCATGATGAACACCAGCGCCACCAGCCAGTTGCCGAGATGTTGGGTCGTGGACGCGGGAGTCGGCGCCGGCGCCACGGCGCTCGACGCCTTGCGCGGCTGCAGCATGCCCAGCCCGGTCCAGCCCATCAGGCCAAACAGCACGAAGGCCAGTCCCAGGTGCGCCGCCAGCCTGTATTGCGAGACGCGCGGATCGTCCACCAGCCCGCTCTTGACCATGTACCAGCCCATCGCGCCTTGCAGGCCGCCGAGGATGAAGAAGCCGAACACCTTGCCGGCCAGCGCGCCGCGCAGTTGGCCGCGGACGAGGAACCAGACATAGGGCACGAAGAACACCACGCCGATGAAGCGGCCGGAAAGCCGGTGCGCCCATTCCCACCAGAAGATGAACTTGAAGCCGTCGAGCGTCATGTCGTGATTGACCTTCTGGAACTCGGGCGTCTGCTGGTACTTGGCAAACAATTCCAGCCAGTGCGCTTCGGAAAGCGGCGGCAGGGCGCCGATCAGGGGCTTCCATTCGACGATGGAAAGCCCCGAATGCGTCAGGCGCGTGACGCCGCCGACGACCAGTGTCAGGAAAACCAGGGCGCAGCAGGCGAACAGCCACCATGCCACGGCGCGTTGTGGGTTATCTGTCGTCATTTGCATGCCGCATCCGCTATCCAGTGTCCCGATTTGCCGCCCGTCTTTTCCAGCAGGCGAATGTCTTCAATGATCATGCCGCGATCGGCGGCCTTGCACATGTCGTAAATGGTCAGCAGGCCGACCGCAACCGCCGTGAGCGCCTCCATTTCGACGCCGGTACGGCCGACGGTTTCCGCAGTGACATCCAGCGTCACGCCATGGCGTTTGGCGTCCAGCGTGAATTCGGCGGCGACGCGGGTCAGCGCGAGCGGATGGCACAGCGGAATCAGGTCCGAAGTGCGCTTGCTTGCCTGAATCGCCGCAATCCGCGCGACGCCGAGCACGTCCCCCTTTTTCGCCGAGCCGCTGCTGACCAGCGCAAAGGTGGCGGCGGCCATGCGGATATGCCCCTGGGCGCGGGCGACGCGGGTGGTTTCATCCTTGCCGCCAACGTCGACCATGTGCGCCTGGCCGCCGGCATCGAAGTGGGTCAGCGGCGGGGCGGAAGGCCGCCGCGGAGGACCGGCGGCTGGTTTGCGCGGAGGTTTCATGAAACACCCTGTCACAACTCGGTTTTGCGAAGCCGCTATCATAGCGGGATGAAACCGTATCCGCTCAGGCGCGCCCTGATTCTCGGTCTTGGCATCCTCACTGCCGCGCCGCCGCCCCTGGCGCAAGGCCTTCCCGATCTCGGTGAAGCCGCCCAGACCGAGTTCTCGCCGGCGATGGAACGCCGCATCGGCGAATCCGTGATGCTTGAGATTCGTCGCGATCCGGCCTGGCTCGGTGATCCCGAGGTCAACGCCTATCTCAACCGGCTTGGCAACCGGCTGTCCTCGCACAGCGAGGAGTCGCGCCAGGACTTTGAGTTCTTCGCGCTGCGCGACCCGACGCTGAATGCCTTTGCCTTGCCGGGTGGTTACGTTGGCGTTCACACCGGTTTGATTCTTGCGGCGGCCACGGAATCGGAACTCGCCTCGGTGCTGGCGCACGAAGTCTCCCACGTCACCCAGCACCATCTGGCGCGCCTGATGAACAAGGCGGGACAGGGTCAAATGACAAGTCTGCTGGCGCTGGCCGTGGCGATTCTCGTCGCGCGCAGCAGTCCCGACCTGGCGATGGGCGCCGCGATGGCCGGACAGGGGGCGGCAATCCAGAACCAGTTGAACTATTCGCGCGATTTCGAGCGCGAGGCGGATCGTCTCGGCCTCGGCCTGCTGGAGCGCTCAGGTTTTGACATTCGCGGCATGAGCAGCTTCTTTGAACGCCTGCAGAGATTCGGTCGTCTGTATGAAAACAGCGCTCCCGGCTATTTGCGCACCCACCCTCTGACCACCGAGCGTCTGGCCGACATGGGCAACCGGATACAGGGACGGCCGTACAAACAGGTGGAGGATTCCCTGGAGTTCCAGTTGGTCCGCGCCAAGCTGCGCGCACAGGAAGGCACGCCACGCGAGGCGGTGAAGGAATTTGAAACCCGATTGAAGGACCGCAGCTTTGCCGGCAGCGAAGCCGCGATGCGCTACGGGCTGGCGCAGGCCATGCTGCGCGACGGCAATCTGCCCGCCGCAGAAACGGAACTCGGCGAGTTGCGCCGCCTCAAGGCACAGTCGCCGATGATTGAAACTCTCGCCGCGCGATTGCGCCTGAAGCAGGGCGATGCCCCCGCCGCGGTACAAATCCTGCGCGCCGCGCAACTGCGCTATCCACAGGATCGCGCCATCGCCTATGGTTTGGTGGAATCCTTGCTCGAGGCCGGGTTGCCGCAGGAAGCGATCAGGTTCATCGAAGACGACTTGCTCAGCTATCCCGCGGACGCGCAGATGCATGCGCTGCAAGCCAAGACCTATTCCCTGCTCGGCAAACGCCTGCAACAGCATCGCGCCCAGGCCGAGGCCTATGCCTTGCAAGGGCAGGTGCCGGCCGCGGTCGAGCAACTGGAACTGGCGCAAAAGTCCGGCGACGGCGACTTCTACGAGCACTCACAGGTCGATGCGCGGCTGCGCGAGATGAAGAAGCGCATGGCCGACGACGCCAGGAAAGCCAAGGAAGCCAAACTCAACTAGTCCAATGAATACTGCCAACCCAACCCGTCGGGCCGACGTCCGCGCCGAGCTTCACGCACCGGCAACACCGCTCGTGCGCCTGGCGAGCGAACCCTACTACCATGCTACCGGCGACGAACTCGCGGTATTCGAGGCCGCGGCACGAAGCTGCCTGCCGGTGATGCTGAAAGGCCCCACCGGTTGCGGCAAGACGCGCTTTGTCGAGCACATGGCCTGGCGGCTGAAGCGGCCGCTGGTGACGGTGGCCTGCCACGACGATCTGACCACGGCCGACCTGGTCGGGCGCTACCTGATCGTCGGCGATGAAACCGTCTGGATGGACGGCCCGCTCGCGGCCGCGGTGCGCGCCGGCGCCATCTGCTATCTCGACGAGATCGTCGAGGCGCGCAAGGACACCACCGTCGTGATCCATCCGCTGACCGATTCGCGGCGCGCACTGCCGGTCGAAAAGCATGGCGAGTACATCGAGGCGCCGCACGATTTCATGCTGGTGATTTCCTACAACCCCGGCTACCAGAGCGTGCTGAAGGAGATGAAGCCGAGCACGCGGCAGCGCTTCGTGGCGCTGGATTTCGACTATCCCGACGCCGAGGCAGAAGCGCGCATCGTCGCCCATGAAGGCGGCGTCGACGCGGCGACTGCGGCGAAGCTGGTCAAGCTCGGCGGCCTGACGCGCAAGCTCAAGGGCGCCGGGCTGGATGAAGGCGCCGGTACCCGCCTGCTGGTGCATGCCGCGCAACTGATTGCCAGCGGCATGGCACCGGAGATCGCCTGTATCGCCGCGATCGCCCGCCCGCTGGCCGATGAAGCCGACACCCGCGATGCGCTCGATGACCTGATCCGCGCGGTGTTCTGACCGACGCCGCGCTGCGCAAACTCTTTCAACGCAGAGATCGCAGAGACGCAGAGGGCGCAGAGGAAATGCAGGATTCTTGCCGACGCGGTCGCACTTTCGCTTACCTCCGCGTACTCTGCGTCTTTGCGTCCTCTGCGTCGAGGGCGGTTCGCCAGGGGTTTCTTGGTCCGCCGTGATGAGCGAACGCAAGCTTTTTGCTCACGAACTCGAAGCGCGGCTCGATGAAGTGCTGTTGCTTTCGCTGCGCCAGCGTTCTGCCGAGGGACCGGCGGCGCTGTTGGAAGCCCTGCCGCGCGCGATGCAGGAGCGTGTGTTGCACTGGGCGGGTGTTGCGGCGCAGACCTCGGATGATCTCGGCTGGCTGATCGCATCGCTCGCCGCCGAGCAGGCGGCAGGCCTCGGCCCGCGACTGGACGACTGGGTGCGGGCCGGGCTCGATGCCTATGATCGCAGTGGCCTGGCCGCGACGCGCCGTGCCCTGAACGAGTTTGCCGAGGCGCACAGGACAAGCTCCCGGCATTCGCGGGAGGGCATCGCCTTTACCGCGATCGAGGGCCGCCTGTCGCGCTTCCTGCATGCGCTCGACGGCCGGCCCCTCAAGCTCGTCAGCGGCCCCAGGGCCTGGACCGACAGCGAGACCTTGTGGCTGCCGGAGCGGCTTGAGGTTGCCGCCGACGCGCCCGGCAACCGCCGCCTCTACAAGGGCATCGCGGCGCTGCTGTGGGCGCAGACGCGCTTCGGCAGCTTCAACATCGACCCCGAACCGGAACTCGAACGCTGGCCGGATCGCGAGGCTGCGCTGGCCTGGATGGCCGTCTTCGAAGCCATGCGCCTCGAAGCCTGCATTGCGCGCGAGCTGCCCGGACTCGCGCTGGAGATCGCCGGCTTGCGCGGGCCGTGGCCGCCGGAGTTGGCCGCTGCGGCCGACAAGCTGGCGCAAGCGCAAGCCACCGCGGCCGACAGCCTCGCCTGCATGGCCGAAATCAGAACAGTCGGCGCCGGTGACACGCCGACTTTTCCGCACATCGGCGCCATCGACCCGATCGCCGCGCGCCGCGTGCGCGCCGCGCGCATTGCGCGCGAACTGGCCGTGGTGCGCCGTGCCTTGAATGTGATCGCGGCGACCGATACGAAGGCAGGCGCGGCCGACAACCCCGACTACCCGCCGCTTGCGGCGGAAGCCGGGATGCAGGCAGTCGACCCGCAGGCCGACCTGCAGGGCGACCTGAGTGCCCTGCCGCCCGCGGCCCGCGAGGCGGCGAAGTCGCTGATCCAGGATCTCGGCGAAATTCCTCCCGAAGCCCTGCACCCCGCCGGGCCCGGCGCGTGGCAGCCGGTCGCTGGCGTCGAGGAGTCCGGCGTGGTCTCCGTCACCACCCGGCCCGACGCCTTCTATGACGAGTGGGACTATCGGCGCGGCTCCTGGCGACACGGCTGGTGCCACCTGTACGAGATGAAAGCGCCGGTCGGCGACCACGATTGGGTCGATGAAGTGCGCACTCGCCACGCCCACCTGATCCGCAGCATCCGGCGCCGTTTCGAGGCCCTGCGCGGCGAAGACAAGCCGCAGCGGCGCCAGTTCGACGGCGAGGAAATCGACCTCGACGCGCAGGTGGAAGCCCGTGCCGACCGCAAGAGCGGCGCCGAACCGTCGCCGCGCCTGTTCATCCACCGCCGCCGCATCGAGCGTTCGCTGGCCGTGATGTTCATGGTCGACATGAGCGGCTCGACCAAGGGCTGGGTCAATGACGCCGAGCGCGAATCGCTGGTGCTGCTGTGCGAGGCCATCGAGGCGCTGGGCGACAGCTACGCCATCTACGGCTTTTCCGGCTGGACGCGCACCCACTGCGACATCTATCCGGTCAAGCGCTTTGCCGACCGCTATGACGCCGCCACCCGCGGCCGCATTGCCGGCATCGAGGCCAGGGACTACACCCGCATGGGCGTCGCGGTGCGCCACCTCTCGGGCTTGCTGGTGCGCCAGAACACCCGCCACAAGCTGCTGGTGACGCTCTCCGACGGCCGTCCCGACGACTACGGTGACGAATACCGCGGCCGCTACGGTATCGAGGACACCCGCCGCGCCCTGCTCGAGGCGCGCGAGAAGGGTATCCGCAGCTACTGCGTGACGATCGACCGCCACGGCGCCGACTACCTGCCGCAGCTCTACGGCCCGGCACACTATTCGGTGATCGACGATGCGAAAAAGCTGCCACAGAAGATTGCCGAGATCTACCGCAAGCTGACCGGCTGACAAGCAGTGAAGAAATCAACCTGGAACCGTCCGTCGCCCTTGCTTGTCGTCGCGCAGCCATCCGTCGCATTGTTGAGTCGCATCATGCGCGCAACCCGCGTGTCTGCGGCTCGGTCATTCACGGCGATGACACCGAGGGCAGCGACCTCGACATCCTGATCGACCCCACGCCGGATACGACACTGTTCGATATCGGAGCCATCCGGCACGAGTTGCGGCAACTGCTGGGCGTGCCAGGTCGATGTGCTGACGCCGAAGGCGCTGCCGGACAGGTTTCGTGACAGCGTGCTGGCCCATGCGGTGCCGATATGACCCTGGCGTTCGCCCCCCCAGATGCGCAATGCCCTTGCACATTGCTACTTCAAGGTAAATCCGGAAAAGCACCCGGACAAGGCCTTCATCGGGAAGATTGAGAGGGGATTCGATTTTTGGGC
>JADJQA010000072.1 GCA_016712985.1 Sulfuritalea sp. | reverse complement strand
GAAGTAGTGGTGATTGACCATTTCGCTGCCATCCACCACCCACGGGTAGCTCATCCCAGTGCGCTCGTTGCGCGTCGCTCGGTGCGCACTACGCGAGCTTTCTCCTGCGCCCCCGCGCGTACAGCACACCTTCGTGGCCTCGCACTCAGACAGATACTGCTGCTGCGTGACGTCGTCCTTGCGCTGCCTTCGTGAAACCCGATATCCACGCCACGCTCGGCAGCGAATTTGTCAATGCTCGCCACGAACTGATCCGTCTTCGGCGTCACTCCACTGTCAGGGGCAAATCGCTGTCCCAAGTGCCCGCGCAGATACCACCCACACCCCAATTCGTTGCAGCTGTGGTACGTCCCCGTTCAGGTACATCTGGTCGATGCTTTCGCTCTCCAGCACCACATGCTTTCCCAGAACGTCCCTCACGCTATGTGGTACCGTCATGTCCGGCCTCAGTCGTCCACGAGTCTTCGGACCCATTGAGCTTCGTGCTCCAAATTCTCTGGGCTTGTCCCAGCAGGCTCGACTGGAGCCACCTGAAACCACTGCCACCAAAGAATCACCAGTACCACTTGTCGGTCTGAGGCGGAGCCTCGTTAGGTTGTTAGGTGGTTGACTGCAGGAAAACTTACGCGCCGCCCGGTGCAGGCGGCGATCGCCCGCCGGGCGGTTCCTGAAACCTTGCGAGGTCCCCCGGTCCGGGTCTCGGTTGCGCAGACCAGCAGCGCGTTCCCGGTGTTCCCAGATAGTCCGCCGAGAGATCAAGCCGCCCGATGCGCTCGCCTTGCAGCGCCGCGAGGTTAGCTCCGCTGGGCGCGGCAGTCGCAACAGAACCACGTGGAAGAACGGTACCGGAAAACCTAAGGATAAGGATAGAAATCCAACAAACTTAAAGCAGCATGGCTGACGCGAGTGCAGCCGTCAATCGCCGATTTGTGCCGGCACGTCGCGATTTGCACAAGCTGGCCGAATGGCACCCAAGCACTGCCTTTGGGCCGCCAGTAGGCTGGCAGCAACGGGCATAAGAGCGGCCACTCAGAAAACCACGTTCTGCGAATAGCGTCACCTAGATTCAATTCCCCAATCATACAATCTCACTGGGCGGATACGCTGCATTGGAGCCTTCAGCGCAAGAATATCACTAACGCATAGCAAATGGCCGCTTCCCGTTGTTTGGGTTGGGCGCGAAGGTCCGCTTCCGCTTTCCTTGACTGTCTCAAAGGGCACATTGTGCCCAGTGGCCAGAAATCAAGTTCGACGTCAAAAGCGCCGCTCAGGTTGCGGACGTCCGGCCCGGCGATCCCCCCCGAAATAGATTGCGTGCGCCGATAGCATGGTCTCGGCAGGCGGATCTGTCACCACGTGCGAAGAAATTTCGGGTATCCGTATTTTGTGATTTATCCTATTTTCCTCTGTTACGCGGTAGCGGCGAGTCGCAAGCCCGAAGGCAGCGCGACCGGAGGCGAGTGATTTTTCGGTTTGGCCGCGATGATTTTTCCAACTCAACTGAGGCGCAGTTGCGAGAACGGTATCCAAGCCCTTGCGTATATTGACAATCATGGCCTTGATCTGATCGCCTGCGGCATGGGTCAAGGTCAGCAGAAGCCGTGACTGACCGGCGTGCTGGGTGAATCGCGCCACTCCGGCCAACAGCATGGGGCGAGAGGTAGGCCTCCAGGCGCGTCTTCGGGTGCGCCGCCGCACGTACCAACTCCACCAGTTGTAGATCAGGGCCACCGCCCGTGCCGACAGATGCAGCGTTCCAGGTCTTGGGTGGTAGCCACCCCCAGCCTGGTTCTTCAACTCATCAAAGCCATTTTCGCAGTCGGCCCGATCCCGGTAGAGTTGGCCGATGGCGTCCAGATCGTAGCCGGAGTTGGTCACCAGAACCGCGTATTCCCAGAGTTTCACCGGTTGCAGGGGATCGGCAAAGTGCAGACTTTGCTGGCGCTTCTCGCGTTTGCTGGTCTTCTTCGTCTCCGCCAAGAGCGTGTCTTTCACCGCACGGCGGACTACGACCACTCGCCGCGCACGGCGCCAGCCGTACAAGGCAAGTTCCGCTTCAACGGCGTGATACCCCTCACCGATATCCTTCCAGTCTGCCCGCGACCAGTGCCGCTCGATCAGCCGCTTGACCCCCGGGCTTTGACGCAGCTTGAACAGATACGTCTGGCCAATCGCTTCCAACTCACTCATCACCGGTTCGTTGCCAAAGGCATTGTCGCCGCGGACCAGTCGGGGGCGTTGTTGGGACGGGAGCGCCTTGAGGATGTGGATCAGTCGCGGCAGGCTGTGTTTGGCCGCGTGGGCCTTGCCGCCTTGGACTTCGGCATCGAGCACCAAGCGCACGTTGGCGATCCAGTAGGTGTGGATGGCATGGCTGGGTCGTCCCGGCTTGATCGGGTTGTAGCTGATTTCCGCGCCGTCCTGATGACCGTAGAGCAGTTTGATCGTGGTGTCGCAGTCGAGTATCCAGCCGGTGCTCAGGGCTTCGCGGATGCTGTCCTTCAGTGCGGCATCCATCCATTCGGTACTCTTGGCCAATTGGGCCTCGCGACGGATGCGCTCGTCCTCCGAACAACGTTTGCCGATGCTCGGCGCCAGATGTTTCAGCGCTCGGCGCAGACTTTCGTCGCTGATGATCTGACTCATCCCCAGTATTTGCGGAGCCACCGCATCGCCGCGCAGCGCGGTGACGTGCGCATAACGCCACTGACCATCCAGGATCGACAGCAGCCAGGTGCCCAACACGTCGCAGATCTCCGGGGCGTTACCGCTGGTGTAGGCCATCGGGCAACTTTTTACCCAGCGTTCAAACAGCCCCGATACTTCCAGGAACTCGGCAAAGAACGCCAGTTGGCCCAAGGCGCTGGCGCTGCCGTTCTCATCCCAGCGCACCTGAAATCGACCACCCGGTGTCGCAACGCGCAGGTCGCTCGCTTCTCTGACCTGCTCGGAAATCGCCCCTTCCACCGCCTTTGCGCAGGCATTTTGCTCAAATTCCCTCTCACCCATCAGGTGACCCTCCCTATCTGTCGGAATCCCGCGTCAGCGCTCAGTTTGCAGCAGTTTCGCGACGGTCAACTGAGGAAAATAGGTTTAAATTACCGGAAACGATATTGACTTTCTTGCGGTCCCAGCTATTGTTCCGTAACCGGCAACGAAACAGCGAGAACGTCATCATGAAAACGAAAAGCGAGCGAGCGGCAAGGCAGAAGCGAGGAAAAGCTCAAGCGCAAGCAGCTATTGTCGAGGCGCGTCGTGCTGGAAATCGACACGTGCGGGCGAACAGGACGAAGCCTAGCGAAATCGCCGCGTGGCTGCACCAGTTCGGTTTGAAGGCACCGGCGCAACGCTCAACGGCATACTGCCCTGGCGGCCAACCGACCAAGTGCGGAAGTCAGAAAAGCAACGTGCGGGACGCCCGCGCATTCACAAGGATTCGGCGGCTCGCGTCAAGGCGTTCCGGGCGAACGCTGGGCCTCGGTACGATATTCATCTTGGGCCAGAAGCGGAAGTGATGATGCGCGCCCTCCAAGAGCAAAGCGGGCTATCAGGCTCGGCCGTTGTCGATGCTGTGCTGCGGGGCGCAATTAAAGTCGCGCAGCCGAAGAAAGCATTGCCGGTAACGTAAGTCAAAATCAACCACAAGATTCGGATACCCGAAATTTCCAAGGCCAGCTCAGAAGTCCGCTCATGAGAACTCCGCCGCGTCGCGGACCGAGAATAGGGCCGAAGCTGTTGTCGACGAAAAATGGGGTTCGCAATTGAGCGTGGTGATGCCGTGAAACTCGCGGGTTCTTGCCTCGCTGCGTTCTGTCCTGCTCATTCGGTGTCGATCCGTTCTGCTTAGTGTTTCTGTCCATCCTGCCGGCCATTCGCACGGCGGGAATCACAAGGGACACGGGGGACACCACTCCCGTTTCGTGCAAGGGTTGTGCTACTTGCCAGCGCTGCACGGCGCTTTTGGTTTGGCGTCGATGCCTGCGCCGGAGGAAATTCCAAGCAACAGACATCGAAGGTTCGGACCCGGAACCTGACGGGGCGTCTTCTCACCTCACTGCATGACCCCGACGCGGGGGGTGATCCTTCACGGGAATCAGGCGTCAAGCAGCATTGCCCTGCTTGAGGGGGTAGGGCCCAGGGCGGGCCGGACAACGGACTTCGGACTCCATGGCAGGACAGGCGAGGACAGGCGTGCAGACGCGCACGTCTGCCGTCCGCTTTCGACAGGGAGGCTTCACTACGGAGAACCCCGGCGTGGGGACGCGCGGACTTCAGGTTCTCACGACGGGGTCCGCGACGCGGCAAGGATCGAACATCTGGATCCTGCTCAGGATCAACCAGTGGCGGATCCCGCAGCGCTTGACGTCTGACGACAGCGACTCACGAGGGATGATGCTTCTTGTTCTGACGACCTCTGGATGGCGTGAAGCTGGTCCAGACTTGAAGTGCCGCTGACAGGTACCTCCAGGCCTTGCGGCCACCGGCTTTCAGGAGATCTGGCCGGTTTGGGCGCTCTTGCGAGCGAAGGGCGATGCGTAACGTGCATCGAACGGGCTGACTCAGCCAACGAAATATTCGGTTCGGTCAAGATTGCGCCGGCAGGCCATTGGCTCCAGCAAGCCATTGCATCGCCAATCGACCGATCCGACTGCCGCGCGTGAACGAAAGTTCCACTCATTCGACAAAAAGGGCAGCGGCCAAAGACGCGATCGGCGCGGCCAAGTCG
Source organism: Sulfuritalea sp. (assembly GCA_016712985.1). Taxonomy (GTDB): domain Bacteria; phylum Pseudomonadota; class Gammaproteobacteria; order Burkholderiales; family Rhodocyclaceae; genus Sulfuritalea. The sequence continues at coordinate 5,796 of JADJQA010000072.1, read as the reverse complement.
TCATGCCGATTCGCCTGGCCGTCCTTGAACGTCCCTGGAATGATTCTGCCGCGGCGCCGGCGTGGATAGGCATCGCTATCTTCGTTCTCCAAAGGCTGCGCCGGTTGCTCGATGCTTCGAGAACTGTCCTTCTGCAGTCCATGTGCGGGCGAGTGCGGGCGAGGTGCGGGCGATGGGCAGTCCATTTGCCGGCCGACCGGTGTCGAAATGCCGCCCAATCGCGGTCTGGGTGCAGCCGCGAGATCGGTCAGCGACACGTATCCGGGAGTGAGTTGCCCGGTGACGCAGGGTCACGCTTGCTCGGGAGGAAAATCAACATGTCGGACGGTTCAACGGTTGCCGCAGGGTTGAGCGCAGCGGCGTTGGTTGTCGCTCGCCGCAGGTTCGATGCTTTCCCGGGATCGACGGCATTGACGGATCCTTGGTCCTGGCAAGCGGTCTGAACTGACTGTTGCCCCGGATAGTCTCACCCACCGTGAATTGTCTGCGCCAGCGTGACCTCGGATCGCAGGATGCGCCAGCGGGCGTACCTCTGGCGGCGGGTTCGGCGCTGGGTTTCGCCGTAGTCATTGCGCCGGTTTTTGACCGTCACTTTTTGCCGGTTGCGGCTGTAACTTGGATTATTGCGTCAAGAACCGCTGCTGGCGCGGCTTTCCACGCGTCGTCACTACCGGCTCGCGCCGCGGTAGTGACGACGCGGTTGGCGCAGGAGCCCTGCCGCTTGGCGCGGACAGCATGGCCGTTGCCGCGGGGATCGCACTGGCTGGCGCCACTGCGATAGGTCGGCGGGAAGATGCCTCGTGCAGGTCACGCGAGGCACGCCTGGCGCAGGACATTGCTGATTGAAACAGAGGGCGCCGCTGGGGCAGTGGAGCGGGGCTGTACCCCTTACGAATGTAGGCGAAGACCGATTGCGACAGCACCGCCTTCGACTTGCAGCCGGCGGCGGGGCGCACGGCGGAGCGGCCAAACAAAGACCACAGGCTACGGAGCTACCGCGCCGTGCAGCGGCAGTGCAGGAGAGGGGGCCGGCGGGCGCGCGACGGCGCGAAAACAAGGGCGAGGCGAACGGGAGAAACAGCCGGGCGGAAGGAGCCACGGGGGAACGCGGGGCGGCGAGCGACGCGCCCCGGAGATTTCCCGGGACCACCCGGGGGAGGAACCGCGACACGGGCCAGCAGCGCAGAGCGGCAGCAACAGCGAAGCCGGACAGCCCGCGAAAAACGGCACAGCAGGTGCAGCAGACGACGGCCATGGGCGGGCGGCTTGGCTGACTGAGTTCCGTCTCCTGACGAGTGCGCCATCTGGTCGGCATCCGGTGGCCCGCATCCGCTCCGGACTGTGGCAGCCGACGGATTCAGCGCCACGCAGCCCCTTTGTTTCGCGTTGCGGGGCCGAATTGGTGCCACAGCAAAGCCACAAATCGGCTTGCATTCTTCGTGCAGATGTGGTGGTGGCAGATGAGCCAAATGACAAATGATTCGACCCGCCCGGTGACCGACCGCCCGCATCGCCCGTGCCAGACAGGGGCCGCACGCGTCGGCCCATGGATAACCGGGAATTCTGCACCGCCGATGGCCGCGGGCGTGTCACTCTCGATGCCCAAATTCTTCCCGTTGTCAATGGGTTTTCGTGGCCTCATCGAGGCTCCGATTCGGACCCACAAGGGCCGCGTAGCGTGAAAGGATGTCGCCGTCTTCCACTACCAGCCACGAGGTGACGAACATGGCACAAACACTCCAGCGTGAGCCTGCATTCCTGCGACGCAGGCAGGTCCAGACGCGTACAGGACTTTCGCGCAGCACGATCTATCAATACATCAAGGACGGCGTTTTCCCGAAGCCCGTCCCGCTTGGCCCGCGTGCGGTCGGCTGGCTCGAGTCGGACGTGAGCGAGTGGATCGCCGCTCGGGTGAAACTCGCCCGAGCCGGCGGTGGGCCGTCGGCGTAATGCGCGCGAAGGCACGCCTGATGGCTGCCTGCAATCGCGGTCGGCCGCGCCCGGCAGCCCCGCTGGTGACCGCCGAAGTCATTGACCGGTTTCGCGGGCGGCGCTCGCCGCTGCGCGACATCGTTCCGCCCGAGACGCTAATCATTGCCGATGGCAGCATTCACCGTTGCGATGTCGCGGGCAAGAATGGCGAGGGCGATGCGGCCTACCTGCTCCGCCCGGACGGCATTCCGGCCGGCGGACTGGAGAATTGGCGCGACGGCAAGGGCTGGGAATCCTGGCGCTTCGACATCGGGCGCGCGCTGACGCCGGCGGAACTCGCTACGCTGCGCGCCAAGGCGAAGACGGCCAGCGCCCGGCGGACGGAGAAGCGGTCAGGCGCACGCCGCCGCCCGTGCGGTCGCCGCGCGCCTCTGGCACGGCGCGACCGGCGGGCGATGATCATCCCTACCCGCGCGTAAAGGGTCGCCGCGCACGGCGCGCATGTTCAAAGGCGCGCGCTGGTCGTGCCGATCCGCGACACTGCCGGCGAACTGCACAGCCTGCAGTTCATCGGCGCCAGCGGCACGAAGCGATTCCTCAAGGGCGGGCGCGCCGCCGGCCTGTACTTCCTGATCGGCGTCGTCGGCAAGGTGGTCTGCATCGCCGAGGGCTACGCCACCGGCGCCAGTATTCACGCGGCGACCGGGTACGCCGTCGCCGTTGCCTTCAACGCCGGTAACCTCGGCCCCGTCACCGGGGCGATCAGGGCGAGCTATCCGCAGTGCAGCTCATCGTCTGCGCCGATGACGACGTCGGCACAGCGGGCAATCCGGGTCTTGCCCATGCGCGCCATGCCGAGGCTGCCATGGGGTCAAGTGCCCTTGTCGCCGTCCCGGCGTTTGGCGCGGATCGTCCTGCCGGCGCCACGGACTTCAATGATCTGCACCGGGTCCGGGGCGCCGAGGCCGTGCGCGATTCGATCGCCGCCGCCAAAGCGCCTGCTGGCGGCGATGTGGGTACAGGGGGCGTCGCCAGGCGAGAGGCAGGCAATGGCCGGAGCCGGAACCGTTGACCGAGCCGCTGGACGCCCAGCCCTATCCCGACGAGGCGCTGCCGCACATCCTGCGTGAGGCCGTACGGCAGGCGCAGGCCTTCGTTCAGGCGCCGATGGCGCTGGTGGCCTGTTCGGCCCTTTCCGCGCTTTCGCTCGCGGCCCAGGGTCTGGCCAACGTGCGCCGCGACCATCAACTCGTCGGTCCGATTTCCCTTTATCTGCTCGCGGTGGCCGACTCCGGGGAACGCAAGACCACCTGCGATGCGATCTTCTGCCCGGCGTTGCGCGACTGGGAATCCGGGCGGCGGCAGGAGGTGGCTCCCGAGATCGCGAAGCTCGAAGCGGCGACGGCGGTGTTCGACGCGAAGAAGGCCGGCATCCTTGATGCGATCAAGCACAAGCGGCGCCGGGCGCAGGACACGGGGGGCGAGGAAAGCGAGCTTGAGCTGTTGGCGGGCCAGGCGCCGTTGCCGCCGCTCGTCCCGCGACTGCTCTATGCGGATGCGACTCCGGAGGCCCTCGCCCATGCGCTGGCTACCGGCTGGCCGAGCGGCGGTGTGCTCTCGGCCGAGGCCGGCGCGGTGTTCGGTGCGCACGGCATGGGCCAGGACACGATTTTGCGCAACCTCGCGCTGCTCAACGTGCTGTGGGACGGCGGTGATATGGCGATCGACCGGCGCTCCAAGCCCTCATTCGTGTTGCGCGGTCGGCGGCTGACCTTCGGGCTGATGGTGCAGCCCGAGGCATTGCGCGGATTTCTGGAGCGTGGCGGGACGCTGCCGCGCGGTACCGGCTTCATCGCGCGCTTCCTGATCGCCTGGCCCGAGAGTACGCAGGGAACGCGTGCCTACCGCCCGGCGCCCGAGGCGATGCCGCAGGTGGCGCTGTTCCAGGCGCGCATTCGCGAGCTGCTCGCGCAACCGCTCGCCACCGACGCGCAGGGCTGCCTCACCCCGGCGGTGCTGGATCTGTCGCCGCAGGCACGTGCCGAGTGGATACGCTTTCATGACGAGGTCGAACGCGAGCTGGGTGCGCGAGGCGCATTTCGCGGCGTGCGCGATGTCGCGGCCAAGGCGGCGGAGAATGTCGCGCGGCTTGCAGCCTTGCTCCACGGTTTGGAGCATGGCGCGAGCGGTACGATAGCGTCCGAGGAAGTGCGCGCCGCGGCCTGTATCGTGGGCTGGCACTTGAACGAGGCGAGGCGCCTGCTCGCCGATCTGGACACGCCGCCCTCGCTGGCGGCGGCGATCCGGCTCGATTCCTGGCTGCGCAGCGAAGCGCAGGCCAGCGGCACGAATTCCGTTCCGACGAAGCGGATCTACCAATACGGTCCGAATTGCGTGCGGGACAGCCGCGACCTGCGCGCGGCGCTTGCCATCCTCGCCGAACGGGGGCGGGCCTGGCTGGAGGAATGCGGGCGCCGGAGGATCGTGGTGATCAATCCGGCACTGCTGACTGAGCGGGAGTGAACTTGGACCATTGTGTTTCGACATCGGACGGTGTTGCTATTGTTGCTATTCTTGCTACCGTCGCCCGGCGTGACCGCTGATCGGTAGCAAGAATAGCGAGAGTAGCAGGGGGTGCTGGGGCGGAAACGGCTTCGTTCCCAATAATCTGTTCCACCTTTGAGAATCTGCCCCGCGTCCTGTCCTGCGCAATCCGGCGCTGCTGACTGAGCGGGGTGAACTTGGACGCTGCATTTTCGACATCAGACGGTGTTGCTATTGTTGCTACTCTTGCTACCGTCGCCCGGCGCGAACGCTGATCGGTAGCAAGACAGTGCCGCGCCTCGTTCCCCTGTCCCCTGCCCCGCGTCCTGCCTGCCCGGCGCTGCTGCTGCGGGAGCCCTTTCCCGGTTTTTCTTCCGCCCGGGGCGGCGGCCGGAGGTAGCAGGGGGTGCCGGGTCGGAAATGGCGTCTTTCCCAAGTATCTGTGCCACCTTTGAGGATTTGCCCTGCGTCCTGTCATGAAGGCAGTGTTCGTCCCCACTCTTCCAGCGCATTCCCCACCACGCATTCGACTGGTAGAAAGTCGACCTACTGGCGATCAGCAAGCGAGGGGCGCCTATCTTCAGACCTTGCGCATCCATGGCGGCCGCGCGGTGATCCGCGGGCGCCGGGCAAACCCGATGCGGATCCGTGGCTTAAAAGCCTTCTGGCTCGCCGCAACCAGAATTTCGCGGCGGTAGCGCTCGCCAAAAGAACGCCCGCACGCTTTTTGATACTCCTGGCACGACAGGAGTACGAAGCCCGCTACGTGAGGGCAGCGGAAGGAACAGGTTTCCCACCGCACCCCTGGCCTCATGGTCTAGAGGGACCTCCGGCCAGGGGCGCCGTGGAAAACCCTGCGGCGTAGGCGCACGACGACAAGCGACTTCGAAAGGAGATCCTCCACCGATTGCACAGGCAATCATGAAATGAGGGCAAGACAGGTCGGATCGAGATTGGATCTACCAGATGTCCGCACTGCGCATAAAGCGCGCGGATGCGTTGAAGGTCGGACCAGCATATTCCATTGGGGACCCACGCGGAATCGCCAGCTGACATCGCAAGAAGGCGTCGCCTAACGTTTCACCGATATCCGGCGCGCGCCTTGGATGGCAAGCCGGGATAGCGAACCCCGAAGGCGGCAAACCCAAGGGGATGCACTGGCGCACGTTCGATCGGTTGAAAGGCGAGCATGATGCTTTCGCCAATGCGTCATGGGCTGGCGCGGCTAAACGGCCTGGACTGCTTCATGGCCTGATTGAGGATCCCTGAATCTGTTTCGCAAAATCAGAAAGTCGGCGCTGGCGGGACGACTGCAACAGA
>JADJQA010000071.1 GCA_016712985.1 Sulfuritalea sp. | reverse complement strand
CCGGTTGTTGTCCGCGGCGATGACGGCACGACGCTCGCAGACTGGAAGCCTCCACGGTGACCGGTTTCAGGAACGCGCTTCGCCCTCCCGTCGATCCCCCCGATATGGCAAAAGAATCGCCAGGACAACCATCAAGAGCAAGAACCTCGGGCTGTCGATGGTCGCCCCGAGCAGGCTCACGGCGCCCAGACCGACAAACGCGGCGGCGGCGATGCCGGATTGAGTGTCGCCGCACCACGCCAGGCGGACTTGGGAGACCAATACCGCAACAACGAACAACGTCCAGGCCAGCACCCCGAACCAGCCCTGATCGAACAGGATCGCCACCGGCGTGCTGTGCATATGCCACGCCAGATCGAAATCGGTGGCGAAGAACCAGCGGTCCATCCCTTGCGCGAAATCCCCATTGACGGTCAGTTCGGAGCCATCGACCTGCGCCAGCCGGACATTGTCGATTTCGACGACGGCGGCGGATCCCGAAAACAAGGACAGCTTGGCCGGGCGCCGCTCAATCCAGCCGCCGCTGCCGAGTTCGCCGCTTTCGATCGCGTATTCCCGGTGCCGCCAGCCATTACCTGACTCCGTCTCGACGGGCTGCGACAGCGCGGCGCAGCGATGTGACGCGAGCATCCACTTTTCGCACAGGCCGACGCCGATCTGAGCTGCCGGCAACTCGGAGCGCACATCGAATGCCAGCCGGTAGCTCCGCCCCGGTTCCAGCGCGACCATCTGTTCCACATACAGCGGGCTGCCCGGCCCGAGGCGCAGGAAGGGGTTGGCCGGCGTGCCGGCGACCGAATGGATCGAACTGCGGCTCGCCGCCTCGCGGCTGCGCAAATAATGCGTCACCGGGAATTTGCCGATCCCCATGCCGACCAGGCCGGTCAGCGGATTGTCGTCGCGCATCGCCAGCGCGTCGCTCCAGTGCGCCTGGCGCAGCTTCAGATCGCTGCCGATATTCGCCAGGCGTTCCCGCACGTAGGTCCCTTGCAGCAAAGGCAGCGCCACGGCAAGGACCAGACCGACAAGAACTGCCGCCTGGCCGAGGCGCGGCAACCGCCGACCGCGCCCGGCCAGCGTCGCCAGCAGTGCCAGCCCGCAAGCGATGACGAAGGCCGCAAGGCCACCGCGCGAGACCGTCGCCACGATTGCGTAGGTGGTCCCCAACAGCAGCAGCGTGCCCGCGGCCCGCCAGTGCCACCTTGCCGTGCGCACGGTCAGATAGATCAGGAAGGGCGCCGCCGCGACCAGGAAACCCTCGATGTAGGCGCCGCCGGTATGGATCGCGGAAAATGGCCCAGTGGCGCGGTATTCGGTGCTGAAATCGAGCAGGCCGCCGAACAGCATCTTCTCGCGCAACACCACCGCCACGGTCACCGCCAGGCCGACAACGATGCCGCGGGCGAAGGCGTCGAAAGCCGCCTGCCCGTTCGGGTCGACGCGCCGCACGAAAGCGGCGATGAGCAAGGCCCACACCAGGCCCTTGCCGATGCGCAGGGCATTGAAGGCGCTGAGGTAGCTCGAAAAGCTGTTGGCGTCGAGCATCGGGGGCGGCAGCAGCGCGCGCAGCGTGCTCAGGAAGAAGCTCAGCAGCAAGAGCCAGAGCGCTGCGTCCGCCCAGGAATAACGCCGCGATCGCGTTGCCCCCGTGCCGACGCGTGCGAAGCCCACCGCCAGCACCACCAGCAGCAGGATGTCGAATTCGTCAAGGAAGAAGCGCCCGCTCCACGGCGCCAGATCGAGGATCGGCAGCGCTGCAGGAATCAGCGCGACGCCCAGCAGCGGACGAACCCAAACCATGCCCGCAACTCCCGCCAGCCCGAGACCCAGCGCCCAGGGCATCACCGGGAAATGCAGCAGCCAGTACAGACAGAAAACAGCCATAGAACCCAGCAGCAGCAGCCAATGCGGCCACGGTCTCGACGCTTGCGCCTGTTTCAGCAAACCCGCCGGAGCTTGTGCAGTACCCGCAGTGCTGGCCGTGCCGGCAGGCACGGCAGATGCCACCGCGGAAGGCGCGACAAACCGCGCCAGAAGGCGGTAGATGCCCCAGCCCGCCATCGCCGCGATCAGCACATTGGTCGGGTCCGCATGCGTGCCGCTCAGAAAGAGCTTGCTCGACTCGATGCCGAGTGCCGCAAGCATGGCCAGCCAGACCGCCGCGGCACGCGACCAGCAACGCAGCCAGGCCAGCACTCCGATCGGTGCGTACATCAGGGCCACGGAAACCAGACTCACCAGGGCCGCCTGCTCGGTAGTGAAGTAGTGATAGTAGAAGGGCAGAAAGCGCGTTTCGGTCAGGGCCAGCTTGGCGGCATCGAGTCCATGCCAGGCATGGTCGAACCAACCGTTGACCGCTGCCAGCGCCGGCAGATAGAGCAAAACAAACAGACGCAGGATTCGGCCGGTCGCGGTCGAGTGGCGCAGATCGCCCAGCCGTCCGCGCTCGCGCCAGAGCACGGCGCCGAAATACACTCCCGCCGCGCGAGTCAGCAACGATGCGCCTTGGGCGATGCCGGAATAAACAAAGAACTGCACGGTCTCGATGAACAAGCCGAGCAGTGCGCCGAGCAGCCAGCCACTCCGGGCGACCGGCATCCGTCGCGCCTCGTTCCAGCGGCCCAGCAACAGGCCGATCGGCATGAGGGCCAGAATTTCGGCCAGCAACTTTGCCGCAAGCACGACCACGCCACGCTCTGTGCTCATCCCGGCGAGGAACCAGCCCCAGGCATCGGACTCGAGCTTTTCCGTCAGTTCGGTCGCGGACAGCAGGAAATCATAGGGAAAGAAACTGAACGCCAGGTAGCAGGCGGCATAGCCTTGCAGGGTGTAGGCGACGACCTGATCGAGCTTTCCCGACAGCGTCGCCAGTAGCCTGCGGAACCAGTCGGCCCAATAAATGGCGAGCACGACGCCAAGTACGGTGCCAATCCATTCGGCAATGACATCGTTGCGAGAAACCGTTCGGGCCGGAAAAAAGATCTGAGCGAATTCAATGCCGATCGCCAGCACAACTGCGAACAGGGTCGCACCGACGATCACCGGCAGGCGCCGCCACAAGCTGCCATGAGCACCGAACAGGGCAACGCTGAGGAAACCTACCGGCACGTAGAGCACACCGTTCGCGACCCAGTCCGCACGGCCCTGGACACCGATCTGCAGCATTGGTATCTGTTGGAACCGCGACCAGGCCTGACCGAGGGGCATCGGCTGGAAATCCAGCGGCACCAGACTGCCGTAGATGACGAAGACGAGATAAGCCAGCCAGCCAAGGAAGAGGTGGGAAGACCGTGCCCCGGCTTCCTCGCCCCTGAACGTACCCCGCTCAGCCATCACCACCCTGGAACTCGGTACTCAACTTTTTCCGATCGATCTTCCCGTTCGGGTTGCGCGGCAGCGGGCCCTGGCGCACTTCGATGGCCGCCGGGACCATGTACGCCGGCATCCGGCTGCGGCACGCAGCCAGCAAGGCCACCGTATCCAGGCTTCCCCCGGCCGGCGGGGTGACGATAACCTGGATGGCCTGCCCCAGCACAGCGTGATCCACACCGAAAGCCACACACTCGCCCACCATTTTCGTTTCGTACAGAATCTCCTCGACCTCGGTCGGACTGACCCGGTAGCCCGAGGTTTTCATCATCTCGTCACGGCGACCAATGAAATACAGGAAGCCCTCGTCGTCCATGCGCACCGTGTCCCCGGAAAACACCGCCAGTTCAGGCAGGACCAGACCGGGCTCGCGCCCCGGCACGTGGCTGGGCAGCGGCTTGTAGCGTTCAGCGGTTTTCTCCGGGTCGCTCCAGTAGCCCATACCCACCAGCGCCCCCCGATGCACCAGTTCGCCCGGTTCGTTGGGCGCGCACGGCGAGCCATCCTCGCGCAACACCAGAATCTCCGCATTGGGGATCGCCTTGCCGATCGAATCGGGCCGGCGGTCCACCTCCTCCGGAGGCAGGAAGGTGGAGCGAAATGCCTCGGTCAGGCCGTACATCAGGAAGGGTTTGGTCTTCGGCAGCCGCTCGCGCAAGGCTGTCAGCGTTTCCCGCGGCATGCGTCCACCGGTATTGGCGAAATAGCGCAGGTGCCCGGTGATTGCGGCCGGCCAGTCCAGTTGGGCAAGCTGGATATACAGCGGCGGCACCGCCGTCAGGCCGGTGACCTTCTCGCGCTCCAGGGCCTTCAGCACATCCCGCGGCAGCAGGTAATTCAGCAGCACCACCCGCGCGCCGACATGGAAGGCCGTGGTCAACTGGCTGAAGCCGGCGTCGAAAGACAGCGGCAGCGCGGCCAGCAGCGTGTCGTCCGGCCCGTTTTCCAGGTACGCGGCCACGCTCTTGGCGCCGGCCACCATGTTGCGGTGGGAGAGCACCACGCCTTTCGGCTTGCCGGTGCTGCCGGAGGTGTAAAGGATGGCGACCATGTCGGTATCGATCACCCGGTGCCCGGCCCGCGGCGGAGCTTCCAGCATTTCGCTCCAGCGGCAATGCGACAGCTCCCCGCCTGAAGGCAGGGTTTGCTCGGCATCGAGCAACACCACCTGACGCAGGTCATGGCATTCGGCCAGCACGGAATCCAGCAGCGCCAAGCGTTCCGGCGACGTCACCAGGACCCGGACATTGCAGTCGCGCAGGATGTAGGCGACCTGCTCCGGCTTCAGCAAGGGGTTCAGCGGCACGAAAACGCCACCGGCCGCCGGGGCGCCAAAACTGGCGATGACCGTCTCGAAGCGCTTTTCGAGATAGATCGCCACGCGCTCGCCGCGCTGCAGGCCGAGGCCGATCAGGCCGGCGGCGAAGCGGCTCACCGCCTCCTGCAAATCGCCGTAGCACAACTCGTGCTTGCCATAGGTAAGCGCAACGGATTGCAGCCTGTGCCGCGCCGAAAGGGCAATCAGTTCTTGCAACAACGTGGAATCTGTCATGGCATCGGAATCAAGCGGGGACAACAAATCAATTGGATCTGGCAACCGTGACGCCATGGGGCATCGCACCGGCCAATAATACCGTTTTAATCCTATAATTCGCGGCGTTCTTGCACCAGACATCGGGAGTTTGCGTTGGACATCAAATCGGAAATCCTTTCCCTGCTTGACGAAACTCTCAGCCTCAAGGGCCGAGCCAGCACCTTCACGGAAAACACCCCACTGCTGGGCGCGCTCCCCGAACTGGATTCGATGGCTGTCGTGGCGCTGATCACCAGTATGGAGGAACGCTTCGGCTTCAGCGTCGACGACGATGAGATCGACGGCGCAGCGTTTGCCACCGTCGGTTCGCTGATCGAGTTTGCCGAAGGAAAGCTGGCCGCCTGAAAGGCTGTGAATAGACCATCAAACACAGATTTCATGCGTACTGGATTCCGGCCCCGGATCGGGGTCCGGGGTGACGTTCTTCCGCCGGAATGACGGCGTTGTGAGTTCGCCCAAACCGGCGCCAATGGCGCCCGAAGCCTTTTTTCTCCCGGTCGCCGCCGGCCAACGCTTCTGCCTCTATCACGCGCCGATGGGTTCGCTCCCAAGAGGAGCGCTCCTCTACCTTCATCCATTCGCCGAGGAAATGAACAAGGCACGGCGCATGGCGGCCTTGCAGGCGCGAGTGCTGGCGGAGCACGGCTACGCGGTCCTGCAAATCGATCTGCATGGTTGCGGCGACAGCTCCGGCGACTTTGGCGACGCGACCTGGCAGGGCTGGTTGCAGGATGTACTCGATGCCCGCGCCTGGTTGCGTCAGCGCTGCCCGGCGCCCCTGTGGCTGTGGGGCCTGCGGGCCGGCTGTCTGCTGGCCGCGCAGGCCGCGGCGCAGATTGACGAACCGGCAAACTTCCTGTTCTGGCAGCCGATCGCTTCCGGCAAGCAGTTCCTGCAACAATTCCTGCGCTTGAAAGTGGCGAGCGAACTCATGGCCGGCGACAACAAGGGCGTGATGGACGCCCTGAAACAGCAACTCGCCGGCGGGCAGTCGGTGGAGATCGCCGGTTACAGCCTCTCGCCCTCGCTTGCTCATGGTCTGGAGCAAGCCGAACTGCTTCCGCCGCCGAAGCCCGGCCGCCTGATCTGGCTGGAACTCTCAACCCGGCCGGACGCAACACTGATGCCGGTATCCGCCAAACGCCTGGAGCAATGGCGCGGCGCCGGCTACACCACCGGCAGCCAGGTCGTACCGGGGCCGGCGTTCTGGCAAACCACCGAAATCGAAGACGCCCCTGCGCTGCTGGCAGCCACCACTGCCGCGCTGCAAGGCGGCTCGCAATGAACTACCGCGAAGAGCCAATCCGCTTCGCCTGCACCGGAGAAGCGCTATTCGGCATTCTCGCCAGACCGGAAAAAACGGCCGAACTGGGCATCGTCTTGGTGGTCGGCGGACCGCAGACGCGGGTCGGCAGCCACCGGCAATTCACCCTGCTCTCCCGCGCCCTGGCCGGCGCCGGCTCCGCTGTCCTCCGCTTCGACTTCCGCGGCATGGGTGACAGTACGGGCGAGCAGCGCAACTTCGAGGCCATCAGCCCGGACATCGGCGCCGCTATCGATGCACTCCAGGCCGCCTGCCCCACTGTCGGCAAGATCGTGCTCTGGGGCCTCTGCGACGCCGCCGCGGCCTCGCTGCTCTACTGGGACGAGACCCGTGACAAGCGCGTCGCCGGCCTCTGTCTGCTCAACCCCTGGGTGCGTTCCGAGGCGACCCTGGCCAAGACCCAGGTCAAGCACTACTACGGCCAGCGACTGTTGCAAAAAGAGTTCTGGGTGAAGCTCCTGAGCGGCAGGCTGCAAGTCGGCAGTGCGATGACGGGCTTCTTCGGCAAATTGAAGCAGGCATCGGCCAAAATCGCCGACAGTCTGGGTTTTCAGGAGCGCATGGCGCGCACGCTGCGGGAATTCCCCGGCCGCGTCCTGCTGATCCTCAGCGGCAACGACTACACCGCCAAGGAATTCCTCGAATACGCCGCCAGTGCCGCGCCGTGGAGTGGAATACTCGAACGGCCGAACCTCGAACGCATCGACATCGCCAACGCAGACCATACCTTTTCGTCGGCGGCCTGGCGTGGAGCCGTGGAACGATCCTGTATGACGTGGCTGAAGGATCAATCCGCATTCCACGGCATCAAAGCTTCTATAATTCTGCCGGTCAATGACCCCGGTATTTGCCGCAAATGACTGAACTCCACCTCTGCCTTGGCCATCCGGTCTTCAAGGACAGCGACGTGGCCGCCGTCGCCGCGCGGGAAGGCGTCCCCGCGGCCTGGCGACAGGCATTCGAAAAGTACGGCACCACCGCGCCGGCGCGGGTGTCCGGCGATTTCGCGGTCGCCATGGAACTGGCCGACGGCCGCAGCTTCCTCGCCATCGACCGCTTCGCCATCCAGACCCTGTGCTACCGCGTCGTCGACGGCCGCCTGCGCTTCGCTCCGCGCGCCGACGCGCTGTCCGATGCCGGCGCCGAACTCGACCCGCAGGCGATCTTCGACTATCTTTACTTCCATGTCATTCCTTCGCCGAGCACGATTTTCAAGGGCGTGCTGCGCCTGCCCCCGGCCCATTGCGCGCTCTTCGAACACCAGCGGCTGACGGTTGCGCCCTACTGGACGCCAAGCTTCGACGAGCACGGCGGAGAGTCGTTTGCCGACCTGCGCGAGGAATTCCTCGGGCTGGTTCGCGACGCCGTCAGCAGCCGCCTCGAACAGGGAACCACCGGCTGCTACCTGAGCGGCGGCACCGACAGTTCCACGGTCGCCGGCATGCTGACGAAAATCACCGGACGCCCCGCCGAAACCTATTCCATCGGCTTCGACGTGCAAGGCTATGACGAGATGGAATACGCGCGCATCGCCGTCCGCCATTTCGGCACCAGGCACCACGAGTACTACGTCACCCCCGACGATCTGGTCGCCGGCATGCCGATGGTAGCCGCCAGCTACGACCAGCCTTTCGGCAACTCCTCCGCCGTGCCTGCCTACTACTGCGCCCTCAAAGCAAAACAAGACGGCATCGACAATCTGCTGGCCGGCGACGGTGGCGACGAACTGTTCGGCGGCAACACCCGCTACGCCAAGCAGCGGGTGTTCGGCATCTACGACGCCCTGCCCGGATCCCTGCGCAGGAGATTGGCCGAGCCGCTGACCGACAGCGGCCTGTTCGACCGGATTCCGCTGCTGAAGAAAGGCGCCAGCTACGTGCGTCAGGCGCGCGTACCGATGCCTGACCGCATGCAGACCTACAACCTGCTGATGCGCATGGGCCTCGACCAGGTATTCACCGCCGGCTTTCTCGGCCGGATCGACGCGGGGGAACCCGATCGCCAACAGCGCGAGGTCTATGCCACCTGCCCGCCCGCCTCGCTGGTCAACAAGATGCTTGCCTACGACTGGCGCTACACCCTGGCCGAAAACGACCTGCCCAAGGTCGTTGGCTCGGCGCGCCTGGCGCAGGTCAGCGTCGGCTTTCCGCTGCTCGACGACCGCCTGCTCGAGTTCTCGCTCAAACTGCCGACGTCGTACAAGCTCAAGGGATTCAAGCTGCGCTGGTTCTTCAAGGAGGCGCTACGCGGCTTCCTGCCAAACGAGATCCTCACCAAGAAAAAGCACGGCTTCGGCCTGCCCTTCGGCACATGGGCCGTCAGCCATGCGCCGCTGAAGAAGCTGGCGGCGGATTCGCTGCACAGCCTGGCCGCGCGGAACGTCGTGCGCCCGGAATTCATTGATACGCTGCTGAACGAGCACCTGCCCGAGCACCCAGGCTTCTACGGCGAACTCGTCTGGATCCTCACCATGCTGGAACAGTGGCTGCAGGCGCACGCGCCAAGCTATCGAGTCACTGAGAACTAACCGAATATCGAGCGCGACGAGCAAAGTGCCACTCGAATACCTGATTTTTGACCCCTCGGCGTTCGGCTTTCCCAAGCCGCGCGTCCCACCCTTGCCCGATACCTTGGCCTGCCTCTCGCTCAGTGCGCAAGCTTCCGCAATATGGTCGCCCGCCAGCAACATCCGCCATTTCACCCGCGGCCGCTATGCGTTGCGCGAGGCTTACCGGCTGGCCGGCATCGGCCCCGGTAGCGCTCTGCTGGCTCCCGCCTATCACTGCCGGACCATGCTCGACCCGGCGCTCGCCTTGGGCGGTGAGGTACTCTTTATCCGCTCCAGCCGGATCTCTCGCCCGATCTGGCGGCACTCTCCGAAGGCATGCTTGTCCAGTCGCCCACGCCGGTAAAGGCGCTGCTGGCCACGCATTTCTTCGGTATTCCCCAACAGTTGGAGAGCCTCTCCGCATGGTGCGCCAAGCGAGAAATCACCCTGGTCGAGGATTGCTCGCATGTCCTCTTCCACGAACATCATCGACCGCCGGGCACCGGTGTCTGCGGCGGCTTCGTTGTCAGCAGTCCCTACAAATTCGTTCCGAGTCCGGATGGCGGACTGCTGTATTCGCGGCAAGCGGATCGGCTGGATCACCTTGAAACGCGCGCCGTCCATTGCAGCCGAGCTGCGCGGTATTGCCGGCGCCTTCTCCAAAGCCAGACAGCGCCGCCGTGCTGCAAGGACATGCGATAGCGCCCGCATCGATGCCGAATTCCCCGCCATCGCGGAACAGGCCACCCCGCCAATCGAGGACATGCGCCAACACTCAGGCTACTCGGCGGACTACCAACCGAAAGAGGAAGGGCTGGCGTCGCCTACATTTTCCAGGCTGGTCTGTCGCCACGCCAATACCAGCGCAATTGCCCAGCGCAGGCGCGAGAACTACCGGCGCTGGGCAAACGCGTGCGTCGGCATTCCACGCTGTCGGCCATTGTTTCCACATCTGCCGGATGGCTGCGTGCCCTATATGTTTCCACTCCACATCGAGCAGTCGAATCCGTATTTCTGCTGGCTCAAGCGTCTTGGCATGCCGATCTGGCGCTGGGACAGCATCGCCGCTTCCACATGTTCGACGGCCCTTGACTACCGTCTGCATCTGCTCCATTTGCCGTGCCACCAGTCGCTCAGTGAAACGGAACTGGACTGGATGATCGCGGCCGTCACCAAGACCATGTGTCATCCTGTCACGGTAGCCGCCTGATGGCTTGGGAAATCGCGCCTGCAAGAAGTGCAACAGCCATCTGCCCCCAATCAAGAGGTAGCCGTCCGAACTGACTGCGGAATCTGCGATGAACTTTACCACCATAAGAATTGAGAACTACCAAAGCACCCGGAACTTGTCGCCGGCAACGATCCGGCTTTTCGACGATTGCGCGCGACAGAACATCGAGTTTTCGGTTGCCTGGTTCGACAACCTGCAGCAAACGGTTTTCACCAACGACGGTGAGTACGCTACTGCGTCGCCGAGTTGAATGGCTCGCCGTCGGCGATCTTGCCCGTCCGTCTGATCCGCAGGGGCCTGATCCGGCAGGTCGAATCACTGCCAACTACTACACCTCGCTTTATTCCCCGATCCTCGCACCAGGAGGCACGGCAACTGACGTCAGGTCCCCATGCTCGAGGCAGCCGATCGCGATCATGGTAGCGCACACGTCATGCGTTTCTCCCCCCATGGATCCTGACTCGCCCGACTATGAGGCGTTGCTTGCCGCACTGCGCAGGAACGGCTGGATACCCTTCCGCTTCTTCTGCTTCGGGAACTGGTATCTCGAAGTAGAGAAATCCTGGTCGGAGTATCTGCGCGACAGGGAAGGTGCGCTACGCAGCACGATCAGGCGGATGAACAGGAAGTTCGCAGCCGAGGGAGGCATACCGGAAATCGTCACACATCCGGACTCGGCAGAGCCGGCCATCCAGGCATTCAACGACGTTCACGCCCTTAGTTGGAAAGGCCGGAGCCGTATCCCGAATTCATTCCCGGCCTGATCCGCGGGCTGGCGAAGGAAGGGCAACTGAGGCCTGGCATCGCGCGCCTTGCGGGCCGGCCGATCGCCGCCCAACTCTGGATGGTGAGCCATGGCAAAGATCAGCATCTTCAAACTGGCCTTCGATCCTGCTTGCGCCGCATTCTCGCCCGGAACATTGTTGACCGCCCACCTCATGGAACATGTCATCGATCATGCCAACGTGAAGGAGATCGACTTCCTGATCGGCGACGACGAATACAAGAAGTTGTGGATGAGCCATCGGCGGGAACGCTGGGGCATCGTTGCCTGCAACCCTCAAACGGTAATCGGGCTGGCTTTGCTTGTTTAGAGAGGCCGCAGGGCGCGCTTTCGATGGATGCGAGTGCGATGAACGAATCCAGACACCCTGCGCTGCAATGGAAGCTCCTTGATCGACATTGCGCAGCACCCCGGCCACGGTGCGTTCATTTACAATCCGCTTCCGAGTCGCGGCAAGAGCCAGATGGAGCAGCGGCCCTGTCAACTTCGATTGCGTATACACCAATGACTTGGACCATTCACCCAATCAAGCAGTTCGCCCACTCCGACGCTTGGGACGATCTGGTTCGGAGCCGTCCGGGTGCGCCATTTCTGGCGTCGGCATTTCTGGTACCGGCCCTCGAGGTTTTTGGTCGAGGGACCGAACGCCTTTGCCTCTACCATCATTCCGGGAAAATCGCTGGGGAGCAATAGTGCAAAAGCGCGCATGGGAGTGTGGCAGACTTTTTCAGCCCTCTCAACTCCCTTTGGGCGCGTGGATCTCGACG
>JADJQA010000070.1 GCA_016712985.1 Sulfuritalea sp. | reverse complement strand
AGCCCTGTCCCGCTGCGTCGCCGAAGTGATAGGTGATCAGTATGAGGAGCATGACGCGCACGATATTGGCCACGAAGGCGATCGGCAGGATGCTGGCCAGCATGATGGCGTTGTGCCGCAGGCTTGGGCGTTGGCGCATGTACATGAACAGCAGGCCGAGCGCGGAAAGGCTGACCATCGAATGCAGGCCCGAGCAGGCATCGGCCACCAGCAACTCGTACTGGCCTACGGGGAGGTTCACGCCCTCGCGGGCAATCGGATAGCCGGCGGCCAGGTGCTGGTTCGGCGATTACCGAGATCCGGTTCTTCAATGGCCCGGTCAGGGCGTCGACCAACGGTCTGGCAAGGAACCATGAAGACGATGTACGTCAGCGGAAACCAGGCGGCGCGCAACACCGGCCAGCCGCCGAGGATAAGCAAGGCGCCAAGCAACACCGGAATCTGCGAACACAGCTCGAGGATGGAGATGTTCAGGGCGCGGCCGACAAAGTAGATCAGCAGGCCGACGGCGAACGCCATGCCGCCGGGAATCGGCGCCGGCCGCGGCGTGGCGGCGAGCATTACCCGAGACTGCTGCCAGAACAGCCAGCAGACCACCACCAATATGATCATGCCGTGGGCTTGCTCATCGGTTTGCCAGATGGTGTTGAACGCCCACCAGTAGATTGGCAGGTACATCGCAGAGAAGCCCGCGAGGGCCACCAGCCATTGGGCGAGGGGCGGATCGATGGACGGTGCGAAGGGCAGGGTCTTCATGGTTTTCGACTGGCCTCCTTGACAGGCAGTGGATCGTTGAGCACGGAGCCGACCAGCGCGACTCCCGCCTCGCCGAGGGTCTTCGACAGGTCGCGGAATTCCGCCACGCGGGTGCGGCTGTTGCGCGCCAGCAGCAGGGCGCCGCCAGCCCGCACTGCGATGATCTGCACATCGGCGTAGTCCGCCGCGGCGGGAGTATCGACGATGACTACGTCGTACTCGCGAACCATCTCGTCGAGCAGCCGGGCGAACGAGGGCCGACCGAGAAGTTCCTGCGGGTTGGGCGGAAGCGGGCCGGCGGTCAACACCGAAAGGTCGACGAAGGAAGGAATGCGCTGGATCATGCTGCGCTCGCCGCGGCCCGACAGCATCGAGGACAGGCCCTGCCGGTTGTCGAGCTTGAACAGTTGGTGCTGGCGCGGATTGCGCAGGTCGGCATCGATCAGCAGCGTATGCTCGCCTAGCTGCGAGAACACCACGGCCAGGTTGGCCGCCAGATGGCTGCGGCCGTCGCCGCGCGCGGGGCTGGCGATGGCCAGTATGCGATGCCCTTCCTCGCCGGTGAACCAGCGCAGCATCAGTTGGATGCGCAGTACCCGCAGCGCTTCGACTTCGAGGCTGAATGGCTCGTAGGCAGCGATCAGTTCGGCGGCGACCTCGTCGTTCCCGGTTTGCAACAGGTAGGGGTAGTCATACTGGTCGGCCAGGGCCCGTTCCATGTCCTGACGGGTGACCAGGCCAAGCTCGATCGCGGCTTCGCCGAAGAGCAGTCCGTGCTCCTTCTGGCTTCGCAGAATGCGCTGCGCGTCATCGAGCGTCAGTTTGCCGGTATCGACCAGGATGGCGCCAAGCGAGCGGGTCTTGAGCGGGGCGACTGGCATCGCGGGCGCGTTCATGGCGTCGCCGTCTGCATACGCCGCTTGCGCTTGCGGAAGAAGTCGCCGATACGCAGCAGGCGATCCTTGAGCGGGATGCCCGGCCGCCTGGAGCGCAGCACCAGCAGCAGCGGAATCGCTTCGGGGGTGACCAGATCGTCGGCGCCACGCACCCGGCGATCGAGATACTCGAGCCCGATCGCCAGCCCGGCGGCGAGCAGCGCGCCGCCGAGGACGGCCATCAAGATGTTGCGCGGCAGCTTGGGGCCGGAAGGCGTCAGCGGTTCCACCGCCGGACTCAGCACGCGCACGTTGGCCTGGTTGGACTGGCTTTCCAGCGTCGTCTGGCTCATGCGCTGGGCGACAATGTCATAGGAGCGCTGGGCGCTTTCGACATCGCGCTGCAGCACCGCGAGCTTGTCCTGGTTCTCGCGCAGCGCCAGTACCTGCTTCTTCTGCGCTTCGATCATGGCCTTGAGTTCCGCTTCGCGCTGGGTCGAGACGCGTGCGGCCGTGGCCGAACCGCCCGAGATGCGCTGCATTTCGCTGGCGATCTGACCCTTGATGCCGTCGATCTGCGCTTGCACCTGAACGCGTTGCGGGTGATTGCTGCCAACGGTGCTGGCCAGCTCGCCCATGCGCGTTTCGGCGCGCGCCAGTTCGCCCTTGAGGCTCAGGACAATCGGATTCTGCTGCACGTCGGGCGAGAGCTCGGTTCCGGTATTCCTTTGCCGAACCACGGTTTCCACCTTTTCGCCCTGGGCGCTGGCGAGCTGGCCGACCATTGCAGTGAGACGCTGCGCTTCCTGCTCGGCGCGTGCGTCCGAGACGACAATGCCCTGTTCCTGTTGGAAGGCCGAGAGCTTCGCCTGCGCGCGTTCCATCCCCGCGCGCAGCGACTTGAGCCTGTCGTCGAACCAGGCGGCATACTGGCTGGCCGGTTCCACCTGCAGGTCGATGGAAACGCCGATGTAGGCCTGGGCAAAGGCATTGACCACGGCGGCGGTGAACTTCGCGTCCTGCGCCCGGTAGCTCAGGGTGATGATGTTGCTGCCGCGCGTCGGCTGCACCTGCAGGTTCCTTTTCAGCGTGTCGCCCCAGTAGTTCTCGATCGGAATCCTGCCCTCGGTCTCCTCCCGCCAGCGCGCGACGGCAAACGGCGCGCGGTCAAGCTGGAGCAACTGCACCGCCCTGGTCGCCACCCGGTCGCTTTGAATGATTTCGGCCTGTGTTGTCATGTAGGCCCGGCGAGCCCAGGCTGGGCATCAGCATGCCGGCGATGGGGTCGGCCTTGACGTCGACCACCAGCGAGGTCGTCGCCTGGTACTCCTTGGGCAAGAGGAGCGTGACGGTTGTGCCGATCGCCGCGGCAATGACGAAGACGATCAGGGCGAGCTTGTAGCGCACCCGCAGGATCTGGAGGAATTGTTGTAGTGTCAAGGCGATCCGGGGCGCGGCCTAGAACAGCGCCTCGCGCACGTGGATGATGTCGTCGGCCTGGACCAGGGTGTCTTGCTCGGGCTCGATGACCACGATCTTGCCGCTGGCATCGCGGCGATGAATGCTGAGTCCGCGCAGGGTGGCGCGCAGGCTGATGCCGCCGCTTTGCGCCAGCGCATGGCGCACGGTCATGTCGCGTTCCAGCCGGTAGGAACCGGGGCGCTGCACTTCGCCGTCGATATAGAACTGCGGCGCGCGATGCACGTATACGATGTCGCCGCCCTGGACCGTGATGTCGTTCTGCGGATCGCCCTTCAACAACATCTCGGTCACGTTGATCTCCATGCGCACCGGCTTGCCTTCGCGGATTCCGGTGAGGATCAGCGTATCGGCGCCGGCGGGGTTGATTCCGCCCGCGTTGGCCAGCAGCTCGGTGAGCTTGGTGTTGCCGGTTTCGAGGGGAAATCGACCGGGCCTTCCCACCTGGCCGAGCACCGAGACCTGGCTGGAGCGAACCTGCACCAGCACCACGTTGACCTGCGGTTGCAGGACGAAGCCGCCGTCCCTGAGGCCGGCGGCGATCTTCTGCTCGGCGGCGCCGATCGACAAACCGCCGATCTCGAGGGAGCCGATCAGCGGATAGGTGATGGTGCCGCTTTCGGAAATCCGCGATTCAAGCGTCAGGTCGGGGTTCTGGAACACCAGAATGCGAATGGCATCGCCGGGGCCGAGCCGGTAATCGGCGGCCTTTTCCTGCGCGCAGGCATTGCCCAGCGCGGCGAGGAACATTGCCAGCAGAACTGCGTTGATCGTTTGTCGCATCTCGGAGATGGGGTGTTTCGGTTCGGCGTTGTGGAGAGCAGATATGAGCAGGCAGGCGAGTCCGTGGGCAACCAATGCCATGGGCTCCCGGCGGCGGCGCCATTCCGGAGCAGCACGGATGCTACGCAGGCTTTGTTACGCCGGCGTTGCACTGGCTTGTCCGTTTGGAGAAATAATGTCGACGGAAGTCGCGGACGCGCAAGGGCAGGGCGTGTCAGGCTGCCGCATTCCGAGTCTTGGCATTTAACGAGGCCCAGCCCAGCAGGCCGAGCAGGCCGACCAGCATCAGCACGAATGTTTCCGGCTCCGGAATCGGCACCGCGGCAGGCACCTCGACGGAATTGGATCCCAGGGCGGGCGCGGCGGCGAGGTAACTCTGCGCCTGGCTGTTGCTGAACATCGTCAATTCGTAGTTTGCCGCCGGCGTGGCCCAGGTCGCGTTGGCCAGGCTGGCGAGCAGGCTGTTGGCCTCCGCAACCGCGGCGGCGTTGGTGTTGTCGGTCTTGCGCACGCTGCCGCTGGCCAGGTTCCTGTCGTCATTGAAAACCTCCCACAGCGCGAGCTGGAACCCGGCGGCCTTGGTGGCATTGCCAACGCTGCCGGCATAGGCATGGGCGAACAGGCTGCTGACGTCGGCGAGCTTCTGCGCCGATCCGGAAAGGAAACTCGCCAGCGCGGATTTTTCGTAGCCCAGGAAGGAGGTTATCGCATGGCGGAACGGGTCCACGCAATACGCCTGGAAAGACGCATCCGGAGCCACGGTTTGCAGTGTGTAGTTGCCCACGTAGTAGCGCTGGGTACCGAGCGGCAAATGCACCTGGGTAGCCAGCGCGGCGGCCGGGTTGGCATAACGCAACTGGGTCGTCTCGGTCGCCGATGCGGCGGGCGACGCGATCGCGAAGGCGACGAATGCGACGACAGGGATGGCGCCAATACAAATGGCATCGACTCGGGAATGCGTGGGCATGGTATTTCCTGTTGAGGAGGTGGTCCGGGGCTACTTGAGGCTCATGGCGCCCTTTTCCAGCGCGCTTGGGTTTGGAACCACGGTGGCGGCCGGCACGGCAGCGGCCCGAGCCGTAGCCGCGACGGGAGCCTGAGCGGCTGCCGGGGGAGCGGCGACGGCAGTCGGCGCCGGTGCAGCGGCGGCAGGCGCCGGTACGGCGGCAACCGGCGCCGATGCGGCGGCAGGCGCATCGCCCTTGGTTGGCGTCTCGGTCTTGGCAAACTCGCCGAGGTACTCGATCTTGGCCAGTTCGTGCAACTGCTTGAGTTCCCGGTTCGCGGTTTCGACCTTCTTCTGATTCATCAGGTACTGCTCGATGAAGGGTGTCGCCGCTTTCTGGTCGACCGGCTCACTGCGCGAGGCCACCAGTTGGATCACCAGGACGCCAGCCTGCGAGGGCACCATGGCCATCTGGCCGTCCTTCAACTGGTGGAAGCGCGGCAGCAGTTCCATCGGCAGTTGTTCGGCGGTTTTGGTCGTTACATCGCCGCCGCCGAAGGGGATGTTCTGGCTCTTCAGCCAGGCCGCGACTTCCTCCAAGTTCTTGGCTTTGCCAAGTTCCTTCAGCTTGGGCAGGACTTCCGCCGGGTTGGCGCCGATCGTCAACTCCTGGAACTTGTATACGCGGCGCTCGCTGAACAGTTCCGGACGCTTGGTGTAGAACTCGCCGACCTCCGCGGTCGTCGGCTTTGCCACGGCGGCGGCGACGCTTTCCATGTAGCTGCGGGCCAGGATGTCGCGGCGTGCGGCTTCGATCGCCTTCATGGTCTTCGGCTCGCGGTCCAGCTTCTTTTCGGTGGCCTTCTGCACCAGCAACTCCTGATCGACGAGGCGCTCGAGGACCTGGCGGCTGGCGAGCTTCGCCTGCTCCGGCGGCAGGTTGCCGCCGGGGGCGAGCAGGGTGTTGATCTGGTGAATCGATATTTCTTCCTTGTTCACCCTTGCCGCAACCTGGGTGGCGGCCTGCTTTTCCTCGCCGCAGCCGGCGAGGACGAGGATGCCGGAGGCGGCGAGGACGGCGGCGTGGCGCGAGACGTTTGACGTAAGCATGGCGATCCTTGGCGTGGCGGTTTTGATCCGCAGCGCCGGGCGCCGCAGCAGAAAGCAGCAACTCTAGCCGTCCGCTGTTACATGCTGATTGCGCGCCTCCCTGCCATTCAGTCCATGCCAGTTGTCATGATGCCGTAACCTTGGGGTGGACCGGCTGGGAGCCGGTCAGGAATTGTCAGCGCCCGAGAAGTACCTCCATTCCTGCGTAGGCGGCAATCCAGTTCGCAAGAATGATTGCCTTTGAGGACTATCAGGGAGAAAGCTGGTTTCCCGCATTCGCGGGAATCACGAGTTCCACGGCAAGCCGACGTCTATGAATTGTGGGATCGCTTGCCGGATGCCCGCACGCATCTGCTGATCCGTGCCTGTCGCGACCGAAATCTGGCAACGCCCTCCTGGCAAGACCCTGTTTGTCTGGATGGATGAACAACCCGTGCAAGGCAGCTACCGGATCACCATGCCTGCCACGCCCAAACGCAGCGCCCATGAGGCGCTGCTGCATGTCCGTTTTGGTTCGGTGACACTCAAAAGCCGCAGCATTGCTCCGACAAACGGGCGTCGCCTGAACTGACCTGAACGTGATTGACGTCGTGGAAGATGCGACGACCGTCGTTGGCGACAACGAGCCGATTCATTGGCGGTTGCTGACCACGCATGCAGTGGCAACGATGGACGACGCCCGGCAGTGCATACAGTGGTATTGCCTGCGGTGGCATATTGAACAGACCTTCCGTACCGTCAAGCGGCAGGGCTCGGATTTGGAATCGAGCCAACTTGAACACGGCGTCCGGCTGGAAAAGCTGGCGGTGATGGCGCTCTCGGCGGCGGTCCGCGTCATGCAACTGACGCTGGCACGGGAGGGTGGATCGGTCCGTCCAGCCACGGATGCGTTTGATGCGGACGAGATCAAGGTATTGCAGCATGTTCAGCCCACGCTGGAGGGCAACACGGAAAAGCAAAAGAATCCGCATTCGCTCTTCTCGCTGGCTTGGGCCGCTTGGATCATCGCCCGCCTGGGCGGCTGGAAGGGATACGCCAGCGAACGCAAACCCGGCCCGATCACCATGCTGCGTGGCCTGCAAGCGTTCGCAGCAATACAGCAGGGCTGGCTTCTCGCTCATTCGGTGCATACAAAAGATGTGTGCATACGGTAGCCCGCAAGGGGAGAGGGAGTGTTCCCTCACCTGCAATAGGTGGTATGTCCATTGCCGGAATTCGCCTTATTCCCTAGAAGTCGGCCGAGACGCATCGCCATGTCCGGCGTCAGGGGGTGCCTTTCATGGATCACTGCGGACACGGTCAGGCGGGAGACACCGAGGCGATCAGCATAATCCTTCTGCGCCATGCCAAGGTGCGGCAGCAGGTCCTCGCGCAGGATGGCGCCGGGGTGCGTCGGACGGTTGGGATCTCGAAGAGACTTGGCCATCAGTGACAATCCTCCAGCTTGGCCACGTTTACGTCTTCAAGTCGCCGATACGCACGGCCAAATCGATGCCTTCCTCGAGCGCAAATGGGCGCGCGAACTCGGCCTGTAATGAAGGATTCATCGCGAATGAGCGAAACCCGGATGATCGAATCCGACGTCGCCATCATCGGCGCCGGCACCGCCGGCATGTCGGCCTAGCGTGCGGCACTGGAACACACGTCGCGGGTCCGTATGATCGAAGGCGGTGTCTGCGGCACCACCTGTGCCCGGGTGGGCTGCATGCCGAGCAAGCTGCTGATCGCGGCAGCCGAGGCGGCGCATGCCGTGGCCGGCGCGGGACGCTTCGGCGTCAACGCCGGCGCAATGCCGGCCGTCTCCCGGACGTGCGTGCGCGGCCGCTTGCTGTTGTGGTCGGCGATCACCCGGAACGACGCCCGGCAGGCAGGCGCCAAGAAGCAGTAGCGCCTACTGCTGCCCTCCGGGCAATTCAAGGCATCTTGTGTAGTGCAGCAATTCTCTTGTCGAGAGAATGGCAATTTTCATTGTAAGATTGGCCCCCCGGAAACGGTAGCAGGGCAACCCGTGACACGTGCATGGCCGCAAGTCGTACGGTGCGAGCGCAAACAGCAGCAGCGATTCACCGCAAATGGGCGTTGGCTTTTGGGACAACTGCGGCAAGGGCACCAACTTGTAACAGATGACATGGCACCATGATTTGCGTGGCGGCATGGTTCATCTTTGATCAACCAATTTACCGAGGTTTGAATATATGTCCACTCCAGTAAAGTATGCTTATGTCTTTGGCGCGACGCGGACCGAAGGATCGGCCGACATGAAGAACCTGCTCGGCGGCAAGGGCGCCAATCTGGCGGAAATGTGCCGCCTGGGTATCAGGGTGCCGTCCGGCTTCACCATCAGCACGGAAGCTTGCACCGTCTTCACGGAGCAGGGCAGGGACCACGTGCGCAAGCTGATCGAAGCGGAAGTCAGGCAGGGCGTGGCTTACGTGGAACAGGAAATGGGCAAGAAATTCGGCGACGCTTCCGATCCCGTGCTTTTGTCGGTGCGATCCGGCTCCCGCGCCTCGATGCCCGGCATGATGGACACGATTCTCAATCTGGGACTGAATGACGAGGCCGTGGTCGGCCTCGCACGCAAGGCCAACAACGAACGTTTTGCCTGGGACTCCTACCGCCGTTTCGTGCAGATGTACGGTGACGTGGTGATGGGCCTCAAGCCGGTGTCGAAAGAGGATCACGACCCCTTCGAAGTGATCATCGACATGGTCAAGGAAAAGAAGGGCGTGCAGCTCGATACCGAGCTCGATACGGCCGACCTGAAGGAACTCGTGGAACGATTCAAGGGCCTGATCCGTGCCCGCGTCGGTCGCGAATTTCCGTCCGACCCCTGGGAGCAGCTCTGGGGCGCGATCATGGCGGTGTTCGAGCTGGAACAATGACCGCGCCAAGCTCTACCGCGAATTGAACGACATCCCGGACTCCTGGGGTACCGCGGTGAATGTGCAGGCAATGGTGTTCGGCAATCTGGGCGACCATAGCGGCACCGGCGTGGCTTTCACTCGCGACGCCGGAAACGGCGAGGATCTTTTCAACGGCGAGTTCCTGATCAATGCGCAGGGTGAAGACGTGGTAGCCGGAATCCGTACGCCCCAGCAGGTATCGCTTGAGGGTTCGCGCCGCTGGGCAAAGCTGGCGATGGTCAGCGAGGACGATCGGCGCAAGAAATTCCCTTCACTGGAAGAGTTGATGCCGGAGATCTACCAGCAACTGCTGAAGGCCGAGTCGACCCTCGAAAAGCACTACAAGGACATGCAGGACATCGAGTTCACCATTCAGGAAGACAAGCTGTGGATGCTTCAGACGCGCAGCGGCAAGCGCACCGGTTCGGCCATGGTGCGCATCGCGATGGAAATGCTGCAGCAGGGCATCATTGATGAAAAGACGGCCTTGCTGCGCGTGACTCCCGACCGCCTGAACGAACTGCTGCACCCGATTTTCGACACGCAGGCGGTAAAGCAGGCCAGGCCCATTGCGCATGGCCTCCCAGCATCTCCTGGCGCCGCGTCGGGGCAGATCGTGTTCTTTGCCGATGAAGCCGAGGAATGGGTCAAGAAGGGCAAGGCGGTCATCCTGGTGCGTCAGGAAACCTCGCCCGAGGATCTGCGCGGCATGAGCGTGGCCAAGGGTATCCTGACAGCCCGCGGCGGCATGACCTCGCACGCGGCCGTGGTTGCGCGCGGGATGGGCAAGTGCTGCATCTCCGGAGCCGGGGCGGTGCGCGTCGATCCCAGGGCGCGGACCATGACTATCGGTGACAAGACCTACCAGGAAGGGGACTGGATCTCGCTCGATGGCTCCACCGGCCAGGTCTACGAGGGCCAGTTGCCGACCAAGGAAGCCGAACTCAGCGGCGACTTCGGCGCGCTGATGAAACTGGCCGATCGTCACAAGCGTCTGGCGGTTCGCGCCAATGCCGACACGCCGGAAGATGCCAAGGCAGCGCGCAATTTTGGCGCGGTCGGCATCGGCCTGTGCCGCACCGAACACATGTTCTTCGAAGGTGATCGCATTGTCGCCGTGCGCGATGATCCTGGCCGACGACCTGAAGCCGGTCGCCGCAAGGCGCCGGGCAAGCTGTTGCCGATTCAGCGCGGCGACTTCGAGGGCTTGTTCCGGGCAATGGACGGCCTGCCGGTGACAATACGCCTGCTCGATCCGCCATTGCACGAATTCGTTCCCCATGACGAGGCCAGCCAGAAGGCGATGGCGAAGGACATGGGCGTGTCGCTCGCGAAGATCAAGATGCGCGTGGACGATCTGCACGAGTTCAACCCGATGATGGGTCACCGCGGCTGCCGGCTGGGCATCAGCTATCCGGAAATCACCGAAATGCAGGCAAGGGCCATTCTCGAGGCGGGGCTCAATGTGCGAGCGACCGGCATCGACGTGAAAGCCGAAATC
>JADJQA010000069.1 GCA_016712985.1 Sulfuritalea sp. | reverse complement strand
CGCCGGGTCGCTGCCGAGGCCCGTCAGGACGGCGCTGAAGCGCTGCTGGTCGTTAACGAATCGCCAGCATGGCCGCAGCCTGGATCACGATCAGGGAACAGCTGCGGCTCGTCGTTGAAATGCAGCAGGTCGCCGGCGAGGATCAGGTGGCCGGTGGACGAGACCGGCAGGAATTCGGTGAAACCTTCGACCAGGCCGAGAATCAGCGCCTGCAGCAGCGGGTGGAAATCCATGTCAGGAGAATAAATCGGCGCCGGAGGCGGTCGAGTCTAACGCATGCGGCGGTAGCCGCCTCCACGCGCCAACGGAGTCCAGCGTGCTCGCGGCTATCGCCACATCTCGACCGAGGCTGCAGGCCGCTGCAAGCAGGACGGTCGCCGAGCACCGAACAGCGTGCAGCGATAGTCAGGCATCGGGTGCTACGGCGCTCGCCGGCCGGCGTCCGGGGTGCTGATCGAAGGCGCAATGCAGCGTAGCGCCGCAGCCGGTCGACAGTTCATGCGTTGCTTGAAATCGCCGTGTCTGCGCCAGCGCCGACTTTTAATTCACTGAGACTCTGGCCATCTGAATTCATGATGCCTTTGATTTCCTCAATCACCTTCTGCGGGTCTCTGCAGGCGTGAAACGCCCAGGTTCCGAGCTGCCCCCAGTGATTGACCGCACTTACCCAGCGCCGCGCCGCCTGGTGCTTGGCCCGGTCCATCTCGCGCTTCCTCGCCCTTGATCTCGAGCAGCAAAGTCGGCCAGTTGGCCGCGAGGCGAACAAGGAATCCGAAGGAAGAGTGGGCGATGCCGAAGTACTCGTAAGGAATCGACAGCTCAAGATGGTCATTGCGGGCGTAGAAGGACACGATGCCCTTGGCCTGTTCCAGCCGAAAAACGGCGGCCTGCTCCCATGAATTAGTATCGGCGACGACCTGATTGACATGGCTACGTATCGTCGGCACGCAGGGCCGAGTCGTCTTGAAAATTTACCTCACCGCTTGTGCCTATGGGCTTGTAACGGTTCAGACGCGGCATCAGCGGCGGCTCGCCGCCCTCGGTGTCCGGTTCGATGGCCGAAACGAGCCGCTCAACAATGCGCCGCACATAGGTCTCCAGCCCCAATTCGCAGGAGTGACAACCACGGAAGTCGACCTTCCTTGGCTTTTCTGGTGTCCCGACGTACTCATCAACGATCCGGAATACCTGCGGGAACAGTTGGTGTCGTCCTTGCAGACGCAGCTTGGGCGTCCGGCCCTCTATGCCCTCGGTTAATGCGCCAACCACCAATCTTGCAATCTCGAACTTGATCGTTTGCAAATGGGTGCTGGCGTAATAGGCCTCACGATCTTGCGTTGCCGTGGTGAATCCGCCGGCCACGGACGGATTACCAATCTGATAGCCCACCTGGGGCTTTACGAAAACAGCGGTAGGTGTCGTGTCGGGCGCCAGTATCAGCCGCTCGATGGCATCGACATTTGCAGTCACCACGTTCTTGCGCAGCGCAAAGGCATAGCCTTCGACGATTGGGAAACGCATTTCGTAGTGCTCGCGTGCCTCATCGGAGCGCACATGATTCTTAGGCTTGTCCTCCGGCGCCTTCGAGCTTGTCGAACGGCCACGGAAGGGGATGACCGAGAACGGTACGCCGTAAATGTCGACATACTCTTCGGTGAATAACCCGGTTTCAGGATCGACGGTGTAATCCATGCGACGCAAACCGCGTCCGACTACTTGCTCGCACAAGAGCTGGCTGCCGAAGGCGCGCAAGCCCAAAATATGAGTGACGTTGTTGGCGTCCCAGCCTTCGGTCAGCATCTGTACCGAAACCACGCAGCGCACCTGTTCGCCCGGCTTGCCGACCTTGCCCACGGTGTCGATGATGTGCCGCAACGCTTCGGCCGCCTCCTTGCGCGAGCCCTTCGCATCGTTTGATTCCGCCTCGGCCAGCAGCTTGGAGTCGATGCGCAGTGTCGGCCGGAAGCCATCCCGATTCGAAAACAATTCAGGAAATATCAGGCCAGTGCCGAACACTGTCTTGGTCTTGGCCTTCTTTTTCTTCTTTGACGAAGGTTCATCTTCATCCTCGTCTTCATCGGCGTCTTCCACAATTTCCACCGACTCTTCGCCCGAAATATTCTTGTAGAAGAGTTCAGCGATATTCGTGTTGTCGGCGACGATGATCATCACCGGCGGCACCTGTTCCTGACCGGGCTTGGCCTCCTGCAAGTAGCTCGCACGTTCCTTCCACTGGCTTGCCAGCGTGGTCAGCGCATCCTGTGCCTCGCGCCACACCACCTCCGGCTTGGGCTTGCCGCCGGGCAATTTTTCGCCCGGCTGCATGCTGGCGACGATGGACTGCCACAGGCGAAAAAACTTCGGCTCCGGTCGCCCCGTCGTATCGGAAACCGGCAGCCGCGGAATCTTCACAATGCCGGACTCGATGGCGTCCACCAGACCGAAATCGGACACCAGCCAGGGGAAGGGCGAGCCTTCGATATAGCCGCTGCCGCCAAGATAGAAAGGCGTCGCCGATAGATCGACCACGAATTTCACCCCGCAGGCCGCATTGATCCTGTCCAGCCCCGACACCCAGACTGTCGCTTCTTCGCGCTCGGATTTCTCCTCGGCGGAAAGCTTGTCGCCAGCCTCGACCGGCTTCGGTCGATACGCGTGGTGCGCCTCGTCGTTAAGCACCATGATCGGCGCCCGATCATGGAGATCGCCGAGCACCCGTCGTGCAAAGGCATCCGGGCTTTCCTCGCCCTTGTCCACCACCACGTAACTCTTGCCCGATTCGACGTGAGGGCTCTCCGGCGCGAACTTGTGCCAGTTGCTGATCAGCACCTTGCCCTTCTGCAATTCGGGCATCAGTTGGGCGGGGACAATGTCGAACTGCTGGTAGTAGTTGTCGTCGGTATCGGTGCGCAGCACCTGAAGCCGCTCGAAGATGGTCAGGTTCGGGCACACCACCAGCACCGCATTCGGAAAGCGTTCGTCGGCCGGCATCCGGCCGCGATTGCAGAACGTCCAGCCGATTAGCATCGACATGACCACCGTTTTGCCACTGCCAGTGGCCATCTTGCAGCCGTAGCGGGTCAGTGCCGCAAGTCCGTCCTCATTGGGTTTGTCCGCCAGGGTCGGAAAGACTTTCGGCGCCTTCTCATAGACGAACGAGGGCTTGTTGCCGGCGGCCAGTGCCTTGTAGTCGGCGTGGGAGACCTTGGGCGTGAAGCCGGGATTCTTGCCGCCGGCCAGAATCTCGTTGATATAGATGACGGTTTCGACCGCTTCCAGTTGGCAGAAGAACAAGCGGCGAATCCTGTCGGACCGCGCCCAATGCGCCAGCAGTTGCCGGGTCACCGGCGTCGCGTTGCGATACTCATTCTTGCGCCAGCGCTTGACGTCTTCGCGCAGCAGGTTCACCAGCGGCAGGTCGTCGCGCTCCTCTTCCGCCAGCAGCGACATCTGCGCCGATCCGGTGCGCTGCGTCTTGAACCAGTACGAAGCGGGGCGGCGACCAGTTTCCTCGCGGGCGTCTCCCGTCTGCGTATCGTAGACCCAGTGCCGCGTCGGCTCCTCGAACGGCTTGCAGAGGATCGGCTTGGCGACCGGCTGGATCGGGATTTCCTGCTGGACAGGGCTGTTGGCAAGTTTGCTCGCCATGCCTCAGTCCGTATCGGTCGCGTGGATGCGAATCCGTCCTGGTTCAACGATCCAGAGCCGCTTTTCCAGGGCTTGCGCGGCGGGTCCAGAACTCATCACAGATCGGCCGTCATGCGTCCGGGGCGGACAGTATTGCGATTCCCGCTGAGCGCTCGGGAGGAAAGCGCAAAACGTGGGAAAAATCCAGGTCAAGCGTGAGCAATGCCCGGCCTTCCTCGGCACACACCCGAAAAATCGCTTCGTCCGAGGCTCAACTGCTGCAGCGCCACGGTAGAGACATCGTGCCCTGCACCGACAATGCGTGCGAAGCCGCGCTGACCCAGGTTTTCGTCCAGCTTGAATTTCACGCGGCCGCTTTCATCCCGGCGGGAATGATCTGCTCGCGCGACATTTCCGCGCCATAGGCTAGGGCCGCGCGAATGTCATCCAGCGCCAACTGCGGGTATTCGGCCAACAGCGCCGCTTCGCTTTCGCCATCGGCCAGGCGATCGAGCAGCAGCGACACCCAGATACGCGTGCCGCGCACGCAGGGCTTGCCGAAGCAGACATTGGGATCGATGCTGATGCGGGTCAACAGGGGGTGCATGGCTGTCTCCTTTTCTTGTCGGTATGCGGCAACGCTGGATTCATATCGGTTCAGTGAACGGAAACGGTTTGCTTCATTGCTTCGCGAAAGGCGCCCTCGAAATCGCGATACTCGTAGGTCTTGTCGGTAAAGTAATCGGCCCGTGCTTTCTGCTTGAGCCCGACCTGTTTCGCTTCTTCAATCACGGCAATGACCCGCGTCGGATCGCCGATCTGCCGCAGATGGGACCATGCGAGTTCGGCTTCCAGCAGTCGCTCGGTGGAGCCGGCGATGATCACTGCCACCGGCTGTGCTGTCAGAAACAGGCAGTCGGCAAGAAACAGGTTGGGTGACGGCGTATCGCCGCCTGTGTGGCCTCGTTGCCACATCTTAAGGCGCAACGACCTCGTCCCCACTCTTCCGCGACGGATGGCTGTCATGGCCTGCATCTGGGCCGCAGATTGCGCCACTTTGAACGCAGCGAAGACCAGCGATTCCTCCGGCACATCGGCGCATTCCAGTTGCGCCAATCGCTCGTTCCACGAAACCTGTCCGGCGTGTTCTGCCAGCCAGGACTGAATGCGCGGTGCGTCCGGGTCGATGCTGTCGAACATCAGGCGCAGCGCGGCATCGCCGTTGTCATGCACGCGCCAACCGCCCGAAGCTTGCCGGTCCGCATACACGACGATGTGGTCGTGGTCGTCGTACTCCAGCGGCGTGACGACCAGCAGGCCGGTCGCCGTCGGCGTCACCGTGAAATCCTTGCATATGTCGAGTTTCATAACAGGCCTCCGGCCTTGCCCAGTTCTATGCCCAGCCGCTCACAGAACAGGGCAACGACGCGACTTATCCTTCGGCGCCGCTCCACGTCGCAAGCAACCCGGCCCGGCCGCTCGGTCGGTCCAGTCCGCGCATGGCACCGTGCAGGCCTTTGTGGCCGTGGGTCCATTCGCGCCAGCGCCCCGTGGCCTGAAACGCCCAGGCGTAAAGCTGTCGTTGCTCCCTTGCCGCGGCAGTCTTGGCGACGAAGGCCACCCGGAGATCGCCGCCCACTTCATACAGGGGTGTGGCCATCAGGTTGGCTCCCGCCAGCTTGTCCAGCGGCTTGGGCAGCTTGCCCTTGCGCACTGTGGCGAAGCGAACGCCTTCAAGCGCCCGCGCCAGCTGGTAAAAGCTGCTAACCTCCCCCCCGCTCCAGGCGCATCACCCGCATCACTTCGTTGCCGCGCGGATCGATCACCTTCACCGCCACCCGCTTGTGCGGTCCCGCCACGAAGGGCAGCGAGACGGTGCCCGACAGCGCATCGAAAGCGCCTTCGTCGATCACGGACTTCAGCGCCTTGGCCAGCTTCTCCCACGCGCTCTTGTCGGGAAAGAAGGCCTGCGTGATGCAGAAGGTGCGGCCGTCGTAGTCCGAATCGACGAACCACGCGGCGACTTTATCCACGCTGGTGGCGAGGATGGTGTTCTCCACCGGGTTGTAGATATCCACGCCTTCGAGCGTGAGGGTCAGCATGCCGTCCGCGTTGGTGTCCAATTTCATGCGCGGGCTGCCGAACACGGAGAACAACTGGGCGTTCGGCGTTTCCTTGAGCAGGCTGCCCATGTTCACGTCCGGCCGTATGTGCGCCAGATGGCAACGCAGTCGCGGATTCGGGTCGTCCTGGATCACGGCCTGCGCCGCTGCGTCGAAGGAGAAGCCGGCGAACACCAGGTTCTCGAAGCCGCGCCGGGCGGCGAAGGTCAGTGCGTTTTCCACCTGCCAGGCCGTCACCGGCCCGAACTCCGGGCCGACCGAAACGGCCACCGTCTGCGTATTGCCCTCGCCGTCGCCCCACTCGCCTTCGGCGTGCAGGAAATCCTCGCCGATCGGCGACAGGCGCGAAAACTTCGCCACCTTGTTGTTGGGGAAACGCACGCCGTCGGCAAACAGCAGGCGAATCATCTTGTCGAGGAAGGCCTCGGCGTTCTGCGGGGCATCGGCCGCATCGAATCCATCCAGTTCGCCTTCCGTCTCCTCGATCTCGGAACTGCCGTGCAAGGTCATCTCGGCCGGCATTACCGCTTCCATCGTGAAGGGGCCGGAAACCCGCACCACGTTCTTGCGCACGCGCGGCTTGTCGACCAGTTCCTCGTTCTCGGCGTTGGCGGCAATCGCCGCATTGACCGCGTCCATCTTCGCCCGCCACGCCGCGCGGTATTCGATCAGCGCTGCCTGCAAGTCATTGGGCCAGTCGGCGTCGGTATCGAAGGGCACTTCCCATTCGTACCAGCCGGAAAAATCGGCATCGACGGTGAGTTTTACCTTCGGATCGCGATTCGCGGGAGGCAGCAGCCAGCGGCGGCGATCGGCCTCGGTGACGGCCTTCTTGCCCTCGGCCTTCTGCTTGGCAGCCAGTTTGGCCGCAAGCTTCTGGCGAGACTCCTTGCCGACCTTGGCTACAGCGCCATTCAAGGTCTTGAGTTTCTCGTCCAGTGTTGGCAGATGCTTGGCAAAGATCGAGTCGAGCGCCGAGTTCTGCGCGATGGATTTCAGCGTGACATGCGGCACCGTCTCGCAATCGAGGGTCATCGCCGTGCCGCCAGCGCCGACTTTCTCGTCTTTCAGCCAGGGGCCATTCGGATTCCGCCGCCGGTCGTCGTCGTTCAGCGGTCGCAGTTCGAAGTAGTCGAACTTGGCGGTCATCAGGCGTTGGCGTGCCAGGGCCAAGGCGACGCGCGAGGTATCCATCGTGATCCAGCGCCGGCCCCAAGTCTCGGCGACGTAGGCCGTGGTGCCGGAACCGCAGGTTGGATCGACCACGAGGTCGCCGGGGTCCGTTGCCATTAGTATGCAACGTGCGATGACATCTACATTTGTCTGTACGACGTAGATTTTGGCTTCACCGTAACCACCGGCACGTACATCGTTCCACAAGTTGGTAACTCGAACCACTGGGTAGTCGTCGCTATACATCTTGTAGCGCAAATAGCGTCCCACCGCAGTAATGCGCCCAGCCCCAATTAGCCGGCGCATTCCTTCTTCACTCGTTCGCCAAAAATAACCTGGGAGGCATTGCCAAGAGGCTCCGTTGAGAGCCGCGAAATAGGATGTGGTCTTTCCTCCGCTATCGGGATGTGAGCCCTTGGGCATGAATCGCTTGTTGCAGGTGCCACGCCGCAGCCTCAATACTTTCGGCGCGTTGTCCAACTGGCGAACCATTCCATCCAACGTCTCAATAGTTGTGTATTGCTCATCGAGTGTGCTCGGCGCGCGAGGAAGGAAAATGTTGTTTGTCTTGGTGGCAGGCTTATCTTTTGCGTACCAAAGCAAATAATCGCCAACCGGGTCCAAGTAGTCGCCACCTTTTCCACTGGTCTTTATGAAGTAAATTTGTGCGCAGAAGTTTTCCGCCCCAAACACCTCATCCATCACCGCCCGAACCCGATGCAGGTTCTCATCCGAAATCTGCACGAAGATTGAACCGCTGTCGGTCAGCAATTCCTTCGCCACCATCAGCCGGTCGCGCAGGTAGGCCAGATAGGAATGCACGCCCAGCGTCCAGGTGTCGCGGTAGGCCTTGACCATCTCCGGCTCGCGCGTGAGGTCGGATTCCTTGTCTTTGACGTCGCGCTTGCCAACCTCGGGCTGGAAGTTGGAGGCGAACTTGATGCCGTAGGGCGGATCGATGTAAATCATCTGCACACGGCCGGCGAGGTTCTCGCGCCGGGACAGCGAAGCCATGACCTGCAAGGAATCGCCGAGGATCATGCGGTTGGCCCAGTCCATGTCGTGCTGGTAGAACTGCACCGCCTCGCGATAACTGAGCTTGGGGTCGGCAAACATATCGCGCTGCACGTCCTGGCGCGCGGCAACCTTGACGATGGCCTGGGCGGCGATCCGCTCGTGGATGTGTAAAGCCACCGGCTCCACTTCGAACCACAGCTTCTCGCGCTTGTTTGCCCATTCCAGCCAGGGCTGATGGGTACGCAGTGCCTCGGCGAGTAACGATGCCTCCTCGTTGGTCAGCGCGCGCTTGCGGGCAGTGACAGTAACTCGGGTAGTTTGTCGGCTGCGCCCGAGCCATCGAAGCGCAGCATCGGCGGTCGATGCGGATCGTAGGTGTAACGAATGCGCTGCGGCGATTCGAGTTTGCCCTGTGCGGCTAACCCTGCAGGCGGAATGTTGGTTCGTTTGGCATCGAAGCGATAGTCTGCGATGGTATCGGTGGGCTGTGCAGACTCAGCCTCCTTTTTCTTGCCTCGCGGGGCCATTTTTTCTCCCTTGGCACTGGAAACGTCTTGATATGACGTTCATGATACCGGCAATCGGGATGAGGCCGCTGGATTCCGGCCTTCGCCGGAATGACGAGGGCACCGTGTCGCCAGAGCCGACTTTTGTCGGTGGTACTCAGCCCGCCTTGTAGACCTCGCCGCCGCTCCTGACGAACTCCACCGACTTCGTTTCCATCCCCTTGCTCAAGGCCTCCTGTTCCGAGACACCGAGCGTGGCGGCGTAGTCGCGCACGTCCTGGGTGATCTTCATGGAGCAGAAATGCGGCCCGCACATGGAACAGGAGTGGCCAGCTTGGACGCCGTGCTGGGGGAGGGGTCTCGTCGTGGAATTCGCGCGCCTTTGTCGGGGTCGAGGCCGAGGCGGAACTGGTCCTCCCAGCGGAACCTCGAAGCGCGCCTTGAGAGCGCGTCGTCGCGCACCCGGGCACCGGGCGGCCTCTGGCGAGGTCCGCGGCGTGCGCGGCGATCTTGTAGGCGATGACCCCCTGGCGCACGTCGTCCGCGTTCGGCAGGCCGAGGTGTTCCTTGGGCGTGACGTAGCAGAGCATGGCCGCGCCGGCCCAGCCGGCCAGCGCCGCGCCGATGGCGCTGGTGATGTGGTCGTAGCCCGAGCGATGTCGGTGACGAGCGGCCGAGGGGGTAGAAGGGCGCCTCGCCGCACAGGCCCATCTCGCGTTCATGTCCTGAACTTGATCATGCATCGGCACGTGGCCGGGCCTTCGATCATCACCTGTACGTCATGCTGCCACGCGATCTTGGTCAGCTCGCCGAGCGTGTGGAGTTCGGAGAACTGCGCCTCGTCATTGGCGTCGGCGATCGAGCCGGGGCGCAGGCCGTCGCCCAGCGAGAAGGCGATGTCATAGGCCTTCATGATCTCGCAGATGTCGTCGAAGTGCGTGTAGGAGGAAGTTTCTGCAGGTGCGGCAAACACCACTGGGCCAGATCGAGCCGCCGCGGCTGACGATGCCGGTGATGCGCTTGTTCGTGTGCGGGATATGCTCGCGCAGCACGCCGGCGTGGATGGTGAAGTAGTCCACGCCCTGCTGGGCCTGTTCGACCAGGTGTCGCGGAATATTTCCGAGGTCAGGTCGAGGAAGTGCCTTTGACCTTTTCCAGCGCCCGGTAGATCGGGACGGTGCCGATCGGGACGGGGGAGTTACGAACTATCCATTCGCGCGTCTCGTGATGTCCTTGCCGACAAGTCCATCACCGTGTCGCGCCCCAGCGGGATGGCCCAGGCCACTTGTCCACCCGTCCTGGATGGTCGAGGCCAGCGGCGAGCTGGCCATGTTGTAGTTGATCTTGGTCAGGAAGTTGTACGATGATCATCGGCTCGACTCGGGATGGTTGATGTTGTTGGGTGATGGCGGGGTGGGCAGAGTGACTTCCGTGGACGAACTCGGGCGTGATCACGCGCGGGATCAGAGGCGCTGAAACCTGGGCCCGATGCGTGGAGTGCAGCATTCCTGTCGAGCCCGTCGAGATTCTGGTTCTCGCGCATCGCGACGTATTCCATTTCGTGGGTGATGATGCCTTGGCGGGCGTAGTGCATCTGCGAAACGTTCTTGCCGGCGATTG
>JADJQA010000068.1 GCA_016712985.1 Sulfuritalea sp. | reverse complement strand
CCGCGTCCCGCCGCCCAGTTGGAAACTACGCACAGCGCCGCGTAGGGTAGCTCCAGTTCACGCGCCAGACCGGCTTCCGGCATGCCGGTCATGCCCACCATGTCGGCGCCATCACGCTGCAGGCGATCGATCTCCGCCGCTGTTTCCAGCCGGGGGCCCTGCATCGCGCCATACACCGCGCCGTCAATCACCGCTTCGCCGATCCGCCGCGAAACATCCAGCAGCAGCTTGCGCAACGCCGCAGCGTAAGGTTCGGTGAAATCCACATGTATCACCGGGCCATCGCTGCCCGACTGGAAGGTCATCTCGCGCCCCCAGGTGTAGTCGATGATCTGATGCGGCACGACCAGGGAGCCGGGGCCAAGATCATCGCGGATGCCGCCGACCGATGCCACCGAAATGACTTGCGCCGCGCCCGAGCTTGCCATGGCATGGATGTTGGCACGGTAATTCACCAGATGCGGCGGAATGGTGTGTCCGTAGCCGTGTCGGGCGACAAAGACCACGTCCTGGCAACCGAGGCGACCGAAGGTCAGCGGTCCGGAAGGCTCGCCATACGGGGTGCGGACCACCTCGCGGTGGGAGACATCCAGGTTCGCCAACTGCTTCAAGCCACTGCCGCCGATGATACCGAGCATGAGAATCCCCTGACAATTCAATCAAAGCAGATGGCGTGGCGTGCTAGAATGCCCGGTTTTTCCGCACCGCAACAACGCCAACCGCCACCATGTCCCGCTCCCTCAGAAACATCGCCATTATCGCCCACGTTGACCACGGCAAGACCACGCTCGTCGACCAGTTGCTGCGTCAGTCCGGCACCTTCGCCGCCCATCAGGCCGTTACCGAGCGGGTCATGGATTCCAACGATCTCGAAAAAGAGCGCGGGATCACCATTCTGTCGAAGAACTGCGCCATCGACTTTGAAGGCACGCACATCAACATCGTCGATACCCCAGGACACGCCGACTTCGGCGGCGAGGTGGAACGCGTGCTGTCGATGGTCGATGGCGTGCTGTTGCTGGTCGATGCGGTTGAAGGCCCGATGCCGCAAACCCGCTTCGTCACGCGCAAGGCACTCGCATTGGGCCTCAAGCCGATCGTCGTGGTGAACAAGATCGACCGCCCCGGCGCCCGCCCCGACTGGGTCATCAGCCACACCTTCGACTTGTTCGACAAACTCGGCGCCACCGAAGAACAGCTTGATTTCCCCGTGGTCTTTGCCTCGGCGCTGAACGGCTTCGCCATGCTCGATGCCAGCAAACCCGGCACCGACATGCGCCCACTCTACGAGGCCATCATCCAGCACACGCCGCAACCGACGTGGATGTCGAACTGCCGCTGCAACTGCAGATCTGTTCGATCGATTACAACAGCGAGCGGGCCGCATGGCATCGGCCGCATCAAGCAGGGCCGCATGAAGGCCGGCCAGGAAGTCGCGGTGATGTACGGCGACGAGAACAAGGGCAAGTCGAAGATTGCCCAGATCATGATGTTCACCGGACTCGAGCGCGAACAGGCGGCCGAGGCGGAAGCCGGCGACATCGTGCTGGTCACCGGCATCGAACAGGTCGGCATCGGCGTCACGGTCTGCGACCCGGCCGGTCGGCATGCCCCCTCCTGGTGGTGGATGAGCCGACGCTGACGATGAATTTCAGGTCAACACCTCGCCACTGGGCCGGCAAGGAAGGAAAGTACGTCACCAGCCGGCAGATCCGCGAGCGCCTGCAGAAGGAATTGTTAGCCAACGTCGCCCTGCGCGTGGAAGACACCGCCGATGCCGACGTGTTCCTGGTCTCCGGCCGCGGCGAACTGCATCTGACCATCCTGCTGGAGACCATGCGCCGTGAAGGCTACGAACTGGCGGTTTCGCGCCCGCGCGTGCTGTTCAAGGAGATCAACGGCGAGAAATGCGAACCTTATGAACTGCTCACCGTCGACATCGAAAACGAGCATCAGGGCGGCGTCATGGAAGAACTTGGCCGTCGGCGCGGCGAGCTGCTGAACATGGAGTCCGACGGCAAGGGCCGGACCCGCCTCGAGTACCGCATTCCGGCCCGCGGCCTGATCGGGTTTCAGGGCGAGTTTTTGACTGCCACCCGCGGTACCGGTATGGCCAGTCGTATCTTCGACGACTACGGTCCTGTCGCAGGCATCATGGCCGAACGCCGCAACGGCGTGCTGATCTCGCAGGATGACGGCGCCGCTGTCGCCTATGCCCTGTGGAAACTCCAGGATCGCGGCCGCATGTTCGTCAGCCACGGCGACCCGCTCTACGAAGGCAGCATCATCGGCATGCACAGTCGCGACAATGACTTGGTGGTGAATCCGATCAAGGGCAAGCAACTGACCAACGTGCGCTCTTCCGGTACCGACGAAGCCGTGCGCCTGGTACCACCGATACTGATGACCCTGGAATCCGCCGTCGAATTCATCGCCGATGACGAACTGGTCGAAATCACGCCCAAGTCGATTCGCTTGCGTAAGCGCCTGCTCAAGGAACACGAGAGAAAACGCGCCAGTCGAGAAGAGACGGCATAGAAAAAACGGGAGCCATGGCTCCAGTTTTTCTTTCGAGGGCGACGCCCGAGGGACGCACCCGGCTTAACCAAGCGCCTTCAGCGCGGCCGCATAATTGGGCTCGTCCGCGATCTCCGGCACCATTTCGCTGTGTATCACCTTGTCGTTCTCGTCGAGCACCACCACGGCGCGGGCGCTGAGGCCGGCCAGCGGACCCTCGGCAAGTCCCACACCCCAGGCCTTGAGGAACTCCGGATGGCGGAAGGTGGACAGATGGGCGACGTTCTTCAGTCCTTCGAGTTCGCAAAAACGCTTGGCGGCGAAGGGCAGATCGGCGGAAACGCAGAGCACGACGGCATTGGCCATGTTTCCGGCGGCCTCGTTGAACTTGCGGGTGGATGTGGCACAGGTCGGCGTGTCGATGCTCGGATAGATGTTCATGACCTTGCGCTTGCCGGCGAAGTCCTTGAGCGAGACATCGGCCAGCGCACCACTGGTGAGCTTGAAGTCCGGTGCCTTGGCTCCCGCGGCGGGAAGATCGCCATCAACGCGAAACGGGGTTCCTTTGAGTGTTACGGTTGTACTCATGGGTTAGCTCCTGATTGAGGTTGGTTGGAAAAAGCGCTCTGAGCGCCGGGGATTCCGCTTTATACCCCACGTGGTATCCGAGCGGAAGCGAGCCGGCGTCAGTGAATACGGGCAAGCCCGGGAAGCACGGCGGTGGCATTGGCCGTGGTGGCCTCCGCAACCGCCTGAACGGTAATGCCGCGCAGGCCGGCAAGCGTGTGCGCTATGCGCGGCAGTTGGTCCGGCGTGTTGCGTGCGGCGAGCGCGCGTGGACGGCCGTCCACAACAGCGTCGCTTGCGGCGCCTGCCGCCGCAGACGGCGCAGGCGGCGCCATCCACTCGGGCGACATGTCCGGCGCGTCGGTCTCCAGGACTATCGCATCGAGCGGCAGCGTGGCGGCAAGTTCGCGGATGCGACTGGCGCGCGGGAAGGTCATGCCTCCGCCGAAGCCAAGCTTGAAGCCGAGCTTGACGAATTCCTCGGCCTGCTGGCGGCTGCCGTTGAAGGCATGGGCAATCCCTCCGGGAACGCGGCACCGCCGCAGTTGCTTCAACACCGGATCGATGGCGCGGCGCACATGCAGCAGCACCGGCAGGCCGGCATCGCGGGCAA
Organism: Sulfuritalea sp.; assembly: GCA_016712985.1. Lineage (GTDB taxonomy): Bacteria > Pseudomonadota > Gammaproteobacteria > Burkholderiales > Rhodocyclaceae > Sulfuritalea. The sequence goes on along the minus strand of JADJQA010000068.1, from coordinate 34,860 downwards.
TCTGCAACTGCGCATTGAAATAGAACTCCTGCCGTGCGTCATCGCGCGAGTCGACAAAGCGATCGAGACCGATTTCGCCGACGGCGAGAGGATGCTCGCGCACTACCGTTTCGCGCAAGGCGTCGAGGTCGGCTTCCCTGGCGCGTTCCACATACATGGGATGGATCCCGTAGGCCGCCAGGCAACAGGAGTATTCGCGACAAACCGACGCCACTGCGCCGAAGTTGGCACGCTCCACCGACGGCACCACGATCAACCCGACCCCGGCATGCGCGGCCGCTTCGGCCACCTCGGCACGGTCGGCATCGAACTCGGCGGCATCCAGGTGGCAGTGGGTGTCGACCAGCATCGATTATTCCAGTTCGTCGATCCAGGCCTGCTGTATCGCTTCCAGCTTCTTTTCGCCGCAATGGCTCTCGCTTTCCTCGAAGCCGGGCAGTTCCATGACCCAGGTCATCAGGTCGACAAAATTGATCCGGGTCGGATCGACCTCCGGGTGCGCTTCGGCCAGCGCGATGGCAACTTCGAGGCTGTCGGTCCACTTCATTTCTTGGAATGTCCTTCCTTGACCATGTTGATGGTGTACTTCGGAATCTCGATCACCAGCGGCACCTGGCCGACCAGCGCCTGGCAGGAAAGGCGCGAGTTGGGCTCCAGTCCCCAGGCCTTGTCGAGCAGATCTTCCTCGATTTCATCGGCATCGGCGAGCGAATTGAATCCTTCGCGCACGACGACATGGCAGGTGGTGCAGGCGCAGGACTTCTCGCAGGCATGCTCGATGTCGATGTCGTTGCCAAGCAGCGCATCGCAGACCGAGGTGCCGGGCGCGGCCTCGATTACCGCGCCATCCGGACAGAGTTCGACATGGGGGAGGACAATGATCTGGGTCATAGCGACAACTGATCGACATTGCGGCCGGCGAGCGCGCGCTGCACACTCTGGTTCATGCGCCGCGCCGCGAATTCGTTGGTGGCGGCGCTCAAGGCATGCATCGCACCATCGATGGCGCGACGATCATCACCAATCATCATTGCCCGCAGCCTGGTCAAGGCCGCGTCGATATGCGCACGCTCGAGGATCGACAGCAGGTCCGCATCGGCCGTTAGCGCGGACTGGGTGGCCTCGACCAAGCGCTGCGCCTCCACTTGCGCTTCGCGCAAGGCGCGACGGAAGGCGTCATCGCCGGAGCGGCTGAAGCTCTCCTTGAGCATGCCGGCTATTTCGTCGTCGCCCAGTCCGTAGGACGGCTTGACCTCGATGCGCGCCTCGCGGCCGCTGGTCTGCTCGCGGGCCGTGACCGACAGCAGCCCGTCGGCATCGACCTGAAAGCTGACGCGGATGCGCGCCGCACCAGCCACCATTGGCGGTATGCCGAGCAGCTCGAAGCGCGCCAGGCTGCGGCAGTCGGCAACCATTTCGCGCTCGCCCTGCACCACGTGGATCGCCATCGCCGTCTGGCCGTCCTTGAAGGTGGTGAATTCCTGCGCGCGCGCGATGGGAATCGTCGAGTTGCGCGGAATGACCTTCTCCACCAGGCCGCCCATGGTCTCCAGGCCGAGCGACAGCGGGATCACGTCGAGCAGCAGCCAGTCGTCGCCGGCGGCGCGGTTGCCCGCCAGCAGGTTGGCCTGGATCGCCGCGCCAAGTGCCACGACCTTTTCCGGATCGAGGTTGTTGAGCGGTTCCTGCTTGAACAACTCGGCCACGGCGTGCTGGATCTGCGGCATGCGCGTCGAACCGCCGACCATCACGACACCGCGCACCTCCGCCACCGTAAGGCCGGCATCGCGCAAGGCCTTCTTGCTGGGCGCAACGGTCTTTTGCACCAGGGTGCGGGTAATCTCGGTAAACACTTCGGTGGTCAGCATCAGATCAACGTACTCGCCGCTGCCAAGTTTGACCGTGATCGGCGCCTGCCCGTGCTGGGAAAGCTGCTCCTTGGCCTCCCGGGCGCGCACCTGCAACAGTCGTGCATCGTGCAGCGAGAGCGGCGCGAGTTTCCCCTGTTCGATGATCCAGCAGAAAATGCGGTGGTCGAAGTCGTCGCCTCCCAGAGCCGAATCGCCGCCCGTCGCCATGACCTCGAAGACCCCTTTCGACAAGCGCAGGATCGAAATGTCGAAGGTGCCGCCGCCAAGGTCGAACACCGCGTAGATGCCTTCGGACGAATTGTCCAGGCCATAGGCGATGGCGGCGGCCGTAGGCTCGTTCAGCAGGCGCAAGACGTTCAGGCCGGCCAGGCGCGCAGCATCCTTGGTGGCCTGGCGCTGGGCGTCGTCGAAGTAAGCCGGCACGGTGATCACTGCCCCGGTCAGTTCGCCGCCGAGTGAAACCTCGGCCCGGTTGCGAATCGTCTTGAGGATCTCCGCAGAGACTTCGACCGGACTCTTGATGCCCGCAATGGTCTTCAGCTTGACCATGCCTTCGGTATCGACGAAATCGTATGGCAAGGTCTCGATGTGGGCGATATCGCGCCGGCCGCGGCCCATGAAACGCTTGACCGACACAATGGTGTTCTTGGGGTCGATCGACTGCCTGGCTTCCGCGGCGTAGCCGACCTCGACGGTGCCGTTGGCGGTGTAGCTGACCACTGAAGGCAGCAAGGGACGCCCGCGCGAATCATTCAGCACCACGCTCATGCCGCTCCTGACCGTCGCCACCAGCGAGTTGGTTGTGCCCAGGTCGATGCCGACGGCAAGACGATGCTCGTGGGGCGCCGCGGATTCTCCCGGCTCCGCAATTTGAAGAAGTGCCATAGTGACTTAGCGTGAAATAACTCGTTCGGAACGAGTAGTGATAGTCGAGCGAAGCGAGCCGATCCGTAGCCCACCGTGAGGGGTGGATGGGGGGCGGACCTTCAATTGGCCTTTCGCGTGTTTCATCTTCTGCGGGTAAAGCGTGCTGCCATGAGCGTTAAGCGGTGACGGCTTCGAGCGCGTCGTCGATCTCGTTCAGCAGTTTTTCCTGAAACATCAGTTGTCGCACGAGATCGGCCGCGGCGGAGTAATCCTTGCTGACATCGATCAACTCCGCGAGCCGCTGGTACTCGGACTTGATTTCACCGAGCAAGTGCACGCGAATCTGGTCCAGCGCCTCTTCGTCCGCGGCCGACCTGGCGTCCTCGACGGATTCGCGCAACTCCATCTGCTTCATCAGGAATTCCGTCGGCATTGCCGTGTTGCTGTCAACCCGGGGATCGTGCCCCAGTAACTGCAACAGATAGCGTGCGCGCCCACCCGGCGACTTGAGCGTCTGATAGGCCTCATTGACCCGCGTCGCCCACTGCATTGCCAGACGCTGGTCGGACGAGCCTGCATGCGCGTGCTTGTCCGGATGCACCCGAGCCTGAATCGCGCGAAAGCAATTGTCGAGACTTTCCAGATCAAGCGACTGCGCCTGCGAAAGGCCAAACAGCGTGAAATGGTCGGCTGCGAAATCCAGGTCAAACGTGGTCATCGGGCGATCAGAGTCTGTAGGGACATCAGGTATTGAAGGACTCGCCGCAACCGCACTGATCCTTGACGTTCGGGTTGTTGAACTTGAAGCCCTCGTTCAGGCCTTCCTTGGTGTAGTCGAGCTCCGTGCCTTCGAGATAGGGCAGGCTCCTTGGATCGACCAGCACCTTGACGCCATGACTCTCGAAAACATGGTCTTCGGGTTCCGACGCGTCGGCAAACTCCAGCTTGTAGGCCATGCCAGAGCAGCCGGAGGTTTTCACCCCGAGGCGAATGCCGAAGCCCTTGCCGCGCTTGGCGATGAAGTTGGCGACGTGCCTGGCCGCCGGTTCGGAAAGTGTCACTGACATCATCAGGCGGCCTGTTTCTTTCTGTAGTCGGCGACGGCGGCCTTGATCGCATCCTCGGCCAGGATCGAACAATGGATCTTCACCGGCGGCAGCGCGAGTTCCTCGGCGATCTGGGTGTTCTTGATGTCCATGGCCTGATCCAGCGTCTTGCCCTTGACCCATTCGGTCACCAGCGACGAAGACGCGATCGCCGAGCCGCAACCATAGGTCTTGAACTTGGCGTCTTCGATCACGCCATCCTTGCCGACCTTGATCTGCAGCTTCATCACATCGCCACAGGCCGGCGCGCCAACCATGCCGGTGGCGATGCCTTCGTCGCTTTTGCCGAAAGATCCGACGTTGCGCGGGTTTTCGTAGTGGTCCAGTACTTTTTCGCTATATGCCATGATGTTTCTCCGTCTGTCAAATTAGTCACCCCCGCCCCCGGGGCGGGGGCTGGGGGGTGGGCAGTAAAAATTCCCCGCAGGACCGCGCATTGATGCGGCAAGCCGCATCAATGCGCGGCCCACTGGACGGTGCTGAGATCAACACCCTCCTTGAACATTTCCCAAAGCGGGGAAAGTTCTCGGAGTTTGCCCAGTTTGTCGTGCAGCAGCTTGATGGTGAAATCGACGTCCTCGATCGTGGTGAACCGGCCGAGGGTGAAGCGAATCGAGCTGTGCGCCAGTTCGTCCGAGCGTCCGAGCGAGCGCAGCACATACGAGGGCTCCAGGCTGGCCGAGGTGCACGCCGAGCCGCTCGACACGGCGATGTCCTTGATCGCCATTATCAGCGACTCGCCTTCGACGAAATTGAAGCTGACATTGAGGTTGTGCGGGACCCGCTGATCGACGTCGCCGTTGACGTAGGTTTCCTCGATGTCCATCAGGCCCTTCAGCAGCCTGTCGCGCAGCATGCGAATGCGCTCATTCTCGGTGGCCATTTCTTCGCGCGCCAGACGGAAGCATTCGCCCATGCCGATGATCTGGTGCGTCGCCAGCGTCCCCGAGCGCATGCCACGTTCATGTCCGCCGCCATGCATCTGGGCTTCCAGCCGGATGCGCGGCTTGCGCCTGACATACAGCGCGCCGACACCCTTGGGACCGTAGGTCTTGTGCGCGCAGAAGGACATCAGATCCACCTTCAGCTTGCGCAAGTCGATCGGCATTTTGCCGGTGGCCTGCGCTGCGTCGACGTGGAAGATCACGCCCTTCTCGCGGCAGATCTCGCCGATTTCCGCAATGGGCTGGATCACGCCGATCTCATTATTCACGGCCATCACCGAAGCCACCACGGTGTCGGGGCGCAGCGCCGCCTTGAACTGGTCGAGGGTGATCAGCCCGTTCTCCTGCGGCACCAGGTAGGTCGCCGAGAAGCCCTGGCGCTCGAGTTCCTTGACGGTATCCAGCACCGCCTTGTGCTCGGTGGACACGGTGACGATGTGCTTGCCCTTGGTCCCCGCGTAAAAATGCGCCGCGCCCTTGATGGCCAGGTTGTTGGATTCCGTCGCGCCCGAAGTCCAGACGATTTCCTTGGCGTCGGCGCCGACCAGGGCCGCGACTTCATCGCGCGCCTCCTCGACGGCTTTCTCCGCTTCCCAGCCATAGGCGTGGGAGCGCGATGCCGGGTTGCCGAAATGCTCCGTCAGCCACGGAATCATTTTCGCGGCCACGCGCGGGTCCACCGGCGTGGTCGCCGAGTAGTCGAGGTACACCGGCAGTTTCATTGCTGCTTGCATCATTACCCGTTTCTCCAGTTCAGCTTGTCAGGGCGGTGAGACCCTTGAGTTGCGAAATTGTTGCATCCAGCGCCGCAAGAAAATCGCGCACCTGCGCTACGGTGTTATCCGCGCCCAGGCTCACTCGCACCGCGCCACGCGCAAGCAAGGAAGGGACCCCCATCGCCAGCAGCACATACGAGGGCTCTGGATTGGCGCTGGAACAGGCTGCCCCGGCCGCCACAGCAAAACCCGCGCGATCGAGCCTGCCGACCAGAGTCTCACCATCGATGCCGGCGAAGGCAAAGTAGCTGGTGTTCGGCAGCCGCTCGGCGGTGCCGGCGAATATCGTCGCGCCTTGGCCAACCAGGCCTGCTTCGAGTTGCGCACGCAAGGCGCCAAGCTGTGTTTCTCGCGCATCGAGTCGGGCAACCGCCAGTTCCGCGGCGAGACCGAAACCGACAATCGCGGGGACATTCTCGGTGCCCGAACGCAGGCCACGTTCATGGCCGCCGCCGGCAATCAGCGGCCGGATCTCGACACGTTTGTCGACCACCAGTGCTCCCGCACCCTTCGGCCCGCCCAGCTTGTGCGCGGAGAGCGTCAAGGCATGCACGCCGGCGCCGTTCAGCGCCCGAAAATCCAGCGGACGCTTGCCGAAAGCCTGCACCGCATCGCTGTGGAACCACGCCCGACTCGGCTTGACCTGGGCGGCGAGGGCAGTTATCTCCTGGACCGCACCAGTTTCATTGTTGGCCAGCATGACCGAAAACAGCTTCGGCTTTTCTCCCAGTACGGCATGGAAGTCGGCGTCGGCAACACGGCAATCGCCATCGACGGCAATCTCGCGCAGCTTCCAGCCGGCACGCTGCAGAGCTTTCGCCGGCTCGCGCACGCAGGGATGTTCAATCGCGGAAATCGCAATCACGCCAGGAGAAAGACATGCCGCGGCGCCCTTGACAAAAAGATTGTTCGCTTCCGAACCACCGCTCGTAAACACCACTTCCGTCGGATGCGCACCCACCGCACAGGCAACCCGCTGCCGCGCTTCGTCGATGGCGCGGCGCGCGGCGCGGCCGTATTCGTGACGGCTGGAGGCGTTGCCGTGCTGCGTCGTCAGATACGGCAGCATGCCTTCCAGCACGCGCGAATCCAGCGGCGTGGTGGCGTTGTGGTCGAAATAGACGGGAGAGAACATGTCGTTCCTTGGCGGCTTTCAGGCGGCGACGAGCGCCTCGGCCGGACGACGCACACGCCGCAACGGACGCTCGTCCTGCAACAGGGCGGTGGTAGCGCCGATCTTCTCGCGTTGCCGATCCACCAATTCCGACAAGCTGACCGAATTCAAATATTCGAACATCTTTTCGTTCAGGCGGGTCCACAGCTCGTGGGTCATACAGGGCCGCTGGTCCTCCGAACAATCACGCTTGCCGCCGCATTGCGTGGCATCGAGCGACTCATCAACGGCATGGATGATCTCGGATACCGAAATCTCTTCGAGGGGCTTGGCCAGGCAATAGCCGCCACCCGGTCCGCGCACGCTGGATACAAGCTGGCGACGACGCAGCTTGCCGAACAACTGCTCCAGGTAAGAGAGGGAGATCTTCTGCCGCTCGCTGATGCCGGCCAGGGTTACCGGGCCGCCATGCTGGCGCAGGGCCAAGTCGATCATCGCGGTTACCGCAAAACGTCCTTTGGTTGTAAGTCTCATGAGAGTTCTCCGTCGGGTGGCACAGTCAGAAAATGCGTCAGGACCAATACCTGAGCATTTCTATCAACTATATGGGATCCCGATCGTTTTAGTCAACTATTTTCGACAGATAATTCGGGTCGAACTTGTCGGCGGTTGCCACATCGTCTTCGAGCGATACCCCGGCACGCTGCATGGTCTTCAGCAAGGCCTCGATGCGCCGGTCGGTTTCTACCGCGTGATTGAGCAGACCATGAATCGCCTGCGCCAGCGGATCGTCCTCTGCCCGCGTCACGGCATAGGCCGAGAAGCCCATCTGACCGGCCTTTACTTCACGGTCAATCTCGCTTCTGTCCTCGACAATTCGCGCAGGGATGCCCACCGCCGTGGCGCCCGGAGGGACGTCACGGACCACCACGGCGTTCGACCCAACCTTGGCTTCCTTGCCCAGCGTGATCGGACCCAGCACCTTGGCCCCGGCGCCAATCACCACGCCCTGCCGCAAGGTCGGATGCCGCCGACCCTTGCTCCATGACGTGCCACCCAGCGTGACGCCGTGATACAGCGTGCAGTCGTCCTCGATCACCGCCGTCTCGCCAATCACCACGCCCATGCCATGATCGATGAACACCCGGCGGCCGATGGTCGCACCGGGATGAATTTCGATGCCGCTGATCCAGCGCGTGACATGCGAAAGAAAACGCGCCATCCAGCGCAGGCGAACGCCCCACAGCCAGTGCGAGACACGGTGCAGCGTCAGGGCATGGAAGCCGGGATAGCAGGTCACTACCTCCCAGTTGGAACGGGCGGCAGGATCGCGCTGAAAAACGCAGGAAATGTCTTCACGCAGACGAGAGAACATGGCTCACTTTATTAGGCTTCTCGGAAATGGTGGAAATGCCCGATCTCGGGATCAAGTTCTATTTGCAGTTCGGGCCTGTCGCGGCTTTTTCCAGTGCCGCGAACAACCCACGCAAAATATTGACCTCTTCCTTCTCCGGCGCAGCGCGGGAAAACAAGCGTCGCAGACGCGGAATCAGGCGTTTCGGACTGGCGGGGTCGAGAAATCCGCTGGATAGCGCGGCGCGTTCGAGGTGCGCGATCAAACCCTCCACCTCTTCGTGGCTGGCAAGCAGGCCGGCGCCCGAGATCGCCGGCGGCAGGCCGGGGTCAAGCGCCGCCAGGCGCAGCTCATAGCACATCACCTGTACCGCGGCAGCAAGGTTGAGCGAACTGAAATCGGCATTCACCGGAATCATCGCCCAGCGCCGGCACATGGCAAGTTCATCGTTGCAAAGCCCCGAGGTCTCGTTGCCGAAGACCAGTGCGACCTCCCCGCTTGCCGCCATCGCGACGAGTTCCGCCGCCCCGTCGCGAGCCCACAGCGCCGGTACCGCAAGCTCCCGGCGGCGCGCTGTCATGGCCATGGCCAGCACGGTTCCGCTCAAGGCCTCGGCCAGCGAGCCAAGCACCTCGGCCTGCACCAGCAGGTCGGTGGCGCCGGCCGCCATCGCATCGGCATGGGCATCGGGAAAGGTCCGTGGATTCACCAGCACCAGGCGCGACAGACCCATGGTTTTCATCGCCCGCGCCGCCGCACCGATGTTGCCCGGATGACTCGGCTGCGAGAGGACCACGCGGATGCGATCGAGGACGGCGGCGGCGAGGAATGGCGTGGCCTTCATAATAGAATCGCAGACTTCGCGCTGAATGCGCCCTTCCTGGCTTGCCCGCCGCAAAAATCCATGAATCCCACGCTGAACATAGCCGTCAAAGCCGCGCGTCGCGCGGGCCAGATCATCAACCGCGCCAGTCTGGACGTGGACAAGCTCAGGATCGACGTCAAGCAGCAGAGCGACTATGTCACGGAGGTGGACCGCGCCGCGGAAGCCGCGATCCTCGACGTGTTGCGCGAGGCCTACCCGACCCATGGAATTTTAGCAGAGGAGTCGGGGCTGGCCGGCACCAGCGCGGACAGCGAATACCAGTGGATCATCGATCCGCTGGACGGCACCACCAATTTCATCCACGGCCTGCCGCAGTACGCCATTTCCATCGGCCTGGCCCACAAAGGGGTGAGGACGCACGCCGTGGTCTACGACCCCAACCGCAACGAAATCTTCACCGCCAGCAAGGGTGGCGGCGCCTTTGTCAATGAAAAGCGCATTCGCGTCGCCAAGCGCGTCAAGCTCGACGAGGCCCTGGTCGGCACCGGCTTCCCGTATCGCGTGTTCAACCACATCGACACCTACCTGGCGATTTTCCGCGACATGGCGCAAAGGACGGCCGGCATGCGCCGCCCCGGCGCCGCCTCGCTCGACCTCGCCTGGGTGGCCTGCGGCCGCATGGACGGCTTCTGGGAACTCGGCCTGTCGCCCTGGGACATGGCGGCCGGCACGCTGCTGATCACCGAAGCCGGCGGCCTGGTAGGCGACCTGTCGGGCGAAGCGAATTACATGAAGACCGGCAACATCGTCGGCGGCAACCCCAAGATATTCTCGCAATTGCTGCAACTCATCGCGCCGCAGAACGGCGATTCTGTCGGCCTGATCCGGAACTGATCTCGGACGCAACCTGACGCGGGATGTACTGGGACCTCAAGGTCGCGGAACCGGGCAAAATCGGTTCGTCGTGGGGAAGCGCGATGGCATCGATTCCCAAGCCAGCGCAGACCTACTCATGGGGTGTGTTCATCAATGAAACGGCCGCAGCGAGTGAATTCCTCCACACAACACGGAACGGGCCCGGCCATGCTGATCAACTGCGTCGCCTACCAATTTGGCCGCAAAAACGCCGAGCGCAACATCGAGCAAATCAGCGACTATCTGAAGCGGCCCGACTGTTTTGTCGGGGTCGCGCTGCGCGACCCGACGAAGCCGAGCTGGAGAAAATGCGCAAGCAGTTCTCGCTGCACCCGCTGGCCGTCGAGGACACCCACATGAGCCATCAGTAGGCCCAAGATCGAGGAATACGGCAGTACCCTGTTCGCCGTGGGTGCATGTGCTGGAACCGTAGGGCGACGAGATAGCGGTCGTGTGGGGTGGGCATCTTCGTCGGCCCCAACTTCGTGCTATCGGCGCGCAGCCACAGCGAGCAAGATCTGTTTGCCGTGCGCGAGCGTTGCGAACGCGAGCCCGAGTTGCTGCGCCAAGGCGCCGGCTTCGTCGCTTACGCAATCATGGACTCCGTGGTCGATCGCTACTTCCTTATCATCGACACCATCGAGTCGGAACAGGAAGACCTCGAGGGAACATATTTTCGACAAGGGCATGGCGCGCCCCGGCTCTACGACATCATGCGCCGCAAGGTAGCGCTGAAGCCCGCCGTGGCACCGCGAATGGATGCGTTGGCAAGCTCACCAGCGGTCGCGTGCCGCCGGTCTGCGCCAACAGCGGAGGACTGGCGGTTGTCAACCGCGAGGAATTCGACGACGCCGTTGAAGGCTGGGCACGATCCTAAGATACCCGATGCGCAACGCCGTCGATTACGCGGTCGAGGCTCTGCTCGCCTAGTCAGGAACCAGAGGCTGCAACGTGAAGTACCACCGACACACCGCACCCACGGCGGGGAGGCGCTGCAAGCGCATAGGCCCAATGGATCATCTGGTTCAAATCATGTTGTCCTTCTGGGCGTCACCGTAGCAATCCTGGTCGCCTTCCAGCGCCTGCATATCCCCTCCAGCCTCGGTTACCTGCTGGTCGGGTTGATCCTCGGACCCCACACCGCTGGCCCAACCGTGCATGTCCCCCGAGTTCAAGGTTTTGGCCGAGTTCGGCGTTGTGTTCCTGCTGTTCTCGATCGGGCTCAACTACTCGCTGCCGCAACTGCATGCGATGCGCCACCAGATCCTCGGCCTCGGTACCGCGCAGGTTGCCCTGACTACGGCTGCCGTGGCCGCATTGTTGTGGCTGGCTGACATGAACCCAGCGGTAGCCTTCGTCATCGGCGCCGTATTCGCGCAATCCTCGTCCACCATCATCGGCCGACAACTCGCCGAGCAGGGCGAGGACGCCTCCCCGCACGGTCGGCTCGGCCTCGCCATTTCGGTATTTCAGGATGTCACGGCCGTGCCGTTCCTGATCCTGATCCCCGTGCTGGGGGCCCCCGCAGGCATGAATGCGCTCGCCGGAGAGCTCGGCTGGGCCATGGCCAAGGCAGTGCTGGCGTTTGCTCCGGTCTTCTATGCCGTGCGCTGGGCCATGCGCCCGCTCTTCCATTGGTCGCCGAACGCCGTTCCGCCGAACTATTCACCCTCACGGTCTTGCTGGTGGTACTGCCAGCCGCCCGGGACAACCGATAACTTTGGGCTTGTCGCTGGCGTTTGGTGCCTTTCTGGCGGGCATGATGCTCGGCGAGACCGAGTTCCGTCATCAGGTGGAATCTAGCATCCGTCCATTTCGCGATGTGCTGCTCGGATTGTTCTTCGTCGGCATCGGCATGCTGATCGACCCAGTACTCTCCCCGCATCTGGTATTGGGCGCTGATGGGTGCCTCGCTGCTGCTGTTGAGCAAGATCGTGGTCGTCGTCCTGATCGTGCGCCACAGCGGCGCCTGACGCGCTCGACGCCTGGCGGACCGCCCTGCTGCTGGCGGTGGGTGGCGAGGATTCGGCTTCGCGCTGCTGGCCATTGCGCTCGAATCCAGCGTGATAGATCCGGAAGTCGGCCAGATCGTCCTGACCGCCGTCCTGTTCTCGATGATCGCGGGCGTCCTGCTGATCCGTTACAACCGCGGGCGATTGCCGCTCGACTGACCGGGCCAGCTGCTGGAGGCTCCTCCACTGGCGGATCGGCTCGCCGGCGCTGCCGGAACCCCAAGTGCTGATCGGCGGCTACGGTCGTGTCGGCCATACCATCGCGGTGTTGCTGAAATCCAGCGGCGTCGATTTCTTGGCCTTCGACATCGATCCGACGCGGGTACAGCAAGGCGGTCCGACGGCCATCCGGTTCTTTACGGTGACATTGCCGATCCGGAACTGCTGGCAGCAGCCGGCGCGTGCGTGCCTGCGACCGCGATCGTCACCGTCGATCACCATGACGCCTCGCCTTGCGCGCAATAGCTGCGTTGCGCCAGCATTGCCCGCAGGTTCCGGTGATCGCGCGCGCCCGTGATCTCGAAGCCAGTGCGAGCCTGGTCAATGCTGGCGCGATCCATGCCTATCCCGAGGCGATCGAATCCAGCCTGCGTCTCGGCGCGATCGCCTTGCGGATGTTGCGGATTCCGACCGTCGATATCGACCAGATGCTGCAGGACATACGCGACTGGGACTACCAGCCCGTGATCGAAACCCCGGTAAATGAGGATGACAAGTGACAAGCGCCCCGACGATCCTCGTCGCCACTGATCTCTTTCCGCGCCGGCCCGCCACGCCGTCGAGCGTGCCTTCCACCTGGCTGCCAGCATTGACAGCCAACTCCACATCCTGCACGCAACGGAGTTGAACACCCTCGAAAGCCTGCGCGAAATGTTGATCAGAGATGGTGTGCCATGATCGTCAACGCAGAGGTGTGCTATCCGTCGTTGAACAGATAGTGCGAAATACTCAATCCGGGCTTTCTCGCGGCTTGCCCGAGTATGACCAAACCGCTCGTGGCTGCCGTACTCTTCCGCGAGCACACTCGGGATCGGGAACGCACCGACCATTTCCCGGCCAAACGCAGCCATGAGCGCAGGATCATCGAATTCACCGGCTACGGTAATGCGCAGCTTGTGTTTTCCGAGCCACTCCGTGACCACCCGTCGCAACGACGAATCTTCGCCTGGCATCAACACCGGGAGTTGTTCCAGGCACGTCGGGAATGGAGCGGTCGCTTTCTCGACAAGTTTAGGGTGCGCAAGGAAAGAAACCATTGACTCTCCAATCTTGTGACTGTAGGCGCGCACGTCAACATTGGCAGGAACCGCCGCATCCGAAATCACTATATCAAGCCGGTGCAAGGCTAGTTCGGCTAGCAAACGATCCAGTCGCCACTCGCGGCAAACGAGGCGCACTGGATTGGGTAGTCCGATGGCGGGGCGCAGGATGCGATAAGCCAGCGATTTGGGCAGGGCGTCCGATACGCCCACACGGAATTCTGCAGGGCGCCCCTTGGGGAAGTTCCTCAAGACTTGGTCGAGCTCGGCGCCAAGCGCAAAAATATCTTCGGCGTATTCCAGAGCGACCTTGCCGGCTTCGGTCAGCTCCAGGCCGCGGCCCTGCCGCTGGAAAAGCGCTGTTCGAACGTCGTTTCCAGCAGCTTGATCTGGCCGCTCGGGTCTGTGGCGAGATGTGAATCGCCTGACCAGCGCGCATTACGCCGCCATGTTTGGCAACTTTCCAGAAATACAGATGCTTGAGGTTCATGCGCTCAGGATTCGTGATTATCGGAGTGTCGATTCTATTAATACGAATATACCGCAGAATGTAGCCGGGATACTGTGTCATCTCCACGGCACATGCCGCGATTCTCGAGGAGAAGCATCATGCACGTACAAGTCAAGATAAAGGGTTTGACCAAGGCAATGCAAATACGCCGGTTTGCAGCCCGCAAACTCGAAGCGGCGCTCGCCCAGTTCTCTCGTTCAATTCAGGAGGCCAACGTTCAACTCACCGACATCAACGGCCCCGATCGCGGCGGCGTCGATAAGCTCTGCCGGGTTATCTTGCGCTTCACGGATAATTCGATCATGGTGATCGAGGAACTGGGCTCCGAAGTGTTCCATGTCATTGATCGGGTAGTCGATCGCCTGCACCAGACCGTCTCGCGCCGGGTGTTCCGGGGGACAAGAATCGATCGCCAAGGCATACGTCAAAAGCAACCTGCTCGCTGCAGCTATCTGAATCGCGCGAGCGACTCTCAAAGGAGGCTGTCGTGAGCACGCTGTCACCCGTGTCGATCAAGACCATCGTTATCGCCACCGATTTGTCGTCGACCGCGGATGTCGCCGTCGAGCAGGCGGCCGAGCTTGCCGGGCGTTGGGGAGCAAGTCTCTGGATGCTGCATGTTTTCAATGACGTCTTTGGGCCACCGTCAAAGCTATCTACGATTCCGAGCGCTGGTTGGGCAACGAGCCGGTACTGTCGGCGCACAATCGCCTGTCGCAGCAGGTTCGGGAGATCGCGAACAGACATGGCATCGTCGTCACCGGCGAAACGCGCATCGGCAGCGCGGCGGCTGAAGTCGCCCGCTTTCTGACCGAACACCATGCCGATCTGCTGGTTGTCGGCGAGCATGGAGAAGACTGGATCGGCGACACTGTCATCGGCGGCACGGCCCTCAAGGTGCTGAAGCAGGCGAACGTGCCAGTGCTGCTGGTGCGCCGTCCCGCCAGCGCCGACTTTTCGACCGTGATCGTAGCGACGGACTTCTCCGACAACGCAATGCGCGCAGCACAGTTGGCCGTCAACTGGTTTCCTTCCTCCTCCCATTATTTGACTCATGCCTACAGTGTGTTGTTCGAGGGGCGCATGCGAATGGCGGGTGCGACCGATGAAGACATTGATCGTTACCGCGTCGATGAGCGAATGCGTTCGGAAGCCAAGATGAAAACCCTGCGGAAATTGCTCGACATTCCGGACGCGACGAAAGGCCACACGGTCAATTTGCGCGGCCACCCCGCGTCGGCTCTCCTCGAATTGTCGGAGCGCCTCGCTGCCGACCTGATCGTCATCGGCAAGCATGGCGGTACTGCAATCGAGGAGCGTCTGCTCGGCAGCGTTACCCAGAATGTGCTCTATCACGCCAGCAGCAACGTGTTGCTGGTACCGTGAAAATGTTGAGGCGCGATCATCTTGTCGACCGCGATCTGGATGCAGCCGGAACAAGCGCTAACCGCGGAAAGGCAACGGGCATGGCAAAAGGCGGATTCATGGCGTCACCTGTCGGCCAGGACAAACAGCAGCGGCCATGGCAAGCCATTCAAACGGGCGGTGCGGTACCCGACTCCTGTATCTGGTCGGCGGGGCCGATCCGCGACGAAAATCGAGGGCGGTCCTTCTGGTGATTGCTGTGTGGTGCGACAGGTTCCGCAGAATCGGCGCGTATCGCCGGAGGCCGTGCGACGCCAGACGGCAAGCCCCGGTGCAGGGCGGCCTTGGCCAGCAAGTGCGCCGAAATCGGCGCGGTGATGAACAGGAACAAGCTAACCAGTATCTCGTGCAGGCTCAAGCCTTCGCCGGTCACGCTGAACAGACCGACGAGGCGACCAGCAGACAGCCGACGCCGAGAGTGGTCGCCTTGGTCGGACCGTGCAGGCGCGTAGAAATCCAACCGAAACGCACCAGGCCTAGCGAACCAATGAAGGTGAAGGCCGCGCCGGCTAGGACGAGGAAGGAGAGCAGGGCTTCGGTGGTCGGGCTCATTCGGGCTATTCAATGATGTCGCCGCGCAACAGGAACTGCCCAGCGCCACGGTGCCGACGAAGCCCATCAGCGCGATCCAGCAACGCCGCCTCGAAGTAGAGCGGACTCGCCAGATGGATGCCGAGCAGCACCAGCAGCGCGATTGCGTTGATGTAGGGGGTGTCGAGCGCAAGGATGCGATCGGGCGCGCTGGGCCTTGAGCAGCCTGAAAAAGCTCATGGCGAAGGCGGCTGCGACCAGCGCGAAAGCGACGAAAAGGGACATGTTCAGCATTCGAGAATCTCCTTGAGCGGCGCCTCGAAGCGCGCTTTGATGATCGCGACCAGTGCCTACAGGATCGGTGCAGTCAGCGCATGCACCAGCAACTGGCGCCGGTCTGCGGAAAGCTGCGCCGATACGGTGCCCGGCGTCAGGCAGATGGTGTTGGCCAGCAGGCTGATGGCCAGTTCGTCAGTGAGATCCAGCGGCACGACGACGAAGGCCGGGTGCAGCCGGCGCGGCCCGGCGAGGATCAGTCGCGCCACCGACAGGTTGGCGATGATCACGTCGTAGAGGAACACGCCGCCAAGACTCAGCAGCCGCCCCGGCCGGCGGATACGCACCCGTTCCGGCCAGAAGCCCAGCGTGAAGCGCGGAATGGCCCAGCCCAGCAGCAGGCCGAGCAGGATCTGCCCCGGCGCGAGGCTGTTGTTGAGCAGCAGCCAGATCGCCGCCAGCACCGGCGTCAGCAGCGGATGCGGCAGCCAGTTCTTGATCCGCCTCATCGTGCGCCTCCCAGCACGGCGGCGATGTAGGCAGGCGGCGAAGAACAGCCCGCCCCACAGCGCATGGCGCGGCATTTCGGCGTCGGGCGCGAAAGAGTCGGCGCTGGCGGGACGTCGCCGCCTGAGCGCCTCGGCCAGCAAGAACAGCACGGCGGTGGCGAACGTGCCGTGCGGCAGGTAGTAAAGGCCGGCGGCGATGCCCGCCGTGCCATTCTGTGTCAGCGAGAAGGCAATCAGCAGCGTACCGACCGA
Source organism: Sulfuritalea sp. (assembly GCA_016712985.1). Taxonomy (GTDB): domain Bacteria; phylum Pseudomonadota; class Gammaproteobacteria; order Burkholderiales; family Rhodocyclaceae; genus Sulfuritalea. The sequence goes on along the minus strand of JADJQA010000068.1, from coordinate 18,312 downwards.
GACCACCACCAGCCACGCGGCGAGCCGTCCGAGGCCGCTCGCCGCCAGTGCGCCGAGCATGCCGACGGCCAACGTGGCAAGCGCCGCCGGCAGCAGCCAGGGCTCGAACAGGCGGGCCAGCGAACCGGCGCCATCGCCGAAGACCAGGGGTAGCGCTGCGCAGTATGGCGTAGGCACCGACCTTGGTCATGATCGCGAACAGTGCCGCCACCGGCGCCGAGGTGCCAGCGTAGGCGGCCGGGAGCCACAGATGCAGCGGCAGCAGCGCTGCCTTGAGCGCGAACACGGCCAGCAGCAGCAGTCCGCCGGCGCGCGCCAGCCGAGGTTTTCTGATGCCACGGTGGCCGCCTTGGCGGCGAGGTCGGCCATGTTGAGGCTGCCCAGCGAGGCGTAGATCAGTCCGGCGGCGAAGAGGAAGACGGTCGAGCCGAGGAGATTGAGCACCACGTAATGCAAGCCGGCGCGGGTGCGCGCCGCACCGCCACCATGGAGCATGAGGCTGTAGGAGGAGATCAGCAGGATCTCGAAGAAGACAAACAGATTGAACAGGTCGCCGGTGAGGAAGGCGCCGGCCAGGCCGAACAACTGCATCTGGAACAGCACGTGGAAATGCCGCCCCTTGCGGTCGGCGCCGTCGCTGGCATGGATCAGCGCGAACAGTGCCAGCAGCGTGGTGATCAGCACCATCCAGGCGGCGAGGCGGTCGGCGACGAGCACGATGCCCCAGGGCGCCGGCCAGTCGCCGAGACGATAGACCAGGGATCTCGCCACCGGCCACCGCGGCGAGAAGCAGTGCAACGGCGATGCCCACCTGCGCCAGGGCGGCGGACAGGGCGAACCCGCGCCGCAACGGCATGGCAGGTCGCGCAGCGCCAGCAGCAGAACGCCAGCCAGAAACGGCGCGAGGATGGGCGCGATGGCCAGATGGGCGTTCATGGTTCTGCGCCTTGCTCGCTCCGTCCACTTGGTCACGTGCCCAGTTCGGCACGGGCGCGCAAGCTCAACATGATGACGAAGGCGGTCATGGCGAAGCCGATGACGATGGCGGTGAGCACCAGCGCCTGCGGCAGCGGATCGGCGAGTTGGCCAAGAGCGGCGGCCACGCTGCCGATCACCGGCGGCTGGCCGATGACGAGCCGGCCGGTGGCGAAGAGGAACAGGTTCACCGCGTAAGACATAAGGGTCAGCCCCAGCACCACGGGATACGTATGGGCGCGCAGCACCAGGTACACGCCGCAGCCGGTCAGCACGCCGATGGCCAGTGCAATCAGGGCCTCCATCAGGTTTCTCCGTCACTGCGCATCGCCTGGGTGGCTGGCATGGTGCGCGATGCCGAGGTTGATGAGGATCAGCAGCGTGGCGCCGACCACTACGCAATAGACACCGAGATCGAAGGCCAGGCCGAGGCCAGCTCGAATTCGCCGATCAGTTGGCCGATCCAGGGCAGGTCGACGTGGCCGAAGGCCGAGGGTGAGGAAGGGGCGGCCGAACAGCCAGCTCGCCGCGCCGGTGAGCAGCGCCAACAGCAGACCGGCCGCGATCAGTGGATGGGTTTGCGCCGGCAGGCGGCGTGGGTCCACGCTACGCCATTGGCCAGGTACTGCATGATCAGCGCAATGGCCGTGACCAGACCGGCAATGAAACCGCCGCCCGGCAGGTTGTGGCCGCGCAGCAGAATGAAGGCCGAAACCAGTAACGCCAGCGGCAGCAACAGGCGGGCGAAGGTGGCCATGATCAGCGGGTGGAGGTCGGCATCCCAGGCGCGGCGCAGCGGGTCATGGAAGTCGCGCGTCGGACCGGGCAGGTGCAGATGCTCCAGCAGCGCAAAATGCCCAGCGCGGCGATGGCCAGCACGGTGATCTCGCCGAAGGTATCGAAGCCGCGAAAATCGACCAGGATCACATTGACCACGTTGCGGCCGCCGCCGCCCGGCACGCTGTTGGCGAGGAACCATGCGGCGATCGAGTCGACCGGCCGCGTCAGCACTGCCCAGGCCAGCGCAGCGGCGCCGCCGCCGGCGACGAGGGCAATGGCGCCGTCCCGCCAGCGCCGACTCTTGCCCGCTTCCGCCGGCGTGGTTTGCGGAAGGAAGTAGAGCGCGAGCAGCAACAGAACGATTGTGACCACCTCGACCGACAACTGCGTCAGCGCAAGGTCGGGCGCCGAAAACTTGACGAACACCCAGCGCGACGACCAGTCCGACGGCACCGATCAGGATCAGCGCCGTCATCCGCTGGCGATGCAGCGTAGTGCCTGCAAGCGTGGCGAGCACGAGCGCCAGCGCCGCCATCAGGCTGACACCGTCTACAGGCAGGAGCGGTCGCGTGCCCGTCAGTGGCGCCGGCACCAGCAGCAGGCCGCTGCCGCCAAGCACCAGCGCGCTGACGATGAACAAAGCCGCCTGGCGCTGCAACGAACCGGTGTCGACTACGGCGGTGAATCGCCGCGCCCAGCGCAGGACACCGTTCTCAGCACGCGCTCGGAATATGGCGCGCGCATCGAGCCGGCCTTCCAGGCGATCGTGCAGGCGAACAGCGGCCTTCGCCCGAGATAGAGCAGGATGCCGCCAGCCAGTGCAATCACGCTCATCCACAGCGCCGGGCTGACGCCGTGCCAGATCGCCAGGTTGTGCTCGGGCAGCGGCCCCTGCAGCGCGGCGCCGGCGGCCACCGCGAGCAGCGGTGAGACGGTCTGCGCCGGAAAGATGCCGACCAGCAGGCACAGCCCGACGAGGATCTCGACCGGCACCTTCATCCAGCGCGGCGGCTCGTGCGGCGTCCGCGGCAGATCGATCGGCTCGCCGTTGAAAAACACGTCGTGGATGAAGCGCAGTGAATAGGCTACGGCGAACACGCCAGCCACGGTCACGGCGACCGGCAGCAGCCAGCCGTGATGTACGGGGCGCCTGCCGCAAATGCCTCCGTGAAAAACATTTCCTTGGACAGGAAGCCGTTGAACAGCGGCACGCCTGCCATCGCCGCGGCAGCCACCATGGCCAGCACCGCCGTGTGCGGCATGAATTTCCAGAGGCCGTTGATGCGCCGCATGTCGCGCGTGCCGCATTCGTGGTCGATGATGCCGGCGGCCATGAACAGCCCGGCCTTAAAGATGGCATGGTTGATGATGTGGAATACGCCCGCCACCGCTGCCAGCGGCGTGCCGATACCGAACAGGGCGGTGATCAAGCCGAGATGGCTGATGGTCGAATAGGCCAGCAGGCCCTTGAGGTCGTGCTTGAACAGGGCGATCACCGCGCCGACCAGCAGCGTGGCGACGCCGACGCCGCCGACCAGCACCGTCCATTCGCGCGTATCCGACAGTACGGGAAACAGGCGTGCGAGGAGGAACACTCCAGCCTTGACCATGGTCGCCGAATGCAGGTAGGCGGAGATCGGCGTCGGCGCCGCCATGGCATGCGGCAGCCAGAAATGGAAGGAAACTGCGCCGACTTGGTGAAAGCGCCGAGCAGGATCAGCAGCAGCGTCGGCAGATAAAGCGGATGGGCGCGCACCGCGTCGCCGCTGGCCAGCACCACGGACAGTTCATGGCTGCCGACCATTTCGCCCAGCAGCAGGAAGCCGGCCAGCAGCGCCAGCCCGCCCGCGCCGGTGATCGCCAGCGCCAGCCGCGCGCCGCGCCGCGCCGCCTCCCGCTTGCGCCAGTAGGCGATCAGCAGGAAGGAGGAGAGGCTGGTCAGTTCCCAGAAAATCAGCAGCTGAATCAGGTTCTCGGACAGCACCACGCCCAGCATCGAGCCCATGAACAGCAGCAGGTAGGCATAAAGGCGGCCGAGGCTGTCCTCCAGCGAGAGGTAATAGTGGGCGTAAAGGATCACCAGCAGACCGATGCCGAGGATCAGCAGGGCGAACAGCAAGCCAAGGCCATCGAGGCGGAAGGCCGGATCGAGGCCGACGGCCGGAATCCAGGGCAGGCGCTGGATCGTGGTGGCGCCGTCGAAGCTCGCCGCCATTGCCGGCAGCAACAAGAGCAGCGCCAGCAGCGCAACGCCGCCGGCGCTCCACGCGGCGACCGCCCTCCCGCGCCGCGACGCGAGGGCTACCAGCACGGCCCCAAGAAAAGGCGTGAGAACGGCAAGCAACAGGTTCACGGTGCCATTCTCGCCGAAATCCAGCACTGCGCCACCCCGCCAGCGCCGACTTTCAGACGGTCATTGGCGGCGCAAGCGGAGGCGACACACGGTTCTACTCGTTATTGGCAAACCCGAGCAGATGCAGCAGGCTGGTAAGAGATTGAAGATCGAGACGAACAGCGTCACGGTCGCCATCACATAGTTGGTTTCGCCGCCGTGAATGATGTTCGACGTCTCGAACAGGATCAGGCCGACATCAGCAGCACGAAAGCGGCGGAGACAGTAAGTGACAGAGCCGGGATTTCGAAGAAGATCGCTGCCAGCCCGGCGAGGAACGCGAGCAGGATGCCGACCATCAGGAAGCCACCCATGAAGCTGAAGTCTTTCTTCGTGGTTAGCGCGTAGCCCGGACAGGCCGACGAATATCGCCGTGGTGCCGGCCATGGCCATCATCACCGTTTGGCCGCCGTTGGGCAGGCCGAGATAGTGGCTGACGATCGGGCCTAGCGTATAGCCCATGAAGCCGGTCAGGGCGAAGACCGAAACCAGGCCCCCAGCCGCTATTGCGCAACTTGGTGGTGGCGAACAGCAGGCCGAAATAGCCGACCAGGGTAATGATCAGCCCCGGATGCGGCAATCTCAGCGCCACCGCGGCGGCGGCGGTGCCTGCGGCGAAAAGCAGCGTCATCGACAGGAGCAGGTAGGTGTTGCGGATCACCTTGTTGGTGGCCAGGACGGACTCCGTCCCGGCCCGAGGCAGGGCGATGGCGTAGGCCTTTATACGATTCATGGTGGTCACCTTTCTTGGTTGATCAGGCATCGGCTAACAGCACGTTCCGTCTGAAGCGCTGCATGGGCGACACACTATCGCAGATCGAATGGTGCGGTATATTCGTGTTATCTGTATCGTAACTACGCTTTTCGCGAATAAAAGAATCTCATTATTCAGGTTCGGATTCAGGCTAACCTTTCACGGCTTTCCTCCTCAACCTCGCGTTTCGCTTGATCCATAATCAGTGGCTGCCGGCTGCCTGGGAGTTTCGCCCGGAAGCGAAAATCAGGCGGGACCGGACACTCCTGAAAGCCTTCGTGAAAAGGATTCATCATGACAAACCCTGAATGGCATCAGCTCGCTGTGGCCGAGGCGCTCTCCGTGCAGGAGACCGGTAGCAGCGGTTTGACGGCAGTGGAGGCGGTTCGTCGACTATCGATCCACGGTCCCAAACCGCCTGACGCCGCCGAAAAAGCGCGGGCCGCTAATCCGCTTTCTGCTCCAGTTTCACAATGTCCTGATCTATGTTCTGCTGGGTGCGGCTGCCGGCACCGCTGCGCTGGGACATGGGGTCGACACCGCGGTGATTCTCGGCGTCGTGTTCATCAACGCCCTGATCGGCTTTCTTCAGGAGGGCAAGGCCGAGAAATCGCTCGATGCAATCCGCAACATGCTGTCGCTGCACGCGATGGTGATGCGCGACGGTCGACGCATCGAGATCGCCGCAGAAGAACCCGTGCCTGGCGACATTGTCTTTGCTGGCGTCGGGCGACAAGGTACCTGGCTGACCTCCGCCTTATCGAAATGCGCAGTCTGCGCATCGAAGAGGCGGCGTTGACCGGCGAATCGGAACCGGTTGAAAAATCGCCGGCCGCCGTTGCCGAAGATGCGCCCATCGGCGACCGTACCTGCATGGCGTATTCCGGCACCCTGGTCGTATTTGGTCAGGGCAAGGGCGTCGTCGTCGCCACCGGCGACACCACCGAGATCGGTCGCATCGGCCGCATGCTGGCCGAGGTCGAGTCGGTCGAGACTCCGCTCTTGAAGCAGATGGCCGTTTTCGGTCGCTGGCTGACGGGAGGTGTTCTCGCACTCGCCGTGCTGACGATCGCCTTCGGCATGCTGGTGCATGGTCAGCTCGGCGAGCGAGATGTTCCTGGCTGCAGTCGGCTTGGCTGTTGCGGCCATTCCCGAGGGCCTGCCGGCGATCATGACCATTACGCTGGCGATCGGCGTGCAGCGCATGGCTGGCCGCAACGCCATCATTCGCCGCATGCCGGCGGTGGAGACGCTGGGCGCCGTCACCATCATCTGTTCGGACAAGACCGGTACGCTGACCAAGAACGAAATGACCGTGCAGCGGCTGGCAACGACAGACAGCCTGATCGACGTCGCCGGCGTCGGCTACGCGCCGCACGGCGATTTTCCGCCGATGGCCGCGACGTGGACCCTGACACGCTGGCCGATATCGCGCGCGTCGCCCTACTGTGCAACGATGCGACCTTGCGCGAGAGCAGCGAATGGAAGCTCGAAGGCGACCCGACCGAAGGGGCCTTGCTGACACTGGCGCTCAAGGCGGGCCTCGATCCGCGTTACGAGGCCGAGGCGCTGCCGCGCATCGATGTCATCCCCTTTGAATCCGAGCACCGCTTCATGGCGACCTTGCACCATGACCATTCCGGCCGTGCGTTGGTATTCGTCAAGGGCGCGCCCGAGCTCATCATCGGCATGTGTTCCCTGCAGCGCGTAGGCGGACAGGACAAGCCCATCGATACTTCGTTCTGGCATACCCGAATCGACGCCCTGGCCGCCGAAGGCTTTCGCGTGCTGGCCTTGGCCGCCAAGCCGATGGAAACCGGCAAGCGCGAACTTGCCTTCGCCGATGTCGAGGATGGCCTGAGCCTGCTGGCCCTGGCCGGCATCATGGACCCGCCACGCGAGGAGGCGATACGCGCGGTGGCTGCCTGTCACGCGGCGGGCATCCGCGTCAAGATGATCACTGGCGACCATGCCGTCACCGCTGCGGCCATCGCCCGGGCGATGGGATTGGCAAGCGGCGGGCAAAGCGTTGACCGGGGCCGAGATCGAGGCAAGGACGATACGGCCCTGCGCCAGGCAGTGCGCGACGTCGATGTCTTCGCCCGCGCCAGTCCCGAGCGCAAGCTGCGGCTGGTCGAGGCCATGCAGGCCAACGGCGAGGTGGTGGCGATGACCGGCGACGGCGTCACGACGCCCCGCGCTGAAGCGCGCGATGTCGGCGTGGCGATGGGCCACAAGGGTACCGAGGCAGCCAAGGAGGCTGCCGAGATGGTGCTGGCCGACGACAATTTTGCTTCCATTGCCGCCGCCGTCGAAGAGGGCCGCACGGTCTACGAAAACCTGCGCAAGGCCGTCGTCTATGTGCTGCCGACCAGCGTCGGCCAGGCGTCGATGGTGCTGATCGCCGTGCTGTTCGGCATGACGCTGCCGATCACCCCAGTGCAGATTCTCTGGATCAACATGGTGACCGCCGTGACGCTGGCGCTGGCGATCGCCTTCGAGCGTCCTGAGCCGGGCCTGATGGCGCGGCCGCCGCGCGATCCGAAAGAGCCGCTGGTCAATGGCTTCATGCTCTGGCGTGTCGTTTTCGTTACCGTGCTGCTGGTCGCCACTTCGTTCGGCATGTTCCTGTGGGAGACCGGCGCGGCATGGAACTGGAGTTCGCCCGCACTGCCGCCGTGAATACGCTAGTGATGGGCCAGATCGTCTACCTTCTTCAATTGCCGCCGCCTGACCGGCTCGGTGCTGTCGAAGGAGGGATTGTTCGGCAACACCATTGCGCTGAAAGCGGTCGGGGTGCTGGTGCCGCTGCAACTGGTGATGACGCATCTACCGTTCAAGCAGACGTTGTTCGGAACCGATCATCTCGATGGCGAAACCTGGCTGCGCGGGTTGTGGTCGCAGGCGTGCTGGTATTCCTTGCCGTCGAGGTAGAGAAACTGTTCTGGCGCACACGTTCGGCGCCTTAGAAAGTCGGTGCGGGCGCAAACGGTGGGACGGCATCGAATAGGGCAGAATCGCACGATGGAGTCCATCGAACTTGCCACCGACGACAGCAAGCGCCTCGCGAAAGTTGGCCGCACCATCCTGATTGGTTTCTTCACCGTCGCGCCACTCTGGGAACGTGGCTGGTCTTCGACTTCCTGCTTGGCATTCTCGCCAATGCCGGGCGTCCCTTGTTGCGTGCGGCGGCCGGTGCAGCTTCACCTGTCTCGCCGACGCTAGCCTCACCGATACCGGGCGGGAACTTGCAGCGGTCTATGTGCCCACCTCGCCCAACCCGACTTCCGGCTATATCGAGATCGTGCCGCTCGACGAAGTGGCGCAGACCGATTGAACGATGGAGGAAGCGATGAGCTTCGTCATGACGGGCGGCGCCAACGCGCCGGAGCGTGTGCGCTTCACCCGACCGCCAGCCGCCGCGCCGTCCGCCGAAGATGCACGATGAGCAGCACTTCGATGCGTCTCGTCGGCGCGTGTCTGGCGCTGGCTGCGCTGTCCTGCGAGGCCGGAACCGGTGTCGAACTGGACGCGCCCGCGCCGCTGGATGTCTTTCTGCGCCGGCATCTCGACCTGCCGGCGACGCCCGTCGATGTCACTGAACGCGCCGCCCTGGTACGCCGCGCGCGCCGCGAGATCGCCGATCTGTTGGCAACAGAAGCTTACTTCTCCCCGCATATCGACCTGTACCCGCAAGCGACGGACGGTTTGCGCATCGTCGTCGCGCCGGGGGTGCGCACGACCGTAGCGACGGTCGAGATCGGCTTTCGCGGCCATCTTGCCGGGGCGGACGCTGCCCTGGACGAACGGCGCGCCGCCTGCGCACGGCCCGGTCGCTGCCCCCGGCGCGGCCTTCCGCTCGGCGGACTGGGGAGGCGGCGAAGCAGGCGCTGCTCGCGGCGGCGGCGAAACCGATTACGCTGCGGCGCGCCTCGTCGCCAGCCGCGCCGAGATCGATCCGGAAGCGCGGCGGCGCATCTCGAACTGACGCTCGACTCGGGCCCGGCCACACGCTTCGGTCCGCTGACCGTCGATGGCCTGAAGCGCTACGACCGGGCGCGGGTGGCGGAACTCGCGCCGTTTGCGCCGGGTGAGCCCTATCGACGCGCTGCCCTGCTCGATTTCCAGTCGCGCCTGCAGAACACGCCGTGGTTTCATTCGGTGGCGGTCGAAGCCGTGCCCGAACGCACCTCGGCCGAGGACGACGCGCATGTGCCGGTGGTGGTGCCGATACATGTGACGCTCGCCGAAGCTCCCGCCAAACGCATCGGGCTGGGCGTCGGCGTCAGCACCAACACCGGCGCGCGTGGCGAGGTTAACTTTCGCCACCACGACTTTCTCGGCCGGGCCTGGGACTTCGGAACCGGCCTGCGCCTGGAACAGAAGCGCCAGTCCCTGTTCGCCAGTCTCGACCTGTTGCCCGATACGCGTGGCTATCGGCTGGGGTTCGGCGGCCGGATCGAGGCCACCGACATCGAGGGCCTGGCGACAACGCGCCAAGTGCTTGGCGCGACGCGCAGCCGCACGGAAGGACGTATCGAAACGCGGCTCGGTCTCGAGTGGCAGCGCGAGGAACGACGTCCGGACGGTGTGATGTCCACGATCGATCGCGCCCTGGCGCTTGACTGGCACTGGATTCGCCGCGCCACCGACGACCTGCTCGACCCGCGGCATGGCAATGTCGTCGAGCTGCGCATCGGTGGCGCCTCGCGCCGGCTGCTCTCGGACCAAGACTTCCTGCGCCTCCACCTGCGCGCGCAACAGTGGTGGCCGATTGCTGGCTCGGGCCGCGCGACGTCTTCAGCTTGCGCGGCACACTGGGGCATACCTTGGCCGGTTCCCGCTTCGGCATCCCGCAGGAGTTCCTTTCCGCGCCGGCGGCGCCCAGTCGGTGCGCGGCCATGCCTACCAGAGCCTCGGCGTGCGCGAGGGCGACGCAGTGGTCGGTGGCCGGGTATTTGCCGCCGCCGGCGCCGAATACACCCACTGGTTGCGTGACAGAGACAACACGGCGGGACCGTGGGGCATCGCCGCTTTTGTCGACGCCGGTGATGCGGCGGATGAGTGGCGCGCGCTCGATGCGGCTGTCGGCGTCGGCGCTGGCGTACGCTGGAAAAGTCTGGCCGGCCCGCTCGTCGCGCTCGATCTGGCTCGCGGCCTGGCGCGCGGCGGGCGCGCCGCGCAATGGCAATTGCATTTCTCCCTGATGGTGGCTTTTTGATGTTCGCCCGAATCGCGATTGTTCTGCTGGCTGTGTTTGGGTTTCCCGCCTGGGCGGACACCCCGCCGCGCTTTGCCCCGCCGGACGACAGCGAGGTGCAGTTATTCATCGAGAATGACATGCTGGCGAGCAGCGACCGCTATTACACCAATGGCATCGCTGGGGTCGGCGTCTGTTCGACCTGCTACCGCCGAGGTGTTGCGCACACTCGACCCGGATGGCGGGGCAGATATTCATGTCGGCCTGTTCATCGGCCAAAACCTGTACACGCCGCAAGACATCACGGTTGCCACCGCTCAGCCTTACGACCGGCCGTGGGCCGCCTGGCTTTACCTCGGCGGCGTGGCGCAGAGTGTCGCGGCAACCGCCTCGACACGGTGGAACTCGACGTTCGGCATGGTCGGCCCGCCGCGCTGGGCGAGCCGGTGCAGAAGGCCTGGTATCGCCTGATCGGCACGGACACGCCGCGCGGCTGGGAGCACCAGATACCCAACGAGCCGGCCTTCGTTCTGACTTATGTGCAGAAGCGGCGTTTCGGCAACGACAACGGCGATCTGGTTTCGTCAACGGCGGCGGCAGCCCCGGCACGGTGCTGACCTTGCCCGCGCTGGCCTCATGTTGCGCCTGGGCCGGCGCCGACCGGCTTCGGTCCGACACCATCGAGCGGGCGGCGCCATGTTGCACGGCAACCGCGCCGTCGGAGCGCGCGATTTTTCGGGTGTGGCATGGTCGGTTTTCGTCGCCGACGATCATCGCTATGTCGCCCACAACATCTTTCTCGACGGTCCGGTGTTCCGCGACGGTCCGTCGGTTGAACGCCGCCCGCACGTGCGCGACCGCTCGGTCGGGTTCAGCCTGCGCGTCGATAAGCTGCGCTTCTCATGGACGCGCGTGGCGCGCAGTGCGGAGTTCCGCAGCGCATCGGGTGGCGGCGGGACGCAGCGTTTCGTCTCGCTCAATCTGGGCATGGAGTTCTAGCCATGACAGCGCAGGCTCTGCATGGCCTGCTGCGCACCCCGCGGCGCGCGCTGCCGCCGATCCCGACACCGTCGCACTGGCCTTTTTCGCTACCACCGGCTGGCTGCTGCTGACGCAGTCCGGGCTGGAACGCGCAGCGGCGCTCGCCGCCTGGGCTAGTGACGACGCCGTGCGCATCGCCGGCGCGCGCGGCCGTCCGGTCGGGCCGCTGGCGCTCGACCGGGCGCAGATCGCCGTCGGCGCGACCGCTACGTGCTACCAGAATGTCGCCATCGACTGGGATTTTTCGCGCTTCTGCATGGCCGGATCGACATCCACGGGTGCGCATCGAACGATTTGAATTAGCCCGCGCAGCAAGGCGAGCGAGCGTGCCCGCCGATTGCGCCTTTCGCCGGGCGCGTGGCGGCGCTGGAGATCGGCGCAGTGGTGATGCAAGGCGAGCCGCGCCGCTGGCCGAGGGGATCGAGGCGACATTCGAGAGTTACGGCGCGATGCACCGGCTCGCAGCCCCGTCGTCAGAGCGCCGCCGGGCCGAGTGACGGCGCAAGGACTTTGGCGGGCGTAGCGCCGTTCGCGCTGACGGCGGAAGGAGTCTGGCGACGGCAAGCGAACCGGCGCTTGATGTCGCCGCACGGGTCGACGGCACGCTCACCGGATGCAGTCGTCGCCTTCGACGGGCGCGGCGCGGATTTCTCGCTGGCCGGACAGGGGCGCCTCGCGCCCTTCGCGTCGCAGCCGCTCGTCGCCCTGCGCCTGACCGCGCGCGGGCTCGATCCGCGCGCCTTCGCGCCGACCGCGCCGCGCGCCCGGCTGGCGCTAGACGCCGATCTTGCGCCCGATACCAGCGGCGCCCTGGCGGGGCAGTTGCGCGTCGACAACGCCGCCGCCGCGCCGCTCGACCGCGACGGCCTGCCGCTGACGCACCTTGCCGCCCACCTGTTGCTGGACTGGAACGCCGCGCCGCGCCGAATCAAATTAAGCAATCTTGCGCTGAAAGTCGGCGCTGGCGGACGGCGACGGGTACCGTCGATCCCGTCTGGCCTGAGGAGGAGAGGTGCTGCCATATGGCACCGCCGATATCACCGTGCGCAGGCTCGACCCCGCTGTGTGGCACAGCGCGCTTTGCGGCCCGCCTCGATGGCCGCATCGCCTTTACCGCGGATGGCGAGTCACAGCGCGCCAGCCTCGCTCGCCGAGGGTGCGCGGCGCATGAGGCCAGGATCGAACGGCACGGCGAGACCTGAGTGTTCCGCCTGCTGCTGGCACAGGGCAAGGCGGAGATTTCCGGCAACGGCGCTGTCGCTGGCGGCGCCGCACGCCTGGCGCTTCGCGGGTGGCCTGCGCCATGTCGATCCGGCCGCCTTCGTCACCCGCCTGCCGCGAGGCGATCTCAGTGCCGATTTCTTGGCCGAAGGCAAATTGCGGCCGCAACTGGCCGGCACGCTGCGTTTCCGTTTCGAACCGAGCCGGCTCGCCAGCGAGACCCTCGGCGGCGCGGGCGATCTGGCTTTTTCTGCGATCGACCGCGTCGACGACCTTGTCGCCGCCAACGGCAAGGCCTGGCTGCGCGGCACGCTCGACCTCGCGCTCGGCGACAGCAAGCTCGCGGTACGCGGCGGCTGGGGCGGTCCAGAGGAGACCTTGAGCCTGACGCTCGCGGCGCCCGACCTGGCGCGCCACCGCGCCTTGTTGCCGAACATTGCCGGCGCGCTCGACCTGAGCGTCGATCTGGGTGGCTTCCGAGCCGGCCGGAGCTGGCGTTCGCGGCGCGCGCCCGGCGGCTTGCCCTGCCCTGGCGATCTGGGCCGAACGGCTGGAAGGCACGGGGCGGCTGCAAAAGGCGACCTTGTCGATGTCGTTCGTCGCCGAGGGCCTGCGCGCCGGCGCGACGCTCCCGCGTCTCGAACTTTCCGTCGATGGCACGGGCGCGCCATCCGTATCGCCGCCACCGCCGGCCTGCCGGGCGAACGGCGTCTATCGCTTCGCCGCCGCCGGCACCCTGGTCGAAGCCCAGCACTGGCGCGATACCGGCTGGCGCGGGCGCATCGAAGATCTGCGGCTGGACGGCGAACTGCCGGCGGTGCTGACCGCCTCAGGCGAACTTTCGGCGAGCCGGGCAGCGCTGTCCGGGCGGCTGACGGGGCGCGTTCCCCGATCTCTCCGGCCCGGACCGGCGATGGCGGCAATCTCGTCAGCGCCGGCGCGCTGAGTTCGACGCCACGCTCGGCGGCACCTTCGCCGCACCGCGCCTAGCCGGCCAGGCGTGCGCGCCAGCGGCCTGGCTGCTGGTCTGCTCGACCAACGTCCATCTGCGCGACGGGGTGCTGGCGCTGCGTTTCGAGGACGAACGCGCGGTACTGGAACAACTCGACTTCGTCGCGCCGCACGATCCGCCTCAGCGCGCTGCGCGCATCGCCGGGTTCTACTGCGCTGGGTCCGGGGAGCGCCAGCATCACCGGCGAATTCGACATCGAGCGGCGCCAAGCGCGTTTCGACGCGACGCTGACCCGCCTGCCGCTGTCGCAGCGCCCCCGACCGCTGGCTGGTGGCCTCGGGCACAGCGCGGCTGGAGCATGCCGATGCGCGGCTGCGGCTCGGCGCGCAGCTAACGGCCGACGCCGGTTTCATCGCCGAGGTGGCGAAAGGGCCGGCCGCAGCTCTCCGAAGACATCGTCGTGCGCGGCCGCGAACCCAGGAAGGTGCGCGCGTTGCGCGTCGAGACCGACATTGCCCTCGATCTCGGCACGCGCTTCCACCTGCGTGCGGCGGGCCTTGCGGCGCGGCTGGCGGGCGACGTGCGTGTGCGCGGCGACGGTGATAGTCCGCTATCGGCCAACGGCAGCATCGCGACACGGGACGCGAGCTTCGATGCCTACGGCCAGCGCCTCACCGTCGAGCGCGGCATTGTCAATTTCCAGGGGCCGCTCGACGATCCCGGCCTCAATGTGCTGGCACTGCGCAAGGGTCTGCCGGTCGAGGCCGGTGTCGCCGTCACCGGCACGGCGCAGCGCCCGGTGGTGCGGCTGGTGTCGATCCCTCCCGTGCCCGATGCGGAAAAGCTTTCGTGGATCGTGCTCGGTCGTGCGCCGGATGCCGGCGGCACCGACAGCGCGTTGCTGGCCGCCGCCGCCGGCGCGATTCTCGGCGGGCCGGGCGGGGGCCCGATCGGGCAGATCTCCCAGACGCTCGGCATCGACGAGTTTTCGCTGCGCCAGGCACCGGACGGCGACACGCTGACCAGCCAGATTCTCACCGTCGGCAAGCGGCTTTCCGACCGCGCCTGGCTCGGTTACGAGCAGGGCCTGACGGCCGCGACCGGCGTGCTGATATTCACCTATGCGCTATCGCCGCGCATCTCTATCGTCACCCGCACGGGGGGGGATAATGCAGTGGACGTGTTCTACAACTTCCGCTTCGACTAGAAACGGAAGACAACACCATGCAACTCGGACTGATCGTCGGCATCGTTTGCGCCATCGTCGCGGCGCTGTTCGCCATGCAGAACATCGCACCGGTAACCGTCGCCGTCGGCTTATGGAGCTTCGAAGGCTCGCTGGCGCTGGTGCTACCGTCAGTCAGGTGTCCTACATCACGCTTGGGATTGCGTTGTTCGGGCCCGGTCGGCACCATCGGCGGTCTCGTCCATCTGGTGCACCAGGGCATCATGAAGAGCACGCTGTTCTTCTGCGCCGGCAATTACGCGGAGACCCTGGGCATCCAGGGAGGTCAGCGAGATGGATGGCGCGGGGCGGCGCATGCCCCTCACCACGCTGGCGTTTTCCATCGGTGCCCTGGGGATGATGGGTGCCCCGCTCACGGCCGGAGCGATCAGCAAGGCTTGGCTCTCCGATGGCGCGGCAGCCGCCGGCATGGACTGGACGATCTGGGTGCTGTGGACCTCCAGCCTTTTGAACGCCGCCTACTTCCTGCCGATTCTCCCGGCGGGCCTGGTTCCGAGCTGCACCCCGGCTACCTGGCCGGAAGAGCACATTTCGGCGCGCGGCTGGCGCGAGACCGCCGTGCTGCTGCTGTTGCCGCCACTGGCACGGCGACGATGACGCTCGCCGCCGGCATGCTCGCCGAGACGCCGGGCAGTCCCCTGAATGGGCAAGCTGATCGCCGAACGCGAATATCGGCAGGGAGTGACGTTGCCATGAATCTGAAAAGCCTTGTTGCTGTGGCAGCCCGGATTCCTGATTCGATCGGGCACTCTGGTCTTGTGCGTTCTGATCACGCTGCTGGTGGGCTATCTCCACACCCTGACCGGCCTGGCACGAGTTCCACGTTTTCTTCATCCTGCCGGTGCTGGTCGTCAGTTGGTTCAACGGGAAGCAGTTTGGGTATGCGGTGGCGGTGCTGGCTGTTGTCGAGTGGTTCATCGCCGACCGCTCATTGGCTGGCTGGCGATCAGGCGAACGTACTGCCTCTGATCTTTAACACACTCATGCGTGTTGCCATCTTTGTTTCTGGCGCATGGCTGATAGGCGACATGCGTCGTGGTCCTGATGCGGGAATCACGTCTGGCACGCGAGGACGCCCTGACGCAACTGCCCAATCGCCTGGAGTTTTATGAGCGGGGGCAACAGGCATTTTCAGCCAGGCACAACGGCAGGGCGCATCATTCACTGCAGTGTTCATCGATCTCGACCGGTTCAAGGAAGTCAATGACACGCTGGGGCACGACACGGGCGACGCGTTGTTAACTGCCGTTGCCAGAATTGTTCGCGAGCAGGTCCGTGCCAGCGATATTCCTGGTCGCCTGGGTGGTGACGAGTTTGCCCTCCTTCTACCGAACATGAATGCCAAGGCAGCCTCCGGCTATGTTGAAAAACTGCGCAGGCGCCTGCTCGCGGCAATGCGAGAGAGTGGCTGGCCGGTAACCTTCAGCATTGGCGTTGCCAGCCATAACGTCGCCCCGCAGGATTTTGATCTGCTGATCAAACAAGCGGATACATTGATGTATGAGGTCAAGCGCGGTGGTCGCGATCGTGTCCTGCAACAGGAGTTTTGACTGATGGACTGGCGACGGCTGGTCCCACTGGGGACTCGGACGCTGCGGGAAAATTGCGCAACTAACATCGAAGTCCAGCAATCAAGAGACGCGAGGCGCCTCCTTCTTCCTGACCGAGGCGCCAACCGCCGCCTTGGCCCCTCCGGGCGACGACTTGCCGGAGTTCGCTTTACGTTTCGAAGCGGGTACTGCGCCCACAAGGGTCGCCACCGGTGCAACCGCAGCGGACTTGCTGGCGGACTTGCTGCCCGCGAGGCTTCGCCGCCACGGGTGTCTTGACGGTTGCCGCCTTGCGAATCCTCGTAGGCTTCTTGCTCGTCCCGATAGGTGATCCCGGTTGCTGCTTTGGCCGTCTTCTGCGCAGTTGCTTTAAGCTGCCACCGGTTTTCTTCCGGGGGCCGGCGTCCTGCGTCGGTACGGCGGTTTCGTCCATCTCGATGCCGAACACATCTCCCAGCAGCGACGTGTCGAGCACCTGGCCGCCGCCGGGCCTTTCTTCGATTTCGGCAAGCCGGCCCCGGCCTGACTGACGAGATCCTTCGCATCGACCCGACGCAGGCTGAAAAGCAACCTGGGTTGCCTGTCGAGTCTCGCGCGCCCACGCCGTAGAGCACGGCGGCCACGTGCTTGCACATCGACGCCCAGTCCGGGCAACTGCAACTGAATTCGCGTTCCTTCGGGGCGGGAAAGAGTCCGGTGCGCGGCGTGCAGATGCGCTCCATCACGGCCCTGGAAAGCTTCCCTTGCAGCAGTTCCACCAGCGAATCGATCGAACCCGAACAATCGGCGCCAATCGCCTGCCACTGTTGCGCCGGAACCCTTGCGACCTTGACCGCGACCTGTAGAGGCTGGAACCCATCACCAGCGCCTGAACTTCCCCTTCGGCAATCTTCAGGTCGATCACCGAACCGTTGCGCACGTAGGTTCGTCCACGCGGCAATCGGTTGGCGTAGTCGCTGTAGGCTTCCAGGTTGTCGCACCAGGCCTTGCCCCAGAAGGTCCTGGCGACGGCGCCGCGCGAGGGCTCGATCGGCGAGTGGCCGGCGCCCGCCTTCTTCGCCTTGGCCGCGGCTTTTTCGGCCTTGCGGCGCCGCTCGGCGACCGAGACATAGGGCTTCCATCCGTAGTAGCTCATGGTTTTCCTCAGATCTCTTGCGAAGTGTTGATGTCAAGCTTGACCAGATCGAGCAACCTGCGGTCGCTCAGTTCGGTCAGCAGTAACTCTGCGCTGCCTTCCAGCACGTCCTTGACCAGTTGCTGCTTCGATTCGATCAACTGGTCGATGCGGTCCTCGATTGTGCCCCGGCAGACGAACTTGTGCACCAGCACGTTCTTCTTCTGTCCGATGCGGAAGGCGCGGTCGGTGGCCTGGTTTTCCACGGCGGGATTCCACCAGCGGTCGAAATGGATCACGTGGGACGCGGCGGTGAGGTTGAGCCCGGCGCCGCCCGCCTTCAGCGAGAGCACGAAGAATGGCGTCAGTTCGTCTTCCTGAACCGCCTGACCGTTTCGCGACGCCTGGCCACCGGGGTGCCGCCATGCAGCACCAGGCCTCGCGCGCCGAAGATGCCACCGAGAAAGGCGGCCAGCGGTTCGGTGGTCTCGCGGAACTGGGTGAACACCAGGGCCTTCTCTTGCTTGGCGGCGATGACCTCGCCGAGCTCGCGCAGGCGGGCGAACTTTCCGCTGTCCTCGGCACTCAGGCGCCATCGCCGAGCCATTGCGAGGATGGTTGCAGACCTGCTTGAGCGCATCAGGAAAGACAGCACCAGGCCCTTGCGGCGAATTCCTTCGGCATTGCCCGCGGCCTCTTCCAGGGCGGTGGCCAGTTCTGTTACCGCGCGCTGATACAGAGCCGCCTGGGCGGGAGTCAGGTGGCACCAGGCCTTGAGTTCGGTCTTGTCCGGCAGGTCGGCGATCACGCGCTTGTCGGTTTTCAGGCGGCGCAGGATGTAGGGTCGCACCAGGCTGCGCAACGGACCGAAATGTTCGGCCTCGGCCAGTCGCCTGGCGAACTTGGCGAAGACCTTGTCCGAACCCAGCAGGCCGGGGTGCGTGAAGTCGAAGATCGACCACAGATCGGACAGCCGGTTTTTTTCAACCGGTGTGCCGGTCAGCGCGATGCGCGCGCCGGCCTTGAGCTTCTTCACCTGCCGCGTCTGCTTGGTCCCGGGGTTCTTGATGGCCTGCGCTTCATCGAT
>JADJQA010000067.1 GCA_016712985.1 Sulfuritalea sp. | reverse complement strand
CCGGCCAGCCAGGGCAAGCCGTAGAACGAATGCTGTTGCGGCACGGAGAAACCCAGCACGCCATAGTCGAAACCCTGGGGGTCGATTTTGCGTTTGGCCAGTTCGCGGCGTGCGACGTGGGCGGCGAACTCGATGCTGTGCAGGTTGGCCAGGCTGCCCTGCCAGCGTGCGAAGGGTGTGCTCCAGTAGGCGCCATAGGGGATCTCTGCCTTGAAGTTCATATCGATTTCTCCGTCATGCGCGACGCCTGGGCTTCCGGCCTGGACCTTTCCGCCTGTTTGTCCTTGTGGATCTGTTCTATGGTGTCAATGAGGAAGCGCTTGGCAGCCTGCAGATGCTTGTGCATTGCCATCGCGGCGGCTTCGGCGTCGCGCTTCCTGAATGCGCCATGAATGTTCTTCATGCCGTTCAGAGCCGCCTTCCGTGCCGCCGCGTTACCGAGCGTCAGCACGCGCAGAAAACGAACGTGGCCAACGTATTGGTCGAGCAGCTTCGACATCCGCCGGTTTGGAATCAGGGCGCGCCAGGCATTGTGGAAGCGGCTGTTGGCTTCGAGGAAGGCGCGGAAGTCACCGCTCTTTTCGGCGGCGGTCGCGCCCTGGATCGCGGAAGACATCGGCGCCAGGTCGGCAGCGCTGCCGATCGCGGCCACTGCACTGCTTACGGCTGTCGGCTCCAGCAGAAAGCGAAGCTGGTAGATTTCCTCGATGTCGGTATCGGTGAGCTCGGGAACCACGAAGCCGCGTCCCTCGACGATGATCATGCCTTCGCTTTCGAGGCGCGCCAAGGCCTCACGCACCGGCGTGCGTGAAACGGCGAGCTGGGCGGCCAGGCTGACTTCCTGCAAGCGCTCTCCGGGGCGAATCCGGTGGTTGCCAATGTTGTCGCGCAACTGGTGATAGACCCGATCGGCCAAGCCAGCCGGCCTTTCAAGGGGTTTGATGGAGGTGTTCATGGCAGAATCGAATGCCCATTGCGCTCGCGTCATGGAATACGGGATACTGTATACGCGGCGAGTCGGCAGTGTCAATAGGAGCGCGTGGCAACCATGGGGCTTTCGCTTGATGATCTGGTATTGGGCGTGGCCGCCGGAGAACGCCCGGCCCTGGCGCGCGCCCTTTCACTCGCCGAACGGGATCCGACCTCGGCCGCGGAGATCCTCTCCCGGCTGGCGCCGCATCTCGGCCGGACCCATGTCATCGGTATCACCGGGCCGCCGGGAGCAGGCAAGTCCACGCTGGTCGGTGTGATGCTGCAGCAGTTGCTGGATACCGGGCGGAGTGTGGCCGTGCTCGCCGTCGACCCGTCCAGTCCGGTGACGGGCGGGGCTTTGCTGGGCGACCGGTTTCGCATCGGCGAGCCCGCTGCGGACGGTCGTTCATTCATCCGCTCGACAGCCACGCGCGGCAGTCTGGGTGGGGTGACCAGCGCGGCCCGTCCAATGGTTGATCTGATGGACGCGGCGGGTTTTGATCTTGTCGTGGTTGAAACCGTTGGCACCGGCCAGTCGGAAATCGACATTGCGGAGCTGGCCGATTCGCTGCTGGTGGCCTTCCCTCCCGGTCTTGGCGACGAGATGCAGGCGATCAAGGCCGGCATCCTCGAACTGGCGGATCTGCTGGTGGTCACGAAGAGCGACATGGCAGGCGCGGCTCTGGCTTGCCAGGCCTTGCGCGCAGTGGCTCCGCTGTGGCGCAACGCACCGCCAATCCATGCAGTCAGCGCGCTGACCGGCGAGGGCATCGCCGGGCTCATTGAAGCGCTTCTTGCGCGAGTGGAAACCTCGCGGCAAACCGTGCGGCATGCCAGTCACGTCGCAGAACCAGCGCGGCCGTCACTGGTGGAGGATTATGAGCAGATCCGGCGCGAACTGCGCCTGCGTCTGCCGTTCGATCCGGAGGCTGGTCTGTCGCTGCGGCTGTTGCAGCCGGAACCCGGTGCTCGGATGTCCGGTTTGCAGCTTGTCGTCAGCGTCCGGCCCGACGGCAATGCATTTCAACTCGGCGCCGTGGCGGGAGCGCTCATCGTGCTTGCCGCGGAAATGGATTTGAGTTGCACTGTTCGGGATCTGGACCTGGCCGGCGGCGTGATGCGCTTGTTGCTCGATCGTCCTGCGCGGGATACGTAGTCCGCGAAGGGGGTTCATGGAAGACGCAGCGAAGCCATATGACCGCTACCGGCCCGACGGGCTTGCGTTTGGGCCCGCGTTGCACGAGGCAGGATGACGCAACAAACACCGACATCCGCGTCGGGAATCCTCTGGCCTTGGCGCTGCGCGCTGGCGTTGCTTCAGCAGCGACCGGGACGGCAACCGACGCTTCGCCCCGTCCGAAGCCGACGCCGGGGATTCAGCCGCCCGCGATGGTCGGCACCAGTTGCACGCGGTCACCACTGTGCAGAGCCCTGCCAATTTCTCCGGACAGCAGCATCTGTCCATTGACCGTGACATTCCAGGAGGGATCGTCGAGCGCCGTGCCGGCCTCGGGCAGGTAACGCCTTAGCGCGCCGCGCAGTTCGCTGACGTTGGCGACGGGTTCATCGATGACCATGGATTTCTCCGGAGCTCCCGGCAGGGGGTTCGGTAGTTCCACACGCAGCGCAAAACCGGTGGCGGCAAGCGCCAGTTGCTGATGCCAGTCGGCGCGCGGAACGCCTTCGCCGTTGAGTCCGGTCAGTCCGTAGAAGCGCATCTTCATTGCGTCGAACTGCTGGCGGTCGATCTTTTCGCCCTTGAACGGCCCGCTGTCGATGGACTCGTCGAACCAGCGGCGGGGAAGGGTGTCGTCTTTCGCCCGCAAGCCCAGCCGAAAATTCAGCAGGTGTTCGAGGCCGGTGACATTGCGACCGATTTCGTCGAGTTGCTCCGCGGTCACCGGGTGTCCGGTCAGGGTGCTGAGCTGGATTGCAAAATCGCCGCAGTCGGGCAGGGTCGGCGAGTTGAACAGCGTAGCTGGCGTTGCCCTTGAGGCCCAGCAGCGCGGCCGAACCCCAGCCGCCCTTGCCCTCGGGGGTCATGTCGTTCTGGTTGCGGCATTGAACCGGGCACTTGAAACAGCCGTCCATGCCGGGCCGGTAGGGGTCGAAATTGTCGGCATCGAGCGACGCATGCCAGGCGGTGGTCTGGTTGTTCAGGGTACCCAGCGCGCCGAGCACGCGCGACGGCTTGTAGAGGAAGGGCGTACCCACCTGCTTCAGCGCGTTCTTGATCACCGAGGTCGAGGTGATCGTCTTGCCGATGATCTTGTTGTGGCCCTTGAGTTCCTTGACCATCGGCGCCTCGGCGGGCTTGCCCTGGATTATGATGGCCTTCAGGCGCAGTGATCCCATCTTGGCCCCGCCCCCGCCACGCGCCCAGATCGACTTGATGCCGCCCATGATGCCGCTGCACAGCACCAGGTTCTCGCCGGCACTGGTAATCCGTGCGAGCGCCATGTCCTTGCGCTCGGTGCAGTGGAAGTCGCGCTCGATGGCGGCGGCGGTATCGAGGTTGTCGAGCCCGACATAGGACGTGGCGTCGAGAAAGGCATAGCTGTCAGGAGAGCGACTGGTGAAGTTGCCGCGCGTCGCCGAGGGCATGCTTCCGGTCAGGGTTCCCGCGCCGAAAATCAGCGGGACTTCGGGGTCGAGAGCATCCCTGTCCTCCTGTAGCAGGTTGTAGAGCAGCACCATGTTCGCTCCGCGCCCGCCGAGGAAGTTCCGCATGATCTCCGCGGGAAGGTACTTCGTGCGGGTTTCGCGGCGCTTGAGATCAACGAAAGGCACGCCACCCTGGGTTGGGAACTGCGGCGCTTCGTGCATGCACGCACATAGCAGATCGACCTTGTTTTGGATGCTCATCGCCAGTCCGCCATGATATCGATCCAACAACTGAGGTCAATTACCACACGGATTGTTGGATGTCCATCAATATTGCAGAGGACCGCGGCCCGCCGGGCCGCGACGCATTGACGCTTGGGAAAATCAGCGGTGTTCCGGGAATACCTTCTGCAACAGCGCAAGAAACGTCTCGCGTTCGGCCGCGTTGAAATTCTGCAACAGCCGCTTCTCGTGCTGGATGACCTGACGTTTGAGTTTGCGCAGCAGGGCGCTGCCGTCCGGCGTCAGGCGGATCGCATTGGACCGGCGGTCGTTCAGGGCTGTGCGTCTTTCAACCAGGCCGCGCCGTTCAAGATTGTCGATGACCGTGACGACCGTCGAGCGATCAAGGTGGGTGGCGCGCGCAAGCTCGCTTTGCTTGAGGTCGGGGTTGGCTTCAATGATGACGAGAACGCCAAAAAGTCCCGGTGTGACGGCATGCTCCCCAGGGCCCTGGGCGAAATCGCGGAACAGGGCAATCTGCGCCATGCGCAACTGGTAGCCGACCAACCCGGGCAGCAAGCCATACTGGATGTCCAGCTTGTTCCCGGTTACAGCCTCCGGCGCGGCAGCCGCTGCCTTGCCGACGCTATTCAGATGCAAGGAAATACCAGCGGTTCGTGCATTCATTGGTCAAGTATCATCGGGAAAGCGCGGTAAGTCAATTAGTTTGATTTCCACCAGAGTTGATGATAGATTGGGTAGAAGACAGTAAGGGTTATAGGGTATTGAGCAGTATAGACAGTGCGGCCCTGGTTGTGTTGCGCAAAGGGTCAGCCGGATTCGAATTCAAATCGAACCATCAAACGAGGAGATAACATGAACAATGGACTTTCGCACAACGGTCTTCGCCTTCTTGCCGGAATGGCCTTGGCCGCAGCATTGACGTCTGTTTCGGCGCAGGAAGTGACTTTGAAGGTGGCCCACTTTCTGCCGCCGGGATCCACCGCTCACGCCAAATTCATCACGCCATGGTGCGAGAAGATCGCCAAGGAATCCGGCGGCAGGCTCAAGTGCCAGATCTATCCGGCCATGCAACTGGGCGGCACGCCCCCGCAACTCATCGACCAGGTGCGCGACGGTGTCGCCGATATCGTCTGGACCCTGCCCGGCTACACGGCCGGTCGCTTCCCTGCCGTCGAGGTGTTCGAGCTGCCCTTCATGACCAAAGCGGCCGAAGGATCAAGCCGCGCCCTGTGGGAATACGTCAAGGCCAACAAGCTGGACCAGAACGAATTCAAGGACGTCCACCCGGTGCTGTTACATGTTCATGACGAAGGACAGTTGCATCTGATCAAGGGGCCGATCAAGCAACTTGCGGATTTCAAGGGACTCAAGTTGCGGGCTCCGACGAGGCAGACCAACAAGTTCATTGCGGCTCTCGGCGCAACGCCGGTGGGCATGCCGGTGCCGCAGGTGTCGGAAGCGCTCTCAAAGGGAGTGATCGACGGTGCCATGCTGCCTTGGGAGGTGGTGCCGGCGGTGAAGGCGCATGAACTGGTCAAATTCCATACAGAGACCGATCCGCAGTCGCGCGCGCTCTACACCACGGCGTTCATTTTCGCCATGAACAAGGCCAGGTACGAGAGCCTGCCCGCCGATCTGAAGAAAGTGATCGATGCCAATGGCGGGGCCGATGCTTCGGCCTGGGTAGGCAAGGTGTGGGACCAGTCCGCTGTCGGCGCCCGCAAACTGGCCACCGATCGCGGCAACCAGATCAACACGGTGGCGGCCTCGGAGCTGAAGAACTGGGAGCAGGCGGGCCAGGGGGTCTATGAGTCGTGGATCAGCGAAGTATCCGGCAAGGGCTATGACGGCAAGGTGCTGCTGAAGAGCGCGCAAGACCTGATCAGGAAATACGAACAGAAATAGACATGGACGTTTCCGTAGCCAGATTGCCCGTGCCGCGAAAGCCTTGATCAACGGAAGGGTCATGAGTGTCTGAGCCGCTTTGGCAGCACTTGCTTGCGCCAAAGGACCCCTGCGGACGTGTACTGTTCCATCTGTGCCGCGGTTTCGCGATCGTGGGCGGTCTGGTTCTGATGATGATCACCGTCATGTCGGTGGCGAGCACTGCCAGCCGCGCCGTGACGGGCCGGCCGTTGCTGGGCGACTTCGAACTGGTGCAACTGGGTTGCGCCGTCGCGGTCGCCGCTTTTCTTCCCTGGGGCCAGATGCGTCGCAGCCATGTGCTGGTTGATTTCTTTACTATCGGCGTTACCCTGAACACGCGCCGTGTTCTCGACGGTATTGGCGCCTTGCTGGTTGCCGGGTGTGCCGCTCTGATCGCTTGGCGAATGATGATCGGTACCGTCGATCTCAAGAACAGCAGCGAGAGTTCGATGCTGCTGGGTGTGCCGATCTGGTACGCCTACGCACTGATGGTGCCGTCCTTCATGCTTCTGACGCTGGCGGGCTTGCATACCGCGTGGAGCGAATTTCGCGGTGTTCGGCAGCCATGAGCGGCACCGCTGTCGGCGCCGGTTTCTTTTGCCTGATGCTGGTACTGCTGGCACTGCGCGTGCCCATTGCTGTCTCGATGTTCATCACGGGCGCGGCTGGCTATATCACGATGGCCGGCCTGGATCCGCTGCTCAGTTATCTGAAGACTGTTGCCTATGGTCGCTATTCGATCTACGACCTGTCCGTCGTGCCGCTGTTTCTGCTGATGGGGAATTTTGCCTCGCGCGGAGGCTTGTCCAAGGCGCTGTTTGCGGCGGCGGAAGCCATGATCGGGCACTATCGCGGCGGCATTGCAATGGCTGCCGTGGGAGCCTGCGCGGGATTCGGCGCCATTTGCGGCTCTTCCTTGGCGACAGCCGCCACGATGGGGCAGGTGGCCTTGCCTGAATTACGTCGCTTCAAGTATTCACCGGGGCTTGCCACTGCGACGCTGGCCGCCGGGGGAACGCTCGGCATACTTATTCCGCCCTCGATCGTCCTGGTGATTTACGCCATTCTGACCGAGCAGAACATCGCCAAGCTGTTTCTGGCCGCCTTCCTGCCGGGCATTCTGGCGGCACTAGGCTACATGGTGGCGATTGCAATTTTGTCCGCCTGTATCCTGCATCAGCGCCAGCGGGCGATACCCGCACCTGGGGTGAGCGGATATCCGCGCTGATCGACGTCTGGCCTGTCATCGTGATATTCATCGTGGTTATCGGCGGAATTTACGGTGGAGTTTTCACTCCTACCGAGGCGGCGGCCGTGGGGACCTTTGGCGCCGGGTTGTTGGCGGTGTTTCGGGGCCTGCGCTGGGACGGATTCCTGGAGTGCCTGTACGGCACAGCCGAGGCGACAGCCATGATCTTTTTCATCCTGCTCGGCGCTGATATCCTCAACGTATTCCTCGCCCTGACGCAAATGCCGGCGGAGCTGGCCCGATGGGTGGAAGGCTCCGGTCTGGCGCCGCTGCTGGTGCTCTTCGCCATCCTGGCGATCTATGTGATCCTCGGCGCCATCATGGACAGTCTTTCGATGATCCTGCTCACCATTCCGATCTTCTTTCCCGTGATCATGGGGATGGATTACTGGGGACTTGCGCCGACCGAGAAGGCCATCTGGTTCGGCATTCTCGCCCTGATGGTGGTGGAAATCGGCCTGATTACGCCGCCGGTGGGCATGAACGTGTACATCATCAACAGCCTTGCCCGCGACGTGCCGATGTCGGTCACCTTTCGCGGCATTGTTCCCTTCCTGATTTCGGATGCCGTCAGGGTGATGTTGCTCGTATTCTTTCCGGTTCTCAGTCTCTATCTGGTACGGCTGGTGGGCTGATCCTCGGACTATTCGCCTTCCCGCGAACGATTGTTGCCTGTGTCGGAGTTGCCGGAGGGGAGCTAAGTCTGCAAGGGCGGTGTTTGCTCGTCCCCTTCAAGCCGTACATGGAAGCGCCTGGCCTTCATTTCAAAGCGAGGCAGCACGTCGTGCGCCACACAATGCACGCGCGGGCGGAAGGCCAGCATCGAATCGAGTTTGATGGCGATCTGGTGCACCACGTCGGGATCGGCGCCTTCGCAGAGTTCCACTTCGATGTCCATTTCGTCCATCTGCCTGACCTTGTTCACCGTGACGCGGAACTCGTCGACTTCCGCAAACTTGCGGATGATGTTCTCCACACCGGCCGGGAAAACGTTGACGCCGCGCACCGTCACCATGTCGTCGGCGCGACCCAGGATGCCACCTTCGAAGCGCAGCGCGGTACGACCGCAGTCGCAGCGGTCGAGGTTGACCCGGACCAGGTCGCCGGTCCGATAGCGAATCACCGGAAAGCCCCAGCGCCCAAGGTTGGTGATCACCAGTTCGCCGCGTTCGCCGGGCGCGACAGCCTCGCCGCTCAACGGATCGAGCACTTCGGCAATGTATTCGCTCTCGATCAGGTGCGTGCCACCGGGTTGCACGTGGCATTCGAAGGAATGCGCGCCGACTTCCGATGCGCCCGCGTGGTCGAAGCACTTGGCGGTCCATGCGGCTTCGATGCGCCGTTTGGTCGCCGGTACGTTGGCTCCCGGTTCGCCGGCGTGTACCGTGGCCTTCATCGGGATGGTGCCGACGTCGAAGCCGATCTCGCGCGCCACCTCGGCCAGTCGCAGCGCATAGGTCGGCGTGCAGCAGAGCACCGTGGCGCCGGCGTCGCGCATCAGTTGCAGGCGTTGCTGGGAATCGCGCCCGCCGCCGGGGATCATGATCGCGCCGATCTTGCGCGCGCCTTCGACCGCCGCCCAGAAGCCGATGAAGGGGCCGAAGGCAAAGGCCATGAAAAGGCGGTCCGAGGCCGTGATGCCTGCGCCGGCCAGCACATGCCCCCAGCAGCGTCCCCACCAGTCCCATGACTCATGGGTGTCCATCACCTTCAAGGGCGCCCCGGTCGTGCCCGAAGTCTGGTGCATGCGCACGTATGCTTCGACGGGGTAGGTCAGGTTGGTGCCGAAAGGACCGTGGGCGGCCTGGTCATCGATCAGCTCGGCTTTTTTGGTCAGCGGCAGTCGGGCCAGGTCATCCAGCGACTTGATATCGGAAGGGTGCACGCCGGCGGCTTGCCACTTGCCGGTATAGAACCGGTTCCTGCCCCACAGTTCGGCCAGCATCGCTTGCAGTTTCTTCAACTGCAGCGCGGCGAGTGCCTCCCTCGGCAGCGTTTCGGTTGCTTCGTCAAAGTAGCTCATGAGCTGGCGCGTTCGCGTTCTTCATTGCCGGTCCAGCGCTTGAACAGGTCGATCTCCACACCCAGGTCGAACTGGTCGAGCGCCTTGTTGACCGACTGGTTGATGATGTCATCGAGCGTCTTCGGCTGGTGATAGAAGGCTGGCAGCGGCGGCACCAGCACGGCCCCGATTTCGGTCGCAAGCGTCATCAAGCGCAGGTGCCCGAGGTGCAGTGGCGTCTCGCGAATCATCAGCACCAGTCTGCGCCGCTCCTTCAGCGTTACATCGGCCGCGCGTATCAGCAGGTTGGTGTCGAATGAGTTGGCCACCGCCGAAAGCGTCTTGATCGAACACGGTGCAATCACCATGCCGTCATGCCTGAACGAGCCGGAGGCGATACTGGCGCCGATGTCGTTGATGTCGTGCACGTGGCTGGCCAGATGCTTGACGGCGTCGATCGTGTAGCCGGTTTCGTACACGATGGTGCGCTTGGCGGAATCCGACATCACCAGATGCGTCTCGACCCCGACCTGCCTCAGCACCTCCAGGATTCTCAGTCCGTAGATGGCACCGCTTGCCCCCGAGATTCCGACTACCAGTTTCATGTTCTTGTCCTCGTGTCAAGTTCGCCCGGCGCGGCTTGCACGCTGTTCCAACATCGCAGCGGGGACGCTTTGCCGTCCCACCGTGTTCGCACGCGCCCTGATTCAGGGACGCCAGTGCAATGGTACGCACATTGTTTCACTCCTGCCGTCGTTTGTCGGCTTGTTCCGCCGCGCAAGGGAAAACTGGCTTCATAATACCGATGAATTGCAAGGCGCACATGCGGAGGAAGCTTCAATGCAGGCGACATTGCCGCAGCCGGTGGCGGACTATCTGACCGGTCATCATGTCATGACGCTTGCCACCCAGGGCGCGGACGGGCCCTGGGCGGCAGCGGTGTTTTATGCCGGTGACGGCTGCTCGCTGATTTTTCTGTCCTCGCCGAGCAGTCGCCACTGTCGCAATCTGGCGCTGGATGCTCGCTGCGCGGCGACGATTCAGGAGGACTATCGCGACTGGGCGCGGATCAAGGGCATCCAGTTGGAAGGGCGCGTCAGGGAGCTTCAGGGCGAAGAGGCAGGCTTGGCACGACGCCTCTACGGCGAGAAGTTCCCGATCGTCGGCCCCCTGGCGAAGGTTCCCGCGCCCATCGTCGAGGCGCTGGCGCGGGTGCGCTGGTTCAGGCTGGTTCCCGAGCATTTTCATTTCATCGACAACAGCAAGGGCTTCGGTCATCGCGACGAAGTAGCGCTTGCGCAGGGATGATTTCGGGCCCGCACCCTGGCGTGGGGTTCTCGACGTCCATCGCGCCGTGCCGAACGGAACATTCAATTCGCCACATGACTTCTGGGTGACTTGTATCGCATTGCCGGGACCTGCTATGCTTGTCGACATAAAACAGAATTGGATGTTCGACGGCCCCCCGAAGGCGCCCGCCGATCCCACGGTAATTCCTCCAACGAAAATTCGACCTATCGCGGAATCAACACGCGAGGTCGAATTCGCTTGCGTTTGTCACGGGGATTGCCACTTGCCATGTTCTGTTGAAACTGGGAATTTGCGGCGAGGTTTCGCCTTGGGCCAACCATGAGCGAGCCGCCCCTGATCCTGGTGGCCGAGCCGGCAACGGACGGCTCTTCGCCCGTTCCGCAATCCGAACCGGATACCGGCCTGATCGGCCTGGTAATGCTGGCGCGCTTTCACAACATCGCCGCCGATGCCGATCAACTGGCGCACGACTTCCGCGAATCCGGCAAGAACCTCACCGTGCCGCAGATCCTGCTCGCCGCCAGGCATCTCGGCCTGAAGGCGCGCCAGGTGCGCACGGATCTTTCGCGTCTGGCGCAGACGCCGCTGCCCGCTCTCGCCATGGATCGCGATGGCCGCTTCTTCATCCTGGCGCGAGTCCAGGGTGGTCAAGACGGCGCCCAGATCCTGATCCACGACCCGTGCGTCGAACGCCCGCAAGTCATGTCCGCCGCCGAGTTCTCCGCGCGCTGGAGCGGCAACCTGATCCTGTTCACCTCGCGCGCCTCCTTGGCCGGCGATCTGGCCAAATTCGACTTCACCTGGTTCATCCCGGCGGTGGTCAAGTACCGGAAGCTGCTCGGCGAAGTCCTGCTTGTCTCCTTCGTCCTGCAACTCTTCGCCCTGGTGACGCCGCTGTTCTTCCAGGTGGTGATGGACAAGGTACTGGTCCATCGCGGCATGACCACGCTCGATGTGATGGCCATCGGCCTTCTGGTCGTCACGCTTTTCGAGGTGGCCCTCTCGGGCATTCGCAGCTATGTCTTCGCACATACCACCAGCCGCATCGACGTTGAACTCGGCGCGCGCCTGTTCCGCCACCTGCTCAACCTGCCGCTGGCCTACTTCCAGGCCCGCCGGGTGGGCGACACCGTGGCGCGGGTGCGCGAACTGGAGAACATCCGCCAGTTCCTCACCGGCAACGCCATCACGCTGGTGCTCGACCTGCTGTTCTCCTTCGTCTTCATCGGCGTGATGCTGCTCTACAGCGGCTGGCTGACGTTGGTCGTGGTGGTTTCCTTGCCGTGCTACCTGATCCTGTCGGTGCTGGTGACGCCACTGTTGCGCGCGCGGCTGCACGAGAAGTTCAACCGCGGCGCCGAAAACCAGGCCTTCCTGGTCGAAACCATCAACGGCATCGACACCGTCAAGGCCATGGCCGTCGAACCGCAGATGATCCGCCGCTGGGACACCCAGGTCGCCGCCTACGTTGCGGCCGGCTTTCGCACCGCGACGCTGGGCACCCTGGCGCACGAAGGCGTCAATCTCATCGGCAAGCTGGTGACAATTGTCACGATGTGGCTGGGCGCCCGACTGGTGGTCGATGGCAGTCTCAGCATGGGCCAGTTGATCGCCTTCAACATGCTCGCGGGCCGCGTCGCCACGCCGGTCATGCGCCTGGCGCAACTGTGGACCGACTTCCAGCAGACCGGCATCTCGGTGCAGCGCCTGGGCGACATCCTCAACACCCGCAGCGAAATCGGCAAGGCTGCGGGGCAGGGCAGCCCGGATGGGCAGGGCGGCCGCAGCGGCACCACCCTGCCGCCGCTGGTCGGCAAGATCGAGTTCGAGCAGGTGGTATTCCGTTACCGGCCGGACGCGCCGGAAGTGCTGCGCGGCATCGATCTGATCATCCAGCCCGGCGAGGTGATCGGCATCGTCGGCCGCTCCGGTTCGGGCAAGAGCACGCTGGCCAAGCTGGCGCAGCGGCTCTACCTGCCCGAGCGCGGCCGCGTGCTGGTCGACGGCATCGACCTGGCGATGGCCGACAGTGGCAGCCTGCGGCGCCAGATCGGCGTGGTGTTGCAGGAGAACATGCTGTTCAACCGCAGCATCCGCGAGAACATCGCGCTGACCGATCCCGGATTGCCGATAGACGCGGTGATGGCGGCGGCCAGGCTCGCCGGAGCCCACGAGTTCATCCTCGAACTGAGCGAAGGCTACGACACCCTGGTCGGCGAGCACGGCTCGACGCTTTCGGGCGGCCAGCGCCAGCGCATCGCCATCGCCCGGGCCCTGATCACCAACCCACGCATCCTGATCTTCGACGAAGCCACCAGTGCGCTCGACTACGAATCGGAACGCATCATCCAGAACAACATGAAGGCGATCTGCCAGGACCGCACGGTCGTGATCATCGCGCATCGGCTTTCCGCCGTGAGGGACGCCAACCGCATCGTGGTGGTCGATCGCGGCCAGATCGTCGAGCAGGGCAGCCATGCCGAATTGCTAAGGCATGAAGCGGGGCATTACGCGCGGCTGCACCGGATGCAGCAGGGGTAACAAACATGACGACCTGCACAAAAGCCGTTTGTAACGGCCATTCCTCACATACCTCGTCATTCCGGCCTGCGCCGGAATCCAGAACGCACGCCGGAAAACCTACTGGATTCCGGCCTGCGCCGGAATGACGGAAGAGGAACGCACCCATGACCCACGCCCTCACCCTTCGCCTGCAAGCCACGCGCGACCTTCTCAAGCGCTACGCCGCGATCTTCAGCCATGTCTGGAAAATCCGCAAAGACCTCGATCCGCCGCACCGGCTACCGCATGAGGCGCAATTCCTCCCGGCCGCGCTCGAATTGCAGGAAACGCCGGTCTCCCCCGCGCCGCGGATCGTCGCCTGGCTGCTGATGGCGTTTGCCCTGATCGCCGTGTTCTGGGCCGTCTTCGGCCGGATCGACGTGGTCGCCACGGCGCAGGGCAAGATCGTGCCCAACGAGGGCAGCAAGCTGATCCAGTCGATCGAAACCGCCACCGTCAAGGCCATCCACGTGGTCGACGGTCAGGCGGTCAAGGCCGGCCAGGTGCTGGTCGAACTCGACGCCACGATGGCCCATGCCGACAGCACCCGCACCGCCAACGACCTGACCACTGCCCGGCTGCAAGCGGCCCGCGCTCGCAGCCTGCTGGCCGCGCTCGCCAGCGGCAAGGCGCCGCGCATCGACCCCCCTGCCAAGATCGGCGCAGGTATTGGAATTGAGCGCATCGCGCAAGAGCAGCGCATCCTCGACGGCCAGTATGGCGAATACCAGGCCCGCGTTTCTCGCATCGAGGCCGAGATCGCCAAGCGCGAAGCCGAACGGCGCTCGACCCAGGAGATCGTCAGGGAAGCTCGAGCAGACCGCGCCGATTGCCCGCCAGCGCCGCGCCGAGGACTTCAAGGGCCAGGACAGGAACTTCATCTCCAAACACGGCTACCTGAAAGGAACAGGCGCGCATCGGAGCAGGAAGCCGACCTCGAAACCCGCAGAAGAGCCGCCTCAAGGAACTTCGCCGCCGCGATCGACGAAGCCAAGGGCCAACGCGGCCCGCCGCCGCCGAAACCTGCCGCCTCGCGCTCGACACGCTGAACGAAGCCGAGCAGAAGGGCCACCGGCTTCGGCCAGGAACTGGTCAAGACCGAAAACCGGGGACGACTGATGACGCTGACCGCGCCGGTCGATGGCACCGTGCAGCAGTTGGCGGTGCGTACCGTCGGCGGGGTGGTCACCCCGGCGCAGGCCCTGATGGTCATCGTGCCCGGGGACGACGCGCCTGAAGTCGAAGCCTTCTGGAGAACAAGGACATCGGCTTCGTCAATGCCGGGCAACAAGTCGGAAGTCAAGATCGAGACCTTTCCCTTCACCAAGTACGGCACGATTCCCGCGCGCCTTGTCCATGTTTCGCGAGACGCCATCAATGACACAAGAGAGGATGAAAAGCGGCGCGGCCCGATCTATTCCACCCGCGCCCGATTACAGCGGGCGACGATGCAGGTGGACGAGAAGACGGTGAATCTCTCGGCCGGCATGGCCGTGACCGTGGAGATCAAGACCGGCAAGCGGCGGGTGATCGAGTATTTCCTCAGCCCGCTGTTGCAGTACGGGAGCGAGAGTTTGCGGGAGCGGTGATGCGAGCGGCCGCCACGAATCGGGACCCGGCGTTCCCAGGCCATGCAACGCACGCTGGAACGACGCCATCACCGGTCGATAGCGAAGCTGCCCAGGAACTGATCCGCGCCGACGAAAGGGCACGCCAGTGGCAAGCGCGCTGACCTTGCCAAGCCGGCAGCAAGGGCGCGAGCGGGCCACCGGCGAACACCAGTGCCGACAGCACCAGGTGGGTGTCGATCCCGAAATGAAGGATCAGGATCGGGTCGCCGGGCGAGGTGGTCGTCGAGAACTTTTACATCGAACTGTTTTGGTCGGGTACTTGGCCATTCTCCAGCCAACCGAAGAACCTTGCCCCGCTTGAATACCTCTTGCAACAGTCGTGTCGTGGCTTGGGACTTGCTTCAGTGTTGCAGGATGAATAGCACGGATTTGGGGAGGGGATCGCCGTGAAGATCAAGAACGCTGTTGTTGGCGGTGCGCTGGCGTCGTTCATGACGACTTCGTGCCTTCCTGGCGTTGCTCTGACCTTCCGCATTACCGGCATCGACACACCGGGTTCCGCGTTCGGCGAAGCGTACGGAGTCAAGGACTCGGGCCAAGTGGTTGGTCAGTATCTTTGCGGGACCGGTCCTTACGCGGCTTCTCAACCAAAGGAACCAAAGGGTACAGAGAGGTTTGACTTTCTGAGCATCTGACATGCCACGCCGCCCACGCATTCTTGTTCCCGAGTATCCGCTGCACATCGTTCAGCGCGGAATCATTCGCGAGCCCTGCGTTTTTGCCGAGGAGGACTACCAGTGATACCTCCATTGGGTGGAAGAAGTGGCTCGCGATTGCGGCTGCGCAATGCGCGCCTATGCGCTGATGACCAACCATGTCCATTTGCTGCTCACCCCGGCGAGACCGGGCGCGTCGGCGCGCCTGATGCAATCGCTCTGCCTTAGCCTCGATGTCGAACCTGCATCGTGTCGCGATGCCTACCGGACGCTGTTTCGTCCGCAACTGGATGCCGACCCGGCCAGCGATGTTCGCGAGACACTGAAGCTGGGCATGCCCCTGGGCAGCGAGCGGTTCGCCGAAGCAGTCTGTGCCAGGTTGGGCATACGGCGCAACACCGGCAAGCGTGGACGGGCGCCGGGCGCCGAGCGCAAGTCAGAATCGGCGCTGATTGAACAACAGGAATTTGGATTCTGAGAATAGAGGAAACAGCGATGCGAACCGAAAGACGAAATGTCTCTGACCCCTTTAGCATTTCTGGGTCGGCGCTGACCATCGACGACAGTGGCGATTCGGATTCCGGCCAGCGGCGTGCCATTGACGGCAGCGCAATGGAGGCTCCTAACGGCGATGGCGCGATACCTGATGCTTGCGATCTTCGTGGTGACTGGAGCGATCAGCCATGGCACGGCAAAATGGAAAGAGTGCAGCGGCTGTGGATGACGCCCATGGTGATTCCGGTTTTGGGCTGCGCTTGGCGGTGGTGGGCTCGTACTACTGCGCCACCGAGGCGCAGGTTTGGGGTACTATTCCTTGGAGCTGTTTGAGAATGGGGAGGTGGGAGAGTGGATGCGGGTGGGGAAAAGACGGCGCCTGCTCGCAACGGACGATGTGAGTCCATCAGCGGCAAAACGGATATCTACCTGCTCAATGGAGGATGGCATCGGGAAGACGGGAAGCGCGTTGCCGATCATTGGCTGGCAAGTCAAGATACAAAGGCGGACGAGGTGTTGCATCGGTATGTTGATTTTGGTGCAGGTATGTTAGTCAAAACCACCGAAAATGGCGACCGGCATGAAATTTGGCTGCAAAGTTGGCACTGCACGGATGGTCAGGGCAACGATAGCGATATGTGGCAATTCACAAAAAAGTTTAGCAGAAAAATGAGCACAGTCAAACCTGTTTAGCCAAGCGCTTGGCCGAGGCGCTATCCAATCTTTGGGACGACAGTCATCAGTTGCCGACTGCGGTTCCAGTGGTGTTGGCGGCTCTGCGCAGATGAACTGACGTTCTCCGATGGCCGCAAGCCGTCTTCAACACGTGAACGGCAGGCGGTGGTGCCACGCTGGTTTCTCCGGATCTGGGGGAATGTCCAAGCCGGCGCCGAGGGTCTCCATCGGGGCTCCACCAGCGGCCGACTTCTTGCCGATGCCGCTTTGATCCCCATCGGTATTCCGTCAGCGGAAGTGAGCCTATGGCAGATGCTGCGCGCCGCGACGCGGAGCCGGACACGTCTATGCCGCAAGTCGTCCCCATTTCTATTCCCCTGGTGCCGACGGATGCCGTGCCGCGTCGGCAGCTCCGGTCTAGGTGGTCTTCCACAGTGCTCGAACTTGCCGACGCCACCGCGAAGACCACTGGGGTAAACCAGATGCTAACCGCCAGGGCACAGTCTCGGCGGGCATCCAACCAAAGGGGTCAGAGTCATTTGACTTTCTGAGCATCTGACATGCCACGTTGCCCGCGCATCCTGCTTCCCGACTACCCGCTGCACATCGTCCAGCGCGGCATCAATCGCGAGCCGTGCTTCTTCGCCGAGGAGGACTACCAGTGCTACCTCCATTGGCTCGAAGAAGCGGCTCGCGATTGCAGCTGTGCGATTCACGCCTATGTGCTGATGACCAACCACGTACATTTGCTGCTCACGCCGACGGTGTCCGGCGCACCGGCGCGCCTGATGCAATCGCTGGGCCGCCGCTATGTGCAATACGCCAATCGCCAGTATCGACGCACCGGCAGCTTGTGGAAGGCAGGCCGCTACAAATCCAGTGTCGTGCAGGTGGAAAGCTACCTCCTGGCCTGCATGCGTTACATCGAACTCAATCCGGTTCGCGCCGCCATGGTTGCCGATCCCGGCGGCTACCGCTGGTCCAGCTACCGGGCAAACGCCCTGGCCCAGCCGGACGGCTGGCTCACACCGCATCCGCTCTACCTCGGCCTTGACATCGAACCCGCGTCACGCTGTCACGTCTACCGGGCATTGTTTCGACCGCAACTGGATGACGACGCCGCCAGTGAAGTTCGCGAGGCATCGAAGTTGGGCATGCCCTTGGGCAGCGAGCGCTTTGCCGAAGCCATCTGCGCGCGGCTGGGAGTCCGGCGCAACACCGGCAAGCGGGGACGGACACCGGGCGACGAGCGCGAATCGCCAATGGCCTTGACTGAACAACAAGGATTTGGATTCTGAGAATGGAGAAAAATGATGGGAAACGAAAGCGAAAATGACTCTGACCCCTTTGGCCGCTGGGGTGATCGTTGG
>JADJQA010000066.1 GCA_016712985.1 Sulfuritalea sp. | reverse complement strand
ATCAGCCTGCCGCAGCAAACCCTCGAACTGCATGACGAACGCGGTAGCTTGCTGCAGCGCTATGTGGTGTCCACCGCAAGAAACGGGGCCGGCGAGCGGAACGGCAGCTTTTGCACTCCCCGCGGCCGGCATATCGTCCGGGCCAAAATCGGCGCCGGGGCGACGGCTAACACGGTATTCGTGCGTCGTCGGCCGACCGGCGAGCTGTGGACGCCGCAACTTGCCGAACAGTTTCCTGGGCGGGACTGGATCCTGACGCGCATCCTCTGGTTGTCAGGCAAGGAACCGGGACGCAACCGGCTCGGCGAAGTCGACACGATGCGCCGCTACATCTACCTTCACGGCTCGCCCGACGCCGTGGCCATGGGCACCCCGGGCTCGATCGGCTGCGTGCGCATGCGCAACAGCGACATCATCGAGCTGTTCGACCGCGTGCCCCGGTCCATACGCCCGTGGATATCGTCGAATTCGCCGTCGAGGCCGGTACCTGGGCGGAACTCGGGGATCAGGCTTGGCAGGTGCGCGATACCGTCTTCGTCGGCGAGCAGCATGTACTGCCGGGCATCGAGCGGGATGAGCACGACGCCGCGAGTCGGCATGTAATCGCTCGCGACAGCGATGGCTGCACGATCGGCACCGGGCGTCTGTTGGCCGACGGTCACCTCGGGCGCATGGCGGTACTCGGGGACTGGCGCGGCAAGGGTGTCGGCCGCGCGCTGCTGGAGCGATTGCTCGAAGAAGCCTCCCTGCAGGGCCAGGAGAATCTGGCGCTGCACGCGCAAACGCAGGCCAGCGGCTTCTACCGACGCTTCGGCTTTGTCGAGGAAGGACCCGAGTTCATGGAGGCCGGCATCCCGCATCGGACGATGGTGCGTCGCTCCTGTCCACCGGGGATTCCGTTCCGCGGGCCGGCGACGTAAACCGATAGTGCAAGCGCGGGCCGCGTTGCGCGCCCTGCAGCCAGGTCTGCTCGTCGAAACCCACCCAGCCGTCCCGCCCGATGCTCAACACGGTGGAACTGCGCGTGCCATAGTCGGGCGATTTGACGAAGGCCGAGGACAACAGGCGCTCCCAGTCGAGGGAAATCCCGGTCTGCGGCAGGTGTTCGTCCGGATGAATGCCATCATCCTGGAGCAGACCGAACAGCGCCTCGTCGTCGGGCAGGCTGTCGAGAGCTTGCGCCAGCGCCGTCTTGCCGGCGCCGACTTTCGGCCAGGGCGTATCGAGCAGGTGATTGGATATGCCATACACGCCCGACTCCAGCCGCCTTGGCTCGCCGCCCATGTTCGACGCCCACCAGAGGGTTTCGCCGTCGCCGACCAGCAGGTTGTAGCCGTTGCACTGGCTGGCGCGCGGGGCGATGCGTTCGAGGCAGGTGTGCGGCGTTTCTTCTCCGGCCAAAAAATCCGCCACCAGCGCACCGCGCGAAGGCGCGCCGCTACGGTTCTGCGCCGGATCGCGAAAATTGGTCAGCGCGGCGAAGCGCCCGGTGCGGGTGACACCCATCCAGGTGCCCCCGGCTTCGAGGTCGCGTCCGGCGAGGACCTGCGGTGCGTCCTTCCAGAAGGCGGCGGGCGCCGTCGGGCGCGCGAAGAACTCGTCGCGATTTGCCGCCACCACCAACGGGTAGTCGGGATGAACCCGCCAGGCGACGAGGATCAGGCACATTCCTGCACTTGCTCAACGTGAAGTAACTCGTTCGGAGCGACGGGTCATAGTCGAGCGAAGCGAGCTGATTGGAAGCCTCCCGGTGAGGGGAGGATGGGAGGGGCGGGCCTTCAATTCGCCTTTAACGTGTTTCATCGTCAGGGGTACCGCGCCGCTGCTGCATGCGAGTTAGTTGAGCGGGTAAGGCAGAGGCAGAAATGCCAGGCGCTCGCCGTCAACCGCACCGACGTGGACTTCGCCGGCCTCCACGGCGCTGCTTTGGACGCAGACCAGACACTCGAAGCCGCCAGCCGGGGAGGGCGCCACGCTGACCAAGGTACCGCAGTGCTGATCCCCGGTTTCCGGCGCATATACCGGCGCTCCCGCCACAACCGTGCCGCTCAGTGCGGCCCGATAGGTACGGCGCTTGATCTTGCCGAGGTACTGCGTACGGGCGACAATCTCCTGTCCGGGGTAACAGCCCTTGCTGAAGCTCACGCCGGCTACGGCGGGCAGCTCCATGTTGAGCATTTGCGGGACGAAGGCCTCCTGGGTCGCGACAACCACGCGCGGTTGCCCGGCGGAGATTTCCAGCCATTGCCAGGCCGCCAGGCCCACCGGCCGGGCCGAGACCGCCAGTTGTTGCCAGCGCGCGTCGGCAGTCACGGCATCGAGCGCCAGCAGCCAGCGCTGGTCATCGAGCCGGATCGCCTGGCCGCCATCGACTGCCTCGACGCCAAAGCGCGGCAAGGCCGCCACCGCGTCACCCAGAGTCGGCGCTGATGGGCCTTGCACACCTGGAATTCCGCTTCGCGGGGAGGTGGTAACGCCGGCTGGCATCGAATAACCGACCAAAGCCCGCTCTGCCGTCGCATCGCTGAGCTTCACCTTTGAGCGCAGGACATACATCGACAGCTTTTTCAGGATCGCCGGCAGGATCTCGCGTGGCAGCATCAGCAGGAAATCATCGCCTTCGCGCCAGATCAGCAGCAACGCCAGCAGCCGCCCCTTGGCCGTGCACAGGCCGGCAAAGCGCGCGCCACCCGGCGTGATACCTTTGATATCGTTGGTCAGCAAAGTATGGAGAAAACCAGCAGCATCGGCCCCGCTGGCACGAATCAGGCCCTGGTCGGTCAGGGGCGCCACGACAGTTCCATCGCGGGCCGCGACAAGCTCGTCGGCAACGGTACCGAAGCTGCTGCCATCTGCCGCCAAGCCCTGGCAGGCAAGGAAGGGAATCCATTCTTGGGTCATGAGCTGCGTCCGGGTAGAGGGAGACGGAATGCTATCATCGCCGCTGGGCCGCAGATTGCGCCCATCCGGTCCAAATCAAGTCTTGATGCGTACTTTCAAATCACTCCTGCTGGTGCTGAGTCTCGTGGTTCTGGTGGTCAGCGCGGGTGCCGGCTGGTTTGTCCTGCACAAGTTGCCGATGGGCAATCAGCCCGCCGCTTTTTCGGTTCCGGCCGGCGCCAGCTTGCGCGCGGCAGCGCAGGCGATCGAGGCGGCGGGCATCGATCTGCCCGCCTGGCAGATGGAACTGCTGGGACGACTCATGGGTCGGGCGTCAAAGATCAAGGCCGGCAGCTATGAGGTCGAGCGTGGCATCACGGCCGTGGAACTTCTTGACACGCTGACGCGCGGCGATGTGACGCAGGGGGAACTCGTGCTGGTGGAAGGCAAGACGTTTCGCCAATTTCGCGCCGTACTGAATGAGCATCCCGACCTCGCCCATGACTCGCTGAAGCTGACCGACACGCAGATCCTTGCCCGCCTGGGGCGGCGGAAAGCCATCCGGAAGGACTGTTCTTTCCCGACACCTACCTGTTCAACAAGGGCAGTAGCGATTTCGACGTTCTGCGCCGCGCCTACAGGGCCATGCAGCCGCGGCTGGCTGCGGCATGGGAGGGCCGTGAAACCAGCCTGCCGCTGAAGACCCCCCTACGAATTGCTGATCCTGGCTTCGATCATCGAGAAGGAAACCGGTTCGCCGGCCGATCGGCCACAGGTCGCTGCGGTGTTCGTCAATCGGTTGCGGCGCGGCATGCTGCTGCAAACCGATCCGACCGTGATCTATGGCCTGGGCGAGCGCTTCGACGGCAATCTGCGCAAGGTCGATCTGCAAACCGATACACGCTGGAACACCTACACGCGGCCCGGCCTGCCACCGACACCGATCGCGATGCCCGGGCTCGCTTCGCTGCAAGCCGCGGCGAAGCCGCCGCCCAGCGACAGGCTGTATTTCGTCGCTCGCGGCGACGGATCCAGCGTGTTTTCGGCGTCGCTGAATGAACACAACAGCGCCGTCGCCAGGTATCAGGGGCGCTAGACGTGGCACGCGGCCGCTTCATCAGTCTCGAAGGCATCGACGGCGCCGGGAAAAGCACCCAGCACGCCTGGCTCGTCGATTACCTGCGCGCGCAGGGCCATACGGTGGTGGCGACGCGCGAACCCGGTGGAACCCCGCTGGGTGAAACGCTGCGCGCATTGCTGCTCGCTGAACCGATGCACCTGGAAACCGAGGCGCTGCTGATGTTTGCGGCGCGGCGCGAACATCTGGCGCAAGTCATCGAACCGGCATTGGCGCGCGGCGACTGGGTGGTCTGCGACCGCTTCGTCGATGCCTCGTTTGCCTACCAGGGGGGAGGGCGCGGCCTCAGTTGGCGCAGGCTGGAAGCACTTGCGAATTGGGTAGTGGGCGATCTGCAGCCGGACCTGACCTTGATATTCGATGCACCGGTCGCCATTGCCCAGCAACGACTGCACGCCGCAACGCCCAGGCCGGATCGCTTCGAGCAGGAACAATCGGCTTTTTTCGAGCGCGTTCGGGCTGCCTATCTGCGCATAGCCTCGGAAAATCCCCAGCGAGTGCGGCTGATCGACGCCACGCAGACGCCAGACAATATTAACAAGTTACTTGAGAATATAATTGCAAGCAATTGAAGAAAAACATATAAAGTGGAACCAATCCGCGACAGACCAACTGCTGGGGCAGGGGCTTCAGCGACTTCCGCACGCGATGCTGCTGGTCGGGCCGGCCGGGGTTGGCAAGACCGTATTCGCCGAACAGCTTGCCAGGTTGCTGCTCTGTGAGTCGATCACACCGGATCTGACGGCCTGCGGCGCGTGTCAGGCTTGCACCTGGCTGGACGCCGGCAATCACCCGGATTTCCGGCGCGTCGAACCGGACGGCGATGATGATGCGGAAGACGGCGCAAGCGAAAAAGCCGGAGAAAAGACCAGGAAGCGCAGCCAGCGGATTATTCGTATCGACCGGATCCGCGAACTCGAGCCTTTCGTTTTCGTCGGCAGCCACCGCGATGGCAACCGTGTCGTGCTCATTACCGAAGCCGAGGCAATGAATCCCGCAGCCGCCAATGCACTTCTTAAAATACTCGAAGAACCACCGTCAAGTGTATATTTCATATTGGTTTCATCAAGACAGAAGACACTGCTGCCGACCATTCGCAGCCGGTGCCGGATCATTCCCTTTGGCGCTCCGGACGTTGCCGCGGCGACTGCGTGGTTGGCCAGCGCGGGACTTGAAAGCCACGCGGAGCGCTATCTGAGTCTGGCGGGTGGCGCACCAATGCGTGTTGCACAATGGAACGAACAGGGACATCTGGCGCCGATCGACGCGCTGGTGGATTCCCTGATTTCTCCGCCGGAGGACCCGATTGCGCTTGCCGCGCGCTGGGATGCCCTGCTTAAGAGTGAATCGCTGTTCCGCATGGAAAATCTGGTCGAAGGCGTGCAGCGCTGGCTGTTCGATCTGGCGCAAGAACGCATGACGGGCGAGGTTCGCTACCACGGGGGCTGGCAGCGACCGAAACGGATCCAGAGCCTGAGCCCGAACGCCCTGCTGGCCGCCTGGCGCGAGATCAACCAGTTCCGCCGCAGCGCCCGTCATCCATTGAATCAATTGCTGTTTCTCGAAAATCTTGCCGCCTACTACTTGCGCGGCGTGCGTCCGGCGAGCTCATGAACGCGCTGCTGGTTGATTCGCACTGCCACCTCGATTTCTCCGATTTCCAGGGACGGGAAGACGAGTTGCTGGCCGCAATGAAAACCAATCGCGTCGGCTGGGCGCTGATTGCAGGGGTAACGCTGGAGCGCTTTCCCGGGGTTCTGGCGCTGAC
The DNA here is from genome assembly GCA_016712985.1 of Sulfuritalea sp. GTDB lineage: Bacteria > Pseudomonadota > Gammaproteobacteria > Burkholderiales > Rhodocyclaceae > Sulfuritalea. Next base: position 12,292 of record JADJQA010000066.1, on the reverse strand, counting down.
AGAGCGCTTTCAGAATCTTTGGGCCTCGGTGGGGGTTCATCCGGACACGCAGGATGGCGAAGAACCGGACCAGGACCGCCTGATTCGTCTCGCGGAGCGTCCAAGAGTGGTGGCGATTGGAGAAACCGGTCTGGACTACTACCGACTGGAAGGCGATCTGGAATGGCAGCGCGAGCGTTTTCGTACTCATATCCGCGCTGCCTGCCGTTGCCGCAAGCCACTGATCATCCACACACGGGAGGCCGCCGCCGATACCTTGCGGATCCTCGAAGAAGAGGGCGCCGGTGCGGCGGGGGGAGTGTTTCACTGCTTCACCGAGACCCTAGCCGTAGCCAAACGCGCGCTCGATCTTGGCTTTCACATTTCCTTTTCCGGCATCGTCACATTCAAGAATGCGATTCAAATCAAGGAGGTGGCGAGCTTCGTTGCGCTCGACCGGATCCTTGTCGAGACCGATGCCCCCTATCTTGCCCCGGTGCCGCATCGTGGCAAGTTGAATCATCCTGCCCTGGTTCGCCACGTCGCCGAGGAAGTGGCAAGGTTGCGGGGTATCACCGTGGAGGAACTGGCCGAGGCCACGACCGCCAACTTTTTCCGACTTTTTGGGGGTGCAAACCGTGCGTAAGACTCTGATCGGACTGGCGATGCTGGTCGCTGCCAACCTGGCCCAGGCCGGTGCCTACGACGATATCATTGCCGCAGCAAACAACGGTGACGCGCCAAGCGTGATTGACCTCCTGAAGCGTGGCATGGACGTCAACACTGCTGACCGCAGCGGATCGACCCTGCTGATGATCGCGGCGCGCAACGGCGACCAAGCCTTGCTGGAAGCCCTGCTGGCCAATCGCGCCAGCGTCAATCGGCGCAACCAGTTTGGCGACACAGCCTTGCTGCTGGCCACACTCAAGGGCCAGCTTGACGCGGTTCGGGCCTTGGTCGGCAAAGGAGCGGATCTCAACCCGTCGGGCTGGGCTCCCTTGCACTATGCGATGTTTGGCGACAGCCGCGAGATTGCGGCCTTTTTGGTTGCCAAGGGTGCCAAGCTCGATGCCCGCGCACCGAATGGCCAGACGGCACTGATGCTCGCGGTCAAGCTTGGAAAAGCGGATCTTGTGCGCCTGCTGATTGAAGCGGGTGCGAACAAGGATCTGGCTGATGAAGAAGGGCTTACGGCTTTGCGCCTGGCGAAGAAACTCGGTCATCAGGATATAGCGACCTACCTGCGCAAGGCCGGGGCGACAGAGTAGTCCCGTACGCAGAGTAGTTCCGTACGAATTCGCAGCAAACGGCCTGTCAATACTTCGTATAATTGGCATTATGTCACTTATTGCGGCAAGGCGGGAGAGTCCCGGCTTGCCGCAGCGCCTTACTGCCAGTTGGCGGCGATCACCGTGGCCAGGCTGTCCTGATAGTTTGGCGGCAACGTGGTCTGGCCCGCTGCCGGAGGCGCGAACGCCGCCATCGCCTGCACCAGCAGGTCGACTCGGCTGTCGAGCAGGAGCTTGTTGTCAGCGGTCTTGAACTGCTCCACGTGGTACTGATTGCCCAGGTACCAGCTCTCTATCGTCAGGCTGTCCGTGGTGCCGATGATGCTAGCCTCCAGGTTGTTGTCGATATGCCGGAACCAGAGTTGGTCGGCGCCGATGCCGGCGAGGAACTGGGCCGCATCCATATTGCCTGGTGTTGCGTCGTTCTCGCGTACCGTGTCGCTGCCGTAGCCGCGCCCGAACACATAGCTGTCGTTGCCGGCGCCGCCCAGAAGGAGATCGGTACCGGCCTTGCCGTCGAGCGTATCGGTTCCTGCATTGCCATTCAGCGTATTGCTGGCCGCATTGCCCCGCAGCGAATTGGCGTCGGCATTGCCGGTGCCGTTGATGGCGGCACTGCCGGTAAGGGTCAGGTTCTCGGTGTTGGCCTGGAGGGTCCAGGAGATCGAACTTTCGACGCTGTCGATGCCGGCAGTGGGGTTTTCCCAGGTGACGTCGCCGGGGTTCTCCACCACATAGCGGTCGTCACCCAGGCCGCCCACCAGGCAGTCCCGGCCCTGCCCGCCGTCCAGACGGTTGGCGCCATTGTTGCCCACCAACTGGTTCTGCCCGGCATTCCCCGTCGCATCGCTATCGGCCGTGCCAGTGAGGTTCAGGTCTTCGACGTTGTCGGCCAGCGCGTAGCTGACCGAACTCCTGACCAGATCATGGCCCGCGTTGGGCGCTTCTTCGACAGTATCGCCGCTGTTGTCGACCGCATAGACGTCGTTACCAACACCGCCGCGCAGGGTATCGGCCCCGCTTCCCCCATCGAGCAGGTCAGACCCGACCAGACGGAAACGTAACGCGCCGTTGGAACTCAGGCCGCCCCAGGACCCGTAGGTATTGAAGTCGTCGAACGCCCCGGCACCGACCCCGAAATCGAGCAGCACCCCGGGGGCGTTGACCTTGATGGTTTGGCCATTCACCACGAGCTGAACAGCGTATTGCTGCCGGCATTGCCCCGCAGCGAATTGGCGTCGGCATTGCCGGTGCCGTTGATGGCGGCACTGCCGGTAAGGGTCAGGTTCTCGGTGTTGGCCTGGAGGGTCCAGGAGATCGAGCTTTCGACGCTGTCGATGCCGGCAGTGGGGTTTTCCCAGGTGACGTCGCCGGGGTTCTCCACCACATAGCGGTCGTCACCCAGGCCGCCCACCAGGCAGTCCCGGCCCTGCCCGCCGTCCAGACGGTTGGCGCCATTGTTGCCCACCAACTGGTTCTGCCCGGCATTCCCCGTCGCATCGCTATCGGCCGTGCCAGTGAGGTTCAGGTCTTCGACGTTGTCGGCCAGCGCGTAGCTGACCGAACTCCTGACCAGATCATGGCCCGCGTTGGGCGCTTCTTCGACAGTATCGCCGCTGTTGTCGACCACATAGACGTCGTTACCAACATCGCCGCGCAGGGTATCGGCCCCGCTTCCCCCATCGAGCAGGTCAGACCCGACCAGACGGAAACGTAACGCGCCGTTGGAACTCAGGCCGCCCCAGGACCCGTAGGTATTGAAGTCGTCGAACGCCCCGGCGCCGACCCCGAAATCGAGCAGCACCCCGGGGGCGTTGGCTTTGATGGTTTGGCCATTCACCACGAGCTGATCGACGTAGAGGTTGCGATCCTGATTGATTTCCGGCTTGTACGCGTCGTTGGCAAATGTGACGGCGACTTGCGCGGCCAGCGTCCCCGCCGGAACGCCCACGCTGTAGGCGGCGTAGCCGGTGGCGTCGACGGTCAGGGTCTGTAGCCTGACGCCGTCGACCCACACTTCCATGATCGGAAAGATACCGTCTACCGCCGTGCCCCGGGCATATACCACCAGCGAATCCAGCGCGACAGTCACCGCGATGCCCGCCGGGTCGCCTTCCAGGGTGTCGTCCCCGGCGCCACCGTTCAGCACGTTGCTGCCGGCATTGCCCCGCAGCGAATTGGCGTCGGCATTGCCGGTGCCGTTGATGGCGGCACTGCCGGTAAGGATCAGGTTCTCGGTGTTGGCCTGGAGGGTCCAGGAGATCGAACTTTCGACGCTGTCGATGCCGGCAGTGGGGTTTTCCCAGGTGACGTCGCCGGGGTTCTCCACCACATAGCGGTCGTCACCCAGGCCGCCCACCAGGCAGTCCAGCCCTGCCCGCCGTCCAGACGGTTGGCGCCATTGTTGCCCACCAACTGGTTCTGCCCGGCATTCCCCGTCGCATCGCTATCGGCCGTGCCAGTGAGGTTCAGGTCTTCGACGTTGTCGGCCAGCGCGTAGCTGACCGAACTCCTGACCAGATCATGGCCCGCGTTGGGCGCTTCTTCGACAGTATCGCCGCTGTTGTCGACGATATAGACGTCGTTACCAACACCGCCGCGCAGGGTATCGGCCCCGCTTCCCCCATCGAGCAGGTCAGACCCGACCAGACGGAAACGTAACGCGCCGTTGGAACTCAGGCCGCCCAGGACCCGTAGGTATTGAAGTCGTCGAACGCCCCGGCACCGACCCCGAAATCGAGCAGCACCCGGGGGCGTTGGCTTTGATGGTTTGGCCATTCACCACGAGCTGATCGACGTAGAGGTTGCGATCCTGATTGATTTCCGGCTTGTACGCGTCGTTGGCAAATGTGACGGCGACTTCCGCGGCCAGCGTCCCCGCCGGAACGCCCACGCTGTAGGCGGCGTAGCCGGTGGCGTCGACGGTCAGGGTCTGTAGCCTGACGCCGTCGACCCACACTTCCCATGATCGGAAAGATACCGTCTACCGCCGTGCCCCGGGCATATACCACCAGCGAATCCAGCGCGACAGTCACCGCGATGCCCGCCGGGTCGCCGTCCAGGGTGTCGTTGCCACTGCCTCCATCAAGAATGTCGTTGCCGCCCCGACCAACCAGGGTGTCATTGCCTGGCAGTCCAGTAATCACGTCGTTCAACGATGTTCCCAAAAGGACATCGTCGCCGCTCGTCCCGATCGGATGGAAGCCCAGCGCGTCGATCAGTCCCTCCTTGCTCAAGACCGTCCCGTCGGCAAAGAGGACGTACTCGATACCGCCTTCGGCATAGGGATTATCCGGGTCGAAATCATCGAGATGGATTTCCTGTCCGGTCGCCTTGACCGTTATCTTCAGCGAACCGACGCCCAGCTCGATATCGTCCGGCGTCAGGCCGTCGAGCACCAGGGTATCCGCGCCCGCACTGTCCGCAATATGCGTCACCGCCGGGCCGCTGCCGACAAAGTAGGTGTCATCGCCTTCGCCACCGTCCAAAACGGAATTCGCGGCGGTGCTGGCCAGCAGGTCGTCGCCCTCGGTAGCCAGGTTCCCGGTGGCCATCGCCAGCAGAGTGCCGCGATTCCAGACCGTGCCGTCGGAAAATTCAACGCGTGGCAGGGTCGTCAGTTCGGATTCGATGTTGATCGAGTCAGCCGTGTCCGCGATCGAAAGAACATATACGCCGTCGCGGTTGAAAGTTGCATTGTCCGCGCCAATTCCCGCGCCGAATCGAACGACGTCGTCACCTGCGTCCCAATTGCTGATTCGCACCTTGCCGTCGCCGCGATTGAATTCATAGACATCGTCGCCCGTACCTCCTCGCAGCCAATCGAAATCCAAGCCGCCGCCGCCCCCGCCCTCGCCGCCATCGATGGCTCCTCCATTGCCGCCGCCCGACAACGTGTCGTTGCCTCAAGACCGAAGAGTCGTGTCGTAGCCCGCGCCGCCGCGCAGGACATCGCCGCCGCCAGTCCCCACCAGCAGGTCGTCGAGTTCCGTGCCTTCGGTATTGACGATCATCGCGCGCAGGGTATCGCCATCCCTTACAGTGCCATCCGCAAAGCGCACCGCGGGAAGGTCCGCCAGATCGCCGTAGATCCCGACGGAACCATCCTCCTCATCGGCCAGGGAAAGGCCGACGACCAACTCACCTTCATCGTCAAAAGCGAAAATGCGGACTTTGTCCGGGGCGATGTCGCCACCGAGCAGAATCACATCGAGACCGATCGTAGCGCCCTCCTCTTCGTCACGATAGTTGAAGATCTGGTCGTCGCCATCTCCGCGATTGAAAACATAGGTATCGTCTCCGACGTCGCCCCGCAGTCGATCGTTGCCGGCGCCGCCGATCAGCGTGTCGTCACCTGCCCCGCCGAACAGGCGGTCAGTGCCGTCGCCGCCGTAGAGTCTGTCCCCGCCATCGCCGCCAGAGAGCCAATCCGTACCCGCCAGGCCGTGCATTGTGTCGCCGAAATCGGTACCACCGAGTTCGTCGCTGCCGGACGAGCCGACGATCAGACTCGACGCCTGGGCCATTGCCGCCAACTCTTCCGCATCCCAACCGCTGCCATCGGCGAACTCGACCCCTGCCAGCGGAACATCGTCGTAGAACCAGTTCGACAGCAGCACGCCATCGCCGTCCATGCCAAGCAAAAGGACCAGATCGTCGCCGCTACGCCCGATGGCCAGGTCGTCCGCGGCAATACCGGCACCGAAGCGCACAATATCGACGTCTTCATCACCGGCTTCGAACTGATGGATGGAATCCCAGCCATCGCCGCGATTGAAGACATACACATCGTTGCCGGGACCGCCGGCGAGGAAATCGTTACCCAGACCGCCCTCTATAAGATCGTCACCGGCCTCCCCCCAAATCTCGTCATCACCTTCCAGGCCAAGCATCGTGTCATTGCTCGGCGTACCATCCAGTTCGTCGTTTTCTTCGCTGCCGGTAATCACCGACGCGGTGGCCGCGAGCAATGCCGCCTCGTCCCATACCGTCCCGTCGGCAAACTCGACCCGCGACACGCGCCGCTCGCCGTCCGCTTCGAACCAGTTCCGCAGCACGAGCCGATCCACGTCGTCCGGGTCTTCCCCGGCTCCCGAAAGGTCAGCACCAGATTGCCATCGCCATCGCTCTCGGCCTGAACCTCGCCCGGCACTACATCCGACGCGAAGCGAACCGACGTCGACATCATCAGATCCAGCCGTCGATAGGTCGATGCTGTCCACCCCGTCGCCCCGTCCAAATACATAGACATCGCTGCCAGGCCCGCCGACCAGTTGATCGTCGCCCGCACCACCGATCAGCGTATCGTCGCCTTGATTGCCATGGAGGTTGTCGTCGCCGCCAAAGCCCTGGATCAGGTCGTCGCCATCGCCACCGCGCAGGTCTTCACCGCGCGATGTTCCGGTGGTGCGCATTGACAGCGTCGACAGCGTCGTGGCATTCCATGACGTGCCGTCGGCAAAACCTACTCGCGGCGCGGAATAGCCGCTTTCCACGCGGTCAAACCAGCCTGCCACCGTCGTGGTTTCGCCGGTGGCGTCGATGGTCAGCATCAAGTCGCCAAAATAGCGGGAAACGGATACATCCGCGGCAGCGACATCCGCCGCAAACATCACGGTATCGATGTCGCCGGGAGCCGCATCGTCGGTGTGCACGAGGTCGTTGCCGAGGCCACGGCCGACGACAAAGGTATCGTTGCCCGCGCCGCCGTACAGCCAATCGTTGCCGCTGCCGCCATCCAGCAGATCGTTGCCGTCCTGCCCGAAGCAAGCTGTCGTTGCCTCCCAGGCCATACAGGCGATCGTTCATCGACGATCCATACAGCGTATTGGCCTCCTCGGTTCCGGTGATCACCAACGGCAGCGCCCGCAGTACCGCCTCATCCAGTTGCGACCCGTCGGCAAACATCACCCGCGGTGCCTGAAAACCGTTGAAGGCCAGATAGAACCAACTGGCCACCGTTGTCGTTTCGCCGGTGTCGCGGATGGTCAGCTTCAGATCGCTGTATTCGCGGCTGGCGTCGATGTCCGCCGCCGTCACGCCCGGTGCAAAGCGCAGCACATCGACATCGCCTGCTTGCGCGTCGAACGACCAGGCGATGTAATCGGAACCCTGCCCGCGACCGACGATGAATGTGTCGTTGCCCGCGCCGCCGTTCAGATGGTCGTTGCCGGCGCCGCCGATCAGGATGTCGTCGCCTCCGTTGCTCCGCAATACATCGTCACCGGCCAGCCCCATCAGCACATCGGAGCCGCTTGCACCGGAGTAATGATCGTTACCGTCACCACCGTTGATGATCGTGGCCGTAAGCCAGCCGCTGCCGAGCGTAGTTTGATCCCATACCGTGCCAGGCTGTCCTGAGCCTGTAGAAGGGGCAAACTCGACACACGCCACGTGTGGCTGGTCAGCGTAGGGCGTCACCCAGTTGACGAGGCTGACCAGGCTGCCCGACCTCGTGTCGAGCAGCGCCAGATCATTGCCCCAGTGGATGCGCATCACGTTCTCCGGCTTTACGCTCGCGGCGAAGCGCACCACGTCCTCGTCGCCGCCCGTGGCGCCGCTCTGGATCACCCGCGTCCAAGGCGTGGCTTCGCCGATGACCAGTGTGTCGTTGCCGGCACCGCCGTAGAGATCGACTCGCGGCCCCGGTCCGCCAACCAGGGTGTCGTTACCGTCGAAACCGGAGAGGATCGTTCCGCCTAGCGTACCGTCCAGCATGTCGGGGCCGTTGGTGCCGCTCAAGCTATAGGTGTCGGGACCGGCCACAAATTTGGCGATCACAGAGCGCAACACAGACGAGGCCCACACCGTGCCATCCGCGAACTCGACGCGCGGCACGTTGTAAGTGGTGAAGCCCGCGCTGCCCTGGCCAACAATTCCTATCGAATCGCCGGTGTCGGCGATTGTCAACCGCACGCCACCGTAGTCGCTGACGCCATCCCGCGTCAGGACGACATCGGAGGGCCGCACGCCGGCCTTGAAGCGGATCACGTCGCTGTCGCCGGCCAATGCCGACGACTGGATAATCGTGTCCGATCCATCGCCGCGGCCGAACAGAAAGATATCGTTGCCGGCATCGCCATAGAGGGTGTCGTTGCCCACGCCACCGTCCAGCACGTCGTTGCCCGCATTGCCAGACAGCGAATCATCGCCGCTCAGCCCGGCCAGATAGTCCGCACCCGTGGTTCCTCCAAGGCTGTCGGCAGCCGCGCTGCCCTGCTTGTAGATGGGCGTTGCCGCCAGAACCGAGCCGTCCCATACCGTGCCCGCTTGTCCCGAGCCCGTCAAAGGGGAGAATTCCAGGCGCGTCAATGGCACCCCTGCGCCGAACTGGATCGAATCGCCGCTGTCGTCGATCGTCAGCTTGTAACCGCCGAAGTACTTGACCAGCGTGACGTCGCCCGGCGCGACGCCGGGCTTGAAGCGCAGCGTGTCGCTGCCGCCGGAACCGGCGCTGAACAACACGTTATCGGCGCCGTCACCACGGCCGAAGACGTAGACGTCGTCGCCGGCTTCGCTTGCCAGAAGATCGTTTCCCGCGCCACCGTCGAGGATGTCGTTGCCGACGCCGCCGAAGAGCGTGTCATTCCCGCCCTCGCCGTAGAGGACATCGTCGCCACCATTGCCGTACATCGACTTGCCGACACTGCCGCCGTACAGGACGTCCGGCCCGGTTGTCCCGATGACCGGCATCGCTGCATCAATCGCCGCGGCATCCCAGGCAGTACCGTTGGCGAATTTCACGACCAGACTGGAATCCGTTGTCCAGCCGGCCACCAGCGCCCCAGCGCCGGTAGCCGCAACCCGTAGCGTCAGACCCGTCGCATCCCTCGACAGCGTCACCTCGCCGGGTGTCACGTCCGCGGCAAATTCGATCACGTCGGCATCGGCCGCTCCCGCATTGCCCTGATCGATCGCATCGAAACCGGTGTTGCGACCGATCACGTAGGTGTCATTGCCAGCACCGCCAGCCAGCACATCGTGGTTGGCTCCGCCATCGATCCTGTCGTCTCCCGCTCCGGTGCAAATCACGTCGCGCAGTCTGGAACCATGGACATCCTGATCCTGGTCCAACCGCGCCACTACCTCGCCGATGCTCAGGCGCGTGCCGTCGGCGAAGGCCACGTATTCGATGCCGGTTCCCGCCAAGTCGTCGGCCCTGGCCAGGGTGATCTGCGCGCCTGTGCCTTGGGCTGCCATGATCTGCAGCACAGGGTCGTACTGCGGCCCCTGATTCTCGGTGGGTGAGTCGGACATAAAGACAGAGATATTCGCCGCGCCAACGCCGGCGCCGAAGACCACCGTATCCGGCACGATGTCGCTGACGTACCAGGGCTCCAGCGCGGCATAGTCGTTGCCGGCGATGGCGTACAAGGCCGGATCGGCAAATACTACGTCGCCGCTGTGGCGCCAATCGATGCGATAGTCGGCGGCCGACCCACATCCATGATGTAGTCGACGCATCCTCCTCCAGCAACATGAAAGTATCTGCGCCCCCGCCACCGGCCAGCACATCGCGACCGCGGCCGCCGATCAGGACATTGTCGCCGTCCTGATAGCCAAAGCCCGTGGACCCGGAAAGATAGTCGTTGCCGTCATTACCATACAGCAGGCCGCCACCGTGCATCTGCCATGCCGGGTACAGCCCGGTGCCATCGATGAAAAAAGCCCGCCCGCAGAAAGTCGTCACCGGCTCCGCCATCCACCATGCCATGGAAATACAGGCCGACCTCGTCCGTTGTCCCGCACCCAGCGTCAGTTCGGGAATCGTCATCGTGCGCGTGCCGTTGTCGCTGACCAGCGTCGTCGTCGACGTTTCAATAACCGGTTGGCTGGCGGGGAGTGACCCAGACACCCGTCAGCGTGCCATTTCTATCCATCACCTGGCTGATCGTCGCTCCCGCCGGAGGGCTCCACGGCGGGATCATTGTCGTTTTCGCCTGACCGTCCAATGATCGTCGTAGTTGCCGGTGGCCTCAGCCTGTTTTCTCTCCCACTCGTTCATGTATCGAAGCGAGAGAACCAGTTCATGGCGGGCCGACAGCGACGCACTGGACACAAAATACGGTGCGCCTTCCCCGCCACCAAAATCCTGCCGCCCCGTCGTGTTCACCACACGCTGGACGGAACCGACCGCCGACGTGGTCTGCTCGCGCTCCCACTCGTCGCGGGCAAAGGTCGCCGGGTATTGCAGGTCCGCTCCGGTCTGCGCCTCGAAGACCACGCCATTCATGGCCAGCCGGGTCGATGTCATGATCGTGTCGGCACCCGCCTGCTGCACTGTCGTGGCACTAAACGCCACGACCCATCGGCCTCCAGTTGATAACCCTCTCTGGACGGGTAGCCGGCCACGTCGCCGCGCACCAGTTGCGATACTTCGCACAAGCCTCGGCCACCGACTGCGGGACATGTCCAGTCGCCTCGACAAACGCCGCTAGCGTCATGGTCGCGCCGTCGTCGGTCGTCACCTGCCCGTTCGTGCCGGCATTTGTATCGGCGTAGTAGTCAGCGAAGCGCAAACTGTCGGCGCCGTTGTCCAGCTTCAGCAGCAGATCGTCGCCGGCGCGACTGGCCCGCAGGTTCGCCGCACTCGCCCCAGCCCCGAGTTGCAACACGGACTGCTCCCCAGCGGCTTCGACCACCGTGTCCTGGCCCGATCCCGCCGCGAACAGATAGGTATCGACACCTGCGCCACCGGCAAGCTGGTCGTCACCGGCCTCGCCGCCCAACCAGTCCATGCCGTCGCCGCCAGACAAGGTATCGTTTCCGGCGCCGCCGACCAGCATGTCGTTGCCCGCCGCGCCGACGAGCATGTCGTCACCGTCCCGACCCATCAGCAGATCGTCGCCCGCGTGCCCCTGGAGGACATCGGCGCCCGCCTCGCCGATGAGAATCACGCTGGGCATCGACGCCAGCACATCGCCCGTGGTCAGCGTCGTGCCGTCCGCGAAGTGAAATGACTGAACCTTGTCCAGTTCGCCCCGCTGAATCGAAAGCCGGTCACCATTGCCGAAATCCAGATCAAGGTAGCGCTGGCCATCGTCGCCGACGCCCTGGGTCACCGTCATGGACGCCGCCGACAAGCCGGCGCCGAACTCGACGGCGTTGATGCCTGCGACATCGATCACGGTGTCCAGTCCCGCGCCGGTAGCGAAGCGATAGGTGTCGTTGCCGATGCCGCCCCGCAGCACATCGTTGCCGCCCTCGCCCGCCAACACGTCATCGCCGGTCCCGCCGTCGATCCAGTCGTCGCCCGCGCCGCCCGTGATGCGGTCGGTGACATTGGTGCCGGTGATGCTATCGGCTTCAACGGTCCCCGAAATATCGAATCCCCTGGCTATCAAAGTGCGGCGGAGCTCAGCGTGCTTCCTGTCATCGAACTCGACACTGTCGAAGGCCTTGATGGCGGCCACGCTGGCCGCATCGAAGCGGGTGAAGGTCAGCGTATCGGCCATCTCGCTACCGACCTGCAGCACCAGTTCGCGGTTGGCCCCCAGATGCAGCGACAGCTCGTCCGCCGTCACTCCGTGTAGGCGGCCTTCCGTATCCGTGCCGTGGTAGAGGCCGTTGCCGAATTCGCCGATCAACTGCGTGGTGCTCAGCGTCCTCGCCGTGTCGCCGGCGCCGACTTCCATGCGCTCGATGCGCCCGTCCAGACCCTGGGCGATCAGCAGTCGGTCCAGCGGCTGGCCGGCGGCCGAGTAGTCGATCACCAGGCTGCCATCGAGGTTGTCGGTGAGGACGAGGTTCTGCGCATCGACGCCCGCGGCGAAGCGGATCGTGTCCTTGCCGCCTTCGTCGGCCAGGGTCTCGGCCACGCCCGCCGGGGTGCCGTCCAGCGTCGCGCCGTCGCCGGCACTGAAGACATAGGTGTCGTCGCCCAGTCCGCCGTTGAGGCCGTCGGTGCCGATGCCGCCGGTGAGCATGTCGTTGCCTGCTCCGCCCCAGATCAGGTCGTTGCCGGCGAGCCCAGAGATACGATCGTCCACGCCGGTGCCACCAATGGTGTCGTCGCCGTCGGTGCC
>JADJQA010000065.1 GCA_016712985.1 Sulfuritalea sp. | reverse complement strand
CCGGGAATGCCGAGATCCACTTCTGACATCGTGCCCCAGCCGACAACGAACTTGACCAGCAGCGCACGCTGATCGATCTTGCCGGCCATCTCGTGCATTTCGAGGTCGGTTGGGCGGCGTACCGTGAAGGTCCGCCCGACCGATGGCACGGCGCTGTTGCGCGCGGCACGCAGCCGCGCAATCACCGAGTTGCCCACGATCAGACGCCGAAGGTGTAGTTGCCTTCGACTGACACGGCCGCCGGCGATGTGGTGACGCCCTGATTGCCCCCGCCTGGCGCCATGTTGTAGCCGACGCTGCCGTAAAACATCGCAAACCTGCCAGATGGCCAGGTGATTTTGAATGCCCGGCTGGCTTGCGCAAGGTATGCCGCATTCATGGCCTGCTGCGCGGCATTGGCCGGGTCCCACTGCATCGTCAAGCCGAAACTTTGCGCGGTGGTGCCGTTGATGACTTGCTTGTCGGACAGGTCATGTACTGTGGTGGTGTCGAGGAATTTCGGCTCGCCGCCGGCCGGAGAAAAATCCTGCACGCCGGTGATGCTGGTGCCGAGCGTGACCTTCTTGGCGGTGCCGCTGCTGAATGTGCCGGACAGCGTGGTATCGATGCCGCTGGCGCCGTCGATGTCCTCGAGCTGGTATGTGTCGGTGGCTTTGGCATACACCTGGAATATCCGCTTGTTGAGCGTCGGCATGCCATCGACTTCGAGGAGGATGTAGTCGCCGTCGTTGTAGCCGTGGGCGACGCTGGTGAATACACCGGGGTCGGCATTGGTCGCGGCGGTGATGGTCTTGGCTGCGGCAATTGCGGATTGCATCGCCATGACCAGGCCGGCATTGGTGTAGATCGTCATGATGTTTCCTTTCGGCGAAAAAAAACCCGCCGGAGCGGGTGGTGGTTGGCGCTGCGGGACTGCTAAATCAGTGTGCCGGGAGTGCCCTCGGCGGTGGCGTAGCGGGCCACGAATGTCAGCGTGACCTCGGCGTATTGCGGTGCGTCTTGCTCGTTGGTGACGACGATCATTTCGGTGCCGGTGAGTCGCAGGCCCTTGATCTGCGGCACCGCGGCGAGCAGCGCGGAAAATGACAACTTGGTTTCGACCTCATCGGCCAGCGCGTCCATGCGGTCCTCGACGGTTTCGGTGTCGTTGTTGCCGGGCAGGCGCAGGCGCCCGGCAACCAGCAGGGTCAAGTCGCGCAGGTAGATGCCGGCGCTGTTGGGCGATATCGCCTCGCTGGTTTCGCCGTCGCTGAATATCATCAGGTAGGGCAGCACCGCGCGTGTTGATGGTATGCGCGTCTCGAATACTTGCCCCCAGGTGGTGGGGGAAACCTTGAGCAGCGTGGCGGCGGCTTCGCGGACTTGCTGGCGTGCGTGTGTCATGCGACCGCCCAGACCTTTTCACTATCGAGCATCTGCTCGACGGCGAGCGGCACGCGGGTGATGAAGTTTCCGCCCTCGATGCGTGACTGAAAGTTGGTCCAGTGGCCGACCAGGACGATGATGGCTTCAATCACGATCTCGGGTACGGCGACGGCTACCCGTTGCGCGGTGCCGCTGGTGAAGGCGGTAAATGCCGCGGTGGAAATCGCGCCGTTGTTGGACAGATTGGCGAGTTGGAAGGTGTCGGTGCTCTTGGCATAGACGCGATACAGCGCGCCGTCCAGTTCGGTCATGCCGGCGATGTCAAGCAGGATCAGGTCGCCGTCGGCGAAGCCGTGCGCCACGCTGGTGCACACTCCCGGCGTTGCCGCGGTGATGGCGGTGATGGTCTTGGCGGCGGCCAGCGCCGTGACCGGATAGCCGCCGATGTACTGCACGCGCACGGCGCCGGGCTCGCCGCGCGGGCTGGGCCAGGTGCCGTTATAGACCGGGCGGACGTAGGGCAGCAGCGGAAAATCCTCCAGCACGTAATCTGCGGCATCTACCATGGTCACATCGTGCCATCGGCATCGATGTACTTCGGATGGACAAGATGCTAGCGATTGGCGGGAATGGCAATTCCATCTCGTCGGCAAATACATCGAAGCGGATTTCGTGCGTCTGCGGCATCAGGCTGCGGCGCATGTGGCCCTCGGCCCATTTGCGCGCCTCGGTGATGCGCCGCGTGAGTTGCGTGTCGCTGTCGGTGTCGGCGGTCTTGATGCCGAGTTGGGACTTGACCTCGGCCAGCGTGACGGGCTCGACGGTGGGTGCGGTGATCAGCATGCGGGCCTCAATGAAAAAATCCGCCCGGAGGCGGCTTGGTTGCTATGGTTTCGTGGGGGGTCATGGCCTACCCAGCAGGCGCAGCCGAATATGAAAGAGCGGCATACACCAGGGCAGCCATGTCAGCCGCTCCGCGTTTTGTCGGATGCACTCCCGTTGCGGTAGTGGTGAGACCAAGAGCAGAGGAGTCCGCAAATGCCCCCCAAGTTTGGTTTACTTGCATGCACGCAACATGATCGTTTGCGAGCGCCAGACTTTCCAGCGCGGCCCAATAGTCCGCGTCAGTGTAGGTCTCTGGCGTCGGTGCGGGATTGTTGGATTTGGGTTCGCCCACCAGCAAAACGCATGCGCCGGTCGCTACCACTCTATCAATCAGCGCCTGCATCTGCGTTGTGAAGACGCTAACCGGAGTCGGCGCGGTTCCATGGTTCTGCTGTTGCCAGTCATTGTGACCGAGCGCGACAATCCATAAGTCCGCAGTGATTGTGCTGCCGGCCCCGACAAACATGGTGCGCCCGGCATTATTCCCCGTGGCCGCGGTTGTCAGTGTGATCTGCGAGGCTGAGTCCACAGACTCAACGAAACACGGAAGCGCCAATTGCGCACTTGCCCCGACCGGCATTCCTGCCACGAGCCCTGCTGTACTGGCTATGCCCGTCACCACAGGTGAGCCGCTTGTCACTGCTCCGGTAATACTCACTGGAGTAGCGGACGGCCCCATGCTGCCAACGATACGATGCTGCGTCCCTGTTGGCAGTACGCTGGCCCCCGGTCCTTTCCCAAAAACATCCAAGCTAGTGCCGGAACTAAGCCCGAAGCGGGAAACGATTGCGCCTTTCCCGCTATGGTAGAAAATGCCATAGATGTAGCACGTTGCGCTAACACCTGTCAGCAGCAATGTGTGTGTAGCATTGGATAAGCCGGTAATGGCGATTCGCTTGAAGTTGACCGGATTAACGTTATCCGCTGATGTCGTTGTCGCTCCGCCACCATCTACCGCATACGAGAATGTTCCGGTATTTGCGCCGACGCCGCCCGCCGCCGAATTGGTGGAGGAATCCAAGTAGATGATCTCGATATCCGTGCAAGCTGGAACGGGAATCGAAATTGTCGCCGCTGCTGGAAGCGGAAGGCCGCACCCCACTACCGGAGTCCCTTCGACGCGGACTACGTTGATGAGCGGGCCCAATGATGCAGAAGCCGCACCAGTACCCACCAAGGTATTGCGCGAATCGTTCGCTCCGATAAAACCCGCAGGGTTTGTGCCGTATTTGCGCGCCATCATTGCGCTAAGGCGACCGACGTACCCTTGTACAGCGGCGGTGGCATCTACGCAGATCGTACCGATCACAACTGCATCCGGCGCGGATGAGGCATTAGAAAAACTGCCGTAGGTAATGCTGTCACCAAGACAATTTACTCTCGCCGGGAAATACTCCGCAACAGATGCCGCTGCGCGCCACCGTTGCAGCCCCGCCAAATTGGTGACATTTACACCGTTGCCTATCGAGAGGGTTTTACCGTCTACCAATACCGCAGTGACGGCACCCGTAACAGCATCAGTCGTCGCCGTGACGATGCCACTCTGATTGATCTGCTTCCGCTTGATCTGTGATTCCTCAATCACGAGGATTTGCTCGTCGCCGCCGATAGTCCCGGCCAGCGGGATGGCGCCTACATCGATTTCGTCTGTCTTGATAGTTCCCATGAGATTATCCTTTCAGCTTTGCGAAACAAGCGCATTTGGATGCGCAGAGTGGTCATAGGCGGCTTCGATCTCGGCGGCGGATGGCAGCGTCTCGCGCTCAGTGAATTCCAGCTTGAGTTGGCCGTCCGGATGCATGACGAAGGCGACATCCTGCGTGTCGTAGCCGTACAGGCGCGCGGCCCGTGTGTGCATGGCATCCATCAGCGTGGTGGTTTTCGGTAGGCTGATCTTGATGCCGCGAGCGGCGGCGGTGCCGAGCCAGAATTCGACGCAGGCGCGGCCCTTTTCGGCGTCGTGCGCGTCGGGGTAGGTAAAGTCCATGCCGAATACGCTGATCTTTTCGACGCCGATGTGGATGGCGAAGGCGATGGCGTATGCCGCCGTGCTGTTGAAGTAGTCGTGGCCAAGGTCGTTGAGCACGGCCTCAAGCGGAAACTCGACCAGGCCGGGATAGTCAGGATGCGCGCGGCTGGTCATGACTGGTCCAGGATGCGTCTTGAGCCATTGCACCAGCGTGGCGATGTTGGACTGCGGCGCGGCTTCAGCGCGGATCTCCTGAATGCGGATGTCGTCCATGTGGAAAATCAGATCGCTGGAGAACACGTCGCCGAGCGCGTTGATGGTCCATGTCTCGTCGCAAAAGCGCGACCGGCCGCCCAGTCGCTTTGTGATTTCGAGATACTGATTGAGACTCGGGCCGAGCCCAAGGATGGCTACATGCTTCGGCGCTCGGACTGTCTCGGCGCTGTCGGAAACTGATTCGGGCGGGGCGGATTCGATCAGGTCGTCATCGTCGCGCACGCGGGCCAAATCGCGCTGGCAGACGGCGATCAGGGTGCGACCTTTGACATTGGGCTCGACGTCGGATTCCGCGCCCTCTTGGCCGTGCCATTCGATCGGGCACCAGCCGCACTCTGCGAGCAGTTGCGAAAACTGGGCTTTGGTGTAGTGCCGAAAGTGAAATTCGGTGGTGAAGCCTGGCGCCGGGCTCCACGGCATGACATCCTCGTTGGGCACGCTGGCCAGCAGCAGCGGTGCGGCACCCCGCAAGGCTTTGAGCAGCGGGCGCGGGTCTTCGACATGTTCAATGGTCTCGAAACAAACGGCCGCGTCGACTTCGGGCATGGCCGGCGGCGTGCATGCATCGGCCTGCACGAACATCGTGCCGGCGGCGGCATAGTGCTTGTCGGCATACGCCAGCGCTTCTGGCTCTTTGTCATAGCCGCGCGCTTTGTGCCCGGCCTCGGCCAGAATGCGCGTGCCATAGCCAACGCCGCATGCAAAATCAATGACGCGGCTTTTCGCGGGCAGCAGTTTCGCTGCCCACTCGTAGCGTGCGACGTGATCTCGACGGATGCCTGCAACGGTGGGGGACACTTGTCTTTCTCCAAATTTCATCATGATTTTTCTCTCGCCAGAAAAGGAAGGTGCCGAGTCTCACGGCGCCGCGCGGGCGAGCGCGCGACCTATTCCCTTGCAAAATTGCTTACGGGTTGTCAGTCGGCGCGTTGCCAGGACTGTGCAGCAGCGCGGTGATGCCGACGCAACCGACCGAGGTCACGCCGGTTTGCACGGCATTGACCTGGACGTAGCGCTTGTTGCCCTTGTAGCCGAGCCGCTTGGTGACGTTGCTGGTGCTCCCGGAGGTGCGCGGGGTGGCGGCAAGCAGGCTGGCCAGCGCTTCGGTGCCGAGCAGATCGGCATCGGCGACGCTGGTGAGGGTGCCGGTGACGTCGCCCTCCTTGCACACCAGGGTGACGATGGTGCCGGTGGTGGTGACGGCGCCATAGGCGGCGATGAATTCGACGCCGCCGTAGCCCTGGCGGTCGATGATCTTGCCGGTCTTCGTGGCGTTGGCGCCGATTGCCACAGGGGCAATGACGGTTTTGGTGCGGGTGTTGTTGTGCAGATCGTTCATGATGCTGTCCTTTCGTGGAGTAGATGTTTGCTACTTGCAATGAAAAAGGCCCGCCGAGTCGCCACGGCGGGCCCTGATCACCAGTCGCGAGGAGTGCTTACGACGTGGCAAATCTCATGAGTTTAATTGCTTCGTAATTATTCACGCCACCGCCGAAACGCCGGCGGAAGTTGAACTTCGTGGTGCCCTTGGCGGTGATGTTGTCGCGGATCAGGACGGTGCCCTGACGATTGACGATGGTGTAGCCGCGCTGGAAGTTGCCATAGGCCACCGACAGCGAGCCGGCAGCGACGGCCGGCATGTTGTCATCGACCTCGACCGGCGAGCCCAAGAAGCGGCCGCCGAACGCACCCAGGGGATCGGGTTGCCACAGGTAGTAGCTGCCCGATCCGTCCTTCATCTGGCGGCACGTGCCGAGCGTGGTATCCGACATTACCCATGCCGCGCCAGGGCGATACTGGGCCTTGAGCGCATGCTGGAGCGCGACCAGCTTGTCGGCCGGAGCCACCGAGGCGAAGGCCGCGGATTTGCCGGACGCGATGTAGCCGATCTTGCCCCAGGCATAGCTGGCGTTGGTGATCACGTCATACGCCGTGATGCCGCGCGGGCGCCCGACGCCATTCCCGGTGATGAACCTCCGCGCCGCGCCCCTTCGGCGAAACCGATGGCGGCTTCATCCGCCAGGTCGGTGGCGGCGATCGATCAATGGCATCGTCAAGCGTGGCGTTGTATACCCAGGGTTCGACCTCGGCTTCGAACACTTCAATGGCGATCTTGGCATATTTCGGGTTCGTGCTTTCTCCGCCGGCGCCGCCTTCGGCAACCCGGTGCATAGCCAGGCGGAAGTTTTCACGAGCTTTCGTACTCGGCGGTGCGTCGATGGTGACGACATCTTGGCGAGGCGCGACATGGCACTGATGGTCGGGACGATGCGATCAATCATCTGGTCCATCTCGACCGGCACGATGTATCCGCCGTCCGGATCGCTGCCCATGCGCGTGGCCTTGCGCTGGATCTGCCTCAAGCTGCGAGGCGTCGCCCTTGCGCAAAAAGTTCTGGAAGGCCTGCTTGTGCTCGATCTGCTCGTCGGTAAGGCCCTTGCCCTCGGTGCCGATGGCGGGCCGATTGGCCTTCTTGGCGACTTCGTCGATTTGCTTGCCGAGCGCGCTGAGATCGGCGTTGATCTTGGCGACTTTTTCGACGGTATCTTCCGGCGCGTAGCCTTTGGACTCGATCGAGGCCAGGCGGGCGTCGTTGATTTTCTTGAACTCTTCGAAGGCCTGGCCTTGCTTGGTGAGCAGTTCAGCCAGGTCGTTTGAGGTAACTTCAGCCATGATTGGCTCCTTTAGATGAAAAGATGGTTGTATTACGGAGAATGATCTCCGCCAGTGCGCCTAAATCCTCTTCTGTCCCGTCGAGGTATGGCTTTGAAACCGTCGGCCAAAATGATCTGTGGCTTTCTCTGCGAGAAACCCACTTCACGTAGGGCTTTCTCGGCTTCACGGATTGACAGGCCGGACTTCACCTGATCAACACGCGCTTTTCCGTTGGCCGGGAAGGTGACCGGCGAGATTTCAACGAGGTCGATGCGCTTCAGGCGGCGGCGAGGATCGTCTGGCTTGCTGCGCGGCTCCCATTCCTTGGCGATGTAGCCGATGGACAGGCCGTCGATGGCTGGGCGCGGGGTCATTTTCATGAGGCCATAGATTTCCTTGCCGCGGGGCGTATCGGCGAGCTTGCCGGCGACCTTGAGGCCCTTGCCGTCTTCGGCCAGCGATGTCCAGATGCCGATGGGCGTCATGTCTTCTGCGGTCATGCCGTAGCCGCCGTGCTGGAGCAACATGGCTGGCCAGTTCTGCTTGCCGGCCTGGACGTCGGCGAGGTAGCTGGCGAAGGCGCCCGGCTCGATCACATCGCCATAGGCGTCGATGTTGCCGAAGGCAGCGCCGTAACCCTCGAAGCTCATGGTGTCGACGCCGGCGGTGGCCGGGGCCAGTTTCAGTTCGATGAGGCCGCAGTTCAGGTGATGCATGTCAATATCCTTTCGTCAAATCAAGCCGAGCAAATACAGCGCTTCGTCGTTTTCCTTTGCGCGCGGCGGAATCCATGGTCTGGGCCATGATCCGCCGCCGTAGCCGCCGCCTGGTGTTCCTGCGCTATTGCAGCGCGTCGGTTGTCTTGGCCGCGTTCGGGTCCGGTACCGGGACATTGGTGGCAATCGGCAGGACCGCCGCGGCGCCGCCCATCGGGTTCATTTCTTCGAGCCCACGGACTTCGTCCTGCGTCATCCATGCCGGCGAGCCGCCGGCGCCGAGGGCCTTGCTGAAGTAGGCGGCGCGATCGGCATGGGCGCCGCGCATCAGGCCGCTGGCAATGAATTTGAAATAGTAGCCGGCGTCGCGTTCGGCTTCGGTTAGCAGGTTGGCTTCAGCGGATTGTTCGATGCGCGAATACCACGGCCCCAGGGTGTGCACGACGTGCGCGAGAAACATCTGTTCGGCGCTGGCGTAGGTGGCAGTCTTGTCGCTGTACCCGACCATGATCGGCATGACTCGAAAATGCCGGCAGATTTCTTCGACCTGAAAGCGGCGCTGTTCGATCATCTGCGCGGCGTCGTTGTCCATGGCCATCGATGACCACTTGAGTCCGCCCCAGAGGATGGCGGTCTTGAAGGCGTTGCTGACGCCGCCTTGGGTGCGCTCCCAGCTTTCGCGCAGGGTTTTGACCTGATCTTCCTTGAGCGCGGATTCACTGCTGAGGATGCCGCCGACGCGGGCGCCGTTGCTGAACATCCTCGAGTTGTGCTCTTCGGTGGCGAGCGCGAGGCCGATGGCTTCTCGGGCGAGCTTGACGATGTCGAGGCCTACGACGCCGTCCCAGCTCGGGCCGCGCAGATGCCACATGTCGGCCGCAGGGACCAGGATACGCTCGCCTTTGTCGGTGTTGATTTCGTAGGCGACCTGCCAGCCGTTGCGCTTGACGGTGACCTGCTGCGGCTGGAACGGCAACAGTTCGAGGATCTTGCCGCCGCTGCGGCTGACAAAGACATAGGCATTGCCGCAGAACACCATGTGCAAGGCGATCATTTCGCGGAATTCAAAGCTGGTCTGCCATTCGTTGGGCTTGCGCGCCATCAACTTGTAGAGCGGGTGATCCTTGGCTGGGTCGCGGCTGCCGCTGGCGGATTCCTTGAACAACTTGAACGGCACCTGGCTGAGGCCTTCGGCGATGACACGGGCACATCCGATCGCGGCGCCGACGGCGGCGGCGGTTTTGTAGTTGACGGCAACCCCGGCCTTGCTTCCGCCCTGGGCGCCGGCGAGCAACTGTAGGATCTCTTCGCGGCTGGAGCCGGATTTGCGCTCGCCGAACGTTATGCCGAATAGTTTCACCAGACCTCCATGCCGACTTCGTCGCTGGCAGGCGCCAAGGCCAAAAGGTTCACAGCGTTCAGGCAGGCCATCAGTGGGTCAATTTTTGCGGTACCGCTGGCTTGCTTTGTGATCATGATTGCATTTGCCCTCGGTTCGACGCGCGCGTTTCCAACGCACCACGCCATCATGTTTGATCCGGAATGACAGAACGCGCCCTCTGCCAGTTTTCGTTCAAGCGTCTTGATTGCCCCGCCGAGACGCCATCCCTGCGATATGCCGATGATTTTTTCTTCCGCGATTCCGGCATCGGTCAGCGCGTCGAGAATCGACCCAATCCCGGCCGGATCAACACCAATCTTGTCGAGTAACCCGGATGCATCTATCTGCTGGATGATGCCGACAACATCCTCTACGTCGTCCCCCATCCGCTTGACCACGGTCAAGTCGCCATCACGCGCGAAGTCAGCAAACCGCGACGCCTCGGACTTGCGCCTTTCAAGGACAGACGGATGCGCCCACGCGTGAAACCATCCGAGCCATTCTCGCGTTTTGCTGTCTCGCCCCACGGCAGCGAGCCCGAGCAGATCGTCTAGCCCGCCGCCATCTATGCCGACTGCAACAACTTCGCATCGGGCCAGTAACTCATCAAGCGTGATGCTCTTGTCGATCTGGTCTTGCCAAAAATCCGCACCGGCCCATCGATCCGAGCGCAGCGCCATACCTATCTCGACATTGGCATGTTTGGCCATGAAACCAATAAACGATTCCGCCCCGGACTCTTGCGCAATCTTGAATTCTCGCGCCAGGAATTCCCGGTCGACCGAATAACCGAGATTCGGATTCACCATCGCCAGGTTTTCCGGCAGCAGGTGCGCCTTCGCGGCGACCATCTCAGGAGGATGCTCGAATATGATGGGCACGAACCGCTTGTCTATGATGATTCCATCACGCACGTCGCGCGCGTACTGCAATTTTTTCTTGAAAATCCCTGCTGGCGGATCGTCGGATTGCGTCGTGAGATAGATCACGAACCCCTCGGGCCGCGACGCCAGTCCGCCAGTTGCTTCGCGTAGCATGTTTTCGGCATTCGATTGCTTGCCAAACAACCACAACTCATCGATCAGCGTGCCCACTGACTTTTTGCCGCCGACCGTGTTGGCCTCTGCCGCCACCACCTTGAGCATTGCGCCGCTTTCGCGGTGCGTGATGGTCTTGATGTGCGTCTGGACATGCATCAGGGCATCAAGCTCGTCGTCCTTTTGCGTCATGTCCCGGGCCGGCGCAAAGGCGTTGTTGGCGACCTCCAGCGTCGGCGCCAGAATGCCGAACTCGGCGGACTGCCGCCAGTTGAGCATCAGCGCCGTCATCATGATGCCTGCGGCGATCGTCGATTTGCTGTTTTTCTTCGGGATCAGGACGAACCATTCCGTGATTAGCCTGCGCCCTGACTCCGGATCGTAAGCGCCGAAGATGCTGGCCACCAAATCGAATACCCACTGAGCGCAAGCATCGCCGAAAGTCGGGCTTCCAGGCGCATCAACGATTTTGAGGGCCCGGAAGATGTCCAGCGCCTGCTCGGCCTGCTCCGGAAAGATCGGCGGCGGGATCAGCGACCGCCCCGACATGATCCTCTCGGGCCAGTCGGTGCAGCTTGTCTGCCACTCCATCAGCGGTTGTTCGCTACCAACTTCGGCGGAGCCATCGGCGCAAACCGACCACGCGCAGCGACGGCAGCGGCCTCTTTCTGCTCGTCCTTCTTGCCGGCTTCGCCCTTCTTCGTGTGCGTGTATGGCAGCAGCGCTTTGGCGGCATCAGCGCGGACTTTGATGTCGGCGCCGACATCTACCATCAACGATGTCAGAAACGCCACAGGATCGCGCGTAATCGCGTCTCCGGTCGAGGTAATGCCCGCGGACGGCACAAGAACAGGCGGACTCGGCTTACGCCCTGCACCCTCCCGCTTGCCTCCGCTTTTACCTTTGACTCCGGCCATTTGATACCTTTTGATTAGCGAAATTTTGTCCAAATGA
>JADJQA010000064.1 GCA_016712985.1 Sulfuritalea sp. | reverse complement strand
GTTCGACTGAGCAGGCCGCCGGAATCGACCAGCCGGTCTTCCACCGGAATGCCGACCGTTTCGGTGAGGCCGAGTCCTCCGGGACCGAACGGCCGACGCCAGCGCTGGTAGGCGAGGCGGAGGTCCTGCCCTTTGTCCGGCGAAAAACGCATGCCCAGGCGGTGGTTCAGTTCGTTGAAGGAGTCTCGGGGATCGACGATACGATCGACCGGGGTAGGCGCTATCAAAGTGGTTCTATCCGATGGAGAAAGCGCGAGCGCGTTATCGAAACCGGAATCCTTACGTCGGTTTGGTGGAACTGACTGTCCATCGGTGATCGAACTGCCAAGGGAGCGCTTTGACGAAGGAAACATACAAGCCGGAGGAATCCAGATCACGGTCAATTGTTGAGTTCAGGGCAAACAGGCAACCAAGAGCACAAGGAACTGGCCCTATCGTGTTGAACGTCTGATCACGGACCAGCGAAAGCTTGTCACGAGAGTTTTCGTAGCCCCAGGTCACGCGGATGCCGTTCGCCGGTTCAAAGCTGTGGCGGAACTGGACGTCCGACTGATCCACATCGACATCGTTGCGATCCAGATGCGCTGCCGATGACGTTGTAAATCCCGGAAGGGCATTCAGGGCTGCCGTATTGGCGGCGTCGATCTGCGTTCCGTCGAGGCGGGTCTTTTGCGTACCGTCGCCCACCTTGAACCATATCTGGCTGGTCGGGTCTACCCGGTAGCCGATACCGCCGTCCTGGCGAGTGACCTTGACCTTGAGGCGCTGGCATCCGGCAACAGCGCCGGATCGGAAAAAGTTGCCTTGACATCTTGCTGGGTGCCGAACAGAACACGCCCAATTCGTGGGGAGGGCCTTGGCGCCGAGGCCCACCGTCAGATTGGTGCCGTGCGCCTCGAAGTAGTCCCTGTGCGGGCCGCGTGTCATGCCCGTCAGCGTATTCGGCGGTGACCGAATAGGCTAGGGGATGCTCCCGTTCATGGAGTCCGTTCGCCTTGCCCTGTATCGTCTGTTGCGAGAAATCGGACCGCGACCCTATGTAGGCGACGCTGCCGTAATGCCCGGGAGTCTGCACCATGGAGCTGTTGCGGTTTGATGCGCCGAATACCGTCGGGTCGAGCAGGAAGCCCTTGTAGAGCTCCGTGTTCTTGTTGAATCCGTCGGGATTGCGATACGCCAGGAAGAGGGCGCTGCCGGCCCAGTAGGGGTTGTACGAACTTGAGGCGTAGGCGCGCGCCCATTCCTCCATGCCCTGCGCCGCCAGGGCGCTGCCGACGTTGGCGCTGCCTTTCTGGTTATTGGCGACCTGGTTCAGCGACTTCAGGTTCGGCATGCGCTCCTGGGCCGCGCGGGCCGCGTCGGTGGCCGCGCGCAGTTCGAGAGCATCGCCGTGAATCAGTCCCAGCATGACGTACGGCAGGGGATCCTTGGGATCGAGTTCGGCGGCCTTGTTCAGCGCCTCGATCGCACGCGGGGTGTTTTCCAGGCGGTAATACGCCACGCCGGTGTAAAGCTGGGCGCGCGCAAAGCGCGGTTCGAGCACGCCCGCTTTCAGAAAGGATTCGAGCGCGGCTTCGGACTGGCCCATCTTCAGTTGCAGGATGCCCAGGCCGGTCCACGCCAGGTAGTCGTCTGGCTGGCGCCGCAAGGCCTCGTCGAAGGCGCTGCGCGCCGCCGCGTAGTCGCCGGAAAGGACTTCGAGTGTCGCCAGTTCCCCGTGGTAGCCCGGTGCATCGGGCGCCAGGCGGATCGCGGTGTCGAGCGCGCCACGGGCCGGCTTCAGGTCTTCCTTTTCGTTGGCGATGCGTCCGACGCCAAACCATGCCTCGTGACTGCCGGGCCGAGCCGCGGCGACATCGGCAAACAGCCGCAGCGCCTCGTCGGCATTGCCCTGCAAGCGCGCGACGTCGGCAAGCGCCAGCGCCACCTCGACCTCGCCGGGGTGCCGGGCAACTTCCGGCAGAAGCAGCGCGCGAGCTTCGTCCAGTCGGCCGGCCACCGCCAGCGCGCGCCCCTGGAGCGCCGCCGCCATCGCCTGGCCGTCGCGCGTCAGCGGCGCCAGCAGGGCGATCGCGTCGTCGGCACGACCGAGGAACAGGCCATGTCGGCGAGCAGCAGTCTGGCTTCAGGCGAGGACCCGACCGCGGCCTCGAGCAATCTGAGGCCAAGGGCGTAGTCGCGGGCTCCGATGGCCGCCACGGCAGGAAGCAGCGCCGGCGGAGGAGATTTGACCCAGCGCTCCGGCGTCGGACGATAGGCGGTTACCCATTGCACGCGATCGCGCGCATCCGACAGCAAACGCTTGATCGGCGGCTGGCCGACCTCGGCCGACGCCTGTTCGTTCGGCCCGACGCTGATGCTGCCGAACTGGTTGGCCATTTCGACTTCGCCCGACAGCACCGTGACCGTGGTCTTGCCATCCTCCGCCACTTCCACGTCCCAGTCGGTGCCGCGGATGCCGATGGTGGCCGTCGGCGCACGCAGCCTCATGGCCTGCTTCGGCACCAGCGCGCCGGTTACGCCGTAGAGCGCGTACTTGACCTGGGCCCAGATTCGGCCGCGCAGCAGATCCAGCACGGTCTGTTGTCCGGGTTCGACCGCGGACTGGAATTTCAGTGTGCTGTGCTGATTGATGCGGATCTGGGTCTGGTCCTTGAGGAGCAGCGCCATCTGGCTGGCGTCTCCGGTGCGCACCGACGCGCCGGCGGGCAGTTGCTGGCGCACGGTCACCGGCCTCCATTCGCCGCCTTCCGCCTCCCTCGCTTCCGCCTTGCCGACCACCAGAACGACCTGCGCATTGTCGGGCGCGGCCAGGGCATAGCCAGAGTACGCACAAACCATTGCCCATGCACAGCAGAATGTTCTCAAATGCAACAAGCTTTTCATGTTCCCCTCCCCACGTCCCAGCCTTGCTGGTTGATTGCGTCCGATTGTGCCTCAAAGTCGCCCTGACCCACCACCCCTTGATCCGTCCCAGCCGAAGCCACGCCTGCCCGCGCGCCCCAAGACATTGCAACCCTACGCCATCACGTCTTCTGATCGGCAAGGAGGCTCGGCCCGTCATTCCGGGGCCGCGAAGCGGAACCCGGAATCCAGGAAGCGCGTCTGGAAATTCCTGGATTCCGGGTTCTGCCCTGGCGAGCAACCCCGGAATGACGGGCCAATCGATTAATTGTTCTTTGGCTGACGATCGTTGCCAATCAGGTCACGTCTTGAATCAACTGCCGGTACGCGGGCAGGCTGTGCTGCGTAAAGGAAAAGCGGGATTCGATTTCGCGGCGCGCGGCGCATCGAATCGCATCTGTCTCGGCCTGGTCCTGCGCGACGATGGCGGTGGCTCGTTCGACCAGTTGATCGCGATTGAAAAAGTCGAACAGGTAGCCGTTCTCGCCGTCGCGGATTACTTCTTGCACCGGCGGCGTGGCCGAGCCCAGGACCGGCGCACCGCAGGCCATTGCCTCCAGCATCGACCAGGACAGCACGAACGGATAGGTCAGGTAGATGTGCAGCCGGCTGATCTGCATCAGGCGCAAGTAATCGGCGTAAGGCAGCCGTCCGACAAAGTGGGTGCGGGTCGGATCGATCCGCTCGCCGACTTCGGCCAGCAGCTTCTCGCGGAACGTGGCATGCGGCGGCGCCGGGCGCGTGCCATAGCTCACGCCGTCGCCGCCGACGATGACGAAGCGTGCGTCGGGGATGCTCCTCTGCAACTCCGGCAAGGCGCGCATGAAGACATGAAACCCGCGATAGGGCTCAAGCTGGCGGCTGACAAACGTGATCACCCTGTCCTGGCGGGTCAATGCCCTGCCGTCGGCGAGGCGGAACGTGGCGGCGGGGTCCGCGCGCACGGCTTCGAGGTCGATACCTTCGTGAATTACCCGAATGCGCGCCTGTTCCCGCGCGGGATAGGTGCTGCGCTGCCATGCGGTCGGGCTGATGCCGGCATCGCACTCCGCCAGCGCATGCAGTTGCGTGCTGTTGCGAATGCGCAGCTTGTAGCGGTCGTCGGGCGTTGACGGGAATTCGGGATCGAAGCCCACATCCGCGCCGACCGGCCGATAGAAGAACTCGAAGTAGGCGATCAGCCGGGCATCGGGAAACACCTCCCTGACGAACAGCAATTCGCCCCAGGCGGGATGACCGATGATCAGGTCAGGCACAAACCCTGGGCACGAATCTCCTGACAGGCACGGATGACATCCTGGCCGCGACGGATCGCTGTCTCGAAGCTGGCCAGATAGTGATGACCCGGCGCCTTGGTTCGCGGCCGGGCCTTGTAGCCAAGCACCGGGAAGGAAAACATCCTGCCCTGGCCGGCCAGGTTGGCCGCATCCCCCAGGCCCAGCACTTCAAGGCCGGGCTGTTGGGCAAGCCAGGTGGCCAGCAGCTTGAACTGCCCGGGAAAGTTCTGGTGTATGAATAGGAAGCGCACTTTTCAGGCCATGCAACTGACGAATCGATCCGCGGCTACCGCCAACGGAACAAATACGGCTCTTGTTTTTCCGGCCTCGGGCCGGCTTTCGCGCGAGTCTAGCATTGTGCTTGCATAAGGTCATTGGTCCTTTCGGCCTATCGAATGTCATCGGCGCGGCATGGATTGCCACCAGAGGCATGGAGTGACCGAACATGGAGAGCCTCGCGTTCATGCCAGGCCAGCCGCAGCGGGTCGGGGAGGGCGCCGCCGTCCTGCCAGCGCCGACTTCTTGTTTGGCCGCACCTGCATGGGGTTGGCCGGGCGGCAAGGGCATCGATTCGCCTCGGTCCGCCATCTGTGCGCACCAGGTCCGGATGGTTCGCCGCCGCCGCCGCTGCGGCGCCGATCGGAATTTTTCTTCCGGCCGCTTGTGTCGAATGTGAAACATGGATTACACTTCATGCCATGCTCGAAATCGTCAAGAGCGACACCTATGAACGGTGGTTCCGCCAGCTGAAGGACAGGCGGGCGCAAGCTCGCATCAATGCCCGAATTCTCCGGGTGCAGCAGTCCGGCCACTGGCGACGTGAAACCGGCGCGCGATGGCGTGAGCGAAATGCGGATTGATCACGGTCCCGGCTATCGCGTTTACTTCATGTTGCGCGGTTCTGTGTTTGTGGTGTTGCTGGCCGGTGGTGACAAGAGCACCCAGGATGCCGACATCAAGACGGCGATCAAGATTGCTAGGGAATGGAAGGACTGAGCATGGCCGAGAAGTTCACCCGATGGGATGCCGTCGACTACCTCGAAAGCGAAGAAGACATGGCTCTCTATCTCGACGCCTGCCTGGATGAAGATCCCGGCGATGGCAGCCTGGTGCGTGCCGCGCTCAACGACATCGCCCGGGCGCGGGGAATGACGCAACTCGCCCGCGACACCGGCCTTACGCGCGAAGGGCTTTATCGTGCGCTCTCGTCTTCCGGAAATCCCGAGTTCTCGACCGTACTGCGGGTCATCAAGGCCCTCAAGATCAGACTGCGTGCCACGCCGGCACCCCGGCCAAGTCACGCCGCGCGCCGCGCAAGAAGTCGGGAGAACTGGCGGCGGCGTGATTCCTGTCGTCCCTGCGGCGCAGGCTGGGAGTCTGGCTGGGAACATTCGGTTTCGTCATCCGAGGGATGATGGTTCAAGCGCTTGCGGCCGAAGCCAGGGCGTTCTATGAACGTGCGGGTTTCGACCCGTCACCGCCCGATACGATGCTGCTGATGGTGATGCTCGCCGATCTTAAGTCAAGTCTCTCTGCAACTACGGCAACGTCCACGCCGACGTGCGGCGACTGATCGAGCATGGCTTGATCGAGAAGTATGCCGCCGATCAGGTCCTGGTGCCACGAGCCGCCGAAGTGCCGATGATGGCGACGTGGTGCGTTTTGCCTATGCCGCCGAGCGACGTTGCTGCGCAGGTCGGGCTGGCAAAGATACTGGCGCAATTCCAAGTTCCCGCTCTACCCGCTTCAGATCGTTGAAGATCGCCCGCAGGTCATGGCCGAACTTCGCGGCATGGGCTTCGCGTTCTTTGTAAATTTCCTCGATGATCGGATCAGTTCGCATTTCCGTCTCCCAACAACTCTTCCGGCGTACAGATGATTGGCGGCTCGGAGCCTGCATGACGGCAAACCGCCTCGATGACCGGGCGCTTTACTGCATTGGCAATATGCTTGCAATTCCAGGTCAATAGAAAATCAATCCCGTTAACGGCTGCCAATGCAATGTGCAATGCATCCTCCTCTGCATTTGGTGGCAACGCCGCGCCAACCAGCAGAAGCTTTGCCAATTCCAGTACCGATCCGACAATTCCAGTAAAGGAATACCTTCAAGCATTGCGGTCCTGCGCAAAGCGGCATCTGAGTCGCCTGCTCCCGCCTCTCGATGCACCAACGCCGAAACGTACAAGCTCCACTGACCTCGAAGCTCCCACCAGTCTTGGCTGATCTGCTGATGGCTGGCGACGGTCAAATCCCGGCTCACTCGAGCAGCAAGATAGCTGACGACAGACGTTTCGAGATAAACCGCTGGCTGCATGGTTCGATTGTAACGAAGCGATCACTCAGTAGGTGAATCCTGTCCCCGTCGTGGTACTCGGCAGGCTGGCTGTAGACCGAGCGTTGCTGGCGTTTTTCCAGGTCCGGCCAGGAACAATTTCCCGGCCGGTGCAATGGGCTGTGCCTCGATCCTGTGCGGGCGCTGCGATAGGCATCGGTGGGCAGCGCTATTCATGGATTCAGTGATTGAAACGGTCTCGATTGCCGTGGCAAGCGGCTATGACCTAGAATCAGGCTAGCCAGATCACCAAGGGCTCACCCATGGAAACCGTCGCGATCTTCGAAGCAAAATTCCGTCTCTCCGAAATCCTTGCCGCCGTTGAGCATGGCGAGGAATTCACCGTTACCAGACGGGTGAACCCATTGCCCGCATCGTCCCGTAACGCAAGGTAGAGCAAGGCGAGGCGGCGAATCAGGTGCGCCGTGCCTTGATCGCCCGTTGCCGCGCGGCCAGCAAAGCCGTCCAGGTTGCCGGGTTCGATGTTCGTGCCGCCATTGAAGACGGCCGCGACTGATGCCTTTTGTGATCGACAACTCCGTCGTTACCGGCTGGCATCTCGACAGCCAGGCGACCGCCTGCACGGATGCGATGCTCGACAAACTGGCGAAAGATGTGGCCCACGTTCGGGCACCGTGGCCGTTGGAGTTCTCGAACATGGTGCGCAAGGCGCTGACCGGAAAGAAGATCGCCGCAGAGCGCGCCAGGGAGATCATGCAGATTCAGGCCGGCCTGGCGCTGATCGTCCACGCCGACGTGCCCGACCCCGGCGAAAACATGGCGCTGGCCCTGCGCTACAACCTGAGCAGCTACGACGCCGCCTATCTCGATTTGGCCCTGCGGCTGCGCTTGCCGGTTGCGGCCGCGGACGGCGCGTTGCGCGATGCTGCGGTCGCTGCGGGTGTTGGAGTATTCGAGCCGTGACTGGTTCACCGGCAACTGGCGGACTTCCAGCAACCATGCGGCAGTCGGGGCGGTTGGAGGTCGATGGCGACACGTTCAGGCCCGTGGTGAGCAGGTTCCAGCCGGCCACCAGGTTTTGCCCCGCTGAGGGCAAGTGCCGTTCCGCTCTGCGCCGCCAGCCGGTTTGAAAGCTTCCCTCTCCCGCAGCGAATGGCGCAGCGCGCCGACCACCGGGTCCAGCCACATTTCGAGCGGCGTGCGCTCGCGGGTGCGGATGTAGGCCACCACGGGCATGCCGGCGGTCAGCGCCACGTCGAGTTTCACGTCCGACATGTCGATCTTGGCGTTGAAGTAGCGGATCTCCGGATTGGTGGGGTCGGAAAGCAGGTCGGTGGAAACGGATCGCACCTTGCCGGGGACGATGGGGGTGGCGCGCCGGTTGAGGCCGCTGAGTTCGACGTCGACCGCCTGCCCTGGATGGAGTTCACTGATGTCGGCCGGAGCGATGCGGACTTCGGCGACGAGGAGGCTTCGACCGGGACGATTTCCACCACGGTCTCGCGCGGCGGGATAACACTGCCCGGGGTTGCCGGCCTTGAGCAGGTTGACGGTGCCATTCACCGGGGCGCGTACCAGGCGGCGCTCGAGCGCGCTGCTGGCGGGCTTGGCCCGCTCGCGCAATACCGCCATGCGGATGCGGCTGTCGGACATCTCCTTGGCAATCTCGGCGCGGTTGTTCGCGTTCAGGGTTTGCAGCCGCATTTCGATGTCGCCGATGCGCTGCCGCGCCTGCGACTGGAGGGACTGCGCCTCGTATTTCTTTTCCTCTTTTTCGGCGATGGCGCGCCGCGCGTCGAGGACCCGGGTTTCGGCAAAGAACTTCTTTTCCGCCAGCATGTTGGCCATCTCCTCCTGCTTGGCGAGCAAGGCCAGGGAGCGCTCGGTGGCTTCCATCTGGCGGCCCCATCCGGCGATTTCGTGCGTGAGCGCTTCCCTCTGTTCCGCAAGCTTGCGGCGCTGCTCGTTGATCAACAGGAGCCGCGATCTGAAGACCGCTTCTTCGCCGGCAAGCAGGGCTTCGATTCGCAGGTCGGCCTTGCGGGCGAGCAACTCCGCGGGGAACTGGATGTTGCCGCGGCCCTTGTATTCGGCTTCCAGCCGGGCCTGCTTGGCGGTTTCCGAATCGATCTGGGTCCTGAGTTCCGTGTCGGCCGCATTGGCGTCCACGTCGTCCAGTTCGGCCAGGATCTGTCCGGCGACGACGGCTTCGCCCTCGGCGACGCGGATGGCCTTGACGATGCCGCCTTCGGGGTGCTGCACCGCATGGATGCGGCGTTCGATGCGCAGGAATCCCGAGGCGATCACCGCGCCGGAGATCGACGAGGCTAGCGTCCAGATCGTGACGACGGCCACCAGGCCGAGGATGACGCCGGCGGCCCAGCGCCGCAGCGTCGCGATTTCGCGGCTGATGAGGTCGCTGCCCTCGGGCGGCTGCGGGATCATGCCGGTTTCCCCTCGAGGGCGGACGGCGGCGCCAGGAGAGTCTGCCGCATCATGGTGGCCACCGTGCCGTCCCTGACCAGCAGCAGGCGGTCCATGCGGTCGATGATGCGCGGGCTGTGGGAAATGATCAGCAGCGTGAAGTTGCGCTCCTGCCGCACGCGATCGATGAGGCCGAGCAGGCTGGCCTCGGCCTGCTGGTCGAGGCTGGCATCCGGCTCGTCGAGCACGACGATGCGCGGCGCGCCGAAGAACGCCCTGGCCAGGCCCACCATCTGGCGCTGGCCGCCGGAGAGGTTGCGCCCCAGTCCGGCGATCTTCGTGTCGTAGCCTTCGGGGAAGCCGGTGATCACCGGTTCCAGTCCCACGGCGCCGGCGGCGAGCAACAGTGCTTGCGAGTGGGCTCCGGGATCCTGCATGCGACAGATGTTGGTGGCCACGGTGCCGGGATACAGGTCGATGTTCTGCGGCAGGTAGCCGAGCTGCGGGCCGATGGATTCGCGGCGGAATTCGTTCAGGTCGTGTCCATCGAGCAGGATGCGGCCCTGGAGTGGCTTGGCGACGCCGAGCAGCATGCGGATCAGCGTGGTCTTGCCCGTTCCGCTGGCGCCGACGATGCCGACGACTTCGCCCGCAGTGATCTTGAAGCTGACGTTGCTCAGCAGCGGTTTGCCCACACCGAAGGCGAAATGCAGGCCCGCGGCGACCAGTTCGCCGGACAGCGGCGGCAGTTGCACTTCGCCCCGGTGGGCGCCGGAATCGATGGCAAGGCATTGCGCGACGCGGCTGGCGGAATTGCGCACCTCGACCAGCGTCCGCCAGCCGGAGATGGCCTGTTCGATAGGGCCGATGGCGCGAGCGACGATGATGGTGGCGGCAATCATGACGCCCGGCTGGAGGTTGTCGACAATGACCAGGTAGGCGCCGACACCGAGCATAGCGACCTGGATCAGGATGCGGATCACCTTGGTCGCGCCGGAGACGTGGGAGCCGAGGTCCGCGGCCTTTTTCAGGAGTGTCGTGCCTTCGTCGAGCATCTGCTGCCAGAGGCGGGTCAGCGCGGGCTGCATGCCCATGGCACGGGCCGCTTCGGCGTTGGCAAACGTCGTCTGGGAAAAGCTCAGGGCCCCCTGCATGCGCTGGTTGGCCTCGGTGAAGCGGGCAAAGGTATGGCGCTCGTCGATCAGCGCCAGCCCGATCAGCATCAGCATGCCGATCAGGGTGATGACGCCGAGCACCCAGGAGAAACCGAAGATCAGCAAGGTGAATAGCGGCACCCAGGGCGAATCGAAAATCGCCATGAGGTGGGTGCTGGAAACGTAATTTCTCAGGTTGGAAACGTCGCGCATCAGCTCGCCCTGCGCGCCGATGTTGCTGTCCGCCTGGGTCAGGGCATGGGCCTTCTCCATGACGGCGGTGCCCAGCTTGCGTTCGAGGGAAAGCCCGGCACGCAGCAGCAGCCTCGTGCGAATCAGGTCGAGCAGCCCGTAGGCAGCAATCAGGACGACCGTGATCAGCGTGATCGCCAGCAGGGTCGGGATGCTCCGGCTAACCAGGACCCGGTCGTAGATCTGCAGCATGTAGATCGGCGACGCGAGTTGCAGGGCGTTAACGCACAGGCTGATCCACCCGGCCGTTATCAGCCAGGAGTGGATCGGACGAAAAAGGCGCAGATCATTGAGCACTATTCAGGAATCTTTGGAATCGGGATTGAGGTGTCGAGTATGGTCCGGACAGATGATACATGCATTTCAATCGTGCCGATCGGTATCGCCTTTTCTGCGCGCATATTCGCGATCATGGTGTTTCAACAAGCCCGTCACCGCGCCGTGCGCGCCGCCAGTTATCCATGGACTGTGGTGCGCGTGAAACGGCGCGACATCAATATGGCGGTCCCGGATAGTGCCAGTGTCGACGGTGACATCAAACCCTTTGCCCGGTTTCTTGTCGAGGAAATGCTGGAGCCAGAAGACGCTGCATTCGCCTGATGATTCGACAACAGGATCCTGAATAGCAGCGCTGGTATCCAGGATGCGCACGCCTGGAAACCGCATGCCACGCCGGCAACCCCGCTCCAAGCCATGCCGCCCGCCACGCAGGAAATCGGGGGAACCGGTGGCGGCGTGATTCGCCTAACGCAACTATTCCGCGAAAAAAAACCCGGCGCCGGCGGGACGGCTGGCCAGTGTGGCCGCGATCAAGGAAGGAACCGGAGTGATCGACAATCGATTCCACCCAACGGCTCGGGCGGCTTTCGGCGGTTTGCATCGGGGCATCTGGTGTTGAGCGAGATTGACCCGGAGGATTTTCGAACGGCGGCCACGCTTCCCGATACGACAGGAACCCTGCTTTCCGGAGATGCCTTGCATCTGGCGGCTGTACGACGCATGCGAGCCAGATCGCCGGCGCCGACTTTTCCAACGGAACCGCTATGGCAGTCCAACCGGGGCTAACAGCTTCTTGAGCAAGGTCGCGGCGATCAAGCCGAGATTACCGATGGTGGTTTGCAGGTAGACCCCGGATTTCCAGATACCGATGACTCGCTGAAGAAAGGTAGCATTCCTCGCCCGGTCGAATTGTTCGAGCAGCGCCAGCTCCTCATCACCCACGCCAAGCTGCTGGCGCAACTGCACGCTGCCCGCGCCACCAACGTCTTCGAGCGCAAGTTGCAGCAACTGGCGCGCATCGATGTGCTGGCGATCGACGATTTCGGCTTGCGTCCCATGCGCTCACCCCAGGACGAGGATTTCCATGATCTGGTGGATGCGCGCTATGAACGCACGACGACGCTTCTGACCAGCAATCTGGATTTCGACGAATGGGGCGCGGCGTTTCCGAACAAGCTGATGGGGGCGGCGACGCTGGATCGCCTGCGCGATGGCGCCTATCGCATCGTGCTCGACGGCGAGACCCGGCGCAAACCCCGCCCCTTGCCAGATTCGCCCGCGTTGCCGGCTGCTTCCGCTGCGCCGCGTTCGAAGCGCCCACCAGCGTCTTGAGGGCGCGACGCCGGCAAAACCCTGGGGCGCCGCCCCAGGCCCCGCACTCGCCGTGAGGCAGCCGCCGGGAATGATAAAACCATCCCCGGCAGCTGCCGATAGCGTCAGCGGCTTCCAGGGCGTCAAGGGACTTTCGCGGCATAAACGGGCCGATAACCCCGGCCCATTTATTCCACGTTCCCTTGACCCCCTTCCAGCCGACCACCAGCGCCAATTCCGGGTTTGCCAAAACCCCGAAAAGCGGCTAAAAACTCACCCGTCCGAAACCGAGAATTCCACGCCTTTTAGTGGCTCCATTAGGCCGCGATTTGCTGGCTCCTATGGGGCGCGATTTGTCACCCAAGGCGTATCGTTCGATCTGCTCTTCGTCGATTTCCAGTCCCATCGCACATGCTCCCGAAATTGATTCGCTGAGCAAAAGGCACGGTTCGTGCCAGAGATGTGTGCATACGGTAGCCCTTGCGGGAGAGGGTCGGGGAGAAAGGTGAAAATTGCCGCTGGCATGCCAAGCAGCTAACGCCGTTCCTTCGCAAAAAGTCGGCGCCGGCGGGACGGCGATCTATTCGCCGGCGCTCAAAGTTTCTTGAACAGGGTCGCGGCGATCAGACCGAGGTAGCCGATGGTGGTTTGCAGGTAGACGCCTGATTTGCGGATGCCGATGATCCGCGGCAGCAACCACGCATTGCGCGCCCGGTCGAACTCTTCGAGCTGCGCCAGAGCCTCGGGGCTCATGCGGTGGCGTACCCGCCGCAGCGCGACGAAGTTGCGGTCGTTCATGCGCCGGAAGCGGCCGATCAGCAACCGGTAGGCGCGGCGCACGCGCGGCATCCAGCCGATGTTTGAGCCGACGATGTTCTTTCGGTGCTGGCGATAGCCGACCTTGGGCACCGGGTCGTAATGGAACACGCCGCCGCAGCCGGTGGCAAGGATGTACAGCCACCAGTCGTGGGTCTGGATGTCGAGGTCGGGGCCGGCTTCCATCAGCAGCGCGCGGGCGGCGTGGTTGAAGACCATGGTATTGCCGCCGGCGACGCTCTGCACGATGGCGTTGGCGAATGACATCGGGTGCGGGAACAGCGGCGACAGCCCGACCGCTTGGTCGTCCTCGTCGATCAGCCGGGTGCGGGCGCCATACACGGCGGGGATGTGCGGCGGGATGGAGGTCACCCAGGCCAGCGCCACTTCCAGCTTGTCCGGATCCCAGAGATCGTCCTGGTCGCAGAAGGCGTAGTAGGCCGAGTCGATTTCCGGAGTGCAGGCCAGCGTCAGGAAGTTGGCGACAAAGCCCCGGCCGGGGCCGCGCACCCAGGAGATCCTGTCCTCGCCCCATTTCGTCCGGTAGTCCTGCAGAACGTCCAGCGTGCCGTCCGTGGAGTGGTCGTCAGAAACCCAGATACGCCAGTCGGCGTGGGTTTGGCCGGCTACGGAATCGAGTTGTCGGGGAAGGAAACGCTCGCCCTGATGGGTGCACAACAGGATTGCCACGTGGGATGAATGCGCTGCCATCAGGGCCGAACCGGGGAGTCACAATGAGCAACGCATATTCTACACGTTGTGGCAACGCCAAAAGCCTGGACATGACCGGCTCCCAGCTTGGCGCCACTGCTCCGTGGATGCCACACGCGTCACCTCGCGTGGATCGCACCATGCCGCGTATATTGATCGATCCCAGCCACCTGTTCAGACTCAAACCCCGTTGGATTCACACCCCTCGCTCAGACTCAAACCCCATTGGACAATGCTAATCGTTGACTACGCTGCCGAATTTCGAGATAATCACGGGTTCATTTGGAGGGGTTCCCGAGCGGTCAAAGGGATCAGACTGTAAATCTGACGGCTCTGCCTTCGAAGGTTCGAATCCTTCCCCCTCCACCAGCAGGTAACAGAAACAGGCAGTTACAAGACGGTTAGCGGACAAGTAGGGCGGGCGGCGGTAGTTCAATGGTAGAACCTCAGCCTTCCAAGCTGATTATGCGGGTTCGATTCCCGCTCGCCGCTCCAGGTTGTGTATCAAGGGGTTTCGGCCCATGTAGCTCAGTGGTAGAGCACTCCCTTGGTAAGGGAGAGGTCGCGTGTTCGATCCACGCCATGGGCACCATTTATAGTGAAATTTTGTTGGGGTAATTGACATGGCGAAAGCGAAATTTGAGCGGACGAAGCCGCACGTAAACGTTGGGACGATTGGTCACGTAGACCATGGCAAGACGACGCTGACGGCGGCGATGACGATGGTGCTGTCGGCGAAGTTTGGTGGCGAGGCGAAAGCCTACGACCAGATAGACGCGGCACCGGAAGAAAAGGCACGGGGCATCACCATCAACACCGCGCACGTCGAGTACGAGACCAAGAACCGTCACTACGCGCACGTTGATTGCCCGGGCCACGCCGACTACGTCAAGAACATGATCACCGGCGCCGCGCAAATGGACGGCGCCATCCTGGTCTGCTCCGCTGCCGACGGTCCGATGCCGCAAACGCGCGAGCACATCCTGCTGGCGCGGCAGGTTGGCGTGCCCTACATGGTCGTGTTCATGAACAAATGCGACATGGTCGACGACGCCGAGCTGCTCGAACTGGTCGAAATGGAACTGCGCGAACTGCTCAGCAAATACGACTTTCCCGGCGACGACATTCCCATCATCAAGGGATCCGCGCTGAAAGCCATGGAAGGCGACAAGGGAGAGATGGGCGAAGGCGCCATCATGGCGCTGGCTGACGCGCTGGACAGCTACATCCCGACACCCGAGCGGGCCATTGACAAACCCTTCCTGATGCCAATTGAAGACGTCTTCTCCATCTCCGGTCGCGGTACCGTGGTCACCGGACGTATCGAACGTGGCATCGTCAAAGTTGGCGAAGAAATCGAAATCATCGGAATCCGTCCCACCACCAAGACCACCTGCACCGGGGTTGAAATGTTCAGGAAGCTGCTGGATCAGGGTCAGGCCGGAGACAACGTTGGCGTGCTGCTGCGCGGCACCAAGCGTGAAAAAGTCGAGCGTGGCCAGGTACTGGCCAAGCCGGGCAGCATCACCCCGCACACGCATTTCAGCTCCGGTGTATTCTGTCGAAGGACGAAGGCGGCCGTCACACGCCGTTCTTCAACGGCTACCGGCCGCAGTTCTACTTCCGCACCACCGACGTCACGGGCAGCATCGAATTGCCGGCCGGGACGGAAATGGTGATGCCGGGCGACAACATTGCGATGACGGTGAGGCTGATCGCGCCGATCGCGATGGAAGAAGGCCTGCGTTTCGCCATCCGTGAAGGCGGTCGTACCGTCGGCGCCGGCGTCGTCGCCAAGGTCATCGAATAACAAAGCGCAGCTTTAGCAAGCGGGCGGCACTTCGGTAGCGGGTGTCGCCCTGTAGTCTCTGCTGCAGGGGTGTAGCTCAATTGGCAGAGCGGCGGTCTCCAAAACCGCAGGTTGGGGGTTCGATTCCCTCCGCCCCTGCCACTGAATTGAAGCATTTGCGCACTAACTGACTATTTATGGCCGATAAACTCAAGTTCACGCTGGCGTTGCTGCTGTTGGCTGCCGGTGTGGCTGGTTTCTACCTGCTTGGCGAGCAGCCGATGATCCTGCGCGTGCTGTCCGTGCTTGCTGGTTTGGGCGCGGGTATTGCCGCGGCATGGTTTACGGAACCGGGCCGGCGCTTCTTCGAGTTCAGTCGGGAAGCGGTGGCGGAGACAAAAAAGGTCGTCTGGCCGTCACGCAAGGAAACCATGCAGGCCACCGGCATCGTCTTTGCCTTTGTACTGGTTATGGCGATCGTGCTGTGGATGACTGACAAGGGCCTCGAATGGGTGCTCTACGACCTGGTTCTGGGCTGGAAGAAATCATGACAAAACGCTGGTATGTCGTTCACGCCTATTCCGGTTTCGAGAAATCGGTGCAGCGCGCCCTGATCGAGCGCATTACCCGCGCCGACATGCAGGACAAGTTCGGTCAGGTTCTGGTGCCGGTCGAAGAAGTCATCGAAATGAAAAATGGCCAGAAGAGTATTTCCGAGAGGAAGTTTTTCCCCGGCTATGTACTGGTCGAGATGAATATGGACGATGACTCCTGGCACCTCGTCAAGAGTACGCCCAAGGTGACCGGCTTTGTCGGCGGCACCTCAACCAAGCCGACTCCAATCTCCGAAAAGGAAGTCGCGAAGATCATGCAGCAGGTTCAGGAAGGCGTCGAGAAGCCTCGCCCCAAGGTGTTGTTCGAGGTGGGCGAACTGGTTCGCATCAAGGAAGGCCCATTTACCGACTTCAACGGCAATGTCGAGGAAGTCAATTACGAAAAGAGCCGTTTGCGTGTCTCGGTAACCATTTTTGGTCGCGCGACACCGGTCGAGCTGGAGTTTGCGCAGGTCGAAAAGGCCTGAAGCGGGCCCGCCAGGCCTTGTGGTTTTTGGACCGCGCCGCAGCGGTCGCAGTGTTGGCAGGTATGCGGCATCGAGGAGCGTCAGTAGATTGTTGCATCAGGCGATCGACAGCGCGTTAAGACTCACTAGAGACAGGAGCCAGTCGTTGCAAAGAAGATAATCGGTTACATTAAGCTGCAAGTGCCCGCGGGCAAGGCTAATCCCTCGCCCCCCATCGGTCCGGCGCTGGGCCAGCGCGGCCTCAACATCATGGAATTCTGCAAGGCATTCAATGCCCAGACGCAAGGCCTTGAGCCCGGCCTGCCGATCCCGGTGGTGATTACCGCATTCACCGACAAGAGCTTCACCTTCATCATGAAGACGCCGCCGGCGACTATTCTGATCAAGAAGGCGGCCGGTATCCAGAAGGGCTCACCCAAGCCGCATACCGACAAGGTGGGCAAGATCACCAAGGCACAGGCCGAGGACATCGCCAAGGCCAAGATGAAAGATTTGACCGCTGCCGACCTCGAGGCGGCGGTGCGTACCATTGCGGGTTCCGCCCGCAGCATGGGCATTACCGTGGAGGGCCTTTGATCATGGCGAAGTCATCCAGGCGGGCCCAGGCGGTTCTGGCCAAGGTCGATCGCAGCAAGGCCTATCCGATCAGCGACGCGCTGGGTCTGGTCAAGGAATGCGCGACCGCCAAGTTTGACGAGTCGATTGACGTCGCCGTCAACCTCGGGATCGACGCCAAGAAATCAGATCAATTGGTGCGTGGTTCCGTCGTCCTGCCTTCCGGCACCGGCAAGACAGTACGCGTCGCCGTGTTCGCCCAGGGCGAGAAGGCCGAAGCGGCTCGCGCCGCCGGCGCCGACGTGGTTGGCTTCGATGACCTTGCCGCCACGGTGAAGGCGGGCAACATCAACTTCGACGTGGTGATTGCGACGCCGGATGCCATGAAGGTGGTCGGCGCCCTCGGCCAGATCCTGGGTCCGCGCGGACTGATGCCGAATCCGAAGGTCGGCACGGTGACCATGGATGTCACCACGGCGGTGAAAAATGCCAAGGCCGGTCAGGTGCAGTATCGCACCGACAAGGCGGGAATCATTCATTGCACCATTGGCCGCGCGTCATTCAGCGTGGAGGCGCTGCAGAAGAACCTTTCCGCGCTGATCGAGGCGCTGCAGAAGGCCAAGCCTGCGGCATCCAAAGGGCATTATCTGAAGAAAGTGTCGTTGTCCAGCACCATGGGCGCCGGCGTTCGCGTCGATCAGGCCAGCCTGTCGGCGCAACAGTGATGGCCCCCACGCTCGCAACCCCGGCTCGCTGCCCACCCACCGGGGGGCGCATGCCTCCTTGGGGCGGCCCGGCGGGGGCATGAAGAACTTTGGGCTGTTGCGTCGGTCGCGCAGTTTGGCGAATGGCGCGGCAGGTTATCAAAGACCGCAGGTGTCCGCGAGGACTTAATCGAGGCGACGGAACATCGTTGCAAAGCCGGCGTAGATGGCGTTTCCCGATGAAGGAATTCAGGTTCCTGAATGAAGGTCGCCGTATCGCCAGCGCCGACTTTCGGCGCTGGAGTTTGACTAGGAGTTGACCGTGGGTCTCAATCTTGATGACAAGAAGACGGTAGTTGCCGAAGTGTCCGCGGAAGTCGCGAATGCCCAGTCGATCATCGTTGCAGAGTACCGTGGTCTCGGAGTGGTTGATCTCACCGTGCTGCGTGCCAACGCACGCAAGTCCGGTGTTTACCTGCGGGTGGTCAAGAATACCCTGGTGCGTCGTGCCATTGCCGGTACGCCGTTCGAAGGTCTGTCGGCGCAACTGACGGGCCCCCTGATCTATGGAATTTCCAAGGATCCGGTGGCTGCCGCCAAGTTGCTCAACGACTTCGCCAAGGGGAATGACAAGCTTGCCATCAAAGTCGGCGCAATGCCCAACTACGTCATGGACGTAGCGGGTGTCAAGGCGCTTGCGACGATGCCGAGTCGCGAGGAGCTGCTGTCCAAGCTCCTCGGCACCATGCAGGCTCCGATCACCCAGTTTGTCCGTACGCTCAACGAAGTCCCGACGAAGTTTGTCAGGGGCCTCGCTGCCGTGCGCGATGCCAAAGAGACTGCGTAATCGTTTTTAGTTCCGGCATAACGTCCGCTTGCGCGGGCATTGGCCTTCACTGAAATTGCATTTTCATTGATCCAAACATTCATTCAGGAGTTGTAATCATGGCTGTAAGCAAAGCTGAAATACTCGATGCCATCGCTGGCATGACCGTTCTCGATCTGTCAGAGCTGATCAAGGAAATGGAAGTCAAGTTTGGCGTTTCCGCCGCTGCGGCTGCCGTCGCCGTTGCCGCTCCGGCCGTCGCCGCTGCCGCGGTGGAAGAGCAGACCGAATTCACCGTGATGTTGCTGGCCGCGGGCGAAAAGAAGGTCGAAGCCATCAAGGTCGTTCGTGCTGCCACGGGCCTCGGCCTCAAGGAAGCCAAGGATCTGGTGGATGGCGCACCGAAGGCTGTCAAGGAAGGTGTATCCAAGGCCGACGCAGACGCCCTCAGGAAGCAGCTTGAGGATGTGGGCGCCAAGGTCGAGGTCAAGTAATCGCGATTCGATCGCGGGTTGGTGCTGTTGCCGCCAACCCGCTTTCGGCCGCGACCGTTACGCTCAAGGACGCTGGGGCCGGCGTTGCCCGGCAAGCAACTCGGCGCCTCAAGCATCTGTTGTGCGTTGTACCTGTTGAGTTCCACCCCTTTGCAACTGATCGGGGTTACAGGAGAGTGCTGAACCATTTTGCCTCAGCCCTGTCCTTTGACCTTCGACGTCTGAATCCTGAACGGAGACCCCATGGCGTATTCCTACACCGAAAAAAAGCGCATTCGCAAGAGCTTCGCCAAACGGGCCAACGTCCTTGACGTGCCCTTTCTCCTGGCGACGCAAATCGAGTCCTACACGCGCTTTCTGCAGGCCGACGTGCCGCCGGCGCAGCGTCGCAACGAAGGTCTGCAGGCGGCGTTCACGTCGATTTTCCCGATTGTTGCGCATTCGGGCAATGCACGCCTGCACTTCGTCGAGTTCATGCTGGGCGAACCCACCTTCGATGTCAAGGAATGCCAGCAGCGGGGCCTGACCTTTGCCAGCCCGCTGCGCGCCAAGGTTCGCCTCGAACTGCTTGACCGCGATACCAAGGCGGTGAAGGAAGTGAAGGAAGACCAGCCCTTGTACATGGGTGAAATCCCGCTGATGACGACCACCGGGTCGTTTGTGATCAATGGCACCGAGCGCGTCATCGTCTCCCAGTTGCATCGTTCGCCGGGCGTTTTCTTCGAACACGACAAGGG
>JADJQA010000063.1 GCA_016712985.1 Sulfuritalea sp. | reverse complement strand
CTCGCCATCAGTGCTGTAGATGATCGCTCACGCTGCGTTTCGATCGTAGGTACATCCGGACGCAAACGTTCCAGCAACGCTGCTTGCGCAGGTCGATCACATTGCCTGCCCTTGCGGAAATGCCGGCCTTGCCGATGCCGCAAGCCACTTGATAACCCCTTCTTCATGACAGACAATGCGCCATCGTCCGGAGGAGTGTCCCATGCCCGCCCACTTTCTCGCCACGCTGCCGAACTTTCTCGCCTACTTCGCTACCGCCATCGCACTGCTGGCCGCATTCGTCGCGATCTACCTCTACGTCACGCCCTACGATGAGATCGCCCTGATCCGCACCAACAACACCGCGGCGGCCATCTTGCTCTCCGGCGCCGTGCTCGGCTTCGCCCTGCCCATTGCCAATGTCATCGCCCACAGCGACACCTTGCTCGATCTGGCAGTCTGGGGCGTGGTCGCGGGCATTGTCCAACTGCTGGCCTGGGGCGCGGCGCGCGTGGCGCTGCCGCAGCTTCAGGAAGTCATTGCGGCCGGGCGCGTGGCGCCCGCCACTCTTGTCGGTGCGCTATCGCTTACCGTCGGACTGATCAACGCCGCCTGCATGACCTATTAACGCTTACAGGGAGACGCTCATGGCACTCATGGACTTCATCAAGAAACAGTTTATCGACATCATCCAATGGACCGAGGACGATGGCGACACGATCGCCTGGCGCTTTCCGATGGCCGAGTTCGAGATCCAGCACGGCGCCAGCCTGACGGTGCGCGAATCGCAGATGGCGGTGTTCGTCAATGAGGGCCAGATCGCCGACATCTTCGGTCCCGGCATGTACAAACTCACCACGCAGACGCTGCCGGTGCTGACCTACCTGAAGAACTGGGACAAGCTGTTCGAGTCGCCCTTCAAGTCCGACGTCTACTTCTTCAGCACGCGCCAGAAACTCGACCGCAAGTGGGGAACGCCGAACCCCGTCACCATCCGCGACAGGGAATTCGGCATCGTCCGGTTGCGCGCCTTCGGCAT
The DNA here is from genome assembly GCA_016712985.1 of Sulfuritalea sp. Taxonomy (GTDB): domain Bacteria; phylum Pseudomonadota; class Gammaproteobacteria; order Burkholderiales; family Rhodocyclaceae; genus Sulfuritalea. The sequence goes on along the minus strand of JADJQA010000063.1, from coordinate 12,669 downwards.
CTACGCCTTCCACCTGAGCGATCCGAAGGCCTTCCACACGACGATTTCCGGCACACTGGACAAGTACGGCTCGGACCAGCTCGAAGGCCAGTTGCGCAACACCGTCGTCGGCCACATCTCGGACATCTTCGGCGAATCCGGCGTGCCCTTCATCGACATGGCCGGCAACCAGGAGGAGTTCGGCAAGGCGCTCAAAGCCAAGCTCGACCCGATGTTCGCCGGGTACGGCCTGACGCTGGACAGCCTCAACGTGCAGAACATCTCGCTGCCCGAGGAACTGCAGGCGATGCTCGACAAGCGCATCGGCGTGAACATGATGGGTGGCATGCAGGCCTACACGCAGTTCCAGACGGCGGAGGCCATACCGCTCGCCGCGCAGAACGAGGGCGGTTTGGCCGGTCTGGGCGCCGGCGTCGGCGTCGGCTTCGGTGTCGGCCAGCAGGTGGCGGCCTCGATGGCGCAGGCATTGCACCCGGCAGCGACCGCGCCGGCTGCCGTCGCGCCGGCGCCGACCGCGGTACCCGCTGCTGCCGTCTCCGCGGACGAAGTCGTCGCCACGCTGGAGAAACTGCATGGCCTGGTGGGTAAGGGCATCCTGTCCCAGGCCGAGTTCGATGCAAAGAAGGCGGAGCTGCTGAAGAAGCTTGGGTAAGACCCACCAGGTTTTCTTGTAGGGAAGTGCTGATCACGTGCCAATTCGTCATTCCGGCGAACGCCGGAATCCAGAAGAATCCAGGTGCTGGACACCGGCTTTCGCCGGTGTGACGGCATATTCCGTGTTTTTCTAATGCCCTTCAGCGCCAACTGCCCGGCCTGCGGTGCGCCGGTTGTCTTCAAATCGTCGGCGTCGTTTCATGGTGTCTGCGAGTTCTGCCGCAGCACCTTGGTGCGCCAGGGCGGCAAGCTCGAAAACCTCGGCCGCATGGCCGATCTGGTCGAGGACGCGTCGCCGATCCGGATCGGCGCCGAGGGCCAGTATCGCGGCGTGCATTTCGCGGTGGTCGGGCGCATCCAGTTGCGCTACGCGGCGGGCGTCTGGAACGAGTGGCATCTGCTGTTCGATGACCAGCGCGGCGGCTGGCTTTCCGATGCCGGCGGCGAGTACCTGATCAGCTTCCTCACCGCACCGAATGGACCGCTGCCCGAGTTCGCCTCGCTGACGCCGAATGACGAAATCAGACTGGCCGGCAGGGACTTCGTCGTTACCAACATCGAGGAAGCCCTGTGCATCTCGGGCCAGGGAGAGCTGCCCTTCGCCTTCGGCGCCGGCTATCCGGCGCAACTGGTCGACCTGCGTAGCACCGATGGATCCGCGGCGGCCTTCGCCAGCATCGACTACTCGGAAACACCGCCCTTGCTCTTCGTCGGCGAATCGCTGCCGTTTGCGGCATTCAGGTTCGCCAATCTGCGTGATGGGCCGGCAGCGCCAAAGCCAGCCGGAACGCTGAAGGCGCTGCAATGTCCGGCTTGCGGCGGAGCCATCGCGCTGCACGACAAAGCGGTGCAAAGCGTCGCCTGTCCATCCTGCCTGAGTGTGCTCGAGCCGGACAATGAAAGCCTGCGCATCCTCGCCAGGGCCGCCGCCGCGACACGCATCGAACCGCTGTTGGCGCTGGGCAGCACCGGGCGTTTCGTCGGCAAGGACTGGACCGTGATCGGCTTTCAGGAGCGGGCCATCACGGCGGATGGCATCGACTACCCCTGGCAGGAATACCTGCTGCACCATCCGAGCGAGGGTTTCCGCTGGCTGGTCGAAGCGGAAGGACACTGGAATTGGGTCAGCCCCGTCGCCACACCGCCGCGCTACGCCGTCGGCCAGCCGGTGGTCTCCTGGAACGGGGAACAATATCGACGCTACTCGGCGGGTAGCGCCGAAACCCGTTATGTCATCGGCGAATTCACCTGGAAGGTCAGCGTCGGCGAAATCTGGGAAACCATCGATTTTATTGCGCCGCCGAAGATGCTGAGCCGGGAATCGAGCCATAACGAAACGACCTGGTCGATCGGCGAGTACCTCCCGGCCGAGGAAGTCGTGGCTGCCTTCAAGCCGAAACCGACGCTGCCCGCGGCCGTCGGTATCGGCCCGAACCAGCCGAATCCACGCAGCGAAAGTCATCGCCGCGTCTGCCGAAGTTTCTGGAAATTCCTCGCCCTTGCAATCGTCGCGCAACTGCTCTGGTTCTTCTTTCTGGGCGGCCGCACGCTGCTCGACCAGCGACTGGTGTTCTCGCCCGCGAACGAGGAGCCCGTCACCACGGAGACGTTCCGGCTCGACAAGGGCGCGAGAAACCTTGCAATGCGCCACGAAACCGATCTCGACAACAACTGGCTGGGGCTGGGCCTGACCCTGGTCGACAAGGACAGCGGACGGGCCTGGGTCGCGCAAAGCGATGTCTCCTACTGGCATGGGGTGGACGATGGCGAAAGCTGGAGCGAAGGCGATCGTTCGCGCGAACTGGTGTTCCGCGATCTGCCGGCCGGCACCTACTATTTCGTCATCGACCCGGAAATCTCCGACGAAAAGCCCGTCGCGGTGGCCGACCGCATCAAGGTGATCCGCGATCAGGCGGCCTGGAGCAACTTCTTCCTGCTGCTGATTTTCCTTGCCTCCTTTCCCCTGTTCAGCCGCTACCGCATGAGCGGCTTCGAGAACCGGCGCTGGCAGAACGCGGACTATCTTTCCAGCGGCGCCGAGCGCGGTTCCACCGACAGCGATGGCGATTCCGGGGGAGACGACTGATGCCGCGCGTCGCGATGATCCTCAGCACGGCGGCGTTCGCCCTGTTCCACTACGGGCAGTCCCTCGGCTGGAGCCTGTTCTCCGAAAGCGCCGATGCCCAACTGGTGCGTTCCGCCAGCGCCGCGCGGGCCTTCCACAAGTAATGATTCCTTCCGCAAGCAGCGCTGGGAAGCTGGTTCGGATCCGGGCTCTCTAATGCAGCGTCCCCTGCTGGTCTCTGTCTTCATCGTTGCCTCCTGCGGGCTGGCTTACGAGCTGATCGCCGGCGCGCTGGCGAGCTACCTGCTGGGCGATTCGGTGATGCAGTTTTCCACGGTGATTGGCGTCTACCTGTTCGCCATGGGCATCGGTTCGTGGCTGTCGAAGCACGTGGTTGGCAACCTGCTGGTGCGCTTCATCCAGATCGAGCTGCTGGTGGGCCTGCTCGGCGGCCTCTCGGCAGGGCTGCTGTTCCTGTTGTTTACGCTGCACTCGGGGCCTTTTCGCCTGGCGCTGTATGGTCTGGTGCTGCTGATCGGCATCCTGGTGGGGCTGGAAATTCCGCTGATCATGCGCATCCTCAAGCGCGAGGTGGCGTTCAAGGACCTGGTGGCGCAGGTGCTGACGTTTGACTACATCGGCGCGCTGGCCGTGTCGGTGCTGTTCCCCCTGCTGCTGGCGCCGCACCTGGGACTGGTGAGGAGCGCCCTGCTGTTCGGGCTGCTCAACGCGCTGGTCGCCGCCTGGGCCCTCTGGTTGTTCCGCGCGCAGATCGGCGCACCGGTGATGTTGCGCGCGCAATGCATCGCGGTGATTGCCATGCTCGCGACGGGCTTCGGCTTCGCCGGAGCTTTCGTCAGCCTGGCCGAGGCGAATCTCTACAACGAGGACATCGTCCATGCCGAGTCGAGCCCCTACCAGCGCATCTTCGTCACGCGCTGGCGCGACGAACTGCGGCTGTACCTGAACCACAACTTGCAGTTTTCCTCGCACGACGAATATCGCTACCACGAGGCGCTGGTGCATCCGGGCATGGCCGCCTCGCCCGGCGCGCGTCGGGTACTCGTGCTGGGCGGCGGCGACGGCCTGGCGGTGCGCGAGATCCTCAAATATCCGCAGGTCGAGAGCATCACACTGGTCGATCTCGATCCGCGCATGACGCAACTGTTCTCGCAATCGGCCATGCTGGTTGAGCTGAACCGCGGCGCGCTGAATTCGCCAAAGCTGACGGTCATCAACGCCGATGCCCTGCAATGGCTGGAAGCCTCGCCGGAGATGTTCGACTTCGTCGTCGCCGACTTCCCCGATCCGTCCAACCACAGCCTGGGCAAGCTCTACTCGACCGCCTTCTATCGGTTACTGAAGCGGCACGTTGCCGAGACCGGCCTGATCGTGGTGCAGGCCACCTCGCCGCTGTATGCGCGGGAGAGCTTCTGGACCGTGGTCGCGACGCTCGAAGCCGCCGGCTGGCAGACCGCGCCCTATCACGCTCTGGTCCCCAGCTTCGGCGAGTGGGGCTTCATCCTCGCCGGCAAACGCGAGTATCGGCTGCCTGCCGCGATTCCGGTGCCGACGCGCTTCGTCACAGTCGACACCTTGCCCGCGCTGCTCCACTTCCCGGCCGACATGGCGCGTGTGCCGGCGGAACCCAACCGCCTCGACAACCAGAACCTGGTGCGCATCTTCGAGCGCGAATGGGGCAGGGTGCAGGTGCACTGAATCAGCCTCGACCTTGATATTCGGGTATCCCCGGTGTCTCACCGTACCGGCCGGGTCCGCTTGCGGAAGATGTTCTCGGCTGCCACCGACTTGGAGCGGGGTGACAAACGCTCATCCGCGAGCGCATCGAGGAAGTCCGACAGGCGTTTGGACTTGAGTATCACGTAGAGGGCCAGCATCAACGAAGGCACGCCCACCATCAGGAAGTAGAGGATCTTCATGGTCCACGTGGCGTCGCCTTCGGCGATAAGGTTCATCCCGAGGAAACCGCTGGTCACGGTCGCGATCATGCCGAATATGGTGGAAACGGTGAGGCGGACCATCGAGTTCGACTGGCGGCGCAAGGTGTCGCTGTCGAGATAGCTGCTCATGTCCTGAATCTCCTCGCGTACTTCGTTGTAGAGATCATCGGTGCCCAGATTTCCGGTGCACATGTGAAAAAGATCCCGCGCCTGCGCCTGATCGGAGACATCGTGGAACCAGTAACGGTGGGTGAAGCGCAGAAAGATCTCGAAGGTCTGCCGGATCAGGCGCTTGAAATGCCTTACGCTGTCGGCATTCTGGATATCCAGATCGTTCAATGCGATCACCAGACGGTCGGAGAGCATCAGCAGCGCCGCGCGATGAAAGTGCGCGATCAGGAAGAGCAGGAAATACTGGTGCCTGAACTGGCCGAGCATGCCGGTTTCGCTGTCGACGAAAGCCGCCTTACTCGCGCTGCCGACCGCGATCAGGATCCGCCCGCTGCAGATGAAGCGGGTGTTCATCGCGTCGCCCTCCCTGGACCAATGGCGGTCATAGCAGTAACGCCGTTCGAAGCGCAGCAGGTGGCGTTCGGAGTAGGGCAGGACACCGGGTTCGCCCGGCACCGCGGCCAATCCCAGGCGAACGAAGTCGCCCCGCGTCAGGACGCGGGGATCGTCCAGCGCAATGTACGCCATGAGTGGCATGCGGTGGAATTCGAGCTGCCGGTAGCGTATCAGCCCCGGTTCACCCGAGTAATGCAGTGCCAAAGGCTTCAGCAGGAACTCCCAGTGCGAGGCGATGTAAGGCGAGCGATAGCGGGAGACGAATGCCAGGTATTTTTCCTCGATGTCATAGTCGGAGCAGGACAGAACCCGCGCGTCCGCGGCCAACCACTCGACCTTGTCGACACAGTGGTTGCCCGTTCCGTCCGCATCCCAGTCCAGTGGATAGGCGCGTCCGAAGCGATACAGGGTGTGCTGGACGTCCTCGAGGCTGATGTCTTCGGCGAAAAGCTCCAGGGCCAGCACCACGACATCTATGTCATAGAAGAAGTAAAGCTCCACGTGGCCGACCTCGAACGACACCGGCGGCTTGTCGCGGCGGAACGTGGCCTTCGCCTTGGCGATGTCGCGTCGCCGAAACACGCGCATCGGCGACTCTGCATGCCAGCCGCCTTTGCCGCGCGCCAGCCCTTCCCCGTAGAGGAAGCGCTGCACGTGGGGGAGAAAGGTCACGAACTCGTTGTAGTGGCGTCGTTGAAAGGTCGACTGATCTCCGCTGAACTCGGAAGAAAGCTCGCGCCAGGGGTTTTCAGGTCCGGAGTTCTCGAGTACTTCCCAGTGCTTCTGGATCTGCGCGTTTTCCTGAATGGGCATCAGTTGCAAGGGCCATAGCAGGATCTGCCTGAAATGGCGCACCACCGTGTCCGGGACGTTGACTTCGGCATTCATCTTGATCTCCGCAGGGAAGCATTTGCTTGTCGATTCTCGCAGAACCAGGAGCTCACGTGTCGCGGGCGCTTTGAAACTCGCGAGAGCGCTTGCGCACCAAGGCCTTGATGCCTCGTCATCGCGCGATCGCGGGAGATCTCGCCGCCCTTGCTGAATCGGAGGCGACCGCTGTGGCGATGGGACCGCGATCCCGAGCGGCATCGCAGATCTTCGTCCAACCGACATGGCCCGCGTTTCCGCCGAAGCCAACCGCCTCGGCAAGCAGTCAATGGTACGGGTGTTCGAGCGCGAGTGGGGCAGGGCGCAGGCTCGCTGACGCAAAAACGGTGCAGGTTTCCCCGCCCCATGGCATCATGGCTCTCGTCACGCGCAAGGAACTGCCATGCACCCATTACTGAAACGCATCAGCATCGATCCCAAGGTCTGCATCGGAAAACCCTGCATCCGGGGAACCCGTCCAGGGGTATCCCTGCTCCTCGACCGCATCGCTGATCGCGAAACCGAGGCAGAGTTGTTGGCGGACTATCCGCAGTCGAGTTCCGATGACATTCGTGCCGCCATTGCCTGCGGCGCCGAGATGGCATGTGAAAGAGTAATCCCGATAACGCCCCTGCTTGCAGCGTGAAACTCAAGCGGGGGAACGTCAGGCAATTCGCCGCCGAGGGGAAGCGCTCCCAGGTATTCTGATGACCGCTTGCAGCGGGCAGGGCAATGACAGCAGTAGGCCAGAATCCATGCGTCGCCGCGAATTTCTAGCAGGCGTTTCGGCCACCGGCCTGCTGGCGGCCTGTGGTTCCAGCGCTACGCCGTCCCTGCCGCCGGGAACACTTTCGGGCGCCAATGACACGCTCGGTCATCGCCTGCGCCAGCGCGACCTTCCCGCGCCCGGCGAAACCCGCCGTGCCACGGTGGCGATTGTCGGCGGCGGCATCGGCGGGCTTTCGGCGGCGTGGAAACTGGCGCGCTCCGGTTGCGACGATTTCCTTCTGCTCGAACTGGAGAGCGAAGCCGGCGGCAATTCACGCGCCGGGAGAAACGAGGTTGCGGCCCATCCGCTGGGCGCCCATTACCTGCCGCTGCCTCCCCGCGAAGCACGCGCCACGCGAGCTTTGCTGGCCGAACTCGGCGTGCTGCGGGGCGACCCGGACGCCGCGCATCCAGCGTACGACGAGAAATATCTCTGTCATGCGCCGCAGGAGCGGCTCTATATCAACGGCTATTGGCAGGATGGATTGTGGCCGACACTCGGCATACCGAAAGCGGAGCGCGCGCAATACACCCGCTTTCAGGACTCCGTAGCCGAACTGCGCCGCCGGCGCGACGCCGCTGGCCGGCGCGCCTTCGCCCTGCCGCTGGCGCTGTCCAGTCGCGAGGCGGAATTCCTGGCGCTGGACCGGATCACGCTGCGCGACTGGCTGCTGCGCGAAGGCTACACCGCCCCGGGTCTCCACTGGCTTGCCGACTACGCCTGCCGGGACGACTACGGCACGAGTGCGGCGCAAACCTCGGCCTGGGCCGGGCTGCACTACTTCGCCTGCCGCGATGGCGAAGGGCAGGTGCTCACCGCGCCGGAAGGCAACGCCTGGCTGGCACGCGGTCTGGCGCGGACGGCCACGGGGCGGATCCAGCCGAACGCGCTGGTGTTTCGCGTCGAGCAAGGCAGGAAGGAAATCATCTGCGATGTCTACCTTGCCGCGGAGGGCCGCAGCATCCGCGTCGTCTGCAGGGAACTGATCTGGGCCGCGCCGCTGTTCCTGATCCCGCATGTGTTCGCCGCGCCGCGGCGGGAATGGCTGGCCGCCATCAAGGGCGCCGAGCATGCACCATGGATCGTGGTGAACCTGACGCTTGCAGCAGCACCGCAAACGCGTGCCGGCCATCCGCTGGCCTGGGACAATGTGCTGCATGACAGTCCGGCGCTGGGTTACGTGGTGGCCACCCATCAGCAACTGCGCTACGCACCCGGTCCGACCGTGATCACCTGGTATCGGGCACTGCATGAAGAATCGACGCCCCACCGGAGCCGGCCCGGTTCATCCCCTGGAAAACTTCTGCAGGGCCGCGATGCATGGGCCGAGGAAGCGCTGGCCGACCTGTCGCGGCCGCATCCCGAAATTCGCGAACTGGCGACCCGAGTGGACATCCATCGCCACGCTCACGCCATGATCCGCCCGCTGCCCGGTCGTCTGTGGAGCGGCGGGCGCGGCAGCTTCGAATCAGGCAGGGCTGGTATCCAGTTTGCGCATGCCGATGTTTCCGGCCTGTCTCTGTTCGAGGAAGCAAATTTTCGCGGCGTGCTGGCCGCCGAGCGCACGCTGACGCGGCTCGGCGTATCCTATGCGTCATCCTTATGAACGGCCTGCACATTCTTGCCGATTTTCACGCCTGCGAAGGCGAACGCCGCCTGCTGCTCGACGCGGGCATGCTGGCCTCGCTGTGTCGTCGTAGCTGCGCGGCAGCCGGCTTGGCGGTGGTCGCGGAAGCCTTCCATCAGTTCGCCGCGGCCGGGGCCACCGGTGCCCTGGTGCTGGCGGAATCGCACCTCGCCGTTCACACCTGGCCGGAGCTCGACTCGGTGACACTCGACCTTTACGTCTGCAACCACAGCCAGGATAATCGCGCTGCCGCGGAGACTGCCTACGGCGCCCTGCGCGCCGAATTCAAGCCAAAGCGCGCAATCCGGCGCGATGTGTTTCGCGGCGGGATCGATGCGGATGTTCCTCGCTCCGGCGATATCGCGATCCTTTCAGAAGGGCAACCATGAGCCAGACCCGCAGCGGTCTCCACGGACGCCAAAACTCCACAGACTGCCAGGCTGGGTGACGTGGCTGTTCGCCTGATCTTCTTCCTGCTGGTGCTTGCCAATCTGCTGTTGTTTGCGTGGACGCAGGGCTATTTGGGCGAGCCCGACGATAGCCACGAACCTCAGCGACTCGAGCAGCAACTGCACCCCGAGAAGCTGCGCATTGTGGGTCCCGCCCCGGCCGTGGCACCGGCGCCGGCAGTAAAGCGCGACGACCAGGCCTGCCGTGTCATCGACGGCCTGAGTCTGGCCGAAGCCGAAGTACTCAGAACCGCCCTGGAAGCCGCCGGAGGAGAGGCAAGAGTTTCGCCGATCGCGGAGCCGCCACTGCACCTGGTTGTCATCAATGATCTGGCCAACAAGGCGGCGGCCGACAACAAGGCCGCGGAGCTGACGCGCCTTGGTTTCGAGGGACACACTGTCGTTGCACTGCAAGACGGCCGCCATGAATTCGTCCTTGGCAGTTTTCCGAGCGAAACAGCCGCGCGTGCGTTTCTTCAGAACCTGGCGAGTCGCGGTATCAAGTCGGCGCGCGTGGATACCCGCGAACAACCCGCCCTGAAAGCCCGTGTCGAGACCCGCGCCGCTACGTCGAAACTGCTCCAGCAACTGCCGAAACTCATCGCGCCCTTTGCCGACGCCACCATCGGCGAATGCGCATCATGAGCTATGTCGTCGGACTCACCGGCGGGATTGGCAGCGGCAAGAGCGCCGTCGCCGACCTGTTCGCCCAACATGGCATCGCGGTAATCGACACCGATGCAATCGCCCATGCCCTCACCGTCGCCGGCGGAGCGGCCATGCCGGCCATTCGCGCCGAATTCGGCGATGCTGTGGCGAGCGTCGACGGCGCCCTTGACCGGGCCGTCATGCGAACCAGGGTCTTCGCCGACCCGGCAGTCCGCAAGCGCCTGGAAGCCATCCTGCATCCGATGATTCGCGACGAGGGCGAGCGTCAGCTCCTCGCCAGCTCGGCCAGCTCGCCCTATGCGATTCTGATGGTGCCGCTGTTGGTCGAATCCGGTGACTATCGCAAACGCGTGAACAGGATTGCCGTGGTGGATTGCGCCGAGACAACCCAGGTGGCCCGCGTCATGCGTCGCAACGGACTTTCCAGTGGCGAGATTCAACGCATGCTGGCGGCGCAGGCAACGCGTGCCGACCGTCTGGCAGTGGCCGACGATGTCATTGAAAATGACGGGGCGCTCGCTGACTTGCCGCCGCGCATAGAACGTCTGCATCGGGAATATTTGACATATTCCCACCCCGAGGGCCGGGTTTTGTACTAAATTACAATACCTTGTCTCGACATTTTCTCCATTTGGCGGGCGTGTGATCACATACGAATACCCACTCAGCGAGCGCGTTCGGACGCTGTTGCGGCTTGAGGATCTGTTTGACAAGGTCACGCATTTCGCTGCCGCGGAAGGCGCCATGGAGCACCATGTCGCGCTCGTGACGATGTTCGAGATTCTCGAGGTCGCCGGCCGCGCCGACCTGAAATTCGACCTGGTGCAGGAGCTCGAGCGTCAGCGCCAGATACTGCTCTCCTTCCGCAACAATCCCGAAATTTCCGAGAATGCCCTCTCCGGCGCACTCTACGAAATCGAGCAGGCCAGTGCGCTGCTGCTCGGCATGCACGGAAAGATCGGCCATTATCTGCGCGAAAGCGAATGGCTGATGACGATCAAGAACCGCGTCGCGATTCCAGGTGGGGTCTGCGAGTTCGACCTGCCGGCCTATCACTTCTGGCGACATCGCGAGCCGGCCCTGCGTCAGCAGGACATCCGCGGCTGGATCGGGCCGATGATGCCGATCCGCGATGGGCTGACCATCGTCTTGCGCCTGTTGCGCGCCTCGGGGCGTGCCGAGCACCAGGAGGCTCCGCGTGGCGCCTTTCAACTCATGTTGGGCGGCCGCACCGCGCAATTGATCCGCCTGAAGACAAAACCGGGTGAACCCTGCCTGCCGGAGATTTCTGCCGGCAAGTTCGCCATCAACATCCGCTTCCTCCGCCCGGAAATGGATCAGCGACCGCGACAGGTCGAATCAACGGTCAATTTTGACCTCACTCTATGTAATCTTTAGGCACTTTTCAGGACGTTTCACAACGTCGCAAAAAACCCCACAAAGCCCCGCCGTTGCGGGGTTCTTTGTTTCCAGACGTTCCAAATATCGCTGGGCGGCGCACATGGGGCAGGTAGCTCGGCGGGTAGCTAAATGGCGATCAGGTAGCTGGAACGCAAATTCACCGGGCGCTACGGGCAAGCTGAGCGATGTTCAAAATAAGAAAAGAACGGGAGCCGTACCCCCGTTAGATGATCGACCTGCCAAGTATCGGGCAGGCCGCTGGTTCTGCTTCCTGCGTCGCGCGATAGAGCGCCGCGGTATAATCTCGGGTAAGCGGCAGGCTTTTCGCGGAAGCAGGCGTTTTTTTGACCGAGTCGCCATGCACCAGTCGCTCACCCACCAGGAAGCCATACGCCGCAAATGCACAGCGTGGCATGGTGATGGAAGCCGCGCCAGTTGCGTGGCCCTCGTTGTCGAGGCCAAACCCTGCTTCAGTTCCTGATAAACCTGCTCGATGCGCCAGCGCACTGACGACCTTCACCAGTTCCTCGCGCGGTCCGGCCGACAAAGGTGGACAGGAAATACTTGATCGGTTCCGGTTGCCCTGGGGCTACCTGATGAGCAGCCATTCTTCGTCGCGCGGCACCGATGCCTGAATATGCTTTTTTGCGGCGCGTACGAGCACGGCGGCAAAGCGCGAGGACAAGGACGCGCTGGTACCCTCCCGCCACGTGGTCTTGCGCCAGGCCGAGGACGACGGCAGGGATAACGCGAGGTTCTTGACCGTCACGGGCTGGTTATCTGGCCCAGCGCTGCAGGCGCGTGGGCTTTCGTCCCCTGCTACTGCCCACGGCTTGGGCGGTAACGCGCTGCCCGGCGCCCAGACCTTGGTGCCCGTCTTGATCCCCACGGCGTAGTGCATTCCTGCAGTCCGGTGATGCCATATCGCGGTAGTGGGTATCGTCCCCATACCCGGCGTCCGCCAGCGCAATGCGTCACTCCGGTAGTCCGGCGGCTTTCGGGGTATTCCTCGAGGCCAGCGAAATCTCCGGCTTGCGGCAAGCGCACATCCTCCGGCACGCCTGCATTCTTGCGCGCTGCGCGTCCTCGGCCCACGATTCCGGCAGGTAGAGTTGGTACTCGATCGGCAGATCGGGCTGTCGCTGTGGCGATCGACAGACTGACCGCCACCCGGCAGGCGTCGGTCTCCCCAATTGCCCGCAATACTGCTTTTGCCACACCCACCGAGTGCGTCCCCCGTTTGGAGATCCCGGTATCGTCCAAGGGATCCAGAATACCGTGCCCGCTCCTGAAGGTCCATCCGCGGCAGCACCCAGTCAAAGCCGTTACCCAAGCTTCACCGCATCGTCCGACCAGGGCGACTGCGCCACAAAAGTGGTCCTGGAAGGTTGATGCAACGAGATGACACGACAGCGGATCGAGATCAGCCGCCAGCGGCTCGACGCTCTTGTACGTCAACGGCAGCATCAGCCTTCGGCAGTAGCTCGTGAGCAACTCGCGTCGGTCTGAGCGACCCACCGCAGCACCAATATGCTCGATATACCGCAAGAATTTCTCGCTCTTCCATTTCAGTCTCCGTAGTGCGTTGCCGTTAATGCACTCAATAACGGCAGCGATTCGGAATACTTAACACAGTAAGA
>JADJQA010000062.1 GCA_016712985.1 Sulfuritalea sp. | reverse complement strand
TCGCTGGACGCTGCGCGATGCGTGCCGCGCAGCGCCGGTGAACCAACGTTGGGCGTCAGGAGTACATACATAAGGCTGCAGGAGTAGTATTGGCCCATGCAAGTCACCACTGGAACCGTTGTCGGCGGAAAGGTTTGGCCGTTGAGGGCGTCTCCCTCGTCGAGGGATCAGTTGTCGCCGTCCTCTCGCGCGAGCCGGATGAGCCTTCACTCTCTTAGCTGAAGACGAAGACGAACTCCTCGCTGCAATGGCGGAGATCGACAGGGGCGAATTTGTCTCCGCTGATGAACTTCTCAAAAGTCTGCGCAAATACGGCTAACGATGGCGCTTCGCATCAAGGTCTCTGCGCGCGCTGCATTACAGATCAATAGGGCCGCCGAATGGTGGGCCGAAAACCGGCCCGCTGCACCGGGTGCTGTTCGTACAGACATTGGCGAAGCCATGGCTCTACTGGCCCGGCAGCCGGGTATCGGCACCTCCTACGAGGGTACCAGGGTCAGGGGTGTTCGCCGCTTGCTGGTAGGTCGAATCCAGTATTTCATTTACTACCGTGCAACTTCCGATACGCTTGAACTGTTGGCGGTTTGGCATACAAGCCGTGGCAAACAGCCATCGTTGTAGCCACATGACGCCGAACCGGCGGTCGACCCCGTTCCCTTCGGCCACCGGACGCTGCGCGATAAAGCCGCGCAGCGCCGGATAGCTCTACGTTGGGCGTCTTGAGTCAGTAGCGAAACCGGAGTTGAACAATTTCTAGCGCATCATTTACAACGCGATAAACCATGCGATGCTCATCAGTGATCCGCCGCGACCAAAAACCCGACAGCGCATGCTTCAGTGGCTCCGGCTTACCGACGCCGCTGAATGGTTCACGTTGCACATCCCGGATCAGTTTATTGATCCGTTCCGCCATGCGCTTGTCCTGCTTTTGCCGTTACAGGTAGTCTTCCCATGCCTCTTCTGCGAAGATCAGTTTCACTTGGCCAACTCCGCTCAACGCCTTTGCAGTGTTCAGTTGTGCAACGGCGAGAGAACCCGCTTGGCGTTTGCGGGTGTGCGCAACAAATAGGCGGTTTCCTCAAGCGCCTTGTAGTCGTCGAGCGAAAGCATCACGACGGACTGTTCGCCGTTGCGGGTAATAATCAAAGCTTCGTGGTCGTTGCAAACTCGATCCATTGCGCTGGCGAGGTTTGCGCGAACAGTGGTGTAAGTAATAGCGTCCATGAGCGGCTCCTGAAATGTACGTATTACTGTACAGCAGCGGGCGCTACGTGTCCAGTGCCACCAAGCCGCCCACCCCGCGGTGCAGGGGACGCTGCGCGATAAAGCCGCGCAGCGCCGGTGACCCCACGTTAGCCCCGCAAACCATGACACCGGGCGCCCCGTGAAGCTTGACGATCTGCTGGCCGCCTACGAGTGGGTCAGTGCGTCTCCCGATGATAGCGAGGCCTTCGTGTCCCGCATCACTGGAAATGTTCATTGGTCCTCAAGCACGATGGAACTTGACGAGGAGCTTCCCGACGACATTGAAGACGGAAGCATTTACGTGGTGGTGCCGAACAAGCATGACCTGAATCTTGGGAAGGGCCTCGCCTTCAGATTCGCTGAAGAACGGCTTGGCGACTCATGTCAAACCGTTGCAAACTTCTTTCGCCAGCGCGGGGCCTACGGGCGGTTCAAGGATCTGCTGGAACGAAAGGGCTGCCTGGAAGCTTGGTACATCTATGAGGCCGAAGCAACTGAGCTTGCTTTGCGTGATTGGCAAAGGCTCGGGGCTTTCGATAGCAACGGGGCCTGGTCAAAATGCGGGCTAACCCGGCGGTCGCCCCCGTTCGCTCGGCTCTCTGGGCGTTATGCCCGTTGCTTGGCGACGACTTACGCTGGAGAGTGGTTCTTGAGCCAGTCACGCAGCGCCGCGTTCATGCGCGTCTGCCAACCGGGGCCAGCGGCACGGAAGGCGGCGAGGACTTCCCGGTCGAACCGGATCGTGGTCGACTCTTTGTCGCTCCCGGCAGGGCGACCGCGTTGCTTGCGGTATGCCTCGACCCCGGCCTGCATTTCTTCCCGCGTCAGCGGACGCTCATCCTCGTTCTTGCCATCCCAGACATACGGAGTCCCGACACGAACTTTCGCCGAATCGGTCTTGCTCTCACCGCGCTTGGCGGCAGCGCGCTTTTCATTGGTCGCCGTTGAAGTCATCGTCAAGCCAGTCATGGTAAGCGCTCCTTTCCTCTTCACTCGCCGGTCGGAAGCTGACAATTCGCAAGGGGTCGTCGCGCGCCACAGGCACCACCGTCAGTACCGCCAGCACATCGAACACATATGCTGCGCTTTGCCGACTTCCCCCGCCGTTCAATCTCGCGAGATTCTCATGTCTGAAAAATCCAATCCAGTCGCCGTCACCGCTGCCGAGGTACCGGCTCGAAGCAAACCCTCGGTCTACCCTGAACCGTTCGCGGCGCGCATGGCGGGCCGGGAGAAGCGCCAACTTGGCGATGTCTTTGGCCTCACCAACTTTGGCGTGAATCTCACGCGCCTGGCACCCAATGCCGTTTCGGCCCTGCGTCATGCGCACACCAGGCAAGACGAGTTCATCTACATCCTGGAGGGGAATCCCACGCTGCACACGGACGAAGGGCGAACGCGGCTCTCTCCGGGAATGTGCGCCGGTTTCAAGGCAGGCACAGACAACGGCCACCGTCTGATCAACGAAACCACGACGGAAGTCGTGTACCTCGAAGTCGGCGACAGAACCCCGGGGGACGAAGCGAGCTATCCTGATGACGATTTGAAAGCCCTGCTTGTGGAAGGACGATGGACGTTCGCCCACAGGGACGGCAAGCCGTATGTGTGAGGCTGAGGCCGCACACCGATTGACGCACCCCATCCATCAACACGGATGCACGCGATGAATCCGCTGTCCGCCCTGCAACAATCGTCCAACCTGTAAAGATTGCTCGCAACTCATGCACTCCCACCGCACCAAGCCTCTTGCAGTTGCCCTGGTCCTCGTTCTCGGGCTTCTCGTCGCGTCCGGCGCCAGGCCGTACGACCGCGCAACCTGGGCGATGGAAGTGTTCCCCATCTTCATTGCCGTGCCCGTGCTCTGGGCAACCCACGGACGCTTTCCGCTCACGACGCTGCTCTACGTGTGCATCTTCTTGCACGCGCTGGTCCTCATGCTCGGCGGCGCCTACACGTATGCACGGGTACCGCTTGGCTTCCAGATTGCGGACGTTCTGGGCCTTCACCGAAATCCCTACGACAAGATCGGCCACTTCTTCCAGGGCTTTGTTCCCGCGCTGGTCGCTCGCGAGATACTCATTCGGGGCGCCTACGTGCAGGGCCGCAAGATGCTCGCATTCGTGGTGGTGTGCATTGTCCTGGCAATCAGTGCGACCTATGAACTCATCGAGTGGGGCGCGGCGCTATTGCTCGGCCAGGGTGCAGATGAGTTTCTGGGAACTCAGGGCGATCCCTGGGACACACAGTCCGACATGTTCTCCGCGCTCATCGGTGCCATCGCGGCGTTATCGTTGCTTTCCGGCTTCCATGACCGGCAGATCCGGCGCTTGCAGAGCCATGAGGAAACAAGCTGATCCGTCCGTCGAGCGAACATCTTCGGCCCCGACTCGCTGCCCCGCGCCGCGTGCCGTTTAACGTCCGCGCATGAACAGCCGGTCGAGTTCCGCCATCGACAACTGAACCCAGGTCGGCCGGCCGTGGTTGCACTGGTCGGCGCGTTCGGTCTCCTCCATCTGGCGCAGCAGCGCGTTCATTTCGGGCAGGCTGAGCAGGCGATGCGCGCGCACGGCGCCGTGGCAGGCCATGGTGGCCAGCAGTTCATTGCGCTGTGTCTCGACCACGCGACTGGCCGGGTGCTCGGCCAGATCCCGCAGCAGCGAGCGCACCAGATCGACCGGGTTGCCGCCGGCCAGCAGCGCCGGCAGGCCGCGCACGGCGAGTTCCCGCGGTCCGGCCGGGGCGACGGCGAAGCCAAGCTGGCCGAGCACCTCGGATTGTTCGCTGGCGGTCGCCATTTCGGCTTCGCTGGCGGAGATCAGCAGCGGCACCAGCAGCGACTGAGTCGCGGGCGGCCCGGCGTCGAGGCTGTGCTTCAGCTCGTAGAGGATGCGTTCGTGCGCGGCATGCATGTCCACCAGCACCAGGCCGGCAGCGTTCTGGGCCAGGATGAAGACGCCGTGCAGTTGGGCGATCGCATAGCCGAGCAGCGGCGCCGCGCCATCGTCCTGTTGGTTGGAAGTTCCGCGGGACGCAGAGCGCAGCGCCGAAGAGACGACGGCCGGCGCGTCGGACAATGCTGCGTGGGCGAACTCGAGGTAAGGCCGTGCACCCGGTTCGCCGACCGCGAGGCCGGACTGGCGCGCATGATAAAAGACCGGCGGCGTAGATCTGGGCGCGGTTTCCGCGAGGCTGGCCGCACCGGACAGCGGCGTGGCCAACGTGCGTTGCAGCGCGTGGAAAACAAACTGGTGGATGCCGCGCGCATCGCGAAAGCGCACCTCGGTCTTGGCCGGATGGACATTCACGTCGACGCCGGCCGGGTCGAGTTCGAGGAACAGCACGTAGGCCGGGTGCCGCGCGCCGTGCAGGATGTCGGCCCAGGCCTGGCGCGCGGCGTGCGTCAGCAGCTTGTCGCGCACGAAGCGGCCATTGACGAAGAAATACTGTTCGTCGCGTCCCGCGCGCGAATAGGCCGGCAGCGCCGCGAGGCCAAAGAGCCTGAGCGGCCCGGCCGCGACATCCAGCGCTCGCGCATGCGGGAAAAACTCCTCGCCGATGATCTCCCTGGCGCGCCGCGGGAAGTTATCCACGGCGGCATCCCCTGACGGCACGGCGCCGGCGAGACGGCGCTTCGCGGCGCCGTTGTGACTCAGCGTGAAGGCGACATCGGGCCGCGCCAGCGCCATGCGACGCAGCACCTCGTCGCAATGGGCGAACTCGGTGGCCTCGGTCTTGAGGAACTTGCGTCGCGCCGGGGTATTGAAATACAGGTCGGCGACTTCGATTACGGTACCGCCCGCCAGCGCCGCCGGTTCGACGCATTCGGCTTCGCTGCGCAGACGGAACGCGTGGGTCTGCGATGCGTGCCGACTCGTGATGGCGACTCGCGCCACGGACGCAATCGAGGCCAGCGCCTCGCCGCGAAAACCGTAGCTGGCGACCCGTTCGAGGTCTGCCAGACTCGCGATCTTGCTCGTGGCGTGGCGCGCCAGCGCCGCCGGCAGGTCGTCGGGGGCGATGCCGCCGCCGTCATCGACGACCCGAATCAGGCGCACGCCGCCTTCTTCGAGTTGCACATCGATCCGGGTCGCGCCGGCGTCGAGGCTGTTTTCCAGCAATTCCTTGAGCACCGAAGCCGGGCGTTCGACGACTTCGCCGGCGGCGATCTGGCTGACCAGGAGCTCCGGCAGCGGCTTGATGATTCCCATGGAGAGACGATTATAGCTTCCGGTAAAATCGCGCTCTTTCCCTCTCCGATCAGGCCCACGTGGAACTTCTCGCCCAATTCATCGACATCATCCTGCACGTCGACAAGTACCTCGCCATGCTCCTCGCGCAGTATGGCTCCTGGATTTACGCGATTCTGTTTGTCATTGTGTTTTGCGAGACTGGCCTGGTCGTGACGCCCTTCCTGCCGGGAGATTCGCTGCTGTTCGTGGCCGGTGCGCTGGCCGCCACCAGCCAACAGCGGTGGCGGCAGCTTCGACATCAACATCGTGATCGCCGTATTGCTGAGTGCCGCCGTGCTCGGCGACAACACCAACTACTGGATCGGCCGCTGGGCCGGCGAACGCGTCCTGGCCTGGGGAGAGACATCCCGCTTCTTCAATCGCAAGGCCTTCGACGTCACCCATGCCTACTACGAAACGCATGGCGGCAAGACCATGCTGGTGGCACGGTTCATGCCTTTCGTGCGAACCTTCGCGCCCTTCGTCGCCGGGGTCGCCAACATGCACTACCCGCGCTATTTCGTTTTCGATTTCTGCGGCGCCGTGCTGTGGGTGTTTTCGCTGTGCCTGGCCGGCTACTGGTTCGGCAACCTGCCATGGGTCAAGGCCAATCTTTCCGTGATCATTTTCGCCGTCATCGGACTGTCGCTGGCACCGCTAGCCGTGGCGTGGCTGCGCCAGCGGTTTGCGGCCAAAGCCTCCTGAGCATGCGTCACGCCGTGCCAGTGGCCATGCTGCTGCTGGCCGGCTGCGCGAACCAGCAGGGCCGCCAGCCCGGCAATCCGGCGACCAGTCCGGCCGACAACTCGGTGGGCAATTCGATCGCGACATTCGATCCGAAGCAGGTCGGCAAGAGCGACATCGACCGCGTCGCCGATCTGCATCGTCGCGAAGTATTTGCCGGCGTGCGGGTGTTGGCCGAGAAGCTCTATCGGCGCAATCCGCGCGAGTGGAAGAAGGGTGGCCATGCCAGCATCGAGGCGGCGCTTGACCGCCTGCTCGATCCGCGCACCGGCTGGCGGCTGGCCGAAGCGAACGGCCGGCGCGACACCGATGCGATTCTGCTGTCCCTGCGCGAGGACTTCGCCGGTGACCGCGTGGCGACGTTCATCGCCGGCATCGGTGGCATGCTGAACGCCGCATTCGACAACAAGACCGAATTCTTCATGCTCGACTCGCTTGATCCGCAGAAGCTTTACAACAGTGCGCGCAACCTCGAAATCGCGGCCTGGAAGCTGGCCAATGCGCGCGATGCCGGTGGCGCCTTGCTGCTGCTCAGCAACGAACTGGCGCAGGGCGGGCAGCCGGCCAACCTGAGTTTCGAACGTGAATTCGGCAAGATGATCGGCAATCTCGACCTGCTTGCCGCCCTGATCGCCGACAAGGGGCACCGCATCATCGCGCGGGTGGCCCAAAGCCTGGCCACGGCGGTGTTTCTACCGGTCGCGGGGCTGCGATGAAGCGCTACGTCATACTGATTTCGGGGCGCGGCAGCAACATGGAGGCGCTGCTCGATGCCGCCTTGCCGGGACTCTGCGCGGCGGTGATCAGCAATCGTCCGGATGCGGCCGGCCTGGCCGCGGCGGCGAGTCGCGGCGTCGGGGCGGTCGCGATCGATCATCGCGGCTTTGCGTCGCGCGAAGCATTCGATGCGGCGCTGGCCGCCGAGATCGAGCGACACGCAGCCGATCTTGTCCTGCTTGCCGGGTTCATGCGCGGTCTTACCGACAGCTTCGTGCACCGCTATGCGGGCCGCCTGATGAACATCCATCCCTCGCTGCTGCCGGCCTTCCCCGGCATCCGGACTCACGCCCGAGCACTGGAGGCCGGGGTACGGCTGCATGGTTGCAGCGTGCATTTCGTCACGCCGGCGCTCGATGGCGGGCCGATCGTTGCGCAAGCCGCCGTGCCGGTACTGGCGGGTGATGACGAGGCGAGCCTGGGCCGGCGCGTGCTGGACGAAGAGCATCGTCTCTTCCCGCGCGTCGCGCGCTGGTTTCTCGAGGAACGGTTGCATCTGGTCGGCGCTCGCGTGCAATTGGCCGGCGAAACAGCGGTGGGCGGCGCCTTGCATGTGCCGCACGCCTTGTGATCGTGAATCGCGATGAGCCGCCTTCGACACTGCGGACGCAGAGGCGCAGGGGGCGCGGAGAAACCCCATGCGTCCGCACATGGGCAGGCTTTTCCCTGTCTCCGCGCCGGTTGCGCTGAGGGTCCTTGAGATGCCTTTTGCCCTGGCACTGCTGGCTTCCGCTCTGCTCCATGGCGCGGCCCTGATCGGCCCCGGCTGGCCCATGCCCGAGCCCAACGAGGCCGAAGCGCCGCCGGCAATAGAGGCCGTTCTGACCAGGCCCGCTGCCGCCCCGGAGGCAGCGCCGGTTGCCAAACCGGCGCCCAGGCCGCCCCCTGCTGACAAGCCACGCCCGAGGCGTGTCGCGTCGGCAGCGCCCGCAGCCGCTTCGACTGCGTCGGCACCGGCCGCCGTGCAAGCAGAGGCGCCGCCCGCAGCCGTCCCGGCAGAGCCGACGCCCGAGCCGGTGACGTCGGCGCCAGAGCAAGCGCCGGCGCCGGTACAACACTCGGCGTTGCCGGGCAAGGGGCGTGTACGCTACGTGGTCACACGCGGCGAAAGCGGCTTCGTGATCGGTCAGACGGTGTACACATGGGAACATGACGGACTTGCATACAAGGCGCAAAGCGTTGCGGAGACCACCGGCCTGGCCGCGCTCTTCAAGCCGGCGCGAGTGACGCAGAGCAGCGAGGGCGAGTTGACGGCGGAGGGCCTCAAGCCGCATGAGTTTCGCCATCAACGCGTCGCCGGACTGGACACGGCAAGCTTCGACTGGGCGCGCCGCGTTGTCGCCTATGCCGGACGCGAGGAAAGTATTCTGCCGGGCACGCAGGACATGCTTTCGTTGTACTACCAGTTGGTGTTGCTGGCGCCGCAAAGTGGCGCGCTGGACCTTCCGATCGCCACCGGACGCAAGCTCGAAATCTTTCGCATCGAAGTTCTCGGCGAAGAAACCGTGTTGCTGCCGGAGGGCGAACGCCGGGCCATGCGCCTGAGAGCCCGCAGGGTCAACGACAGTATCGAACTGTGGATCGCCGCCGACATGCCCGGCCTGCCGGTGAAGATCCGCATCACGGACCGCAAGGGCGAAATCTTCGATCAGGTCGTCCAGGACATCGACATTCGGGGGAATCCATGACTGCCAGAGCACAGCGGACCGGGGGCAAGCGACGGAAGCCTGCCGTTGAAGCAGCCACACCCGCCACCGATGGCCTGGCCGGCGACGTGCTGAATGCGGCGGTGGCCGCCACCGCAACCTTGTTGAGCTTCGCCCTGCCGGCCGATGCCGCCCTGTCGGCTTTTTTTCGTGCGCGCAAGAGCGGCGCGAAGGACCGTGCCTTCATCGCCGAAACGGCCTATGCGGTGCTGCGCAGGAAGCGCTTGCTGGAGCGCCTGGCCGCCGCGGGTCCGAACCTCGAACCGGCGTTTCTGGCACCCGGCTCGCGCCCGACGCGCGGCCCCGGAAACCAAAGCAGGCAGGCCGGGCCACGCCGAATTTCTCCGCGCGAGCTGGTCCTGCTGTCGCTGTCGCGCGTGCGCGGCATGTCGCAGCGCCAACTCGAAGGCGCGCTGCTGCCCGGCGAAGCCGAGTGGCTGGCGGACATTCGGCGTCAGCCGGAACCGGAACTGACGCTGGCCGAGCAACTGGATTTCCCCGACTGGCTGGTAGAACGCCTTTCAAGTCAGTCGACGGGCCGCCCCAAGATTGACTTGTCCCCCGCGGAGGGCGGCGCGGAAGAATTTCCCGCGCCGGGGGCCGTGCCAATCCCAGGCATGTCGCCGCAAGACCTGCTGGCCCTGGCGCGCGCCCTGAACACGCCGGCGCCGCTCGACCTGCGCGTGAATACGCTGAAGGCGGAGCGCAACGGCGTGGTCCGTGGCCTCGCCGCCGACGGCATCGTCGCCGTGCCCTGCCCGTATTCGCCGCTGGGCCTGCGCCTGAAGACCAAGCCCTTCCTGCAGAAGCATCCGGCATTCCTCGACGGCAGCATCGAAGTGCAGGACGAGGGCTCGCAGTTGCTCGGCTACCTGCTGGCGCCCAAACGCGGCGAAATGGTGGTGGATTTCTGCGCCGGCGCCGGCGGCAAGACCCTGATCCTTGGCGCGCTGATGCGTTCCACCGGACGGCTGTACGCCTTTGACGTTTCCGCCAAGCGCCTGGCGAAACTCAAGCCGCGCGCCGCCCGCGCCGGGCTGTCCAACGTGCATCCGGCCTGCCTCTCCGGGGAAAACGACACGCGGGTCAAGCGCCTTTCGGGCAAGGTCGATCGCGTGCTGGTGGATGCGCCCTGTTCGGGCCTGGGTACCCTGCGCCGCAACCCCGACCTGAAGTGGCGGCAAACGGCGCAAAGCGTGGCCGAGCTTACCGTCAAGCAGGCCGCCATCCTCGCCGCCGCGGCAAGGCTGCTGAAACCCGGCGGCCGGCTGGTGTATGCCACGTGCAGCATCCTCGCGGAGGAAAACGAGGGCATCGTGGACGCCTTCCTCGCCACGCATGGCGAGTTCCATCGACTTTCGGCCCAAGAGGTGCTCGCGGCGCAGGGCATCGTCATCGACTGCGGCGCCGGGGACATGCGCCTGTCGCCGCAGAAGCATGGCACCGATGGCTTCTATGCGGCGGTGCTGGAGCGACTCAGATGAGACCAGGGCATGGAGCGGCCGCAGGCCGCGAACCGATGTCTCCCCCTTCCCCGACGCGAAGGCAGGGTTTCGCGGAGCACTGCTCCGCGCCGCCGAAGCCGGCGGCCCGTGCAACAAAGCCAGCCGTGGGACGTGGGCTGCCGGGATGGTCGTTGTTAGTGACATTGGCGCTGTGCTTCGGCGGCAGTGTCGGCGCAGGCGCCGCGCCGCTGCCGGCCACGGGCACCGTCGAAGCGCTGTTCACGCCCTGGGATGACGCCGAAGGAGCGATCGTCCGCGCGCTGGGCGAAGCCCGGCAAAGCATCCATGTGCAGGCCTACCTGCTCACCAGCCGGTCGATTGCCAGGGCGCTGCAAGACGCCAAGGCGCGCGGCGTGGCGGTCGAGATCCTGGCCGACAAGGAGATGGTCGGCAAGGGCGAGAATTCGCTGATTCCCAAGCTGGCCGCCGAGGGCATCCCGGTCTGGCTGGAAACCCGCTATGCGAATGCGCATAACAAGGTACTCCTGGTCGACGCGCTGGGCGCCCAGGGGTTCGTCATCACCGGCAGTTACAATTTCACCTGGTCGGCGCAGGCGCGCAACGCCGAGAATCTGCTGATCCTGCGCGACAATCCCGCCCTGCTGCGGCGCTATCTGGAAAACTGGCGGCGCCACCGGGACGAGGCCGAGAAGATGAACGGAACGAAATGAGATGAACGCCTATCCTCCAGCCCCTTTGCACAGGACAGGGGTGACCACGGTTCAGCCGCGATGCGGCTGTCAGTCCGTCCCGCGCCCCCCTTGGGGCGGCCCGGCGGAGGGCCGATGACACAAAACCAGTTGGCGAGCCTGTTGCACGGAGTGCTTGCCGATCTGCGCGAACCGGATCTGGTCTGGCAACTGCTGGCCCTGGCGGGCTGCCTGCTGCTCGCCAAGCTCGGCGAGCGTCTGCTGCGCGGCAAGGAGGTCGAGGCCGGCCGGGCCTGGGAGCTGGGTCGCGGCGGCCTGCAGCGCATCGCGTTTCCGCTGCTGGCGCTGGTGCTGGTATTGCTGGCGCGCCCCCTGGCGCAGCCGTGGATTCACGTCAACCTGTTCTCGCTGGCCTATCCGCTACTGGCCTCGATGGCCATGATTCGCCTGGTTTTCTACGTGCTGCGCGTGAGCCTGGTGGGCGCCGCCTGGCTGGGTCAGTTCGAGCGCGTATTCGCCACGCTGGTCTGGATCATCGTCGCCCTGCACATCACCGGCCTGCTGCCCGACGCGATCGCCGCGCTGGACTCCGTGGCCTTCACCGCCGGCAAGCAGAAGCTGTCGCTGTGGCATGTACTGCAGGGCATCGCCGCGCTCTGCGCCACAGTGCTGGCCGCGCTCTGGCTCGCCAGTTCCATCGAAGCACGACTGAATGCGGCGGTCGGGCTCGACAACAACCTGCGCGCCGTATTCGCCCGGCTGTCGAAGGCGCTGCTGATCCTCCTGGCGGTGCTGATCGGCCTGCCCATGGTGGGCATCGACCTCACCACGCTGTCGGTGTTCGGCGGCGCGCTTGGCGTCGGCCTTGGCCTGGGCCTGCAGAAGATCGCCAGCAACTATGTCTCGGGTTTCATCATCCTGCTCGACAATTCCATTCGCATCGGCAACATCATCAGCGTTGGGGCCGATCGCGGCGAAGTGACCCGCATCACAACGCGCTACACCGTGTTGAAGAACCTGGCCGGCGTCGAAGCGCTGGTGCCCAACGAACTGCTGGTCGGGACAGTGGTGCAAAACGAGTCCTACAGCGACCCGCACGTGCGCATCGCGCTGCCGGTGCAGGTCAGCTATGACAGCGATCTTGAACGCGCGATGGCCATCATGGTGGCGGCGGCGCAGGGGCAAGCGCGGGTTCTGGCCAAGCCGGCGCCGCTGGTCCTGCTGCAAACCTTTGCCGATTCCGGAATCAATCTCGAACTCGGCTTCTGGGTAGCCGATCCGGCAGCCGGCGTCGGCCTCCTGCGCTCCGAGATCAATCTGGCGATCTGGCGCGAGTTCAAGCAGGCCGGCGTCACCATCCCCTTTCCGCAGCGCGAAGTGCGGGTAATTGGGGGCACCGGAGGCGCTCCCGATTGCCATTGAGCGCTATGAGGACCGTTCCCCCGCACCTGCCCCATGGCTGGCTTTGCACACCCAGCCGGCTTCGACAGCGCGGAGCCGTGCTCCGCGAAACCCCGTCTTCGCCCCGTGGAAAAAGTGAATGATTCGGCAGCTACGCTGCCTCCATGTGGACGACGTTCTCGGCACATGTGGCCTCAATGGAATCGGAAATGAATGAAACCAGGCTGATCCATGGCTTTCATGCCGTCACGGCGAAGCTGCGCCACGCCGCAGATGACGTCCGGGAAATCACCGTCGCCGAGGGTCGCCAGGACGGCCGCATGCGCGACTTGCTGAAGCTGGCCGAAGCCCACGGCGTGCGCGTGATCCTCGCCGACGCCAAACGGCTGGACGGCCTGGCCGGCGGCACGCAGCATCAGGGCGTGATGGCGCGCGTCGCGGCGCAGGCAAAGCACGTGACGCTGGACGACGTGCTGGAAGGCCTGAGCGAGCCGGCCCTGCTGCTGGTGCTCGACGGCATCACCGACCCGCACAACCTCGGCGCCTGCCTGCGCGTCGCCGATGCGGCCGGGGCGCACGCCGTGGTGGCGCCGAAGGACAAGGCCTGCGGCCTGAATGCGACGGTGATCAAGGTCGCCAGCGGCGCGGCGGACACGGTGCCCTACATCGTCGTCACGAACCTGGCGCGCAGCCTGCGCGAGATGCAGGAACGCGGCATCTGGGTCATCGGCGCCGCCGGAGAGGCGCAACGCGAACTGTATGCCATCGACCAGAAAGTGCCCTGCGCCTGGGTGCTCGGCGCCGAGGGCGACGGCATGCGCCGCCTGACCCGCGAGACCTGCGACGAACTGGCGCGGATTCCGATGCATGGCAGCGTGGAAAGCCTCAATGTGTCGGTGTCCGCCGGCATCTGCCTGTTCGAGGCGCGGCGGCAGCGGGGCGGGTAGGGCTGGGCTGGCCGAGCCGGATTCGATTGACGGCTACACCCGGCGACAGCCAACTCCCCGGAGATCCGCCCGATTTCCCATCCTTCCAGACCAGTGCGCGTGATATGCCAGCGTCACGTCACCCATCAATCCAAAGGAAGTTTGGCGGGTTGCAGCCGGTCATTTCACGGGTTCCAACCGCGCAATCACCCCATCCCGCTCATCCGTCAGCAAATAGACAAACCCATCCGGCCCCACCCGCACATCACGGATGCGCCCGATCGCGCCCTTGATCAAACGCTCCTCGCGCAGCACCTTCTCGCCGTCGAGCTCCAGACGTACCATCATTTCATCGCGCAGCGCGCCGACCAGCAGATTCCCTTTCCAGTTCGGAAATTTGTCGCCGTTGTAAAAGGCCATTCCTGAAGGCGCGATCGACGGCACCCAGACGTGCAGCGGCTGCTCCATGCCGGGTTTGCTGCTGCCATCACCGATCTTCGTGCCGGTACCGTAGTTGACGCCATAACTGATCACCGGCCAGCCGTAGTTGCGCCCCGAACGCATCACGTTGATCTCGTCCCCGCCCTGCGGGCCGTGTTCGTGGGTCCACAGTGCGCCGGTCTGCGGATGTATTGCCGCGCCCTGCATGTTGCGATTTCCCAGCGGAACTTCTCCGGCTTCGCACCGGAGCGACCGACCAGGGGGTTATCCTTCGGTACGCGGCCGTCGTCGTGCAAGCGGATTACCGAGCCGGCATGGTCGTCGAGTTTCTGCGCGCGCGGCATGTCACCACGGTCGCCGAGGGTCAGATAGACGTAAGCTTTGTTGTCGAACACGATGCGCGAGCCAAAGTGGTGACCGGCACGCGTCTTCGGTTCCATGCTGAATAGCACCTGCACGCCGGTCATGCGGTGACCGCTGATGTCACGACCCAGCTTGCCACGCGCCATCGCCGTGCCCCAGCCGCCCGGACCTGGTGTGCTGTAGGAAAAATAGATCCAGCCGTTGTCGACGTACTGCGGATGCAGCGCGACGTCGAGCAGGCCCCCCTGCCCGCTGGCGACGATCTCCGGCAGACCTTCGACCGATTTGGCATCGAGTTTGAAATCCTTGTCGACGATGCGCAGCCGCCCTGCGCGTTCGGTCACCAGCATGCGACCGTCGGGCAGGAAGGCGATTGACCACGGGTTCTGCAAGCCGCGCGTCAGCGTGACCACGCGAAAGGCGTGCCTTTCCGACTGGATGGTCTGCGCCATCACCGGCCATGTCAGAATCAACGCCGTCAATCCGGCGCACGCCGGAATCCAGAGCCGGCGGACCGCACGGCCGATGAATGGAAACATCAACGGAAGAAACTGTACTGGGCTCCAGCTTTCGCCGGAAAGACGAGTCGGGGAAGTCATGCAGCCACACTCCTGATTGAGATGAGCCTGCCGCGTTTATAACATTGCCCTTTCGCAAAACCGTATTTGATGCTTCCCCTCCAGTTGCCAGCACCGTGGCAGCGCGCAAGCACTGCACTGCTGCAGCGTTCGAGTGATACCCAGGCGCTCGCCGCGCTTGTGGCGCGTGCTCGTCCGTTGCTGGTGATTACCGAGTCGGCGTGGCAGGCGCAGCGCTTGCCGCAGGAGATTCCGTTTTTCGCGCCGCAGTTGCGCGTACACGTGCTGCCCGAAGCGGCATCAGGCAATGCTCGGGGTGCTATTCAGCGGAGTTTTCGGCAAACCGTGACGCATGCCGACCCGAGATCGGCGTAGTTTGACTGCGGCGCCCGGCGTGAGCCATACTCCCCGGAGGTCCGTTGGATTTCCTGTTTTTGGAGTTCAGATTTGGAAAACCTGTCCATTCCTCGTTGCTGCACGATCCGCCGGCCAGTGGATGCGATTTGTCCCAGAATGGAAGCATGGAGGGGATGTGAATGATCGAGCCGTGGTGGTTCAGTGTTGGGATGATGGAGTCGCGACGGATGTGCGGCTCATTGACATTTTTCGCCGGCACGGCGCCAAAGCTAGCTTCAACCTCAACGCCGGCCTGCATGACAGACATCGCCGGTTGGGCTGGATTTACGAAGGCACTGAAGTGAGCAGGCTGGGCTGGGACGAGATGAAAGAAGTCTATCAAGGCTTCACGATCGCGAACCACAGCCTGTCTCACCCTCGCCTCGAACTAATGGAGCGCGCGGCGGCAAGGCGCGAGATTGCCGAAGGTCGCGATCGCCTGCAGCAGTTTTTCGGGCAAGCGGTGTCGGGATTCGTGTATCCGTTTGGATCGTGTAACGAAGACATCATGCAGTTGGTCCGAGAGTCCGGTCACGTGTACGCGAGGACCACTACCAACGTCAGTCACCCGTTCCCCCCGCAAGACGCCATGTTGTTTCATCCATGCTGCCATTTTCTTGCACCTGACCTTTGGTCGCGCTATGAGATGGCGAAGCAGTGCGGAGTTTTCTACTTTTGGGGGCACTCCTACGAGATGATCACTGACTCGATGTGGAGTACGTTTGACGAAACCATCGAGCGAATCAGCGCCGATCCCGACTCCTGTTGGGGAGAGGTGGCGGATCTGTTCGAGAACGAAACAAGCACTATGCTTGCGCGGGATAAGCGAAATGCGGGCGCGTAGCTGGTAGCTGATCAAGCGCATATGGCGGTCGGTGCAGTTCAGCGCCACGTCGGCCACGGCCCGTGAAACCGCCTTTTTCCTGCCGCATGTTCGCCGGAGCCAGCATCACCAACCGCTGCACCGGACTTCGCCCGGCGTCGCCCCGATGGCGGGTGGTCCGCCAGGTGCGCGCGACGAGACCGCCTGTGCCGGACACGATCACCTCGAAGCTGGCTTGCAGGTCGCCGCTCTTGATGCGCTGGTCGATGCCCTCGGCCATCCGGACCGCGAGATCCTGCACGCGTACGTCGTCTTCCAGTCAGATGTAGTCGCCCAGCCAAAGCGTGCTGGTTTCAAGCCGTTCTTCACCAGGAAGCATGCCAATGCCTTGAAGGAGAGCGATGTGTCGCTCAATCCATGAACAATCGGAAACTGACCGGCCATGCGCCTGCCCTCCGTTGGTTGCAATTCTCGTGCTGCATGCTGTTGGCGCATTCAGTGTTTCTATCTGAACATTGGAAGATTGCACTGGGCCGGGCTTCGGCCGATAAAATCTGAGCGCACAAAAGCAAACTTTTCGGGAGCTCGATGTGACGGCTTCAATAGCAACCAGCCAGGCCATCCTGGTCGTCGGCGGCGGCATCAGCGGCATGACGGCCGCGCTCGAGGCGGCCGAATGCGGCAAGCAGGTGGTCCTGGCGGAAAAGACTCCGACGCTGGGTGGTCGCACTGCCTTGCTCTACCGCTACTTTCCCAAGATGTGCCACCCGACCTGCGGCCTGGAAATCAACCTGCGCCGGCTCAAGGGCAATCGCAATATTCGCGTCATGACCCTGACCGAGGTGCTGGGCGTTTCGGGCCGGCGCGGCGACTACACGGTAACGCTGAAGGTCTCACCGCGCTACGTTACCGAAAACTGCACCGGCTGCGGCGACTGCGCGAAGGCGGTCAGGCGCGGAAATCGGCAACCCGTTCGAGTACGGCCTGGCCAAGACCCGCGCAGCCTATTTGCCGCACGCCATGGCTTATCCGCAGCGCTATGTGATCGATGCGTCGATCGTTGGCACGCCCGACGGCGAGAAGGCCAAGGCGGCCTGCAAGGTCGGCGCCGTCGATCTGGAGATGCAGGAGGAAACCGTCGCAATCAAGGTTGGCGCGGTGATCTGGGCGACCGGCTGGAAGCCCTACGACGCGGCGAAGATTCAACCCTACGGTTACGACCGCTTCGCCAACGTGATCACCAGCCTCGAATTCGAGCGCCTGGCCGATCCGCACGGCCCCACCGGGGGCAAGTTGCTGCGCCCTTCGGATGGCAAGGAGGCGAAAGACATCGCCTTCATCCAGTGCGCCGGCTCGCGCGACGAGAATCACCTGCGCCACTGTTCGCGCATCTGCTGCATGGCATCGCTGAAGCAAACCCAGTATGTCCGCGAAGCCTGGGGCGAGGGTGAAAATGGCGGCAAGTCGACCGTGTATTACATCGACATTCGCGCCATCGATCGTCTGGAGGACTTCTGCCAGAAAGTGCAGAAGGATGCGACGGTGCGTTTCGTCAAGTCCAAGGTCGCGAAAATTGTCGAGGACAAGCAGGGCAACCCGGTGGCGCATGGCGTGGATACCGAGGGCTATCACCGCTACGCGACGACGCACGACCTGATCGTGCTGGCCGTGGGCATGGAGCCCGAAGCCAACGGCATCAGGCTGCCCGACGACATCCTGCTCGATTCTTCCGGCTTCATCGAAGGCTGCAAGGGGATTGACGAAGGCATGTTCGGCGCCGGCGCCGCAAGCAGCCCGCTCGATGTCAATCGCTCGGTGCAAAGCGCCACCGCCGCGGCACTGCGAGCAATCAAGGTGATTCACAAGACCGCTGCCACGGAGACTCCATGACGACCTTCCCCCTGTCCCCTGCCCCACGGCTGGCTTTGCACAGCCAGCCGGCTGCGGTGGCGCGGAGCAGTGCTCCGCGAAACCCCACCTTCGCCCAGCGGGAGGGGATAACTGCGGTTCGCGGGCTGCGCCCGCTCCGTGTCAATGACTCGCTGCCCCCTTGGGGCGGCCCTGCGGAGGCAGCACATGGCTGACAACAAATTCGCCGCGTATGTCTGTTCCGGCTGTGGCCTCGGCGAGCAGCTCGACATCAAGACCCTGGAAAAAATCGCGCTGAAGGAAGGCAAGATGAAGGTGGTCAAGAGCCACGACTTCCTGTGCTCGACCGCCGGCGTGCAAATGATCTGCGACGACATCGCCAACGAAGCCGTGACGCACATCTGCATCGCGGCCTGCTCGCGTCGTGCCAAGACCGAGGCTTTCCACTTCCCCACTGTCGCGATGTCGCGCGCCAACCTGCGTGAAGGCGTGCTGTGGGTGGTCGCGGCAGGTGAGGCGCACGACGAAGTGCGCCAGGAAATGGCCGACGACTACCTGCGCATGGGCTGCGCTGAACTCAAGAAAATGAAGCTGCCCGCCGGCAACCCGAACAAGGCGGAAAGCAAGCGGATTCTCGTCGTCGGTGGTGGCATGTCGGGCATGACCGCAGCGTTCGAAGCCGCCGAGGCCGGCTACGAAACCGTCCTCGTCGAAAAGCAGGGCCAGCTCGGCGGCTGGGCGGCGAAGCTGTGGCAGCGCACGCCGTTCAAGGCACCCCATGCCGAACCGCAGGATACAGGCCTGGCAGAGCTTGCCGCCCAGGTCAGTGTGCATCCGCTGATCACGATTCATTTGAACTCCAGCATCGCGGAAACCGCCGGGGCGCCGGGGCGCTTCACGGTCAAGGTCGCGCAGGAAAGCGGTGCCGTTACGGAAGAAACCGTTGGCGCCATCGTTCAGGCCACCGGCTTCACCACCTACGACATCGCCAGGCTGCCCGAACTCGGTGGCGGGCAACCAAATGTCGTCGATCAGGCGGGACTGGAAGCCTTGGCCATCGCGGCCAACGGCGCAGTCATCAGGCGCGCCGACGGCAAGGACGTCAAGTCAGTGATTTTCCTGCAATGCGCCGGCCAGCGTGACGACTTGAAAGAAAACGGCGGCAAGCATCTGCCCTACTGCTCCGGCCACTGCTGCGCCACCAGCATCAAGCAGGCGATGTACTTCAAGAAGGCCAGTCCAGACATCGACACGGTCGTGATGTACGACGACCTGCGGGTGCCGGGCATGGGCGAAGACTTCTATCGCAGCGCCCAGGAAAGGGCGTGGTCTTCACCAAGGGTAAAGCCATCAGCGTCCAAAGCAATGGCGACGGCTGCAAGGTAAGCTTCCGCGACCTGATCCTCGATGAGGAAACGTCGCTCAACGCCGACCTTGTGGTGCTGGCCACCGGCCAGGTGCCCAACGCCGGGGTCGAACTCGATGCCTGGACCCAGGTCACGACGGAAGCCGATGGCGGCTCGGCGGAAGCCAAACAGCGGGCGACGGAGATGCAGAAGGTTTCCGTGCTGAACCTGAACTACCGCCAGGGACCGGACTTGCCGCAGTTCAAGTACGGCTTCGCCGATTCGCACTTCATCTGCTTCCCCTACGAAACCCGCCGGACCGGCATTTATGCCGCCGGCCCGGTGCGCCGGCCGATGGACATGCCGCAGGCCACCGAAGACGCTACCGGCGCCGCATTGAAGGCCATCCAGGCGATCGAGAACGCCAGCCTCGGCCGGGCGGCACATCCGCGCTCGGGCGACCTGTCCTTTCCGCAGGTGCGGCTTGAAGGCTGCACGCAGTGCAAGCGCTGCACCGTGGAGTGTCCCTTCGGCGCCATCGACGAGGACGAAAAGCGCTTCCCGGTCTTCAACGAGCAGCGCTGCCGCCGCTGCGGCACCTGCATGGGCGCCTGCCCGGTGCGCGTGATCTCCTTCGAGAACTATTCGGTCGATACGGTGGGCAGCCAAATCAAGTCGATCGACATGCCCGACGAGTTTTCCGAGAAGCCGCGCATCCTGATCCTCGCCTGCGAGAACGACGCCTATCCGGCACTGGACATGGCCGGCCTTTCGCGCACCGTGTATTCGGCCTTCGTGCGCATCATTCCGGTGCGCTGCCTCGGCTCGGTGAACACCATCTGGATCACCGACGCGCTGAACTCCGGCTACGACGGCGTGATGATGATGGGCTGCAAGAAGGGCGATGACTATCAGTGCCACTTCGTCAAGGGCTCGGAACTCGCCCACTACCGGATGAGCAAGATCGGCGATACCCTGACGCAGTTGGGACTGGAACCGGAACGCGTGGTCACGCAGGAAGTCGCCATCACCGACAACCAGCGCGTGGTCACGCTGATCAATGACTACGTGGCCCAGATCACCGAACTCGGAATGTCGCCGATGAAGGGCTTCAATTGATTGATATCCCCCTCTCCCCCGCCCCTCTGATGCAACCTCTAGGCAACCGACCAAGCAGGCAAAAAGCGCCTGCCAAGGCTCTGCTTGTCCCGCAAAGAGGGGCGAATGCGCGCTTCGACCAACCCCTTCGAATGGACCCGATGAAATGAGCAACGCGAATTCGCTGGCGAATCTGGGTAACCTGGCGCGTACCAGAACGACTTCCTGCGCGAAGTCGAGGAGCGCGTCGAGGAGGCCACATGGTCAAGATGTGCATGCAGTGCGGCGTCTGCGCCGGCTCCTGCCCCTTCGGCCCGGACTGGGAACATTCGCCGCAGAAGATCTTCATGATGATCCGCGCCGGCAAGCGCGACGAGGTGCTCGGCTCGGACTCGATGTTCATGTGTACTTCCTGCTATAGCTGCATCGTGCGCTGCCCGCGCCAACTGCCGATCACCCACATCATGCACGGCCTGGCCAACTACGCCCATCGCATCGGCATGGCGCCGAAGGGACAGCCGACGCGCGAGTTCGCCACGCTGTTCTGGAACAACCTGATCAAGAAGGGGCGCGTCAACGAACTGACCCTGACGCTCGGCCACTACTTCAAGGACGGCCTGGTTTCCGGCATCAAGATGGCTCTATCCATGCAAAGCATCGGCATGGGCATGTTCAAGGCCAAGCGCATCAACCCGATGGAACTCTTCGGCGGTCACCGCGTCAAGGACCTCAAGGGCTTCCACGCCATCGTGGCCAGGGCGAAGGAGATCGAGGATCGCAGGAAAGGCTTCACTGGGTGAGGGCCTTTCCCCCGCCCCTTTCCCGAGGGAAAGGGGTGACTTTGGCTCGCTGCGCTCGCAGGCGAAGTGGGTGTGAGAAATAAAGTTTCGGAGGAATTGACAATGGCACGGAAGGAATACGCGTTCTACCCCGGCTGCTCGTCGCAGCTCAAGGCCTCGGCATCGAACTACCTGGTGTCGACCAACTCGATGTGCCAGGCGCTCGACATCAAACTGACCGAGATCCCGGACTGGAACTGCTGCGGCGCCTCCGGTCGGCTACTGCGAGGGCGGCGAACTGCCGCGCCTGGCGATCAACGCACGCAA
>JADJQA010000061.1 GCA_016712985.1 Sulfuritalea sp. | reverse complement strand
AGCCATTCGATCCATGCCGAGGTATCGATGACGCGCATCATCGAAAGCGATCCCTCCGGTCGCGATAGCCCTCGGTTTTTGCGCCACGGGCGATGCCGGCGAGCTGCTTCAGGTCGGGAACCGGCATCAGCAGCACACCCTTGCCCTCGGGAAAGAAGACGAACTCCTGCCCGGCTTCCCAATGCAGATCATCGCGAATGGCTTTGGGAACGGAAATCTGATACTTGCTGGACAGGGTGGCGGTCGGGGACATGGTCTTGCCTCTGTTGCATCGATTGTGATGTCGTAAGAATATCACGGCGCGGCACGCATTGCCGTCCGCGCCGTGGTCGCCCCTCGTCAGCTCGCGCTAGTCTTCCATCGGCACGCAGCCGCAGAACAGGTTGCGGTCGCCGTACACGTCGTCGATGCGATTGACGTAAGGCCAGAACTTGTTCTCGGCCACCCAGGGCAGCGGGAACACGGCCTGCTCGCGGGAATACGGCCGGGTCCAGTCGCCGACCAGATCGGCCTCGGTGTGCGGCGCCTGCTTCAGCGGGCTGGCGTCGAGCGTCCATTCTCCGGCTTCGATCTTGCGGATTTCGTCGCGGATCGAGATCATCGCGGCGCAGAAGCGGTCGAGCTCGGCCTTGTCTTCGGATTCGGTCGGCTCCACCATCAGCGTGCCGGCCACCGGGAAGCTCACCGTCGGGGCGTGGAAGCCGTAATCCATCAGGCGCTTGGCGATGTCGATTTCGGCAACGCCGCTTTGCGCCTTGATGGCGCGCACGTCGAGGATGCATTCATGGGCGACGCGGCCCTGGCTGCCGGTGTAGAGCACCGGGTAGTGGTCCTTGAGGCGCGCCGCGACGTAATTGGCATTGAGTATCGCGATCTCGGTGGCGCGCGTGAGTCCCGTGCCACCCATCATCGTGATGTACATCCAGGAGATGGGCAGGATCGACGCCGAGCCCCAGGGTGCGGCGGACACCGCGCCTTGTCCGCGATGCGGGCCAGCGACGCCCTGCACCGCGTGGTTGGCCATGAAGGGCGCCAGATGCGCCTTCAGTCCGATCGGCCCCATGCCCGGCCCGCCGCCGCCGTGCGGGATGGCGAAGGTCTTGTGCAGGTTGATGTGCGAGACATCGGCGCCGATGTCGGCCGGCCGCGTCAGGCCGACCTGGGCGTTGAGGTTGGCGCCGTCCATGTAGACCTGCCCGCCATGGGCATGGACGATGGCGCAGATGTCGTTGATCGCCTCCTCGAACACGCCGTGCGTCGAGGGGTAGGTGATCATCAGGCAGGACAGCTTCGCCGCGTGCTGCGCGGCCTTGGCCCGGAGGTCGGCGAGATCGACGTTGCCGCTGTCGTCGCAGGCCACGGCGACGACTTCGAGGCCGCACATCTGCGCCGTTGCCGGATTGGTGCCGTGGGCCGATTTCGGGATCAGGCAGATGTTGCGCGCAGCTTGTCCGCTCGCCGCCTGGTAGCGGCGGATCGCCACCAGCCCGGCGTATTCGCCCTGCGCGCCGGAGTTCGGTTGCATGCATATGGCATCGAAGCCGGTGATCGCCCTGAGCTGGTGTTCCAGCCCGCCGATCAGTTCCAGATAGCCTTGCGCCTGATCCAAGGGCGCGAAGGGATGCATCTGCGCGAACTCGGGCCAGGACACGGGGATCATTTCGGCGGCGGCGTTTAGCTTCATGGTGCAGGAGCCGAGCGGGATCATCGAATGATCGAGCGCCATGTCGCGATTCTGCAGGCGCTTGAGATAGCGCAGCATGCCGTGTTCGGTGTGATGCGTGTTGAACACCGGATGGGTCAGGATCGGACCACGCCGCTGCAATATGACGGGAATTGCGCAAGGTCGCACGGCGTCGAGCGTCTCGACCGGCGTGGTACTGGCGCCGAACTCGCGGAAAATTTCCAGCAGTGCGGCGACATCTGCGCGCGTGGTGGTTTCGTCAAGGCTGATGCCGATGGTGTAGTCGTCGACGCGGCGCAGGTTGTAGCCGGCGGCGCGGGCCGCGTTCAGGAATTTCGCCGTATTGCCAGCGCCGACCTTCAACTCGAAACTGTCGAAGAAGTCGCGCCCGGTGATACCGAGGGCGCCGGCCAGCAGGGCCGTCAGCCGATGGATGCGCGCCGCGATGCCGCGCAGTCCCTCGGGCCCGTGCCACACCGCGTACATGCCGGCCATGTTGGCCAGCAGCACCTGCGACGTGCAGATGTTGGAATTGGCCTTCTCGCGGCGGATGTGCTGCTCGCGGGTTTGCAGCGCCATGCGATACGCCGTCTTGCCGCGCGCATCCTTGGAGACGCCGATGATGCGGCCGGGCATCGAGCGCACATGCGCCTCGCGCGTGGCGAAAAAGGCCGCGTGCGGGCCGCCGAAGCCCATCGGCACGCCGAAGCGCTGCGACGAGCCGAGCGCGATGTCTGCGCCCATTTCGCCGGGTGGCTTGAGCAGCACCAGCGCCATCAGGTCGGTAGCCACGGCTACCACGCTGCCTTTGCTTTTGATCGCGGCAATCGTCGCGGTCAGGTCGGCAAGCTCGCCGCGGGCATTCGGGTACTGCAGCAGCGCGCCAAAGGGTTCATGTCCCGCAGCTTCCTCGGGCCGGCCGACAGCACGCTCGAAACCGAAATAGGCGGCGCGCGTCTTGATCACGTCGATGGTCTGCGGGAAGGTCGCTTCATCGACGAAGAAGACATTGCTTTTGGTC
This sequence comes from Sulfuritalea sp., assembly GCA_016712985.1. GTDB lineage: Bacteria > Pseudomonadota > Gammaproteobacteria > Burkholderiales > Rhodocyclaceae > Sulfuritalea. Next base: position 21,809 of record JADJQA010000061.1, on the reverse strand, counting down.
TTGGAAACGCGCCGCGCCATGGTCATCGCCTCGGCGGCGGCGGTGGCCTCGTCGAGCAGCGAGGCGTTGGCGATCTCCATGCCGGTGAGGTCAATCACCATCTGCTGGTAGTTCAGCAGCGACTCCAGCCGGCCCTGGGCGATCTCGGCCTGATAGGGCGTGTAGGCGGTGTACCAGCCGGGGTTCTCGAACAGGTTGCGCAGGATCACCGGCGGCGTGTGCGTGCCATGGTAGCCCTGGCCGATCAGCGATTTCTTCACCACGTTCTTCGCCGCGATGGCTTTCAGTGCGGCCAGCGCTGCATGCTCCGGCAGCGGCGGCGGCAGGGTCAGCGGGTCTTGCAGGCGAATCGTCGCCGGCACCGTTTCGCTGATCAGCGTGGCCAGCGACGCGGTGCCGATCGCGGCGAGCATCGCGCCGATGGCCTGTTCATTGGGACCGATGTGGCGGCCGACGAATTCGTCGCGTTGTTCGAGCTGGTTCAGGGGTATGGAGAGGTTTTCAGCATGCATGGCGATCGCCTAGAGCGTTGCGCCGTAAGCCGCGGCGTCGAGCAGTCCGTCGAGTTCCGCCTTGCAGTCGGCGGAATCGGTGGGCTTGATGCGGAACAGCCAGGCCGCGTAGGCATCGGCGTTGACCGATTCCGGCGCGTCCGCCGCGGTCTGGTTGATGTCCACCACCTCGCCGGAAACCGGCGAGTAAATGTCGGAGGCGGCCTTGACCGATTCGACCACGGCGCATTCATCGCCGGCCTTGACAACGCGGCCGACCGCCGGCAGATCGAGGAAGACGATGTCGCCCAGCGCCTCCTGGGCATGGTCGGTGATGCCGATGGTGACGGTGCCGTCGGCGTCGAGCCGGGCCCACTCGTGGGAGGCGGCGTATTTCAGGTTGGCGGGTGTGTTCATATTGGCTCCAGAAAATCAACAAGGAAAAAGAGGTGAGACAATGCGGGTGAAAACTGTCAACAAAACTCGGCCGCGTGCCGTGTGAATCCTCGGGGTTCCTATACTCACGGTTTTCGTTTACGTTCTTTCGGGATTAGGTGGCGGGGGCTGCCATTCTTGCTACTGCCGCAATGGTGTCGAGAACGACGCCGACCTCGGGGTCGATCTTGTCCAGTGGCATCGCATCCGCAAGGCCGTGATAGTCGCGTTTAAACGTTTGTTGCGGTATGCCCAGTTGCTCGTAATAGAGCTTGAAAAGCGGATCGAGGAAATCGTCCGTCACCTTGATATCGGGGCCCCAAGGGTCGGGCTTGCTGGTGACGCGCAAGGCATGGACGATCTCGACGAGGCACTCCTCCAGTGTGTCGTGACGTGTCTGCCGTTCGGCTTGTTCGATCAGATCACCTTCGCGCAGAAGATCCTGGCAGACATAAGCACGCAGGCTCTCCGTCGTGACCAGATAGTTCTCGATTTCTCGCCGCGCCCACATGCGCTCGGTTAGTTGTGATCCGGTGTGCAGTTCCTTATCCAGACGGTCAAACAAGGCAATGCCGACCAGGTCCGGTTTGGCCTCTCGCAACCCCTGAAAATGGTCGCGCGCTTCCTGCGGCTTGTTGCTCCCGAGATAGATGACGGGAACCGAATCATGCAGCACGGCCTTAGCGGGGTGATCCAGTCTTTCGGCCAACCGGCGCAGGATGGCAAGATCGGTCGAGCCTTCAAGGTAGAGCATCCAGCCTTTCTGTTCCGCCAGGCAATAGTCGGCCATGCGGATACTTTCCAGTGCCTTTTTTACCTGACTCCGAGAACGCGTGTCGATTCTGTGTGGTTTGCCGATGAATGCCATGACGACATCGCGTTCTGCAGCTTCCTGCAATACGACCTCGGAATGACTGGCGGCCACAATTTGCGATCCGTTGGCGGCGGCGATTTCGGTCAGCAGGTTATAGACATCGCGCTGGCGGAGGATCTCCAGGTGAGCATCGGGTTCGTCGAGCAGCAACACGGCATTGGGATTGGCCAGCATGTAGCTCAAAAGCAGGAGTACTTGCTGGCAACCGCGCCCGGAGGAGGAGAGGTCAAGTTCCACCCCCGATTTTTCCTTGTAGGTGAGCGATAGTTCCGCCCGTTCCTTGATGTAGGTTGGCTCTTGTAGCGTGATGTGAAACAGGCTATCGACACGAGCGACAAGCTCTATCCAGGCTCGCTTGTCTTCGCGTGAAAAAAGTTGCCAGCAGAGGTTGCGCAATACTTGTGCAGTTTGGCCTTCGCCGATCAGTACGCTGATTTCACCGGACTCCTTGCGGTGCTCGCGCGCAGCCAAACCGGACATAGGCGGCAGAAAAACCACGTTGTGACGCCGGACCGCTTCGGGTATCAGCCCGTCCTCCCCGTCCTTCAGACGGCAATAGAACGACTCTTCGTTGGCATAGTAGAACTCCAGCGTGCAGATCCATGGCCTGTCGTCATGAGTGCCCTCGGCTGTGAGCGTGATAAACACTTTGCCAGTCTTGGGCTTTGCCCCAGATCGATCCTGCTGGTGAGTATGCAGGTCATTCCATAACAGTTTTGCGCTCGGCACAGGAATCGCAAACAGATCGCGCCGGTTGATGGTGACGCCTGTCCGCTCGGTGGGCGAGCTCTTGTCACGTTTTTCCGCCCATCGCTTGCACCCGATGTCCCAGAGGGCCATCGCCTGCAACGCCGTTGTCCTACCCGAATTGTTGGGGCCTATGAAAACAGCGGCGCTGCCAAGATCCAGTTCGGCACCTTCCAGTCGCTTGAAATTGCTGATTCGAAATTTCGTGATCATTGCGTCGTTGTGCCTCGCTATCCCATCATGCTTATCGTCTGGTACGGCCTTGCATCCCATTCACCACTTCGCGCAACTCGTCGTCGAACATAGACGCTACCCAGTGAAAGGCCGATTGGTGGATGATAAAAGGGGTCAGAGGAGTGACTGACCGTTGCGCACGAAGCTTGGCTTGACGACGCGCGCCCTGAGGCGCTTGTCGCGGATTTCGACCTCGACTTCGTTGCCGATCCGAACGTCGACCGGCAGGCGCGCCAGCGCGATGGATTGGTTCAGGCTCGGCGAGAACGTGCCGCTGGTGATCTCGCCGGCGCCTTGCTGCGTGATGACTTTCTGGTGCGCGCGCAGCACGCCGCGATCGAGCAGCAGCAGGCCGGCGAACTGGTTGCGCACTTGCCGCGCATCCTTGCCCGCCAGCGCCGACTTGCCGATGAAGTCGCGCGCGACATCCTTCAGGTCGACCGTCCATTTGAGCCCGGCTTCATAGGGCGAGATGTCCTCGTCCATGTCCTGGCCGTAGAGGTTCATGCCCGCTTCGAGGCGCAGCGTGTCGCGCGCGCCGAGGCCGCAGGGTTTGATGCCGGCATCAAGCAGTTTCCGCCAGGTTTGCGCCGCGTCGGTCGCCGGCAGCGTGATTTCGAAACCGTCTTCGCCGGTGTAGCCGGTGCGGGCGATCAGCCAGTTTTCCCCTCTCTCCGCCGCGGGAGAGGCGACAGGGGAGAGGGGCAAGCGCCACTCGGCCGCCTGAAAAACACCGAGAGCCTCGGTTGCGGCGCGGCTGGCGGGGAAGGCCGTCCAGAAGCGCTCGCGCGCATTGGGGCCTTGCACGGCGATCATGGCCAGGGCATTTGCGCCCGAGCGGCGCTGGGTGAGTTGGGCCTTGAATCCGGCCAGTTGCGCCTGCATCCAGGCGATGTCCTTTTCGGCGGTGCCGGCGTTGACGACGATGCGGTAGTGTTCCGCCGTGAAGAAATACACGATCAGGTCGTCGATGATGCCGCCCGCCTCGTTCAGCAGGCAGGAATACAGCGCCTTGCCCGGCGTGGTCAGCTTTGCCACGTCGTTGGCGAGCAGGCGGCGCAGCCAGCCGCGGGCATCGGGGCCGGCGAGATCCAGTGCGCACATGTGCGAGACATCGAACATGCCGGCGTCGCGCCGCACGGCATGGTGTTCCTCGATTTGCGAGCCGTAGTGGATCGGCATCTCCCAGCCGGAGAAATCGACCATCCGGGCGCCGGCGGCGAGGTGGGAATCGTAAAGGGGCGTGTGCAGCGGCATGGCGATCCTCGGGCAAATGGCAAAAAATGGCGGACGGCGTCCCGTCACGTCCCCATCTGTCCTTGGCGCCTGAGAGATTTACTCCGTCGGCGGGCAGGCCGTGATGCAATGCGCTGCCGCTCTCCAGATTTGTGCTGCGTCGTCGGCCCTTTTGCCTGAGCGGTTCCTGGGGGTTGCGCCTTCGGCGGTGACGGTGGGAGTCACTCTCTCCCGACGACCGGTCCCGATTATCCTATAAACGGGCCTTCACCGGGCCGTGCGGATCATTCCTCCGCGGCGATGACCGGCACGGCTTCGGCAAGGATGTCCTCGATGTCATCTTCGGCAATATCCAGCAGTTTCAGGCAGGCCTCTCCGAGCTTCGGCCACTCGTGGGTATGGCTGAGTCCGGTATGTCGCTGCACCAGATGTTCGGCGAACTGCGAGATGGCGATGCGGTAGCGGCTGGTGAGCGGGGGGGTGATGGAGGGCGTTGCGATGACTTTGGGATCATGGTGATAACGAATGGCGAGGTAGATCTCTTCCGGCAGCCACCAACTGTGTGCCAGCATGCAGCCGACAATGGCGTGGTTGGTCGGCAGTTGAGCCTCTTCAATGGCGGTGAAACCGAGTTCTTCTTCGCTGTTGGCGCGGGCCAGTATTCCCTTGTATTCGGGAAAGCGCATCATCAGCACCGGAATGCCGCAGTCGCGAAACAGGCCGAAGGTATAGGCGTCGTCAGGCCGCAGTTTTTGATTGCCCACGCGCCGCGCGAGCCAACCGGACACGCGCGCGATACGCGCCGAGGCATCCCAGAAGCGTTCAAGGTGAAGTGAATTGGGGAATACCCTGCGCAGGATGATGCCCGCAAGCGCCCGGCTCGCCACGTCGAGGCCCAGCAGCATCAGGGCCTCGTTGATCGTGCGCGCCCGGATGCGGTAGCCGAAGAAGGGCGAGTTGGCGGTCTTGATCAGGCCGGCGGAAAGAGCGACATCGGCGCCGATGATAGTGGCCAGGCGCTTGTAGTCCGGTTCTTCCCTGAGCATTTCGCTGGAGATGCGCTCGAGGATGGCCGGTCGCGGCGGAATGCCAATATCCCTTAACGAGCCTTCCATCAGGGAATCGAGAGAGGCTTTGATCTGCGGCCCGTCTGCGGTGCCAGTCATGTGTCCTCCAGTGCTGAAATCAGTCCGAAAACGCCTCTGCAGGCATGGGATGGGCATGAATATACCCTTGAATGGCAGCAACGCAGCCGGTGTTCGGATAGGTGTCATTGGCCTGCATGCGGATCCCGGTAAGAACAGCAATCCAAGAATAGCCGAGCTTGTCACGTCCGTAGGCTGTCAATTGCAGGGAATAGTCCATTCTCTTTGCGTCATTCGACTTTTGGACCGGCTGGCAAGCGATCGCTGAAAACGGCCTTTCGGCGTCCGTGCGGGGGGGGGGCTTTCGGCGGCTGTCCATTCCGCCATGAACGGCTGGCGCCAGTCGGGGTTTTGCTGTACTGCATGCATGAACAGTCAAAGGAGTGCGTTCATGGCCGACGATCTGACTCCCCGCCAGCGGGAGATTCTCGATTTCATCCGCAACAATCTGGAAGTCTCCAGCGTGCCGCCGACGCGCGCGGAGATCGCCAGCGCGTTTGGTTTCGCCTCGCCCAATGCCGCCGAGGATCATTTGAAGGCGCTGGCGAAAAAGGGCGCGATCACCCTCGAACCCGGTTCCGCACGCGGCATCCGGCTGGTGGAACAGCTCGGCCTGCCGCTGATCGGCACGGTCGCCGCCGGCAGTCCGCTGCTGGCGGTTGAAAACCGCCTCGGCCGGATACGCCTGGATCCCGCGCTATTCACCCCGCGCGCCGATTTTCTGCTGCGTGTGCGCGGCCTGTCGATGATCGAAGCCGGCATTCTCGATGGCGACCTGCTTGCCGTGCATCGCACTTCCGAAGCATCCAACGGCCAGATCGTCATTGCCCGGCTGGGTGACGAAGTCACCGTCAAGCGCTTCAAGCGGCGCGGCAACATGGTCGAACTGATCGCCGCGAACCGCGAGTTCGCCTCGATCATGGTCAATACGCGCAAGGAGTCGCTGACCATCGAAGGCGTCGCGGTGGGCCTGATCCTCGACGGCAGGACATTGTGAACTTGGAAATGGCATGAACCCTTCCCTGGCCCAGGTGCTGCAGCGTCCCGACATCCGGCGCGGCGACGCTTTCGCCGTGGCGCCGGCGCCGACTCTTGCCACAGGCTTCGCCCGGCTCGATGCCGAGCTGCCCGGCGGCGGCTGGCCGCGCGGGGCATTGACCGAACTGCTGCCGGAACACAGCGGCATCGGCGAGATCGGCCTGCTGCTGCCGGCGCTGGCGGCGCTGACGGCCGCCGGGCAGACAGTGGTGCTGATCGCGCCGCCGCATGGCGCGCATGCGCCGGCCTGTGCAGCCGCCGGGATTCGGCTCGATTGCCTGCGCCTGGTGTTTCCGCGCCGGTCGCGCGACGCCCTGTGGGCCGCGGTCGAGTCCCTGCGCTGCGGCGGCGTGACGGCGACCCTGCTGTGGCTCGATGCGCTGTTTCGCGGATACCTGCCCGCCAACAGCCTGCGCCGCCTGCATGTGGCGGTCGGCGAGGGCGGCGGCGGAGCTTTTTGTTTTCGTCCGCCGCAGCTTGCCGCCGAGGCTTCTCCCGCGCCGCTGCGCTTGCAGTTGCAGGCCGCAGGCGAGCAATTGCGCGTCAAACTGCTGAAGCGGCGCGGGCCGCCGGCCCGGCAGTCCATCCTGCTCGACATCGCGCGTCCGGCGGGTTTTTCACAGGGTGTTTCCCATGCTGTGGCTGGCGCTGCATTGCCCGACGCGAGCGATCTCCGACAGCGAAGCCGCGTCGCCGCCTGACGACGGCCCAGGCCTTGCCTGCCGGGGATTCCCCTTCGGGGGGCCGGCAAACGGGAATCCCTGTCACGCAGAGCGACGGCCGGCAAAGCGCGTCGCTCGCCCGGACCACGGCATTTCCCACCCCCGCCCTGGCCTGCTGGGCCGGCCGCTTCACGCCGCAGGTCAATCTCGCGCCGGCCGCGCTGCGCCTCGAAATCGCCGGCAGCCTGCGCCTGTTCGGCGGCCTGCCGGCGCTGCTGCGCATGGTGCGCGAAGATCTGGCCGCGATGGATCTCGCCGCGCAACTGGCGGTGGCGGCGACGCCGCTGGCCGCGCTGTGGCTGGCGCGGGCGGGCGGCACCGAGGCCGCCATCTGTCCCGATCTGCCGACAACGCGCGCCGCGCTGGCTGCCGTGCCGCTGACCGCGCTGGAACTGGTGCCGCCGCTGGCGCGGCGCCTCGAAGGCTTCGGCCTGCGCCGCATCGGCGACTTGCTGACGCTGCCGCGCGCCAGTTTGGGCGCGCGCCTCGGCAAGCCATTCGTCATCGACCTGGCGCGCGCCCTGGGCGAGATCGCCGATCCGCAAACCTGCTTCGTGTTTCCCGAGCGCTTCGAGCAGGGGCTGGAACTGCCGGCTCCGGTCGAGGCTGCGCCGGTGCTGCTGTTCGCCGCGCGCCGCCTGGTCGCGGCGCTGGCCGGCTGGCTGGCGGCACGGAATGCGGCGGTGCGCGGGATCGAATTGCGGATCGATCACGGTCATGGTGTGACTACCTCGGTGCCGCTCGCCTTCAGCGCGCCGGTGCATGCCGCCACGCGCATCGAGCGCGTACTCAAGGAGCGGCTGGACACGCTGGTCCTGTCCGCCCCGGCGCTGGCCCTGCGCCTGCGCGTCGGGCACGCCGAGCCGCGTGAAGCGCGCAGCCAGGCCCTGTTCGACGGCGCAGGACAACGACATGAAGCGCTGGCCGACCTGATGGATCGCCTGGCCGCGCGCCTGGGGTCGCAGGCCGTGCAGGGGCTGGCCTGCCATGCCGACCATCGCCCCGAACTGGCGAGTCGGCTCAGTCCCGACAACCCGGCCGACAAATCGGCCATCAAGCCGCCGGCAAGCGCCATTCCGCCGCGCCCGCTATGGCTGGTGGATCCGCCCGAAGCCCTGCGCGAATTCCACGGCCGCCCGCAACGCGCCGGCCCGTTGACGCTGCTGGCCGGCCCGGAACGCATCGAGTCCGGCTGGTGGGACGGCAGTGACGCGCGCCGCGACTATTTCATCGCGGTGGACAGCCAAGCCCGCTGGCTGTGGATTTTCCGCGATCCGCGCCCGCCCGGGGGGTGGTTTTTGCACGGGTGGTTTGGCTGAAATCTCGCAAATCCGGCTACGCAAAATCGTGATCGGTAGGTGACCTCCAAATCAACCTTGTCAAAGCGTTGATCGGCACGCCGGGGCCATGCTGCCCGCTGGCATTGACGAACGCGTCGCACCGGCTACAGTCGCGTTACGCAGGGAACTTCCTTGCGGTGTGGACGACGTTCAGCACGAGGATCGCGTCGGGAAGCAGCTTCACGAAAGCGATGCAGGGAAGCCGGTTGATGACGAGTTCCCGTGCGCCGGGTATCCGCTCGCTTTTCCGGATTCGCTCGGGGAACGGCGGCAAGCCCTCGACTTGTTCGACGATGCGCCGTTGCACCGCTTCCGCAGTGCGCGGCCCGGCCTCGGCGTAGTAGCAAGCGAGGATCTCCTCGAGGTCGTCGAGGGCCTCGCCGGTCCAAACGATCCGCATGCCTACGCGGGCTTATGCGACAACCTCGCCGCGAGGCGGCCCTTGAGGAGTGCCATCGCCTCGTCGTGCTCATGGAGCCCCGTTTTGCCGGCGTCCGCGCGTGCGAGAGTTTTCGTGACTTTCCCGAACAGCCAATCTTCGTAGCCGGGTTCCTTGTCCATGAACAGTTCCGGAATGAGGGTGTCGGCGGCGTCCTCGACAGAAATCATGATTGCGACAGGCCGCTGGTTCTTTGTTACGACAACGGGCTCGCGGCGCGCCGTGTCGAGGAATTCACCGAAGCGGTTCTTGGCATCGCGGGCAGACATCACTTTCATGGTCATGTCCTTCTGGAGTGTGGGATTGGTGGCCATTGTAGCTACTTTAGGCGCTTTGACAAATATCGGTCACCCATAGCGTTGCCGGTAGAGTGCGTCGATCACCCGCCGCGCGGCGGCGAGGCGGGCGGTGTCGAGGACGCTCTGTCCGTCACGGCCCAGCCGCGCCAGCCAGTTGCGCGGTGCTTCACTCGCCGTACGGCCCAGGCCGAGACCGGCGAGCTGTTGCTCAAGTGCGTGAAATGCCCGCAACTCGGCGCTCGGCGCCGCGACCGCCGTTGCGCCAGCGCCGACTGTCGACGGCTGGCGCGTTGTGTGGAGGCGATTTCGGGCCTGCCAGATCATGGCCGCCAGCAGCAGCGCAAGCCCGATCCAAACGGCGCCGGAGTGCTCGCCCGCCAGCGCATCCCGGCGCAACTCGCCCGCGCGGCGCCAGAAGAAGGAGGCGAGGTCCAGCACCGGCTGCCAGAACGGCGCCGCCTGCTCCTCGACGCTCAGCCAGGTTGCGGGGGTGGTGTCCACCTCGATCCAGCGCCCGTCGACAAAAGCTTCGGCCCAGGCGTGAGAATGCCGTTGGCGCAGCACGAAAGCCTGTTCCAGCCGGCTGTATTCCTGCACCGAGTAGCCGGTGACATAGCGCGCCGGAACGCCCAGGGCGCGCAGCAGCAAGACCGTCGACGTGGCGAAATATTCGCAATGCCCGGCCCGATCGGTGAGCAGGAAGCGCTCCAGACCGCGGCGTCCCCGTGCTTCGTCGCCGATGAACAGGGTATAGCGGAAATGCGCGGCGAACCAGGCTTCAAGGCCCGCCAGACGTTGCGCTGCGTCGGCATGTTGCAGGCGGGCAAGTTCCGGCAGCTTTTCCAGAAGCCTGGCAAATCCGCTGGGCAAGGCGAGATCGTCCTCGTTCGGCGGGGCTGCGGCGGAGGCTTGATCCTGCCCGATCGCGATTTCGAGCGAGGCAGGCGCTTCCGTAATGCGGACCACGCCCAGCGGATTGCGCTCCAGTCGGCCGGGGGCGTCGATCCGGCCGACACCGACGGGCACCGGCAGCAAGGCCGCACCTTGCACGCTGTCACCGCGCAAGCCGAGCCGGTGCGTTGCGTTGAGCGCTTCTGGCAGCGGGGCGAAGGCGTCGCGTCGCGCCGCCCATGCGCCATTGGCATAGTGGGTGAACACGCCGGTGCGCAGCAGCAGCGGAACGGCGACCGGGGGTGTCTGCCGCACGCGCCAGACGATGCGTTCGGAGAGTTTGACGCGGCCCAGGTCGCCGATCCGCGTCTGGCTCTAGTAGGGATCGTTGTCGGCCGCGGAAAGCGCATCGATAAACCATTCCTCCACGGCCACCTGGACGCGTTCCAGTCCCTGTCCGGCGGCAAAGGCGATGCCCAGGGCCACGGCAGCGGCGCCGGCAAAGCTCACTCCGCCCCGGCGGCGGGGCGGCGGGCGGGCCACGAACAGCCATGCGACCAGCGTGCCGGCCAGCAGCCAGAACGCCTGCGTCGAGGGTTTGGCCTGCACCGCGCTGGCGAGCAGGGTGATCGCGAGGTAGGGCGCATCCGCCTGCACCACCATTGCGGCCTCGGGACGCGTCGACCGGACGCAGGGACAAGGCCAGATGACGCAGGCGCAAGGGGGCATCGTTGAGCGCTGCGACCAGCAGCAGCGGCAGCAGAAGCGCCGGCATCCAGCCCATCGCGGCCAGCAGTCCGTCGGGCAGTCCTTGCGCGGCGAGCAGTCCGACCAGCGTCAGGGCCGCCAGCACGGCGCTGAGATCGACGCTGCGCGTCAATTCCGCTTCGCCGAGCCGCAGGCGGACGATGCCGCTGTTCGCGATCAGCCGCAGTCCACCCAGCAGCGCGCCCAGCGCCAGGCCCGCGGCTCCCTGACCCAGCATGGCGCCCCAGACCAGCAGCGCCAGCGCCTGCATCCAGGCCGGCGTATTCATGGCGCGCCGGCCGCGTCCGGCGGCACCGGATCGATCCCGCGCAGGATGCCGGCGAACTCGTTGGCGGTGTCGCCCGGGTCGGCCTCCATCACCAGCAGCACGCTTGGTCGCAGTCCCCGCGCCAGGAGGCGGCGCACGGCCTGTTGGCGGGGCTGGTCCCAGGCGAGGAACACGGCCACCACCGAGGCCACGTGGTCGGCGTGGCGCTCCAGGCTGGCCAGCAGCGGCACGATGCTCTCGGCCGGCGTTGGCGACACGCCGGCCAGCACCCGCAACCGGCCGTCGGCGCCGCCCAGTCCGCGACCGGCGGTCAGGCGGTGCACCCGGTCGCCGACGAACATCAGGTCGAGCAGGCTGTCGGCATCGCGCGGTTGCGCCACCAGCCAGGCGGCCATCGACACCGCGGTTTCGAAGGCGGCGACGGAGGCGCGCGGCGCGGCGGTATCCAGTACCAGCGCGTGACGCGAGAAGTACTCCTCCTGGTACTCGCGCACCACGGGCCGGCCGGTGCGGGCAAAGCTGCGCCAGTGAATCGCGCGCAGCGGATCGCCGGGACGGTAGTCGCGCAGCGAGCGGAATTCCTCGGCATCGCCGACGTGCTGCGCCAGGGATATGCCACCGACCTGGAGATGACGATGGCTGCCGGCGGGCGGCAGTTCGACCGCAAGCCGGCAGGGCAGTACCGGCAGACTGGCGGCAGGGACGGCGACGGCCAGCGGCAGTTCGACCAGTCCCAGCGGACCGGCTTGCGCCAGGCGCAGGCTGTCGAACACCGCCAGGCCGCGGGCGATCGGGCGCAGCTCGACGTCGAACTCGCGGGTCTGTCCGGGCAGCAGCGCCGGCGCCGCGATCGCCTCGATCTCGATGCCGCGCAGGCGGCGCAGCAGTTCGATGAAGGCGGGATAGCCGACGCCACGGTCGAAACGGTTTCCGGTGGCGCGCTCGGTTTGCAGCGCCGCGGCTGCCGGCCAGGGCTGGCGCAGGCCTTCGATCAAGCGCGCCGGGGGAGAGGATCGGGCGCCGCTGTTGCGCAGTTCGAGCCGGTAGCGCGCGGTCTCTCCGGCGGTGACGAAATCGGGCAATCGACGCCGGGCGACCAGCGGCGGCGCCCGGCGGCGCGCCAGGCTGGCCGTCAGGGCGTCCATCGCCAGCAGGCTGAGGCCCAGCAGGACCAGCGCGTGAGCGATGTTGGCCTGGGTGTCGAGTCCAAAGGCCGCGGCGAACACGATGAGCCCGGCCAGCACCATTCCGGCCGGCGTCAGCCGCTCGCGCAGCCAGCGCGAGGCGAGGAACACGCGGCGAAACAGCGCGAGCTTGCGCATTGCGGAATGCCGCCCGGACTACACCGGCACCGGCACCTGACGCAGGATTTCGCGTATCACCTCGGCGCCCTGAACGCCGGAATAGCGTGCCTGCGGATCGAGCGCCAGGCGGTGCGCGAGTACATCGGGCGCGATCTCCTGGATCAGGTCCGGGGTGACGTAGGTTTCGCCGTCGAACTGCGCCAGCACGCGGGCCAACTGGAACAGCGCGATCGATGCGCGCGGACTGGCCCCCATTTGCACCGATGGATGCCGGCGGGTCGCATTCACCAGCGCGACGATGTAGCGGCGCAGGGCGGGCGCCACCGTTACGGCCTCCGCGGCCTGCCGGGCTGCCAGCAGGTCGGCAATGCTCGCACAGGGTTCGAGCCTGTCGAGCGGATGGTGGGCCGCCGTGTAGTCGAGCAGTCGCTCCTCGCTTTCTGCATCGACGTAGCCCAAGCCGAGTCGGATGCCGAAGCGGTCCATCTGCGCTTCGGGAAGCGGATAGGTACCGGCCTGTTCCACCGGGTTCTGGGTGGCGATGACGAAGTAGGGCTGCGGCAGCACGCGACGCTGGCCGTCGACCGTGACCTGCGCCTCGGCCATGGCTTCGAGCAGCGCCGACTGGGTGCGCGGCGAGGCGCGGTTGATTTCGTCGGCCAGCAGCACATGGGCGAACACCGGGCCCTGGTGGAAGCGGAAACTCTGTGTCGGCGCATCGAATATCGAGACGCCGACAATGTCGCTGGGCAGCAGATCCGGCGTGAATTGCACGCGCGAAAAGTCGGCCCTGACCGAGCGCGCCAGCGCCTTGGCCAGCGTGGTCTTGCCGGTGCCGGGAAAGTCGTCGAGCAAGACATGCAGGCCGGCCACCCAGGCCGACACGACCTTGCGGATGTTGCCGTCCTGTCCGTGCAGGACGTCGGCGAGGCGGGCGGCGATTGCGCGAGGGGCGCCGATGCTCATGGCGAATGGTCCTCCTTCAAGTGGGCTGCCCATTCGCGGGGCAGGGCTTTCGCGCGATGACCGTGGCAAAGGACTTGATGCGCTGGCCCGGCGCGCAGTCGAAGACCATCAGGAGGCCGATCGAGACCACGCAATCGAAGTCCTCGCTGATCTGGCGATGCCGCAGGTCGGCTTCGATGGCCTGGTCGCGGAGCTGCTGCTGAAACTGGCTGTCAAAGAAGGCAATGCTGCGATTTGGGTTCATCGCGGATAGGCGATACGGGATGGGTCGGCCAGTGGCCATTATGCCTCGCGCTCGAACAGCAGTTGCAGACATGAGATAAACTGTATATAAATACAGCTATTGCTCGAACATGTCCTCGCTGCCGGCCTACGCCGAACTCCACTGCATTTCCAACTTCAGCTTCCTGCGCGGTGCGTCGCACGCCGAGGAACTGGTGGCGCGGGCCGTGCAGTTGGGCTACACGGCGCTGGCGATCACCGATGAATGCAGCTTCGCCGGCAGCGTGCGCGCGCATCTGGCCGCGCGCGGCACGGCGCTGCAACTGATCCACGGTACCGAACTGAGTCTCGCCTGCGGCATGAAGCTGGTGCTGCTGGCGCAAAACCGCGCCGGTTACGGCAACCTTTCGGCGCTGGTGACGCTGGCGCGCCGCCGGGCGGAAAAGGGCAGCTACCGCCTGACGCGCAAGGATCTCGCCGGCTGGGATGGCGGCGGCGTGCCGGATTGCCTCGCCTTGTGGCTGCCGCACCGCGCCGGCGCCGTTGACGCGGCGACCTGGGACGCCGATGCGCGCTGGCTGGCCGAGCACTTCGCCGGTCGCGCCTGGATCGCCTTCGAGCGGCACCTGCGGCCGGATGACCACGAGCGCCTCGCGCGCCTGCGCGAACTGGCGGCGGCGGTGCAGTTGCCGCTGGTCGCCACCGGCGACGTGCACATGCATGCGCGTTCGCGGCGGCCCTTGCAGGATGTGCTGGCCGCCCTGCGCCTCAACACCACGGTCGCGGCCGCCGGCGCAGCGCTGTTCCCCAATGGCGAACGCCACCTGCGCTCGCGCCTGGCGCTGGCCCGGCTGTATCCGCCCGAGCTGCTGGCCGAGACGGTCAGGATCGTCGCGCGCTGCGGGTTTTCCTTCGATGAGTTGCGCTACGAATATCCCGATGAAGTCGTCCCGGCCGGCGAGACGCCGGACTCCTGGCTGCGGCAGTTGACCGCGGACGGCCTCCTGCGGCGCTATCCCGCCGGCGTGCCCGACAAGGTGCTGGCGCAGGTCGAACACGAACTGCGGCTGATCGCCGAGATGGCCTATGCACCGTATTTCCTCACGGTGCACGACATCGTCGCCTGGGCGCGCGGGCAGGGCATCCTCTGCCAGGGGCGCGGCTCGGCGGCGAACTCGGCGGTGTGCTACGCGCTTTACATCACCGAGGTCGATCCGGCGCGGGCGGCGATGCTGTTCGAGCGCTTCGTCTCGAAGGAACGCAACGAGCCGCCCGACATCGACGTCGATTTCGAGCACCAGCGGCGCGAGGAGGTGATCCAGTACATCTACGCCAAGTACGGCCGCGAACGCGCCGCGCTGGCCGCCGCCGTGATCACCTACCGCACCCGCAGCGCGCTGCGCGACGCCGGGCGGGCGCTGGGTTTTCCGCTGGCGGCCATCGACCGTCTGGCCGGCAATCTGGCGTGGTGGGAAAAGCGCGACGAACTGCCGCAGCGCTTTGCCGAAGTCGGGCTCGATCCAGGTAGACCCAGGCGTGCAGCGCTGGCTGGCGATTGCGCAGATGCTGATCGGCTTTCCGCGCCATCTGTCGCAGCATGTCGGCGGCTTCGTCATCGCGCGCTCGCGGCTCGACCGCCTGGTGCCGGTGGAAAATGCCGCGATGCCGGAGCGCACAGTGATCCAGTGGGACAAGGACGACATCGACGCGCTCGGCCTGATGAAGGTCGACGTGCTGGCGCTGGGCATGCTCAGTGCGCTGCGCCGCATGCTGGCCGCCGTGGTGCAGCGGCGCGGCAGGCCCTTTCCAGCTTCCGATGTGCCGGCCGAGGATGCCGCGACCTACGAAATGGTGTCGCGCGCCGACACGGTCGGCGTGTTCCAGATCGAGTCGCGCGCGCAGATGGCCATGCTGCCGCGCCTGCGGCCGCCTGCTTCTACGACCTGGTGATCGAAGTGGCGCTGGTGAGGCCGGGACCCATCCAGGGCAACATGGTCCATCCCTACCTGCGGCGGCGGCAGGGCATCGAGCCGGTCAGCTATCCCAGCGAGGCGGTGCGCGGCGTGCTCGAACGCACGCTGGGCATCCCGATCTTCCAGGAGCAGGCGATGCAGATCGCCATCGTCGCCGCCGGCTTCACGCCCGGCGAAGCCGATCAACTGCGCCGCGCCATGGCGGCATGGAAGCGCAAGGGCGGGCTGGGGCCTTTCCGCGAGCGGCTGCTTGGAGGCATGAAGAGCCGTGGCTATGCCGATGAATTCGCCGAGGCGCTGTATCGGCAGATCGAAGGCTTCGGCGAATACGGCTTTCCCGAATCGCACGCCGCCAGCTTCGCGCTGCTGGTGTATGTCTCGGCCTGGCTCAAGCGCCACGAGCCGGCGGCCTTCCTGCTCGGGCTGCTCAACTCGCAGCCGATGGGTTTCTATGCGCCCTCGCAACTGGTGCAGGACGCGCGCCGTCACGGCGTCGAGGTGCGGCCGGTGGATGTCACGGTGAGCGACTGGGAGAGTACGCTCGAAGATGAAGCAGGCTCCGGCAACAAACCCCCTCTCCCCTCGCGGGAGAGGGTTGGGGAGAGGGGGAAGGTTCTCCCGCAAGAGGATAGAGGGGAAGCAGCCCGGGACCAACGCCATTTGCATTCCCGGACTTCCCCTGCAAGGCCCGCCGCCGTGCGCCTCGGCCTGCATCAGGTGCGCAACTTCGCCACGGCGGCGGGCAGCCGCATCGTCGCGGCGCGCGAGGCGGCGCCGTTTGCCGATCTCGCCGACCTGGCAAAGCGCGCGGAACTCGCCCGCAGCGACCTCGACGCGCTGGCCGCCGCCGGCGCGCTGGGGCAACTGGCCGGGCACCGCCGCCAGGCGGCGTGGGCGGCGGCCGCGGTGCCGCTGCAACGCGACCTGTTCGCCGGTGTCGCGTTGCGCGAAGAGGCGGTGAGCTTCTCCGCGCCGCGCGAGGGCGAAGACATCGCCGCCGACTACCGCAGCCTCGGCCTGACGCTGGGCCGCCATCCGCTGGCGCTGCTGCGGGCCACGCTGGCGGCGAAGCGCTACCTGCCGGCCGGCGCGCTGCGCGAGAGTGGCAACCATGCGCTGGTGCGCTGCGCCGGCATCGTCACCTGCCGCCAGCGGCCGGGCACCGCCAGCGGCGTCATCTTCGTCACGCTGGAAGACGAAACCGGCTGCGCCAACGTGGTGGTGTTCAATGATCTGGCGTGTCGCCAGCGCCGACTCCTGCTCGGCAGCCGCCTGCTCGGCGTCGCCGGCCAGTTGCAGCGCGAAGGCGAGGGCGAACATGCCGTGGTGCATCTGATCGCCAAGCGCCTGTTCGATCACAGCGATTTGCTCGGGCGCCTGGTCACGGCGAGCCGGGATTTTTGTTGAACACATAATTGGCCAATTCGGCCAGTCGAGGTTCTACGAAGCGGACGGTCGCGTACTTCGGCAGCCTTTCATTTCACGCGCGGCCAAAATCAGGCGAGTGACTTCAATCCGTGCTTTTCAACGACAGTAAGCATTTTCAGCGCGATGCCGCTCGGATGTTTGGCTCCAGTTTCCCACTTCTGTACCGTAGATTCGCTGATATTCAGCAACCTGGCAAAAACGGGCTGGCTTACGTGATTCTTTTCACGAATGCGTCGAATCTGTGCTGCTGTCAGATTGGGAAGGCTCGCTTGGCATGCGACATCAAATTCACGCAGCGTCGTCTTGCTCATGGCACCAACCTTGAACAAAGCTTTTGCCGAGTCATGAATGGACTCGAAGGCGTCGCTCTTAAACTTTGGCTTTGTTGCCATTGCAGATCTCCTTTAATGCTCCGTCGGCCCTGAGTTCTTCAAGCATGGCCGCAGTCAGTTTCTCATACACCTTTGCAAGCTTTCGGAACTCGACTAGTTCTTCGTCATCAATGTTTTCCCTGTCGCTCTTGGCAAACAGGTATTGATATATCCAGTACCGCCCGCCCTTAGCCAGGATGATTGAGCGATGCATGTTTTTATTGAGGCGCTTCTTGAACACGCCACCACCCAGGTCGTCCGCTTGGCCAAGCATCACTTCATTGATGGCCTCGCATAGCTCCTTGTCGGTGATGAGAGCCTTTCTGGCCGCTTTCGCAAACCAATCGGTCTTGAATGTCCTTTCGCTCATGTTTTCACCATGCCTAATGGTAGCACCAAGTGCTACTGTGTGCAATTCCTTTCCTACGAGATGAACTGTGGCGAAAGAGTTCGGTAAACGTAATCGATCTTGAAACAATCGGTTGGCCCGATAAAGAGGAATCAACTTGCAGAAAACGAACGTTCAGCACACCGGCTCACCGGCGGCGCGCAGTGCCGGCCGCTGCAACCGGTTCGTCATGCCGGACTTGACGCATCCTCGACCGTGTACTTCTCAACGAGGGCCGCATGCAGAGCCCGTATCTCTGCGATCCCGGTGCGTTCGGCAAGCGGCTCGATATCGAAGCCAAGGCAAATCTCGATGTCCTTCTGCGAGAGGTAGTTGTTGTGAATCAGCACTTCGCGAATCTGGTCGGCGGCATCGGAATACTCTCGCTCGTCGGGGTCGTGGTTCTGGAGCAGGAACTCGCGGTAGCAGTGCTCGATGATGGGCTTCGAGTGGGTCTGTATCTCGGCCACCACGCGCAGGATTTCGGTGATCTTGATGCCGAGCGCGGCCTCGGTGCTGTAGAAGATGTTGCCGTTGGGGTGGGCGGATTCCGTTGCGGTCGATCATGGTGCAGGCGCCTGGTTCGCTGGAATCCACAAGCTCCGCATCATTGAAAGCAGCTCTTTGATGAGCGGGGACTGGAACCGCTCGAATGAACCCGAAACTTGCCAGGCTCATTTCATATTTCCGTAAGAAGACCTTCTTGTCGTCCTCAAGGGAGACGAAGAAATCCAAGTTGGGATAGTCGATCTTGCGCCAGTCGGCTTCGGCCTCGTGCGGGATCGTGGCGTTATCAAATAGGTCCTGTTTGCGACATCATAGGAATAACCGAATCGGCCCATGATGGTTTTCAACTCCAGATCGACACTTTGTAGCACACCACGCCATATTGCGGCCCCCGCTGCCCTTGGAGGCTCTGAATCATCACCGCTTTCTCCTCTGCTTTCTTCAAATCACGTCCCGTGCAGTTTCCTTTCACTTCGATCACGCTGAGTGCATCGTTCTTTTCGACGAAGCACTGCGTTCCAATGTGTCGGAGGTGAGCAAATGGGCGGCAGAGAATTATGTCCAACTGGCCCGCGTCGTGATGACCATCTGAAATTGTGCCCTTCACCAGCTTCGGCTTGGGATCGGAGCATGACTCCAAAGTGGAAATCAAGAAATCCTCGCGGACTTCTCCCTTCATCAGTTGGTGCGTGATTATCTCCGACACATCATATTGCGCCATCAGGAGGTCTTCCGAGTATTGATCGAACTCGGCGAACTTCATGGCTTTTCGTCCGCGCCCCAGATGCGGGCGAGGGTGGCCTGAATCTTTTGCTCGAAGCGGGTTATCAGTTCGCGGTTGGCGGCGATCAGCGCTTGCTCGGCTTCGATCTCCGCCACGATGACTTGCTGCGTGGCGAGGGGTGGGAGGGGCACCTTGGGTCCGTTGAGAATGCCTTGGGAAAGATTTCGAATGTTGGCGCCTTGGCCGGGACCGTCTTGATCATCTCGGCAAAGTCGCGGGATTTGAAGAAATGGGCAAAGAAGAGCGGCAAGGCCCTCGCATCTTTGATTCGGCCACGGATGGTGAAGCCGGAAAAAGTTGTCGGTTCGCGGGGTGTAGGAACGAACAATGATCGACCGACGAGGTCAGGGTTGCCGTTGGACCGCACGAAAAAGAATATCTCCGGCTTTGACGAGGTAATCGTCGCCGAGCGGAGAGGTCAAATGCACTTCGTCAAGGTCGTCCAGTGGTGCGTAGAGATTGGCCTGAAAGTCACTGACGCCGATGATCTTCACTGTGTGTCCCGACGAAGTCTTGTCGAAGTTCAAGCCGTTCTTGAACGAACAGAGTTCGCTTAGCTCCACCATCGGCCAGTCGGGGTGGATGGGGATGTGGGGGCGGTAGTGGTCGAGGACGGCGCGGGCGCCGTTGATGACTTTCTGGTAGCCCTCGATCTCCGCCACGATCTCCTTTTGGACCTCCAGCGGCGGCAGGGGGATTTGCAACTCTCGGAGCGAATTCAAGTAGACGCCCTTTTGTGCGACGCCTTGCGCAAGGCCTTGGAGCGTGCCTTGGAGCCGTGGAGACTGTAGAACACGGGCGAGGAAAGCTGGCTGCAACAAAGAATGGTCCGGACCGAGAACGGCGACGCTTCGTTGCAACATGAACGGCAGCATATCGCTTGTTACTACAAACTCCGCCCGATCGTTCCGACGATGGTCAGCAATACGTCCCCAGAACTGACTCTTGTTCGCTGGTTCTCTCGTTGAAAGTCTTCTTCGCTGACTAAACGGTAGTTGGACAAGTCCAGCCTGTTATCGAACACGTTCTGAGAACTGAGCATCAATTTCCCGGCTTGTGTCCTCTCAGGCGGGTTGTGCGAACCATCGGTAATTTTTGTGCAGACCTCCGCAAGTCGAACCGACTTCCAATCTTGTCCCTTCGCAGCCGCCTCCCGATACCGCTCCCCACTGAGGTTGTACTCGCCATTCGCGGCGAGCTTTTCTTTCGGCACGATGAGGCCGGTGGTGAGCGAGATCGACTCGGTGGACGCTTTGTCGCGCAGCGCCTGCAAATACGCGGCGAGTTCGGCCTGGACCTGCGGGAGGTCGTTCTTCTCGATGGCGCGGCGCTGGGCGCCGAGGCCGTAGCCGTCGTTCTCGACTTTGAAGAAGGCGATGGTGTCGCTCTGGCGGGCGAGGGATTTGTCGAGGACGAGGATGCTGGTCTTCACCCCGGCGTAAGGATTGAAGACTCCCGCCGGCAGCGACACCACGGCGACGAGGGAATTCTCGACGAGCATCTTGCGCAGATCTTTGTAGGCGCTCTGGCTCTGGAAGATGATGCCTTCGGGGACGATGATGCCGGCGCGGCCGGTGGGCGTGAGGTGCTCGGCCATGTAGTCCACGAACAGGACTTCGCTGCGCTTGGCCTGGATGGAGAAGCGCTTGTGCGGCTTGATGCCGCCTTTCGGCGACATGAAGGGCGGGTTGGCGAGGATGACGTCGGCGAATTCGTTCCAGCGCTCTTCGGAGGTTAGGGTGTCGTACTCGAAGATGTGCGGATCGGTGAAGCCGTGCAGGTAGAGGTTCACCAGCGAGAGGCGGACCATGTCGGGCGAGATGTCGTAGCCCTTGAAGTTTTTGGCGAGGCGGCCCTTGTCGTCGGGCGTGAGCGTGCTGTGGCCCTTGGCGTCGGTGTTGCTGCGCAGGATGTGCTTGTAGGCGGAGATGAGGAAGCCGGCGGTGCCGCAGGCGGGGTCGAGGATGGTCTCGCTTTTCTGCGGGGCGAGGACTTCGACCATGAAGTCGATGATGTGGCGCGGGGTGCGGAACTGGCCGGCATCGCCCTGGCTGCCGAGGACGCTGAGCAGATACTCGAAGGCGTCGCCGAGGCGCTCGCTGTGGTCGTAGCTGAACTCGTCGATGATCTTGAGAAAGGCCTTGAGCGTTTCGGGGTCGCGGTAAGGCAGGTAGGCGTTCTTGAAGATGTTGCGAAAGAGTGGCGGGATGCCGGGGTTTTCGGGCATCTTGGCAATGCCTTCGCCGTAGAGGCCGAGCATCTCGTGGCCGCCGAGCGAGGGGGCCATGAGCTTGGCCCAGCCGTAGCGGGCGTAGTCGCCGGTGAAGAATTTGCGCTTGCCGCCGAGTTCCTCGCTCTCGGCGTCCATGTCGTCCATGAACTTGTAGATGAGGGCGATGGTGATCTGCTCGACCTGCGATTTGGGGTCGGGCACTTTGCCGACGAGGATGTCGCGGGCGGTGTCGATGCGGCGTTTGGTATCGGTGTCGAGCATTACTTCAAGCGCTTCATGGTGTTGTCGGCCAGGAGGGTGCGCATCTGGGAGATGGCGATTTCGTTGAGTTTGAGCAGGCGATCCGCCTGCGTCAGGCCCTGGCGGATGAGGACGGCGTTGAGGCTCTCCAGATTCGTCAGGACGACCAATTGCTCCAGCGGTGCGTGGTCGCGGATGTTGCCCTCCGCATCGGGGTTGGCATCTCGCCATTGCTTGGCGGTCCGGCCAAATAAGGCGACATTGAGCAAGTCCGCCTCGTTGGCATAGACCAGCGATGCCTGCGACTTGGTGATGGCGGGCGGGATGAGCGTCTCGCGGATGGCATCCGTGTGGATGCGGTAATTGATCTTGGACAGGGTGCGCTGGAGATTCCAGCCGAGTTTGAGACGGTCGCTTTCTTCGTCTTTTAGACGCTGGAATTCCTTGATGAGGTAGAGCTTGAATT
>JADJQA010000060.1 GCA_016712985.1 Sulfuritalea sp. | reverse complement strand
TCGATTTTGGCCACCGTCGGCCCAGGGCACGCTGACGTCAGTGACCAACCAAACGCCAGCGTCGGCTTGTCAGTCTGAAGCGGCCATAGCTGCGTCGCCATGTCATGGTCCGGCACTCTTGGGCCAATCCCCCCCTTTCTCTTGAATGGGGCCGACTCTGCAGTAGCTTGGCGGGCTCGAGCGCGCCGTCGCGCCGTCTTTTCAGCGCCGACTGTTGAGCGCATTCAGTGTCCGTCGCATGCCTTATTGAAGCCAAGAGCGCCGGGCAACTCTGGCCGCCATTCCCGAAGCTTGTCGGTGGCTGGTCCGGGGCGTCACGATGCACTTGCCTTCCTGACAACGTGGGCTAGTTACTCTTGCAGGGTGGCGGCGATGGTGCCGCTCAGGCCGCGAGTTGGCGCACGCGATCCCTGACGTACTCCGCAAGCGTTGCGGGCCGCGCACACGCAATTGATCTTCTGAGTGCTACCGGAGGTTTCGGGTACGCCGAGTGGGATCAAGCCGCCGCAGCGGTCAGGAAAGACTCCTGCCCAGCCAGTGGTCGATTTTCTCGGCGGCCGCGGTCCATTGCGGCTCCATGATCAGCATGTGGCCGGCGCGTGGAATGATGCAGGTTTCCGCATTCCAGCCGGCGGCCGTGAAGTGCAGCAGGTTGGCGGGGAACAGCGCGTCGAGCTCTCCGCCGATGACCAGCGCGGGGATCTTCGGATTGCTTTTCGGCAGGCGCCAGGCCATTGCCATCATTTCCATCACCGCGGTCATCGATTCATCCTGGACCAGCGGCTGGAACGCGGCGAACTGTTCATGGGTCACGTCTGGAGAAAAAAACACCTCGCGCATCACCCGCACGGTGTTGGCCGTGTACTTGCCCTCGACGGCGCGCATGGCTTCAACCAGGAAATCCGGTTGCTTGTGTGCCATCTGGACACTGCAGCCCCAGAGCCCGGTGGTCGGTACCGGCGCGATCATGATCGCCGCCGCCGCCGACGCTCTTTCGAGATAACGCTGCACCACAAGCGCTCCCATCGAATGTCCGATCAGCACCGGCGGGGTCGGCAATTCGGCGACCAGTTGCCGGACATCCGCGGCGTAATGGTCAAGGTCATAGCTGTGCAGGTCTTCGGCCCCCTCGCTCGCGCCGTGCCCCGAGAGATTGATCGCATGGCAGTTGTAGCCGAGATCGTTGAAGTAGGGCAGGAAGTTGGCGTCCCAGCAGCCGGCGTTAACGTAGCCGCCATGCACGAAGACCAGCGGCGGGCGTCCGTTGCGTTTTGCTGCGAGGCGATGCAGGGTGTGCAGTATGCGTGGTTTCACGTGCGGACTCCTGTTCTGGCGAAGCGTTGCCGGTGCATGTCGGTGTCGCCGAAGCTCATTTCAACGACGGTGAGGCGCTTGAACCCGTGGTTGACGATCAACCCGTCCGTCATGCCCATGCTGCCGTGCAGTTGTACCGCATTCTGCGCGATGTAACGGCAGGCCGGGCCGATGGTGACCTTGGCCGCCGAAAGCAGGCGCCGGCGTTGGCTGCGGTCCTCGTCCTGGCAATGCATGGCCGCAAGATAGCTCATCGGGCGCTTCTGTTCAAGATGCAGCAGCATGTCGGCCATGCGATGCTGCGGCGCCTGGAAGCGGCCGATGGGCTGGCCGAACTGGCGGCGGGTCTTGAGGTAGTCGGTGGTGGCGGCAACCGTCGCCTGCATGATGCCGACGGCCTCGCAGCATCGCGCGGTCATGCCGATGTCGAGAGCAGCCTCGATGACGTCCGGCAGATCGTTTCGATAATGCGATGACTCCGTTCGGCCTGAGCCTGTCGAACGCCCTGGCGAGCGCGGCGGTTCGTCGGCACCTTGCGGGCCGGCGCCGACAGCCAGCGCCTAACCGTCGCCGTTTGGCGTTGCCGTGGTGCTGACCTGCGCCGCGTCGTAGCCGTCGCCGGGTTCGTGGTTGGCCAGAATGACGATGCTTTCATCGTGAATCCTGATTCACCACGAATTCGAGAACCTCAACTACGGGCCGGAGCGCTTGCCGAAAGTCTTGCCGAGGCGGTTCCAGCCCAAGGGGTCGCTCTCAGGTCATTCTTCCCAGACTCCCGACCTTAGAACCGTACCGTCGGCACGATATTCGGTGCCCATGCCGCTAAGCTTGCCATCCTTGAATTCGCCGACGTACTGGGTGCCGTTGGGGAAGGTCAGGGTGCCTTGCCCGTGAAACCTGTCGTCCCTGAATTCCCCCACGTACTTCCTGCCATTGGAATAGGTACGGGTGCCTTGCCCCTGAAACTTGTCGTCGCGGAACTCCCCGACATACTTGTCGCCGTTGGCGAACGTGAAACTGCCCTTGCCGGTGCGCACGCCGTCCCTGAACTCGCCAACGTACTCAGTGCCGCCGACCCACGTATAGGCGCCGTGCCCGTTGCGCAGGTTGTCCCTGAATTCGCCAACGTACTTGTTGCCGTTGGCATAGGTATAAGTGCCTACTCCGTCAAACTTGTTGTCCCTGAATTCGCCGACGTATCGATCGCCGTTGGTGAAGGTAAGCGTGCCCTGTCCGTTACTCTTGTCGTCACGGAACTCGCCGACATGCTTGTCGCCATTGGCGAAGGTCAGCGTGCCCTGGCCATGGAAATTGTGGTTCCGGAATTCACCGACGTACTTGTCGCCCTTGGCGGAGGTAAAGCTGCCTTTCCCGTGATATCGGTCATCCTTGAATTCACCGACGTACCTGTCGCCATTGGCGGAGGTGAGGGTGCCTTGTCCGTCGAGCTTGTTGTTCCTGAATTCACCCACGTACCTGTCGCCGCTGACCCATGTGTAGCTGCCTTGGCCATTGTGCATGCCGTTCCAGAAGTCGCCGATGTACCTGTCTCCGCTTGGAGTAACCTCTGTTCCGGAACAGTTCGTCCAGGGAGTGTCTGCCATGGCGGGACACGCCGGCAGGCGGCCTTGGGCCATGGCATTGTGTGACGCGAACAGCATCACCATGATCAACGGTTTCTTCATTTCTCCAACCCCTGTTGTTCCACGGCCGTATCGGACGGAGTCTTGTTGGCAGCCGTCTCCGGATAACCACCGAGGATTCTACGCCAAGGGTTGCCGATGCTTTGCGGCGAGCGCGATGTCGATCCCACACGAGAAGGGCCTGGAATGGAACAATCGCGTCTGGACTCCCGTTGTTTGGAACTTCCATGATCGAACGCATCGCGGCAGACCTCGTTGTCATCGTGCATCTTGGCTTCATCGTCTTCGTCGCCCTCGGTGCATTGCTGAGCCTGCGCTGGAGACGGGTCGCCTGGCTGCACGTTCCTGCCGCCGTCTGGGGTGCGGCGATCGAGTTTCGTCACGGTGTCTGCCCGCTGACACCGCTCGAGCAGCGGCTCAGGGTGGCGGCAGGGGATGCCGGGTACTCAGGGAGTTTCATCGAGCACTACCTGCTGCCGATCATTTATCCTTCCGGACTGGATGCATCTTTCCAATACATGCTTGGCGCTCTGGTGATTGTCATGAATCTTTTTATCTATGGCTGGGTGCTGTTTCGGCGCGTTCGTCATGCATCCGATGCTCCGCAAGCTTGAAGGCGGCGACCGCCGAAGCCTGGGCCGCGCACCCGAGGTCGTCGCCGAGGTCATTGATGATCCGGATCTGTTGTCTGGCCTGCTGAGCGAAGACGCCGTGGTGCGCATGCGGGCGGCCGACGCGATGGAGAAGGCTTCTGTGCGAAGTCCAGAGTGCTTGGAGCCGCACAAGGGTTTCCTGATCGGGCAGGCGGCGAAGTCGAACCAGAAAGAGGTCCGCTGGCAAGTCCCGGCGCCAGTCCCGGCAATGCACCAAATGACGCACGCCATACTCGAGATCTCCCATGCCCCACGACAAACAGCACAACTACGCCGCCCGCACCGAATGGACCGGTAACCTCGGCCAGGGCACCGCGAGCTATCGCGCCTATTCTCGCGACCATGCGATTTCGGCGGCAGGCAAGCCGGACCTGCCGGGGTCCTCCGATCCGGCGTTTCGCGGCGATGCGTCGCGCTGGAACCCGGAGGACTTGCTGGTGGCATCGCTGTCGTCCTGCCACATGCTGTGGTACCTGCACCTCTGTGCGCAGGCGGGGATCATCCTGCTGGCCTACCACGACGATGCGCAGGGGACGATGGTGGAAGACGCCGGCGGCGGCGGGCGTTTTGCCCAAGTGATACTGCGGCCAGTGGCCAAGCTGGCGGTGGGCGGCGATGCGGCCCTTGCGACGGCGCTGCACGAAGAGGCGCACCGGCTGTGCTTCATCGCCAATTCAGTGAACTTTCCCGTGTCGGTCGAGCCGACGGTGGTCATCAGCGGCTGAGTTTCCACCCTCTTTCAGAAGGCTCCCGTATCGCAGCGCTGACTTACCGCGGCAGGCGGCGACGCCTTCGGGCTTGTCGCCGCGTAGCCGCGGTCCGGGTGCTCAGTCCTTGAAAACTGGATCGCGCTTCTGCATTTTGGCGGCGCCGGCTTCGAACAGGTCTTTCGACATCAGCATCGCGGCGTTCCAGGTGGCGACGTAGTTGAGGCCGTCGGTCACCGAATGATCGCGCGCATAGGTGATCATTTCCTTGCAGCCGCGAATCGACAAGGGGGACTTGGCGGCGATGGTGCTGGCGATGTCCATGACGCCGGCGTGAAGCGACTTGGGCGTGTCGAAGCAGCGGTTGACCAGGCGCAGTTGCTGCGCCTCGGCGCCGTCGACGCGACGGCCGGTGTAGGCCAGTTCGCGCGCCATGCCGTCGCCGACGAGATGGGGCAGGCGCTGCAGGGTGCCGACGTCGGCGGTCATGCCGACGTCGATTTCCTTGACCGTGAAATAGGCGTTGGCCGAGCAGTAGCGCATGTCGCAGGCGGTGATCAGGTCCATGCCGCCGCCGATGCAGGCGCCGTGCACGGCGGCGAGGACGGGCTTGCGACAGCGTTCGATGGAACTCAGCGTGTCTTGCAGCTCGAGGATCAGGCGGCGCAGCTTTTCGCGGCGGCGGCCGTCGCACTCGTCCTCGATCTTTTGGCCCACGCCCATCAGCATGGTCAGATCGATGCCAGAGGTGAAGACCCTGCCGCGGCCGGTGAGGATGCCGACGCGAGCTTCTGGCGTGGTGTCGAGCCATGCCATGGCCTGCTCGATCTCGTGCCACATCGGCTCGCTCATGGCGTTGGCCTTTTCGGGCCGGTTGAGGGCGATGCTGGCGACGCCGGCATCGAGCGTGACTTCGAGGGTGGTGAAATTCATCAGATCTCCTTTCAAGGCCTGTCTTCGGGTGTGATGGCTGGATATGGATCGTTGGCCTGCGCCAGGTCCCGTCGCTGGAACATGCCGTAACCTTCCATCTGCATGACTTCTTCATTGTTCTGGTTCAGCATCTCCCAGCGCGTGCGCAGCAGGCCGACGTGGGGCTTGCTGTCGAGCGGGCGCGCTTCCAGCACCACCGAGCGCACGTGCAGGGTATCGCCGGGACGCACCGGCTTGAGCCAGCGGATGTTCTCGAGTCCCGGCGAGCCGAGGCTCGCGGCCTCCAGCAGATAGTCATCGCACATCATGCGCATTGCCAGCGCGCAGGTGTGCCAGCCGCTGGCAACGAGGCCGCCGAAAAGGCTGTGCTTGCCACCCTCCTCGGAGAGGTGGAAGGGCTGCGGGTCGAACTGGCGGGCGAAGTCGATGATGGCGTCGGCCGTCAGGGTGACGCCGCCGAACTCGCGGACCTTGCCGACGGGGAAATCTTCCCAGTAATACTTGAATTGTTTGGCAGCGGTGTCCAGGGTGCGGTTTCCTGAATTGGATTCAAACGGGACGCGGCGAGTGAGTTTTCTGCATGTTCGGTGCCGTGCTCAGCCGTCCGGCTGCTCGCGCGGCGTCGCCGGCTTCATCAACGCGAATACGCCGGTACCGGTCATGATGCAGCGATCACCGACCCGCAGGGCGCAACTTGCATAGGCCAGCCGGCCGCCGATGCGGTCGATGTCGACATGGGCTTCGAGCCAGTCACCCGGCTCGGCGCTGGCGATGAAGTTGGTGGTGAGGCTCACCGTGACGATGGGTTGCGGAGGTTCGCGCGAGCTTGAAACCACGATACCCATGGCCGTGTCGACCATGGTGACGAGAAAGCCGCCATGGACGATGTGGCGGATATTGGTGTGGCGCTCCTCTATGCGTATCGCGAGGATCATCTGCTGCTTGTGATCGCGGCTGCAATACCACGGGCCGAGACTGCGCAAGAATGCGCCGCCGCGCATCAACGGCTGGAATCCTTCGGGAATGTTCGTGCTCATGTCCTTGCTCCGTCGATCCGTTCCGCGTAGGCCACACGCTTGATGCAGTGCTTCTTCTTGTCGCGGCTACTGCCCTCGATGCTGACGATACCGTCGCTGTCGTTGGCCATGAGATTGGGAAGGCTCACGGTTTCGGGCGGCCAAGTACGTCGTCGTCGCGAAAGCGAGGTTCCCCGCCAGGCGAACTGTCCTCATATCCATAGCCCCTGCGCTTGAGGTTTCTTGTCGGGGCAGGCCGCAGTTTTCGATCGATTGAAAATGGTTTTGAAAAGAGGTGCGCGGGCGTCGTTCAGACGCTCGACGGCTTCATTGTCTCTCATTGTCCTGGCTTCTGCGGTGATGTGGTCTTTGAGGAATTTCTCGGGCAGGAACAGCGATTTGAGTTTCTCGTAAGGCGTCATCATGTTTGCGCACGATGGCGCCGGCCACCGCCCCGTTTGACCAGACGGGTGAACTGTTGGCACCAGTAGCCGCTGCCACCCTTAAGAAAGCGCAGAACCCATGCCTCGCACATTGATCGGTCTCCCCTATCCGTTCAGACTCAAACCCCGTTGGGTTCACGCCTTTCGCTCAGGCTCAAACCTCATTGGGCAAAGGTGCTGCTTGTGCCGGACCGGCGGAGCCGGCTATAATCCGACCCCTGTTCGGGATCGTCCCGAGCAGCAATCCACACGCCAGGCGCCGATAGGGTGGCTTTCCGCCAATGTTCAGCGCGAAGCAGCACGGCCAGGCGGCGGTTTAACCCATATCGGAGATAGTCCATGAGCACTACCATGCGCCAGATGCTGGAGGCGGGCGTTCATTTCGGCCACCAGACCCGTTTCTGGAACCCCAAGATGGCCCCGTACATCTTCGGCCATCGCAACAAGATTCACATCATCAACCTCGAAAAGACCCTGGCCAAGTATCAGGAAGCGATCGCTTTCGTGCGCAAGATGGCGGCCAAGAAGGGCACCATCCTGTTTGTCAGTACCAAGCGCCAGGCGCGCGAGATCATCGCCGAGGAAGCCCTGCGCTGCGGCATGCCCTATGTCGATGACCGCTGGCTGGGCGGGATGATGACCAACTTCAAGACGCTCAAGCTTTCGGTCAAGCGCCTGAAAGATCTGGAACAGGCGATGCTGGACGGCAACTTCGAGAAGCTGTCGAAGAAGGAGGCGCTGACGCTGCAACGCGAAATGGACAAGCTGAGAAAGTCCATCGGCGGCATCAAGGACATGGGTGGCCTGCCCGATGCAATCTTCATCATCGACGTCGGCTACCACAAGATTGCGATTACCGAAGCCGGCAAGCTGGGCATTCCTGTGATCGGCGTGGTCGATACCAATCATTCCCCGGAGGGTGTCGCCTACGTGATCCCGGGCAACGACGATTCCTCCGGCGCGATCCGCCTCTATGCCCGCGGCGTGGCCGATGCCATCCTCGAAGGCAAGAGCAAGTCGATCAACGAAGTGGTGCAACAACTGGGCCGGCGACGACGAGTTCGTCGAGGTCGACGAAGCGGCAGAGTAAGGAAGGCGCGAACTACAGAGGCACAGAGATGATTCGTCGATCTGTGTCTTTCTCCGTGCCTCTGTGTCTCTGTGGTGAATGGCATTTGATTCTGGAGTAGAGCAATGGCGGAAATTACCGCAAGCATGGTCAAGGAACTGCGCGAGAAGACCGACGCGCCGATGATGGAATGCAAGAAGGCGCTGACCGAAGCCGGCGGCGACATGGGCAAGGCCGAGGAAATCCTGCGCGTGAAGCTTGGCAACAAGGCCAGCAAGGCGGCGACGCGCATCGCCGCGGAAGGCGTGGTGGCGATCCACGTCGCGGCCGACGGCAAGTTGGGCAGTATTTTCGAAATCAACAGCGAGACGGACTTCGTCGCCAAGAACGATGAGTTCCTCAAGCTGGCAGGAGACTGCGCGCGATTGGTGGCCGAGAAGAATCCGGCCGATGTCGCGGCGCTCTGCGCCCTGCAGATGGGAGACGGCACGGTCGAATCCACCCGTGCCGCGCTGGTGGGCAAGATCGGCGAAAACATGAGCATCCGCCGCTTTGCGCGCATGGCGGCGCAGGGCAAACTGGCGTCCTACATCCACGGCGGTTCGAAGATCGGCGTGCTGGTTGACGTGGTCGGTGGTGACGAGCAGTTGGCGAAGGATCTGGCGATGCATATTGCCGCCTCGAAGCCAAAGGCCCTCGATTCCTCCGGGGTGCCGGCCGCGCTGCTGGACACCGAACGTCGCATCGCCATCGAAAAGGCGCGCGAGGCGGGCAAGCCGGAAGCGATGCTGGAAAAGATCGCCGAGGGCACGGTGCAGAAGTACCTCAAGGATGTGACGCTGCTGGGGCAGGTGTTCGTCAAGGCCGAGGACGGCAAGCAGACCATCGAGCAACTGCTCAAGGCAAAGGGCGCGACGGTCGCCGGCTTCACGCTGTACATCGTCGGCGAAGGTATCGAGAAGAAGGTCAGCGACTTTGCCGCCGAAGTCGCTGCGCAAGCCGCCGCCGCGGCCAACAAGTAAGCGGCGCAAGACGATGGCTGCAGCGAGATTTCGCCGCATTCTGCTCAAGCTTTCGGGGGAGGCCCTGATGGGCAATGATGCTTATGGCATCAACCCGCAGATGCTTGGCTCCATTGTGGCGGAGATCAAGACGGTGACCGATCTCGGCGTGGAGCTTGGCGTCGTGATTGGCGGCGGCAACATTTTTCGCGGTCTCGCCGGCACGGCCACCGGCATGGATCGCGCCACGGCTGACTATATGGGCATGCTGGCGACGGTAATGAATGCCATGGCCCTGTCCGATGCGATGCGGCAGGCGGGGATCAACGCCCGCGTGCAGTCGGCGCTGCATGTCGAACAGGTGGTCGAACCCTATATCCGCGGCAAGGCGATTCGTTACCTCGAAGAGGGCAAGGTGGTGATTTTTGGCGCCGGCACCGGCAACCCGTTCTTTACCACCGACACCGCCGCGGCCTTGCGCGGCTCGGAGATCGGCGCCGAAATCGTGCTCAAGGCGACCAAGGTCGATGGCATCTACTCCGCCGACCCGAAAAAGGATCCGGCGGCCACCCGCTTCGCCCGGATCAGCTTCGACGAGGCGATCAGCCGCAATCTGGCAGTGATGGATGCCACGGCTTTTGCGCTGTGCCGCGACCAGAAGCTGCCGATCAACGTGTTCTCGATCTTCAAGGCCGGCGCGCTGAAGCGCATCGTGATGGGAGAGGAAGAGGGCACACTGGTTCACGTTTAGGAGGATGCATGATTCCCGAACTGAAAAAGACTTCCGAGCAGAAGATGCAAAAAAGCCTTGAGGCGCTGAAGGCAGACTTGGCCAAGGTGCGCACCGGCAGGGCGCATACCGGCATCCTCGATCACGTGCAGGTCGACTACTACGGTTCGCCGGTGCCAATCACCCAGGTGGCCAATGTGACCCTGATCGACGCCCGTACCATCGGCGTGCAACCATGGGAAAAGCCGATGGTGGCCAAGGTGGAA
Source organism: Sulfuritalea sp. (assembly GCA_016712985.1). Lineage (GTDB taxonomy): Bacteria > Pseudomonadota > Gammaproteobacteria > Burkholderiales > Rhodocyclaceae > Sulfuritalea. The sequence goes on along the minus strand of JADJQA010000060.1, from coordinate 24,419 downwards.
AAGGCGATTCGCGATTCCGATCTGGGCCTCAACCCCGCGACCCAGGGAGAACTGATTCGCGTGCCTATGCCGGCGCTGACCGAAGAGCGGCGCCGGGATCTGATCAAGGTCATCAAGCACGAGGGCGAAAACGCCAAGGTGGCGATTCGCAACCTGCGCCGCGACGCGATCTCGCACCTCAAGGAGGCGCTGAAGAAGAAGGAAGTCGCCGAGGACGACGAGCGCCGCGCGCAGGACGATATCCAGAAGCTCACAGACCGCTATGTCGCAGAAGTTGATCGGGCTCTGACGGACAAGGAAAAGGACCTGATGGCGATCTGATTCCCGGTCGCATCGAAGGGCGCCGCGATCCGGCCGCGCGCCAGATTGTTTCACAATTTCCGAGGGGGCGTCATGGCAGGAAAGTTCACCAGCTCGACGCAGGCAATTCCTGGTGTGAGCGACGTGCCCCGTCACATCGCGATCATCATGGATGGCAACGGTCGATGGGCCAAGAAGCGCTTCATGCCGCGCGTCGCCGGCCACAAGCGCGGCGTCGAGACGGTGCGGGCGATGGTCAAGGCTTGCATTGCGCGCGGGGTCGAATACCTTACGCTGTTCGCTTTTTCTTCCGAGAACTGGCGGCGTCCCGCGGAGGAAGTTTCCTTTCTGATGAATCTTTTTGTCGCCGCCTTGCAGGCGGAAATAGTCAAGTTGCATGCCAACGGCGTGCGCCTCAAGGTGGTCGGCGAACTGTCCGCTTTTGAGCCGCGCTTGCTTGCCCTGATTCGCGAAGGCGAAGCCCGGACGGCCAACAATGCGCGTTTGACGCTGACCATCGCCGCCAACTATGGTGGTCGCTGGGACATCCTGCAAGCCATGAACCAGCTCGCCCTGGCGCATCCGGAAAAGGCTGGCTGCTGCAGCGAGGCCGATCTCGCGCCGCATCTGATGATGGCCTATGCGCCCGAGCCCGACCTCTTCATTCGTACCGGCGGCGAGCAGCGCATCAGCAATTTTCTGCTGTGGCAACTGGCCTACAGCGAGTTTCATTTCACCGATACCCTGTGGCCGGACTTTGACGAAGCGGCGCTGGATACCGCGATCAGTTCGTATCGTCGGCGCGAGCGCCGATTTGGGCGAACCAGCGAGCAACTCGGCGAGCAGGTCGACCGGCAGGCGCGCGCCGCAGCGCCGGCGCCTGCCATTGCGCCGGCAAGAACCCGCAAGGATGCTTGAGACACGGGTAATCACCGCGCTGCTGTTGCTTGCCGGTCTGGCGCTGATTCTGTTTGCGCTACCGCCGCTGGCGGCGGCGTTGACATTTGCCGCGATTGCCGGACTCGCCGCGTGGGAGTGGGGCGGCCTGATGCGCCAGGATCAGCCGGCGCGGGTGATGTATGCGTTTGTTTTGCTGCTGTTCTGCTGGCAATTGACGGTGGCGGCCGCACAACTCGTCCCCGTGCTGCTGGGGCTATCGGTGGCATTCTGGATTCTCGTCGTGCCCTTCTGGCTGCGTTTCAAGTGGACATTGGCCGGCAATGATTTTTTCGGCTATTTGCTCGGCGCCCTGGTGATTCTGCCGACCTGGGCCGCGCTGGTAGCATTGCACGCGGTGAGCACCTGGCTGATGCTCGCGGTCATGGCGCTGGTCTGGGTCGCCGATATCTCCGCCTATTTCGCCGGACGGGCTTTTGGCAAGCACAAGCTTGCGCCGAGCATCAGCCCCGGCAAGACCTGGGAGGGCGTCGTCGGGGCGCTCGTCGGCGTCTTGATCTACGGTGGCGTGGTGCTGTCTGTTTCGCCACTTGCCGGGAAAGTGCCCCTCGGGGCCCCGCTGCTCGGCTTGTTGCTGATGCTGCTGACACTGGTGAGCGTTCTTGGCGATCTGTATGAATCCCTGTTGAAGCGCCAGGCCGGTGTCAAGGACAGCAGCAAGCTGTTGCCGGGCCACGGCGGCGTACTCGACCGCATTGACGCGCTGACCTCGGCCCTGCCGTTGGCCGCACTGATCCTGTACTTCGTCCATTGATGAAACTGGCCGTTCTTGGCGCTACCGGTTCGATCGGCGTCAGCACGCTGGACGTGGTGGCGCGCCACCCGGATCGCTTTCAGGTCGTGGCGCTGTCCGGACACAGCAGGGTCGAAATCCTTGCCGCGCAGTGCCGCCTTTGCCATCCCGCTTATGCGGTGGTGGGCAGCGCGACGGATGCACATCGCCTGGCGCCGCTGCTCAAGGACTCGGGTTTGCGGACAGAGGTGCTGTACGGCGCCGATGCGTTGATCCAGGTCGCCAGCCTGCCCGAAGTCGATGCGGTCATGGCCGCCATCGTCGGCGCTGCCGGGCTGCCGCCGACACTTGAGGCTGTGCGCGCCGGCAAGCGCGTGTTGTTGGCGAACAAGGAAGCGCTGGTGATGGCCGGAGCGGTATTCATGGCCGAGGTGCGTCGTGCCGGCGCCCTGCTGCTGCCGATAGACAGCGAACACAACGCAGTCTTCCAGTCGATGCCATACAACTATTCCGGGGACATGGCGCGCGGCGGTGTCCGGCGCATTCTGCTGACTGCCTCGGGAGGACCGTTTCGCGTCACGCCGCCCGATGTTTTGGCGCGGGTTACGCCCGAGCAGGCGGTGGCCCATCCGAACTGGTCGATGGGCCGAAAGATTTCCGTGGATTCCGCGACCATGATGAACAAGGGCCTTGAAGTGATCGAGGCCCACTGGTTGTTCAATGCTCCGGCCGACAGGATTGAAGTAGTGATTCACCCGCAGAGCGTGATCCATTCGCTGGTGGACTACGAGGACGGTTCCGTTCTGGCCCAGCTCGGCAATCCCGACATGCGCACGCCCATTGCCCACGCCCTTGCCTGGCCCGAGCGGATCGATTCGGGGGTAGCGGCGCTCGATCTGCTGGCCGTCGCGCGGCTTGACTTCGAGCGCCCGGATCCGCTGCGCTTTCCCTGTCTTGACCTCGCTTACCGGGCCCTGCGAGCGGAAGGCAATGCGGCGGCTGTGCTGAATGCTGCGAACGAGGTGGCGGTGGCGGCATTTCTCGAACATCGTTTGCCCCTTCCTGGGAATCGCTGAACGAGATGGGCCACTATCTCGCGGCGCGTGCGTGCGGTGTCAAGGTACTGCGCTTTGCCTTCGGCTTTGGCAAGGTGCTCTGGGCGCGGCGTCACGGACGCGATGGCACCGAGTGGGCGATCTCGGCGTTTCCGCTGGGCGGCTACGTAAAGATGCTGGATGAACGCGAGGGCGAGGTTGCCGCCGGGGACTTGCCGCGGGCCTTCAATCGTCAATCGGTGGGTCGCCGGGCGTTTATCGTCGCGGCCGGACCGGCAGCCAATTTCCTGCTGGCGATCGTGCTTTACTGGTTCTTGTTCATGAGTGGGGTAACCGAACTCAAGCCGCGCCTCGGACCGCCACCGCCCGGCACTCCGGCGGCCCTGGCGGGCATCGGCGAAGGTATGACGGTCCGTGCGGTGAATGGCCGGATCATCGATACCTGGCAGCAGTTGCGTTGGGAGGTGTTGCGGCGGGCGCTGGACAAGGAGCCCCTGCAACTTGAAGTGATCACCTCGCAGCGGGAGGTCGGAGTCTACCGTTTCGACAGTGATCGCTTCGATCTGGAAGAGCTCGAAAAAGATCCCTTGCGCCTGCTGGGTCTGGTGTTGTATCGGCCGCGCTTGCCGGCCGTGGTGGGCCGCGTGCTGCCTGACTCGGCTGCGGAACAGGCAGGATTTCGCGACGGTGACCGGGTACTGGCGATCGACGGCAAGGCGATCGCCGAATGGAGTGAGCTGGCCGCCACGGCGCGGGCCGCCGCAGGACGCGGTCTGAGCTTCGAGGTGGAGCGTGACGGCCGGCGCTTGCAGCTTTCGGCGATTCCGCGCCTGTCGGAGGAAGGCGGGCACAAGCTTGGCCGCCTGGGCCTGATGGTAAAGGAAGGCAACGATGATGCCTCCGCGATGACCGTCGTGATCAGTTATGGCCCTTTCGAGTCGGTCAGTCGGGCGCTGGAGCAAACCTGGGACACCTCTATCCTGAGTTTCCGCATGATCGGTCGCATGCTCACGGGCGAATTATCTTGGAAAAACCTGTCGGGGCCGGTGACCATCGCCGATTACGCCGGGCAGTCGGCGCGGCTTGGCGTCAGCTACTACCTGCGTTTCATCGCTCTGATCAGTATCAGTCTCGGCGTGCTCAATCTGCTGCCGGTGCCCGTTCTGGACGGGGGGCATTTGATGTATTATCTCATCGAGTTTCTGAAGGGTGGCCCGGTGTCGGAGCGTGCCCTGGAAATCGGCCAGCAGATCGGTTTTGCCCTGCTGGCACTACTGATGGCTTTTGCCTTCTACAACGATATCAATCGCCTTGTTTCCGGCTAGCTTCCGTCTCATTTCCGTCATAACTACATGAAGAAGAAACTGCTCGTCGGTCTGGTCTCCGTCCTGCTGGCTCATTCCGTCCTGGCGTTCGAGCCGTTCCAGATCAAGGATATCCGGGTCGAGGGCATTCAGCGTACCGAGGCTGGAACCGTGTTTTCCTACTTGCCGGTCAAGGTGGGCGACACGATGGACGACGAGAAGGCGGCCGCGGCGATCAAGGCATTGTTCGCCACGGGCTTCTTCAAGGACGTGCGTCTGGAAATCGACGGAAAGGTGCTGGTGGTGGTGCTTGAAGAGCGTCCGGCCATCGCTTCGCTTGAATTCACCGGCCTCAAGGCTTTCAAGGCGGAAGACCTGAAGAAGTCGCTGCGCGAAGTCGGTCTCGCCGAATCGCGGATTTTCGACCGTGCCCTGGTCGAGCGCGCCGAACAGGAGCTGAAGCGCCAGTATCTGGCGCAGGGATACTATGCTGTTCAGATGACGACCACCATCACGCCGCTGGAACGCAATCGTGTCGGCGTGAATTTCGCGGTCAACGAGGGTGAGATTGCCAAGATCAAGCGGATCAACATCATCGGCGCCGGCGCCATGAGGGAGGCCGATTTGCTGGACCTGATGGTGTTGCGCACTTCGGGCTGGCTGACGTGGTACACGAACAACGATCAATACTCGAAGCTGAAGCTTTCCGGCGACCTTGAGACCCTGCGCTCCCATTACCTTGACCGGGGTTACCTTGAATTCAACATCGAGTCGACCCAAGTGTCGATTTCTCCGGACAAACGGGACATTTATATCACCATCAATGTTACCGAAGGTGAAAGGTACACGGTCTCGTCGGTCAAGCTGGCAGGCCAGTTGCTGTTGCCGGAAGCTGAACTGACGAAGCTTGTGCGGGTCAATCCCGGCGAGGTGTTCTCGCGCGAGAAGATGACCGAGACCACCAAGGCCATCAGCGAGCGGCTGGGCAATGAAGGTTATGCCTTCGCCAATGTCAATGCGGCGCCGGAACTCGACAAGGAAAAGCGCCTGGTGGCGTTCACGGTGTTCATCGATCCGGGACGCCGCGTCTACGTGCGCCGCATCAACGTGTCGGGCAACACGCGGACCCGCGACGAGGTGATCCGCCGCGAAATGCGCCAGTCCGAAGCCGGCTGGTATGATGGCGAAAAGATCAACAAGTCGCGTACGCGGGTCGACCGGCTGGGCTATTTCGAAGAGGTGACCGTGGAAACTCCGCCCGTCGCCGGAACCACCGACCAGGTCGACATGGAGATCAAGGTCAAGGAAAAACCCACCGGCAACATCATGTTGGGGGCTGGTTTCTCCAGCTCTGAGAAAATTACGCTGTCGGGTTCGGTGTCGCAGCAGAACCTGTTCGGCAGCGGCAAACACCTCAGCTTCCAGATCAGCACTAGCAAGTCCAACCAGATCTATTCAATTTCGCATACCGATCCGTACTACACGGTCGACGGTGTCAGCCGGGGGTTTGATGCTTATATCCGCAATGTGGACACCTCCTCGCTGGCGACTGCCACCTACAGCACGGATTCAGCGGGTGGGGACATGCGTTGGGGGGTTCCGGTGGGCGAGGACGATTACATCAATTTTGGCCTTTCCTTCGATCGCACCACCATCAACACTCTCGGTTCCGACGCTTCGGCGCAAGCCGTGGTTTACGTGCTTCAGAACGGCAACACCGCAAATACCGTCCTGACAAGCATCGGTTGGCAGAAGGATGGACGCGACAGCGTGATATTTCCCACCTCAGGCTCGTTGCGCAAGGCCACGGCCGAGCTTGCGCTGCCCGGCAGCACGGTACCCTATTACCGTGGCAGCTATCAGCATCTGCAATTCTTCCCGCTCAATCGCAAGCTGACCCTGGCCCTGAATGGCGAGGTGGCAGCCGGCAGGGGCTACAGTGGCAAGGACATGCCTTTCTTCAAGAACTACTACGCTGGCGGTATTGGTTCGGTGCGCGGCTTCGAATCTAGTTCTCTGGGGCCTCAGGATCCGCTATCCGACGGCGCCTTGGGAGGTGACACGCGACTGGTCGCCAATGCCGAACTTTTGTTCCCGCTTCCCGGCATGGGGCTCGACAAGTCCGTGCGCATGGGCGTGTTTGTTGACGCCGGCAATGTCTGGAACTCCAACTACGGCGACAAGGTCAGTAGCGGTAGCCTGAGGTATAGCGCCGGTCTTGCCCTTTCGTGGAATTCGCCGATGGGACCGTTGAAGTTCTCCTATGGCAATCCGTTCGACACGACGGACAAGGACAAGATACAACGTCTGCAGTTCCAGTTTGGCTCGAGTTTTTGACCGCTTCCTCATTGTGAGAGAATTATGCTGAAAAGATGGATTTGCGCGGGTATTGCCCTTTTGTCATTTTCCGCCGGGGTTCTGGCGGAAGGCAAGATCGGCTTTGTCAACAGCCAGAAGATATTGAATGAGGCCCCGCAGGCCGCGCGCGCGAAGAAGAAGCTCGAGAAGGATTTCGAGAAACGCGACCAGGATCTGCAGCGCATTGCCAAGCAGTTGCAGGGGATGCAGGAGAATCTCGACAAGAATGCGGTGACCATGGCCGAGAGCGAGCGGCGCGCCAAGGAGCGCGAATTCGGCGAGCTCAACCGAGATTTTCAGCGCAAGCAGCGCGAGTTCCGCGAGGATTTGAGTCAGCGCCAGAACGAGGAAACGGCGGCGATCTTCGAGCGCGTGAACAAGGTCATCAAGCAGATTGCCGAAGCCGAGAAGTACGACATCATTTTCCAGGAGGCGGTCTACGCCAACCCGCGCATCGACATCACCGACAGGGTGATCAAGGCGCTGGGCGACGGCACCAAATAAGCGCGGTGCCCGTGGTGCTGCGGCTTGACGAGATTGTCGCCCGGTTTGGCGGAGAAATGCTCGGCGCCGGAGAGACGCTGATTTCCCGTATCGGAACGCTTGAAAGCGCCGGTTCCGGCGACTTGGCCTTTCTCGCCAATCCGAAGTATCGCGAGCAGCTGTCGACCACCCGTGCCGCCGCCGTGATCATGGCGCCGCCTGCGGCGCATGGCCTGGCGGCGGCGATTCTGACCCCGCAGCCCTATCTCTATTACGCTCGCGTTGCGCAGTGGCTCAATCCCCTGCCTGAGCCAGAGCCTGGCGTGCATTCGAGTGCGGTCGTCGAGGGTGAGGTGGCTGTTACAGCCAGCATCGGGCCCAATGTCTGGATCGGCCCTGGGGCGAAGATCGGCGAGCGGGTGCTGATCGCCGCCAACTGCAGCATCGGTGCCGGGGTCGAGATTGGTGCTGGCAGCCGTCTGGCGGCCAACGTGGTGATTTATCCCGGCTGTCGTCTCGGTGCGCGCTGCCTGGTGCATTCGGGGCGGTGCTCGGCGCCGATGGCTTTGGTTTCGCTCGCGAAACCGCGGGGGCGTGGATCAAGATTCCGCAAGTCGGACGCGTGCTGATCGGTGATGATGTCGAGATTGGCGCCGGAACCACCATCGATCGCGGCGCCCTCAGCGACACGGTGATCGGCGATGGCGTCAAACTCGACAACCAGATACAGGTCGGCCACAACGTGCGGATCGGCGCCCATACGGCGATGGCAGGCTGCGTCGGGATCGCCGGCAGCGCCGTGATCGGGGCGCGGTGTACATTCGGTGGCGCCGCGATGATCCTCGGCCACCTGCACATTGCCGATGACGTCAATGTATCCGCGGGCACGCTGGTGACGAAATCGATTCAGGCAGCCGGTACCTACAGCGGCGGGGTGCCCTTTCTCGAGCATGCCAGTTGGCTGAAGAATTTCGCGCGGCTGCGACACCTTGATGCGATGGCCGACAAGATCCGCGTCCTCGAACAGCGGCTTGCCGCATTGGAGAAGAAATCATGAACGAAGCAGGCACAAGCGGGGCGGTCGATTCCCGCATGGACATCCACCAGATTCTCGACTACCTGCCGCATCGCTATCCGATCCTGCTGATCGACCGTGTGCTGGAGCTGGTTCCCGGCGTGCGGATCACCGCGCTGAAGAATGTCAGCGTGAATGAGCCGTTCTTCCCCGGCCACTACCCGCATCATCCGGTGATGCCCGGCGTGCTGGTGGTCGAGGCGATGGCGCAGTCCGCGGCAATTCTCTCCTTCAAGACCATGGGCAGCAAACCCAAAGACGACTCCGTGTACTACTTCGTCGGCATCGACAATGCGCGCTTCAAGAAGCCGGTTGGGCCTGGCGATCAACTGGTGCTTGAGGTCACGATTCAGGCCATCAAGCGCGGTATCTGGAAATATTCGGGCACGGCCAAAGTGGATGGCCGGATAGCGGCGCAAGCAGATCTGATCTGCACCCTTCGCCCCACGCCCTGATGAGCATCCATCCGACCGCCATCGTCCATCCCGCGGCGCGGCTCGGCCGGAGGGTTGTTGTCGGCCCCTATTCGATTGTCGGCGAGCATGTCGAAATAGGCGACGACACGGTCATTGGTCCCCACGTCGTGGTATCCGGCCACACCCGCATCGGCCGCGCAAATCGCATTTTCCAGTTCAGTTCGATCGGCGAGCAGCCCCAGGACAAGAAGTATGCGGGCGAGCCGACACGGCTGGAAATCGGCGATCGCAACACCATACGCGAATTCTGCACCTTCAACTGCGGCACGGCGCAGGATGCCGGCGTCACCCGCCTTGGCAACGATAACTGGATCATGGCCTACGTGCATCTCGCGCACGACTGCCAGGTCGGCGACCACACGATCTTCGCCAACAATGCGCAACTCGCGGGCCACGTGCAGGTCGGCGACTGGGCGATCCTCGGCGGCTTCACCGGGGTGCACCAGTTCGTCCGCGTCGGCGCCCACAGCTTCACGGCAGTGGGCAGCGTCCTGCTGCAGGATCTGCCGCCGTTCGTCATGGCCGCCGGCAATCCGGCCGTGCCGCGCAGCATCAACGCCGAAGGCCTCAAGCGGCGAGGTTTTTCAGCCGATACCGTGGCCGCGGTAAAGCGCGCCTACAAGACCCTGTACCGGGCCGGCATGAAACTTGATGAAGCACGTGCCGGCATCGAGGCCGAGTCAGCCATCGTGCCGGAACTGGAGTTGCTCGCCGGCTTTCTCGCCGCTTCGGGACGCGGGATCATTCGCTGATGCTACGGATTGCCATGGTGGCTGGCGAAGCATCCAGCGACCAGCTTGCCGCACATCTGATCATTGCGTTGAAGCAGCATCTGCCGGATGTGCAGTTTTACGGCATCGGCGGACCGAAGATGCAGCGCGAGAAATTTGCCTCGCTCTGGCCGGCGGAGATGCTGGCGATCCACGGCTATGCCGAAGTGCTGCGGAACTATCGGGCAATCGCCAGCATGCGGCGGCAACTGTTGCGTCATTTGCTGAAAGACCCACCGAGTATCTTCATCGGCGTCGACGGTCCCGATTTCAATCTTTGGCTGGAAAAGCGCCTCAAGCGCAACGGAATTCCCACCATCCACTATGTCAGTCCGTCGATCTGGGCCTGGCGCCGGAACCGGATGAAAAAGATCGTCCAGTCGGTGAGTCACATGCTTGCCCTGTATCCGTTCGAACCCGAGCTGTACAAGGACACCGCGGTAAAGTGCAGCTATGTCGGCCACCCGATGGCCGATGTGATTCCTTTGGCGATCGACCAGCGCGCGGTACGCGAGCGGCTCGGCGTGCCAGTCGACCGGCCGGTGATTGCGTTGCTGCCGGGCAGTCGCAAGTCGGAATTGCATTTCATGGGAGAGACGGTGATCGAGACTGCCAAGCTGCTGCTGGGGCGCTATCCCGGCTTGCAGTTCCTCGTGCCGCTGGTTTCGCGGGAAACGCGGCTGCAATTCGAAACCGCGCTGTGGAAGCTGAAGGCCAACGAATTGCCCTTTACCCTGATGTTCGGCCATGCGACGGATGCCGTCGCGGCCAGCGACGCGGCGCTGGTTGCAAGCGGTACCGCCACGCTGGAAACCGCGCTGGTCGGCCGGCCCATGGTGATCGTCTACAAGATGTCGCCGTGGTCCTGGCGGTTGATGCGCGGCATGGGTTATCTGCCCTGGGTAGGGCTGCCAAATATTCTCGCGGGGCGCTTCGTGGTGCCAGAGTTTCTGCAGGAAGAGGCGACGCCGGAGAACCTTGCCCAGGCGCTGGGCAACCTGCTGGTCGACCGCCAGGCAGGCGCCTGCATCGCACGCGTTTTCGACGGCATCCATCGCCTGCTGCGGCAGGACACCGCGCAGAAAGCCGCGGCTGCCGTGCTGCCGTACCTGAAACAGGCGTGATGCATCTGGTCTGCGGCGTCGACGAGGCCGGACGGGGTCCTCTCGCCGGACCAGTCTGCGCGGCTGCGGTGATCCTCGATCCGGCGCAGCCCATCGCGGGGCTGGCCGACTCCAAGAAGCTTTCCGCCGGCAAGCGCGAGCGTTTGGCGCTGGAAATCCGAGAGAGGGCCCTGGCGTTCGGCGTTGCCTGGGCATCCGTGGAGGAAATCGACAGCATCAACATCCTGCAGGCAACACTGCTGGCGATGCGCCGTGCGGTGGAGTCCTTGTCAGTGCGACCGGACGAGGTATTGATCGACGGCAATTGCTGCCCGTCCCTGGATCTTCCGGCGCGCGCCATCATCCGCGGCGATGCCACGGAGCCGGCGATTTCGGCTGCATCGATTCTCGCCAAGACCGCGCGCGACGCCGAAATGCAACGTCTCCACCAGGCTTTTCCGCAGTATGCACTGGATCGTCACAAGGGCTATGACACGGCGGCGCATCGTGTCGCGCTGCAGCTTCACGGCCCCGCCGGTTGTCACCGGAAGAGCTTCGCGCCGGTGCGAGCGCTGCTGCGAGGTCAACAGAAAATGGCGCCGCACCATGACTCATAGGACCGCAGCGCACGGGCGCAGAGGTTTGGAGCGATGCGGCGCAGCCATCGTGAGTCTGCGATCCCTTCCGCGCTTCCGCGATGCCGCGGTTTCGGGTTCCGGCATGTCCGGTTTGAGATGAGCGAACCGCGCCACATTACTTCTCGCGAGAATCCAAGCTTCAAGGCGCTGCGCGCCCTGGTCGATGATCCGCGCCGGCAGGGGTGCGCGCTGATCGACGGGATTCATCTGGTGGCAACCTGTTTCGCGCGCAACATCGTTGTCAGGCAGTTGCTGGTAAGTGAAAGCGGGCGGCAGAATGCGGAAATTGTCGCCTTGATGCAAGGCGCTGCCGGTGCCGACCGGGCGATTCTGCGCGACAGCCTGTTCCGTGAGATTTCCGGGGTGGCCACTCCGACCGGCATCGCCGCGGTGATCGACATACCGCCGGTTGTCGGGGGCGCACCCTCGTCCGATGCAGTGCTGCTCGATGCGGTGCAGGATGCCGGCAACGTGGGTGCGATCCTGCGCACTGCCGCAGCCGCGGGTTTGCGCGACGTAGTTCTGGGCATGGGCTGTGCCGGCGCGTGGACGCCCAGGGTGTTGCGCGCCGCGCAGGGAGCTCATTTCTCCCTGGCGATCCGTGAACAGGTGGATTTGCAGGCAATCCTGGCGGCCTGCCCGGCAACTTCGATAGCAACCGTTGCCCACGGTGGCGCGAGTCTCCATGAACTTGATCTGACCGGACCGATCATCTGGCTGGTGGGTAACGAAGGTGCGGGACTTGCACCGCAACTCATCGCGGCGGCGAAAATTCGCGCGACGATTCCGCTGGCAAGCGGCACCGAATCACTCAACGTCGCGGCGGCAATCGCGGTGTGTCTGTTCGAGGCGAGGCGCCAGCGCTGCTTGCGGAGTTCGAGCGGCACGGCAGATCTCGAAGAAACGCGAAGCGCCGATCCGTGCGCGCCCAAGTGAAACCGCTTTCAACACGGAGACCGCGGAGACGCAGCGGTTTCGGGTTCAATCGTTCAAGGCAGGGGGGCGTATCGCAATGGCGATAAAATGCCGATTGCCGGGCGCCATGCGGCCTTCCGCAGAGTGATCCCGCGGACGTGCTGCGGCGGCCCGCGACTCGGCAGCAGTCTGCGAAAGGACACGAAGGATATGGAACTTGCCTGGTGGCACTGGATGGTCCTCGGCCTCGGGCTGGGCCTGGCCGAACTCGTCTTGCCCGCCTTCTTCATCATCTGGTTTGGCTTGGGAGCCCTGCTGGTGGGCATCGCCATGCTGGTGGTGCCTGGCATGGCATTCAGCGCGCAGATCCTGCTGTGGACTGCCGCGTCGGTGGCGATGACCGTGCTCTGGTTCAGGGTCTTGCGCAAGGACGGGAGCAAGACGCGCTCCGGACAGGCCAATGAGGTGCTTGGCGAGATCGGCGTTCTGGTGCGCGGTCGAGCCCCTGGGGGTGGCTTCGGTGCAAGGGGAGGTGCGCTTCCAGAAACCGATAATGGGTTCGGATGTCTGGCCCTGTCTTGCGGATGAAGCCATCGCGGCGGGGGAGCGGGTCAAGGTGCTGGCGGTGGATGGCCAGTTTCTCAAGGTTGGCAAGTACTGAAGGGGCAAGTCATGGGCGAGTTCGCCATTTTTGTAGTCGCGGTATTCGTTTTTGTCGCCGTCACGATCGCCAAGGGCGTTCGCATCGTGCCGCAAGGTGAGGAATGGATCGTCGAGCGGCTGGGCAAATACCACACGACCGTGCGTCCCGGCCTCAACATCATCATTCCCTACCTTGACAAGGTGGCCTACAAGCTGGTGACCAAGGACATCATCCTGGATGTTCAGGAGCAGGAGGTCATCACCCGGGACAATGCGGTGATCCTGACCAACGCGATCGCCTTCATCAAGGTTACCGATCCGATCAAGGCGGTCTATGGCGTAACGGATTTCTCCGAGGCGATCCGCAACATGATCATGACCACGCTGCGCTCGATCATCGGTGACATGACCCTCGACGAGGCTCTGTCAAACCGGGACAAGATCAAGGCGCGCCTGCGCGAAGGCGTGGCCGACGAAGCCATCGACTGGGGCCTCACGGTGAAGTCGGTCGAGATCCAGGACATCAATCCATCGGAATCCATGCAGCGCGCCATGGAAGCGCAGGCGTCCGCCGAGCGCGAGCGCAAGGCCATGGTGACCAAGGCGGAAGGTACCAAGCAGGCCACCATTCTGAATGCCGAGGCGCAACTGCAAGCCGCGCGCCTGCAAGCCGAAGCACAGGTGACGCTGGCCGATGCCTCGGCCGAGGCCATCAAACGGGTTGCCGCCGCCATCGGCACCGAGGACGCGCCCATGCGCTATATGCTAGGTGAGAAGTATATCCAGGCCATCGGCAATCTGGCGAAGTCGGACAATGCCAAGACCGTGCTGATTCCCGCCGACATCCAGGACACGCTGCGCGGCATTCTCGGCAGCCGCAAGTAAGCGCTGTCTGGAGGTCTCCGGCTCCCTGAGGAACGCAAATGCAAGCTCTTTCAACGCTGAGGACGCGGAGGCGCAGAGGTCGCAGAGGAAATTCAAGCCGTCATCCGACGAGTGTTTGGCGTTGCTACTCTCTGCGTTCTCTGCGCCTCTGCGCAGTCTGCGCCGCGGGCGGTTGTCGGTCGGTTTAGACATGCGCCTTCTGGCTTTCGAAACCGCGACGCGGCGCCTGTCGGTTGCGCTGTGGCAGGACGGCGAAATGATCGAGCGCGCGGAAGAATTGCCCAACGGAGGCTCTGAACGCCTGTTGCCCTGGGTGCATGAACTGCTCCAGGAAGCCGGGCTGGTGCCGGCCCAAATCGATGGCATCGCCTTCGGCGCCGGGCCCGGCGGCTTTACCGGGCTGCGTCTGGCCTGTGGCGCGGCGCAGGGTCTGGCCTACGGCCTCGATCTGCCGGTGGTCCCGGTGTCAACCCTGGAGGCATTGGGGCTGGCTTCGGGCGAACGCGATGTCTGGACCTGCCTCGATGCGCGGATGAATGAAGTCTATTGCGCCGCCTATCGGGTCGAGGGGGATCGGGTCACGCAACTGATGGCGCCGGTTTGCGTACCGCCCGCCGCGGCGCCGGCGCCGACGTTCTCCGGCGGTTGCGGCGTCGGCGACGGCTTTGCCGCGTATGGGGCGCCGCTGCTGGCGCGCAAACCCGACCTCAAGGGTGTGCGTGCCGATGTATTTCCCACCGCCGCTGCGGTGCTGCGTCTCGCGGCACCCCGGTTTGCCCGCGGCGAGACTGTGGGGGCGGCTTTGGCGCAGCCGATTTATGTGCGCGACAAGGTGGCATTGACCACCGCCGAGCGACTGGCGCGCGGCGGCGCCAAATAGTGCTTCACTTGCGGGTGATGACGGAAGCCGATCTGAATGCAGTGGCCGACGCGGAACAGCGCATTCATCGCTTTCCGTGGACACGCGGCAATTTTGCCGACTCCCTGGCGGCCGGCCATGGCGGCTGGCTGGCGCTGGAGGAGGGGCGGATGGTCGGTTATGCAGTGACGATGCAGGTGGTGGATGAAATCCATTTGCTCAACATCAGCGTGCTGCCGGAGTTACAGCGTGGCGGCCGTGGCTCGGCACTGCTGCTCCAGCTTTCTGGGCTGACCAGAAACCAGGCGGCAACGCGCATTCTGCTTGAGGTGCGCGATGGCAACGTTGCCGCACGGAGCTTCTACCAGCGTCACGGTTTCGACGAAATTGGTCGTCGCCGCGATTATTATCAGGGGCATGAAGGACGTGAGGACGCCATCGTGATGGCGCGTGACATATGACTTTGGGTCGCGAACAGATCCTGCGCGAGATGGGCCTGGGGCCCCTCTGGAAGTTGCGTGCGGTGTCGTCATCGATCGAGGCGGTTGCGGCGCCTGTGCCGCCTGCTCCTGCGCCGATGCACACGCCCGCGGTGGCGAAGGTCGCGCTGGCCGCGACGGTGACTGCTCCGCATGCCGGCATGACCTGGGACGAACTCTGCCACCGCCGTGGCGGCGTGCCGCCAATGCCGACTTTGCGAGGCGCGCAAGCAGGCGGTGCTGGGTGTCGGCGATCGTGCGGGCGACTGGCTATTCGTCGGCGAGGGACCGGGGGCGGAAGAGGATCAGTGCGGCGAACCCTTCGTCGGCCAGGCCGGCAAGCTGCTCGACAACATGCTGGCGGCCATCGGTCTCAAGCGGGGTCAGGACGTGTATATCGCCAATGCCGTGAAATGTCGGCCGCCCGAGAACCGGACGCCCGCGCCGGAAGAGATGGTTGCCTGCAGGCCATATCTGCAGCGGCAGATAGAATTGATTCAGCCGAAGCTGATTGTCGCGCTGGGCCGGCCGGCTGCACAAACGCTGTTGCAAGCGGAAGTCAAGATCGCCGCCGCGCGCGGGAAGCTGCACGACTATCATGGCATCCCGCTGATCATTACCTATCATCCTGCCTATTTGCTGCGTACGTTGCTGGACAAGGCCAAGGCTTGGGAGGATCTTTGCTTCATGAGACGGACCATGGCGGCGCGAAAGGGCGGCTGATGTCCCACGGCAACGAAGGCTCGACAAGGGCCATCATTGCGTCTGTCATCCCTCCGGCCTGGGGCGACAGGGTCGTCATCGCTGTCAAGGCGCGCATGCGCGGCATGGAAAACCAAACCGGCCTGCAGGTGGTCGATGCCTTCAACGCCGTCGAAGCGCGCATGCTGGAACGTTTTCCCGCCGCCCGGTGGGTGTTCGTCGAACCGGACGTGCGTTAGGCAGTCAATCAGTGGTGGGCAGCGTCTTCCAGGTGTGCGACGTCGTCTCGCTCGCGCTGGTTTGCCTGGTGTCGACGCTGTACCAGCCACATCGTGCCGGCGACGAACAGGCCGAACAGGGCGATGATCCAGTAGATTGACAACTGGGCCTTGAGCAGGATCGAGTAGGTGCTGGTCATGATCAGGATCGCAAGGTTCTCGTTGAAGTTCTGCACCGCGATGGAATGCCCCGCGCCCATCAGGATGTGGCCGCGGTGCTGCAGCAGCGCGTTCATCGGCACCACGAAGAAGCCGGAGAACACGCCGACCAGGATCAGCAGCGGTACCGCCAGCCACATGTCGCGCACCCCGATCATGCCGATGACACCGATACCCATGGCGATGCCCAGCGGGATCACGCGCACCGACTTCTTCAGGGTGATCATCCGCGCCGCGAGTATGGCGCCGACGGCCACGCCGACGGCGACGACCCCCTGCAGCAAGCTGGCCCTCGACAGGTCGAGGTCCAAGGCCGCCTTGGCCCACTCCAGCACGATGAATTGCAGCGTCGCTCCCGCGCCCCAGAACAGCGTGGTTACCGCCAGTGAGATCTGGCCGAGTTTGTCGTGCCACAACAACTTGAGGCAGTGGTTGAATTCGTGAAACAGATAGACAGGGTTCTTCTTCAGTGGCTTGTGGGCGACTCCGGTATCCGGGATATACAGATTGAACAGCGCGGCGATCAGGTAGAGCATGCCGATGATCACCAGGGTCATTTCGGCCACGGTCTGAACGCCGGTATCGATCATAGGAAAATCATAGGCAAGCAGGGCTTGCGCGATCTCCGGCTTGATCAGCGCGCCGCCGAGCACGACGCCGAGGATGATCGCGGCGACCGTGAGGCCCTCGATCCAGCCATTGGCGACCACCAGCAGCCGGTGCGGAAGGTATTCGGTGAGGATGCCGTACTTGGCCGGTGAGTAGGCTGCCGCTCCCAGCCCGACCACGGCATAGGCCAGCAGCGGATGCATCTCGAAGAACATCAGGCTGCAGCCGAGGATCTTGATGCCGTTGCTGATGAACATCACCCGCCATTTGGGCATCGAATCGGCAAAGGCGCCGACGAAGGCCGCGAGCGCGACGTAGGACACGGTGAAGCAGGTTTTCAGCAGGGGCTCGTATTCGGCCGGCGCTTGCATGTCGCGCAGGATGGCGATCGCAGCGATCAGCAGGGCATTGTCGGCCAGCGCGGAGAAGAACTGCGCCGCCATGATGATGTAGAAACCTCTACTCATCGAGTCTCAATGCGGGGCATGATTGCTGCTGACATAGGCTCTAGGGGTTGGTGGGCCGACCGTGAGGTGGCTCCGGTTTATATCACGAAAGGCATGCCACGATCTTCCGGCTGCGGTGCGGTCGCGGCCATGTCCCTCCGTGGATCCCGACCCCTTCGCAAGCTCAGGGGCCAGATCCCGCGGCGGGATACCGGCCCCTTCGCAAGCTTCGAGGCCATAAAGTGCGCTCATGATCGGTGTTCTGTGATTGAATACCGGCGACACAAAAAATCTTCAACTCGGAGGCTTAGCCATGGCGGATCGCCGGCTCCAGGTTTTTCACGCGGTTGCCAAGCAGTTGTCGTTTACCAAGGCAGCAGACGTGCTGTTCATGACGCAACCCGCGGTGACGTTTCAGATCAAGCAACTCGAAGAGCACTTCAATACGCGGCTTTTCGATCGGGGTCACGGGCGTATCGCGCTCACTCCGGCGGGCGAAGTCGTGCTCGGCTACGCGGAAAAGATCCTCGGCCTGTCGTCGGAAATGGATGTGCGCCTGGCCGAATTGTCCGGCGAGATCGGCGGATCCCTGATGGTTGGCGCATCGACCACCATCGCCGAATTCATGCTTCCGGCGATCCTTGGCGAATTCAAGTCGACCTATCCGAGCGTGCGCTCGCGCCTCGTCGTCGGCAATTCCGAGTCCATCGAAAACCGCGTCATGGAGCACGCCATTGACATTGGCTTCATAGAATCGCTCTCGCACGAGCCGAATCTGGAATGCGAGGTGTGCTGCGACGACGAACTGGTAGTGATATGTCATCCGCGGTTTCCGCTCGCGCGACACAAGGAATTGACCCCGCAGAAGCTGCTGGAGCATGCCTATGTTTCGCGTGAGCCCGGTTCGGGCACCCGTGAATTCACCGAAAGCTACCTGCGCAGTTCGGGGATCGCCCTCGATCAGATGAATGTGGTGATGGAACTCGGCAGCCCGATCGCCCTCAACAGCGTCGTCGAAACCGGGTTGGGGTTTGCCATCGCTTCGCGTGCCTCGATCGTCAGGGAGCAGCGCCTGGGTGACATCGTGGCAATCCCGCTCAAGCCGCGCTTGATCCGCACGCTCTCGATGGTCTATCTGAAAGAAAAGTTCCGTTCGCGGCTGGTTGCCAGCTTCGTCGAATTCGCTTCCGCGCGGCTGCGTTCCCCAAGTGCGAAGAAGCGCGCGTAGCGCCTGGTTGCGCAGCGATCACGCACCTCGTTGAAATGGTTTCCGAGGAAGACCATGCCGCGACCGATACGCGCACGCCTTGACTGGTCGGCCCTGCGCCATAATCACCGCATTGCGCGCAGCCATTCGGGCAGTGCCCGGGTCTGGAGCGTGGTCAAGGCCGACGCCTACGGTCATGGCCTGCTGTCCGCGGCGCGAGCCCTGATGGACCTCACCGACGGCTTTGCCATGGTGGAACTGGAAGGCGCCATGGCACTGCGGGACGCGGGGATTACCCATCCCATCCTTCTGCTGGAAGGACCGTACCATGCCGATGATCTGCCTTTGTTCGCCGAGCTGGAACTGACTCCGGTACTGCACCCTGGCAGGTCGATGCGCTGGCAGAGGCCCACCTGCCGTTGCGCCTGCCCGTGTATCTGAAGATCAATGCGGGAATGAATCGCCTGGGCTTCAACGAGGATGAGTTCATCGTGGCGCTGGCCAGGCTTTCTGCTGCCGATTGCAGCGCATCCGCCACGCTGATGACGCATTTCGCCGATGCCGACGAAGCGCGCGGTATCCATCGGCAGCTTGAACGTTTTCGCGCCATGGCCGACAGTCGAGCCTTGCCGGTTTCGCTGGCCAATTCGGCCGCCATTTTGCGTTTCCCCGAGGTGGTGGGGGATTGGGTTCGCCCCGGCATCATGCTCTACGGCTCCTCGCCGTTTCCGGCGATGAAGAGCGCGGCGGAACTCGACCTGCGTCCCGTGATGACACTGGAAAGTGAATTGATCGCCGTGCGCGAGCTTGAACCCGGCGATGCCGTCGGCTATGGCGGCACCTTTGTCGCAGACAATCCCATGCGCGTCGGCGTGGTGGCGTGCGGCTACGCCGACGGCTATCCGCGCCATGCGCCTACCGGAACGCCGATCAACGTCGCCGGAAACCGAACGCGAACCTTGGGCCGTGTTTCGATGGACAAGATTTGCGTCGATCTCGGCGGGCTGCCCGCGTCAGTCGGCGTTGGCGCCGCGGTGACACTGTGGGGCGGCGAGGGAGAAATGCATGTGCCCGCGGACGAGGTGGCGACGGCTGCCGGGACCGTGGCCTATGAGTTGTTCTGCGCTCTCGCCGCTCGGGTGCCGGTGATCGACGTGAATTGACATGAGCTGATGGCCAAAGCAAAAACGCAGTATTCCTGCACCGAGTGCGGCGCCGGTGCGCCGAAGTGGCAGGGGCAATGTCCCGGCTGCGGCCAGTGGAACACGCTGGTCGAGGCGGTGATTGAATCCGCGGCCCCGGCGGGGCGCAACTTCGCGGTGCCGGGCGGCGCTGGCGGGGTGCAAATGCTGGCCGAGATTCGTCCGCGCGAGGAACCGCGCCAGCCCACCGGGGTCGAGGAATTCGACCGGGTGCTGGGCGGCGGACTGGTGGCGGGCGGCGTGGTGCTGATCGGCGGCGACCCGGGCATCGGCAAGTCGACGCTGTTGCTGCAAGCCCTGGCGCGCCTGGCCCAGGCCGGCGAGAACGTGCTGTATGTTTCCGGCGAGGAGTCGGGCGAACAGGTCGCGTTGCGCGCCCGGCGCCTGCAACTCGATGTCGGTCGCATGCAGTTGCTGGCGGAAATCAACCTGGAAAAGATACTCGCCACGCTGCTCAGCCTGCGTCCGGCGGTGGCGGTGATCGACTCGATCCAGACGGTGTGGTCGGATGCCCTGCAGTCGGCGCCCGGATCGGTGGCCCAGGTGCGCGAATGCGCGGCGCAACTCACGCGCTTCGCCAAGCAAAGCGGCACCTGCGTGATCCTCGTCGGCCATGTCACCAAGGAAGGCAGCCTGGCCGGTCCGCGCGTGCTGGAACACATGGTCGATACCGTGCTCTACTTCGAGGGCGATACGCATTCGAGCTTTCGTCTGGTGCGCGCGGTGAAGAACCGCTTTGGCGCCGTCAATGAGCTTGGTGTGTTTGCCATGACGGAAAAGGGGCTGCGCGGCGTCGCCAATCCTTCGGCCCTGTTCCTCTCGCAGCACTCGCTGGACGTTGCCGGCTCCTGCGTGTTGTGCACCCAGGAGGGGACGCGACCCCTGCTGGTGGAAATCCAGGCGCTGGTGGACAGTTCGCAGGCGCCCAATCCGCGGCGGCTTACGGTGGGCCTCGACCAGAATCGCCTGGCGATGTTGCTGGCCGTGCTGCACCGCCATGCCGGCATCGTTTGCGGCGATCAGGATGTGTTCGTCAACGCCGTCGGCGGCGTCAAGATCGCCGAGCCGGCGGCCGATCTCGCTGTGTTGCTGGCGATCGTTTCGTCATTGCGTGGCAAGCCGCTGCCGGGCAAACTGGTGGTTTTCGGCGAAGTCGGCCTGGCCGGCGAGATCCGCCCCGCGCCGCGCGGCCAGGAGCGCCTCAAGGAAGCCGCGAAACTGGGCTTCAGCCATGCTATCGTGCCCAAGGCCAACGCGCCGCGACAGGCCATCAAGGGTATCGACGTCATCGCCCTCGACCGCATCGAGCAGGCCATCGAGCGGATGCGGGAATGGTGAAAGGCCAAACCATGAGGTTTTCATGATCTCCCTCCGGCTCGCTCTGCGCATGCTGGCCCGCGACTGGCGCGCCGGTGAACTGACGGTGCTGGGCATCGCCCTGGTGCTGGCGGTCGCCGCCCTGACCAGTGTCGGCTTTCTGACCGACCGCGTCGAGCAGGCACTGAGGCTCGAATCCCACCAGTTGCTCGGCGGCGATCTGTTGCTGACGGCCGATCATCCCTGGGCCGACGGCTTTCGTCGGGAGGCCGCGGCGCGCGGGCTCAGGCAGGCCGAGAGCGTGACCTTTCCGAGCATGGTGAGCCTGGGTGGCGCCGCCTTGCTGGCGGAGATCAAGGCCGTGTCGGCGGGCTATCCCTTGCGCGGAAGCTTGCGCACCGCGCCGCTGCTCAACGCCGCCGACGCCGCCACGCCGCGCGTGCCGCAAGCCGGCGAAGCCTGGCCCGACGAGCGCCTGGCCGCCACACTGAGTCTCGCCCCCGGCACCTCGCTGGCGCTGGGACGCATCGCAGTCAGCAGCGGCCCGGTGCTGACGCTGGAACCCGATCGCGGCATGAACGTGTTTGCGCTGGCGCCGCGCCTGATGATCAACCTGGCCGACCTGCCGGCCACCGGCCTGATCCAGACCGGCAGTCGCGTCAGCTATCGCCTGCATCTGGCGGGCGAGGCGGCGGCGGTGGCGGCTTTCGAATCCTGGGCGAGGGATCAACTCGGACGCGGCGAAAGGATCGAAAGCATGGACAACGCGCGGCCCGAGATTCGCAACGTGACCGAGCGGGCGCAACGCTTCCTGCGCCTGGCGGCGCTGCTGGCCGTGATTCTGGCCGCGGTGGCCGTGGCTCTGGCCGCCGAGCGCTACATGCGCCGGCATCTCGACGGCTGTGCGGTGATGCGCTGCATGGGCGCATCGGCGGGGAAATTGCTGATGATTCACGGCGGCGAATTCCTGCTGTTCGGCCTGGCCGCGACGCTGGCTGGCTGCTTCGCCGGCTATGCCGTGCAGGCCGCGCTGCAACAACTGCTGGCCGGCCTGCTGGTGGCAAGGCTGCCCGCGCCATCCGTGCTGCCATGGCTGCATGGTCTGCTGGTGGGCCTCACGCTGATCGTCGGCTTCGCGCTGCCGCCCTTGCTGCGCTTGAAGCGCGTACCGACGATACGCGTGTTGCGGCGCGAGTGGAGCGGTTCCGAACCGGCTTCGGTCGGCGCCTATGTGCTGGGCGCGCTGGTGCTCGCCGCGCTGATGCTGTGGATGGCGGGAGAACCGCGCCTGGGGCTGATCGTGCTGGTTGGCTTCATTATCGCGCTCGGCTTCTTTGCGCTGATGGCGCGGCTGCTGCTTGCCACTCTGAGTCGCCTGCGCCCCGCCGGCGGCGGCTACGGCTGGCGCCACGGGCTGGCCAATCTGCGCCGACGACTGGCCGCAACGCTGGTGCAGGCGGTGGCGCTGGCGCTGGGTCTGACTGCCCTGCTGCTGCTCACCGTGGCACGCGGCGATCTGCTCGACAGTTGGCTGGCGCGCGTCCCGAGCAACGCGCCGAATCGTTTCGCGATCAACATCCAGCCAGATCAGCGTGGCGCCATCGCCGACTTCTTCAAGGCGCGCGGGTTGCCGGCGCCCGAACTCGAGCCGATGGTGCGCGGCCGTCTGGTGCAGGTCAATGGCCAGGCTGTCGGGCCGGAGAGTTACGCCGATGATCGCGCCCAGCGCCTGGTCGATCGGGAATTCAATCTTTCGTGGTCGGCCAAGCTGCCGGCCGGCAACACGGTGAGCGGCGGGCGCTGGCATGGCGTCACGCGGGCGGCGGAGTTTTCGGTGGAGCAGGGCCTGGCCGAGACCTTGAGACTCAAGCTCGGCGATCGCCTGGCCTACGATATCGCCGGCAATCGGGTCGAGGCGGTGATCACCAGTTTCAGGAAGCTCGACTGGGATTCGATGCGCGTCAATTTCTTCGTCATGTCACCGCCGGCGGTGCTCGACAATTTTCCCGCCAGCTACATCACCAGCTTTCACCTGCCGGCCGAAAACGCAAACGTGATACCGGAACTGGTGCGGGCCTTCCCCAACCTGACCGTGATCGATGTCGAGGCGCTGGTCAGGCAACTGCATGCGACCATAGACCAGGTCGCCCGCGCCGTGCAACTGGTGTTCGGCTTCGCCGTGCTGGCGGGCCTGGCCGTGCTGTACGCGGCCTTGCAGGCCAGCAGCGACGAACGTCGGCACGAGCTTGCCGTGCTGCGCGCCCTGGGCGCCCGCCGGCGGCAGCTTGCCGGCGCGCTGCTGGCGGAGTTTGCCGCGCTCGGCGCGCTTGCCGGGCTGCTGGCCGGCATCGCCGCCAGCCTGATCGGCTGGGGCCTGGCGCGCTTCGCGTTTCGCCTCGACTACCTGCCGCAGCCCGGCTTGTGGCTTGTCGGCCTGCTGGCCGGCGCAGTGCTGGTCATCGTCGCCGGTTGGCTCGGCGCTGCGTCGATGCTGCGGCAGTCGGCGTTGCCGGCCTTGCGGGCGGCGCAATAAAAACCCTCATCCTTCAATGTGCAATGCGGTCATGACGCCTCCGCCGCCCTGGGTTTCAGCCGGGTCCGATCGTGCCGGACGATTGCGGGGCGTCATCGCTGGCCACCACCGCCGCCTTGGGTGCCAGGCTGGCCAGCACCTTGTCCACCCGCTTGCCGTCGAGGTCGACCACTTCAAGCTGCCACGACTCCCAGCGCGCCTTGTCGCCGGTTTGCGGTAGCCGGCCCAGCAGCCACATCATCAGGCCGCTGAGCGTATGGTAGCGGCCCTTGCCCTCTTGGGGCACGGCTTTCAGATCCAGCCTGTCCTTCAGCTCGGGGATAGGGATCAGCCCGTCGAGTAACCAGGAGCCGTCGTCGCGCTGTACCGCCCAGGCATCCTCCTGGTTGCGC
This sequence comes from Sulfuritalea sp., assembly GCA_016712985.1. GTDB lineage: Bacteria > Pseudomonadota > Gammaproteobacteria > Burkholderiales > Rhodocyclaceae > Sulfuritalea. The sequence continues at coordinate 542 of JADJQA010000060.1, read as the reverse complement.
GGCTTGAACTCGCCGGTGACGGCTTCGAGCACGTCCTGCAGCGTTACCAGACCCTGCACTTCACCATACTCGTCGACCACCAGCACCATTTGCATCCCGGAGGCGCGGAAGTTGCCCAGAAGGTCCATGCCGTTCAGGGTTTCGGGCACGAACACCGGTGGTTGCAGGGTGGCAAACAGGTCGGTGTCGGCGCCCTTGAGCTTCTGGTTCAGCATTTGTTTGGCATTGACCACGCCGAGGATGTTGTGGAGTCCGCCGCGGCATACGGGAAAGCGTGAATGATCCGAGCTGGAGATCCAGCGCAGGTTTTCTTGAAAGGGGGCTGTTTACATTGAGACAGACGATGTCGGCGCGGGGATCAGCAGCGAGCCGATCTGGCGGGCGTCGAGGAAAGACGCCAGGCAACATTTCGCGTTCCCGCTGTTCGACGCCGGCTTCCGGAGCCTTCGATCATCGCGTGGATTTCTCTTCGGTCACACCCTGGCGGCGTGCTGTCGTTGGCCACCCATCAGGCGGAGCAGGTTGTCGGTGGAAAATGACAG
>JADJQA010000059.1 GCA_016712985.1 Sulfuritalea sp. | reverse complement strand
GACCAGCCACCGCCATGCTTGCCAAACTTACCTCGAAGAACCAGCTGACCCTGCCAAAGAGCATCACTGCCGCTATCGGTCCGGCGGAATACTTTGATGTCGAAGCCAGCAATGGCCGCATTGTGCTGACGCCGGTACGCATCCAGCGCGGCGATGCCGTGCGCGCCAAGCTTGCCGAGCTCGACCTGCAGGAACAAGACGTTGCCGATGCGGTGGCATGGGCGCGGCAGGCGTCGTCCGCCAAGCCTGCGCGCAAGAAATGAGGCGTCCGCCGCGGGCGGTGATCGACCCCAAACCTGGTGCTGTCGGCGCTGGTGTTCGCCGGGGGCCGGCTCGCACCCCTGCGCCTGGCGTGGCAGGCTCAGCGGTTGCTGCCGCTGGTGTCGCGCGCCACGGCCGCCGAATTGATCCGTACCCTGGCCTATCCGAAGTTCAAGCTGGCGGCACATGAGCAGGAAGAACTGCTGGCGGACTACCTACCCTACTGCAAGACCGTGCGTATTCCTGCGCTGCCGCCGGCGACGCCGCCTTGTCGGGATGCATTCGACGTGATCTTTCTGGAACTGGCGCTGACGGGAAAGGCCGATGCCCTGGTGACAGGCGACAAGGACCTACTGAGTCTTGCCGGTAAATTGGCGTGCCCGATCCTCAGCGCGGAGCAGTTCTTTCACAGCTTCGATATCGACGGGTGGTCGCTCGCGCAATCCATCGCCGTCTCACCAGCGCCGACTTTTGCCTTCAGTAATCGAAGCGCCCCGCAGGTCGTCGAGATTCAACTCGTGAAGTATCCGGATCAACCTCGCGGGCGTTGCCGCGCGGCGAACCGGTGAAACGGGCGATGATCAGTTCGTTCTTCAGCGAATGTCCCCAGCCCACCAGCTCGGTGACGGTGAGCTGGTAGCCGTGCGACTCCAGCAACAGGCAACGCAGCACGTTGGTGATCTGGCTGCCGAATTCGCGTGTGTGGATCGGGTGGCGCCAGATCTCCGACAGCGGCGTCTGCGCCAGCGATTCGCTCTTGTACCGACGTAGCACGGCCGCAACTTCCGCCTGACAACACGGCGCCAGCACGATGAATCGAGCCTGCTTGGCCAGGGCAAATCGGATCGCGTCGTCGGTCGCCGTGTCGCAGGCGTGCAGCGCGGTGACGATGTCGATGTGGTCCGGCAGTTGCGGCGACCGGATGGATGCCTCGATCGACAGATTGAGCACGGACATTCGCGCGAAGCCGAGCCGCTGCGCAAGTTCACGGGACTTCTCGACAAGCTCGGCGCGAGTCTCGATGGCGCAGACGTGGCCGCCATCCTGGCCCTTGAGGAACAGGTCGTAGAGGATGAAGCCCAGGTAGGATTTGCCGGCACCATGGTCCACCAGAGCCAGGTCGTCGCCTTGAGCGATCACCTCGGCCAGCAGCGGTTCAATGAACTGGTAGAGGTGATAGACCTGCTTTAGCTTGCGCCGGCTGTCCTGATTCAGCTTGCCGTCGCGGGTCAGGATGTGCAGTTCCTTGAGCAGTTCGACGGACTGTTCCGCTTTGATCTCGGGGATTCCCTTCACGCAGCAGCCTGGTCGTCTGCCGGCAGGCGAATGATGTGCTGGCCGGATTTTTCGTCGCGTTCCAGGATCAGCAGCTTGCGCTTTTTGGCGTCTTCGAGCAGTTCGCCGAAAGACCGGTAGCCGTAGTAGGACTCGCTGAAGCCGGGCTTGCGCCGTTTCAGGGTCTGCTTGACCATCGAACCCCAGATCTTCTCTTCTTCGCCCCGCTCGGCGACCAGTGCCTCGACGGTTTCCACGACCAGCTCGATCGCTTCTTCACGCTTCGAAGGTTCAGGCTTTTCTTCCGCGGGCTTCTCTTCGTTCCTCGGCTCGATGGCCTTCTTTGCGTCGGCAGCGGGCTTTGCAGGCGCCTTCCTGGCGCTGCGCTTCTTCTTCGCTTCGAGTTCCCTCACCAGGTCGTCGTAGAAAATGAACTCATCGCAGTTGGCCGCCAGCAGGTCGGAGGTGGCCGCCTTGACGCCGACGCCGATGACGCGCTTGTTGTTCTCGCGCAGCTTGGACACCAGCGGCGAAAAATCCGAGTCGCCGCTGATGATGACAAAGGTATCGACATGCGACTTGGTGTAGCAAAGGTCGAGGGCGTCGACCACCATGCGGATGTCGGCGGAGTTCTTGCCGGACTGGCGCAGATGGGGAATCTCGATCAGCTCGAACGAGGCCTCGTGCATCGGCGCCTTGAACTCCTTGTAGCGCGCCCAGTCGCAGTAGGCCTTCTTGACCACGATGCTGCCCTTGAGCAGCAGGCGCTCGAGGACCTTGTCGATATCGAACTGCGCATACTTGGCGTCGCGCACGCCGAGGGCGATGTTCTCGAAGTCGCAGAACAGCGCCATGCTGGTGATTTCAGGATTTCCTGCCATGATCGAACTCCAGTAGGTTGTGACCTATTCTTGCGGCGGCGCCAGTTCCGGATATTCCCGACGCAGCGTCTCGCCGTCCTGCCGCCAGGCGTGGCAGTGATTGACGAAGGTCAGCGTGCTCTTGTCGGGCCAGTGCCGCGGGTCCGCGGCGACGGCCACCTGCCGCGCTATCCGGTCGGGCCATGAGGCCTGCATATAGGTGTTGGCGGCCTGGGAAACCAGTTCCGTGACATGGGTGCAACCCTGAACTCCACCCAGCAGATCGCGCATTTTCCGGGTGAAGCCCGCGTTCAGGCGCAGGCCGACAAGTCCGCGGTAGGCTGCGTCGGTTTCTCCGCAAGCGGGCCAGGGCGCCTGGTGCGTCTGCACCCTGACATCGCGTATCACGTAGTCGTCATCGATCGTCAGGGTCAGGCTCATGCGGTGCATGAACTGCCCGACCTGAACGGAGGGCCGGGAACGGAAGGGAACTTCCTGGCCCTTCTCGTCCGACAGCGTGGCTTCGATTTCGAGGAATCCGTTCTTCAGGCGGAAGGCACGACAGCTTATCTGGCGGGTATGCACCAGTTCGCGTTGGTGGTCTGTGGACACTTTGGTTCTCGCTGGGAAAAATTTTGCGTGGGGGAATCAGTCTGCGGCGTCGGATGCAGGAGCGCTGCGAAGCGCGGCCAACAGGGCGCGAAAGGGCAGCAGTATGCACCTGTGCCGGCTTGGATAGGCGCGCGCCGGCTCGAACATTGCAAGTTCGGGCCAGGCGGCGGGCGTCGCGCCATCGTGTTGCAGCAGGCCTTGCAGGCCATCGACGGCCGCCAGGATGCCGGCCTCATCCTCGCCCTTGGCGCGCAAACCGAGCACCGCGGCGGCGGCACGGCACAACAGGCAGCCCCTGGTTTCATGGGCGATCGCGTCGATGCGCCCGGACGACACGGCCACCTGCATGCGTACCCGATCGCCGCACAGCGGGTTATCCAGCTTCGCTTCGCCGATCGGCACCAACGCTGCCGCTGCCAGTTGCCCATGGCCGTGGGCGGCCTGGGCAAACTGCTTGATGGCATCCTGGTAGAGTGCGTCGGCCTCGTTCATCTTAAGGCTCATGGCTGCCAGACCTACCCGCTGATGATGAAACCCGCGAAAGTCGAATGAAGACCCGCTCCTCGCATCCGCTCCGCGGCCCACGGCCGGCTTTGCACAGCCAGCCGGCTTTCGCGGCGCAACGCTTGCGCCGCGAAAGTCGGCCTCGCCCGCTCGCGGGGAGGCTGGTGATTGGCTCGCTGCGCTCGACAATCACCAGTCGCTCCGAACGTGTTGGTTCATGTTGATGCCTTCACCGCGTTGGCCGGGTGGATCGCGGCCCAGAATGAGCATGCCCTGGTGACCCATCAGTGGTTTCTGCCGTTCGAAAGGATTCGGCAGACCGCCAGGATACGGCGCAACGCCAATGCCTCACACTCGCTGGCTTTGCGATTCAGGTCCTGCGGAAACAGTATCCGGTCGGACAAGAAAAGGGATCCGTAACGATGCAGGAATGACGCACGCGCGGGCGGTGGCCCTGATGGTACTGGTGACCCTGCTCTGGAGCATCGCCGGCGTCATCACGCGGCATCTCGATGCCGCGCGCAGCTTCGAACTGACCTTCTGGCGCAGCGGCTTCAACGCACTGGCGCTGATCCTCGCGCTCGGCCTGCTGCGCGGCACGGCGGCGTGGCAGGGCATCCTCGGCGGCAACCGCGCGATCTGGGTTTCGGGTCTGTGCTGGAGTGTGATGTATACCGCCTTCATGATCGCGCTGACCCTGACCAGCGTCGCCAACGTGCTGGTAACCATGGCCGTCGGGCCGCTGCTGACAGCGCTGTTCGCGCGCATCTTCCTCGGCCAGCGGCTGCCGCCGCGCACCTGGGTGGCGATCGCGGTTGCCAGCGCGGGCATTGCCTCAATGTTCGGTGCGGAGGCGGCGCGCGGCGCCTCGCTGGCCGGCAGCCTGGTGGCGGTGGCGGTGCCGGTCGCCGGTTCGATCAACTGGACGCTGCTGCAGCACCGCGCGGATGCCGCCCGCCAAGACACGGATCAAGCGCAGGACATGCTGTCGGCAGTCATGCTGGGTGCCCTGCTCTCCGCGGCGGCGATGCTGCCGCTGGCGTGGCCATTGCAGGCGTCGAACCACGACATTGGCCTGCTGGCACTGCTTGGCGTGGTGCAACTGGCGATTCCCTGCCTGCTGGCGGTGCGTCTTTCGCGCGAACTGCCGGCGCCGGAGATCGCGCTGCTGGCCTTGCTGGAGGTGATCTTCGGCGTGTTGCTGGCTTGGCTCGGCGCCGGCGAAGTGCCAACCGCCAGCACTCTCGCCGGTGGCGCGCTGGTGCTTGGCGCTCTGGTCGGCAACGAGGTACTTGGCCGTCGCCGTTAGCACGGGCTTCGCTCTGGCAACCGGCCTCCTGGCCGCGGGGCAACCGTGGCCATGTTCGCGCAGGCAGCGTTCCGCACCATGCAGGGAAGAACGCGCAGCACCGTGCCTTGCAGGGCCTTGTCAGGCTGAAGGAGGCAGCACAGCCGTTTGGGTTCTTGGATCCCCCACTTCCGCACCGGTAGCGCTGGAAGGACGTGGGCGAGGATGCCGCAGTCGAGATATCGGTGACATTTCCGTTCGACAAGGGGGAGGCAATTGATTGGCTCGTTGCGCTCGACTATCACCGGGGGCTCCGAACATGTTGTTTCACGTCAGAACCTTTACCGCGTAATCCAGTCCGTCCAGCAGCGCCTCGATCTCGGCCTCGTCGGTGTAGAGCGCGATGCTGGCGCGGGTGCAGGCCTCGACGCCGAGCGCCGCCAGCAGCGGCTGGGCGCAATGGTGGCCGCCGCGCAGGGCGAGCCGATGGCCGTCGAGCACCTGGCAGATGTCGTGCGGATGCAGGCCGGGGATGTCGAAGGAGACGATCGGCGCGCGCTGCGCCGACGCCTGCGGTCCGAGCAAACGCAAGCCCGGAATGCACTGCAAGCCGGTTATCAGCATCTCGCACAAATGCCCTTCCGTTGCATGAATCCGCGCCCAGGGCAAACCCATCATCCATTCGAGCGCGGCGCCCAGCCCCACGGCCTGCGCGATCGGCGGCGTCCCGGCTTCGAAGCGTTGCGGCGGTTCGGCCCAGGTCGCCACCTCGTTCGTCACCGAGGCAATCATGCCACCGCCGGTGAGGAACGGCGGCATCGCCGCCAGCAATTCGCCGCGGCTCCAGAGGACGCCGACGCCGCCGGGACCGAAGCATTTGTGGCCGGAAAATGCGTAGAAATCCACGTCCATGCCACGCACATCCTGCGGGCCGTGCTGCACCGCCTGCGCGCCATCGAGCAGAACCCTCGCCCCGACACGGCGCGCCGCCGCGACCAGCGTCGCCACGTCGGTCATCGCCCCGGTGACGTTGGAGCAATGGGTCACGGCGACCAGGCGACAGTTGCGGTCCAGCAGTTCGGGCAGGCCGGCGAGGTCGAGTTGTCCGTCGGCGCCCAGCGGAATCAATGCCAGTTCGATACCCGTGCGCTCGCGCAGCATCTGCCAGGGCACGAAATTGCTGTGATGCTCGGCGACCGAAATCAGCACCCGGTCACCGGCCTTCAGCGTATTGCCGAAGGCATGGGCGACCAGGTTCAGCGACGCCGTGGCGCCGGAGGTGAACACGATCTCGTCGGCCGCGCCGGCGTTGAGGAAGCGCGCCGCGATGGCTCGCGCCTGTTCATAGGCCAGGTCCGCCGCCTCGGCGAGCCGGTAGGTGCCGCGCAGCACATTGGCGCGACGGGTGGCTTCATGGTGCAGCATCGCGTCCAGCGCCAAGCGGTGAATCTGCGCGGTGGCGGCGCTGTCCAGGTAATGCAGGTCCGGCGCCGCGGCCAGCAGGGGGAACTGGTTGCGCAACGAAGCAGCCGTCGCGCTCATCGGTCCGCCACTTCGCTCAGCGCCGCGGGCGTATCCACGTCGGCAAAGATAGCTTCGTCATCGAAGGCCACGGGCTCGATCTGCCCGGCATGGCGGCTCAGGACATCGCGCGCGCCGACGTCGCCTTCCACGGTCCGGATTTCGGCAAAGAAGCCTCGCGGCCAGAGCACCGGATTGCCGCGCCGCCCGTCCTTCATCGGCACGACGATCTTCGGTCGCCGCGGATCGAAGGCTGCGATCAGGCGATCGATGTGCCCGCCATCAATGCGGGGCATGTCCGCCAGCAGAACCACCGCGGCATCGATGTCACCCGCCAGGGCAGCCAGGCCGCAGCGCAGCGACGACGCCATGCCCGTCGCATGCTCCGGGTTGTGCGCGAATGCCACTTCGCGGCCGGCCAGGCAGGCCCGCACGTCCGCGGCCGCAAAACCGGTGACGACGACAACCGCGGTGCAGCGCGAAGCTAGCGCCGCATTCACCGCGCGCCGCACCATCGGCACGCCGCCGACCGGCATGCAACAGCTTGTTGCCGGCGCCCATGCGGCTGCCGCTTCCCGCCGCCAGCACCACCGCGCCGACCCGGCGTCCGACCGGCGCCCGGACCCGCTCCGGCTCGGCGGGTTTGTCTTCCTCGTCGAGTTCCAGCGGGCTGCGGATCAGGCCGCCGACGCCCATGGCCTGGATCTCTTCCGCACCCATCGGCAGGCCGGCAAGCATGCGCTGCAAGACCCAGTCGAGGCCGTTGCTGCGCCGTGAGCGGGCGCAGCCGGGAAGGATGATCACCGGCACCGCGCCGATCTGCGCCAACAGCAGCATGTTGCCCGGTTCCACCGGCATGCCGAAATGCAGGATCTCGCCGCCCGCCGCGGCGATTCCGGCGGGGACGGTATCGGCCCGGTCCTTGGGCACCGTGGCGCCGGCGACCAGGATCAGCGAGCAACCCGCCGCGAGCGCCTCCCGCAGCGCGACCGTGACGGCCTCGGCGCGATGCGCGCAGCGTTGCACCAAGCCGAGATGGCTGCCGAGGTCTTCGATGCGCCGGCGGCTGCTGTTTACTGCGGTGACGTAGTTGCGCGGCGGATCTCCGGCCTGCTCGGTGACGATCAGTGCGGCGCGGCGTTCCTGGAAGGGCAACAGGCGCAAGCCAGCGCCTTGCCCCGCCTGCGCCAGGCAGGCAGCGACCAGCACGCGGCTGACGGCGAGCGGAATGACCTTGACCGTGGCGACCACGGCGCCGCGCCTGACCGCCGACAGCGGCGGCAGGGTGGCGACGGTGACCGACTCATCGATGCGATTGATCCGCTCGATGATACCGGCATCGAGCGTCAGCAGGCCGCGTTCCGTCGCGTAGAGGTTGCAGCGGCCGGCCTGGGGCGCGCGCGTGGCAATGCCAGGGCCACCCAGGGCAGCGGCGACGGCACCGGCAGCGGCGTTCTCATCGGCGTCGTCGGCATCCAGCCGCGCGCCATTTACCCGCACAATTCCGGCGGCGGCCAACACCTGGATGTCGGCGCCGGTGAGACGGCGACCTTTCCTGATGATGCGCTCCGGCAGGCGCAGGCTGTGCGCCAGCAGCAGGCCTTCGCATTCCGCCAGCGGAAACTCGCCGAAGATCACGTGCGCTCGCCGCGATGGCGGACCTGGATGACTTCAGCAAGGATGGCCACCGCGATCTCGGCCGGCGAGCGGCCGCCCAGATCAAGACCGATCGGCGAATGGATGCGACCCGTCAAGGACTCCAACCCCGCCGCGCGCAGCCGCTCGAGGCGCTTTTCATGGGTGCGCCGGCTGCCCAGCGCGCCGATGTAGAAGACCTGGCTGGGCAAGCCCAGTTCGAGCGCCGGATCGTCGAGTTTCGGATCATGCGACAGGGCCACCAGTGCCGTTGCGCCGTCAAGGCCCAGGCGCCCCAGCGCTTCGTCCGGCCATTCGTCGGTGAGTTGCACGCCGGGAAAGCGCTGCGCCGAGGCAAAGGCGCCGCGGGGGTCGATCACGATGACCTCGAAGCCCGCCGCGTCCGCCATCGGAGCCAGCACCTGGGCGATATGCACGGCGCCGACGATCAGCAAGCGTGGCGAGGGCACGTAGGCTCTGGCAAACAAGCCATCCGCACCGGGAATGGACATGCTGCACCCCGAACTCAGGAGGCCTTGCGCCGCGGCCAGTGCGGCGGACGAGAGCGACAGATCGCCCTCGGCGCGCTCGGCGTCCACCAGGCATTGCGCGCCATCACCCAGTCGCGTCACCACGAGCAACGGCTGCCGCCGACGCTGAGCCTCGGCGATTCGCGCCAGAACCGCGGACTTCATTCGACCGGCTCCACATACACCTGCACGCGGCCGCCGCAGGCGAGCCCGACCTGCCAGGCCTGTTCGTCGCTGACGCCGAACTCGAGCAATTGCGCGCAGCCGGAGGCCATCACCTGGGCGGCGGCGTCGATAACGGCGCCTTCGATGCAGCCGCCGGATACCGAGCCGACAAAGTGCCCGGCCGCGTCGACCGCGAGGTGGCTGCCTTCGGGACGCGGCGAGGAACCCCAGGTGCTGACCACGGTGGCGAGCGCTGCCGGCTTGCCGGCTGCCCGCCACTGCCGCAGGGTTTCAAACAGGGAATCGCTGTCTGTATGCACTTTGGTTTTCCATCCTTTTTGAGGTCGCCAGCAAGCTCGTCAAGCGGCACCGAATTGCTCGGCTGCTTGATTGTGCCTCAATTGGGCGCGCTAAAAATCCTCGCCAGCGCCGATGCCGACTTTACGGATTCAAATGACGCAGACTCCTATAATCCCAACTTCACAAAAAGTCATTTCAGGGAGTCATGACATGAGCCAGACCCGCATCGTGCTTGATGAAAGCGAGATCCCGACCCACTGGTACAACATTGCCGCCGACCTGAAGAATCCGCCGGCGCCACCCCTGGGGCCGGATGGCAAGCCGGTCGGCCCGGAACAGATGCTGGCGATCTTCCCCGGCCCGGTACTGGAGCAGGAGATGTCGGCCGAGCGCTGGATCGCCATTCCCGATGAAGTGCGCAAGGTCTATGCCCTGTGGCGGCCCAGCCCGCTGTGCCGAGCCGAGCGCCTGGAGCAGATGCTGGGCACGCCGGCAAAGATCTTCTACAAGTACGAAGGCGTCTCCCCGGCCGGCTCGCACAAGCCCAACTCGGCGGTGGCGCAGGCCTGGCTCAACAAGATCGCCGGCACCAAACGCCTGGTGACCGAAACCGGCGCCGGACAGTGGGGTTCGTCGCTTGCCTTCGCCGGCCAGATCTTCGGGTTGCCGGTCAAGATCTACATGGTGAAGGTCAGCTTCGGCCAGAAGCCCTACCGGCGCCTGATGATGCAGACCTGGGGCGGCGAGGTGATTGCCAGCCCGTCGACCATGACCAAGACTGGCCGCGACATCCTGGCCAGCGATCCCGACAACCAGGGCAGCCTCGGCATTGCGATCTCCGAGGCCGTGGAGGAAGTGGTATCGACGCCGGGCAGCAAGTACGCGCTCGGCTCGGTGCTCAACCACGTGCTGATGCACCAGATCATCATCGGGCAGGAGGCCAAGAAGCAGTTCGAGAAGTTCGGCGAGTATCCGGACATGATCTTCGCCCCTTGCGGCGGCGGCTGCAATTTCGCCGGCGTCAGCTTCCCCTTTCTTGGTGATGCCGCCGCCGGCGACAAGCGCGCGCAGAAAATCCGCATGGTGGCCGTCGAGCCGGCTTCCTGCCCGACGCTGACCAAGGGCGTGTATGCCTACGACTACGGCGACGCCTCCGGCTTCACGCCGCTGATGAAGATGTATACGCTGGGCCACGACTTCATGCCGCCCGGCATCCACGCCGGCGGCCTGCGCTACCATGGCGACTCGCCGCTGATTTCGCAGCTCTATCACGAGAAGTTGATCGAGGCCGTAGCCGTGCCGCAGAAGGCCACCTTCGAGGCCGGCGTGATGTTCGCCAGGGCCGAGGGCATCATCCCGGCCCCCGAATCCGCCCACGCCATCCGCGCCTGCATCGACGAGGCGCTGCGCTGCAAGGCCAGTGGCGAGCCGAAGACGCTGTTCTTCAATCTCTCCGGCCACGGGCATTTCGACATGGCGGCTTACGACGCCTATTTCTCCGGCAAGCTCGAGGATTTCGAGTATCCGGCCGAAGCCATCCATGCCTCGCTGGCGAAACTGCCGAGGGTAGCCCAGCCCGCATAGCGCGGCCGACACGCCAGAAGCACGGAAAGGGAGCGAGGCCTCTCGTTCCATTCTCATCGACTCACAGTTCGTTGCAGAGGAAATCAGACAGTGACCGCGACCCATTTCGAATGTGACAAGCTGATCCGTTTTCATCACTGCGATCCGGCAGGCATTGTGTTCTATCCCCAGTATTTCGTGATCTTCAACGAGCTGGTCGAGGACTGGTTCAACGAGGGTCTCGGCATCGACTTCGCGCGCTTTCATGTCGAGCAGCGCATGGGCGTGCCGATGGCCAGCATCGTGTGCAGGTTCCTCTCCCCCAGCAAAGTCGGCGAGATGCTGCATCTGTCGCTGTCGATCAACCGGATTGGCAAGAGCTCGCTGGAACTGAACGTAAACGGAAAATCTGGCGGCGAGGCGCGCGTCCAGGCCACGCTTACGCTGGTGCTGGCCTCGCTGGATACCAGGAGTTCGCTGCCGTTTCCGGAAGACCTGAGGACCAAGCTCGAGGGCTATCTGCTGCCCGAGTCCGGCTGATCGGGCTGTCGGAAGCAGGCGCTGTTCGCGCCGCGATCGGCCAGGGAATAGTTGACCTGAACAAAGTCCGGCTTCCCGCGCTGCATCAGTTCGATGAGGCGCTCGCGGGTGTATTCCGGATAACGACCATGGGTAGTCACTGGCTGACTCTTCACGACCCCTTGCATAGGTCTGCGGTAAGCTTGTTCCGGCGCCGACCGACGAACGATGGCGAAGGAGATCATGGTGGACAAAATCTGGCTTGCGAACTATCCCGCCGGGATGCCCGCGGAGATCGACGCCGACGTGTTCATGTCCATTCCGGCCCTGTTCGAGAGAGTCGCCACCAGGTTTGCCGCAAGACCGGCCTGCCACAATCTCGGCTGCACCATCAGCTATGCCGAGCTGGATCGGCTGTCGCGCTGTTTTGCCGCTTTCGTGCAGCAACTGCCCGGAATGGCCCAAGGCGATCGCGTTGCGATCATGGCGCCGAACCTGCTGCAATATCCGGTGGCGCTGCTCGGCATACTGCGCGCCGGCATGACCGTGGTGAACGTCAATCCGCTGTACACGTCGCGCGAGGTGGAACATCAGTTGCGGGATGCCGGTGCCAAGGCCATCGTAATAGCAGAGAACTTCGCCAGTGTCCTGCAGCAGGTGCTCGGCAACACGCCGGTCAAGCACGTGATCACCACGGAACTCGGCGATCTGCTGCCGTGGCCGAAGCGCTGGCTGGTCAATTTCATTGCCAGCAAGGTAAAAAAGATGGTCCCTGCCTGGCGCATCGACGGCGCCACGGACTTCCTCACGGCGCTCGAGCGCGGCGCGGCGAGGTCGCTGAAGCCGGTTCAGATCGCGCGCGACGACATCGCCTTCCTGCAGTACACCGGCGGCACGACCGGCGTCTCCAAGGGCGCGATGCTCAGCCATCGCAACATCCTCGCCAACGTCGAGCAAACGGGTGTATGGATTTCCGGGAGCTTCAAGGAAGGCGCGGAGATCGCCATCGCGCCCTTGCCGCTGTACCACATCTTCTGCCTGACCTCGACGCTGTCGTTCATGAAATGGGGCAGCCTGGTCGTGCTGATAACCAACCCGCGAGATTTGCCGGGTCTGGTCAAGGAACTCGGGCAGTGGAAGTTCAGCGTGATGACCGGGGTGAATACGCTGTTCAACGGCCTGCTGAATACCCCTGGATTCGACCAGCTCGACTTCTCCACGCTGAAAGTCGTGGTCGGCGGCGGCGCAGCAGTGCAACGATCGGTGGCTGAACGCTGGCAGCAAGTCACCGGCCGCTACATCACCGAAGCCTATGGCCTGACGGAGACCTCGCCAGGAGTCTGCGCCAATCCGCTGGGAACCCCCTGGAACGGCACAATCGGTCTCCCCGTTCCTTCGACCGAAATGTCGGTCCGCGACGACGACTTCAACGAGTTGTCGGCCTGGACCGGGGAAGGGAATATCGAAAAGCACACCGGCGAGCTTTGCATCCGCGGCCCGCAGGTGATGAAGGGCTACTGGAACAGTCCCGCGGAAACCGCCAAGGTGATGCGGGACGGCTGGCTGAAGACGGGCGACGTCGGACACATGGATGCCGGCGGCTGCTTCACGATCACCGACCGCAAGAAGGACATGATCCTGGTTTCCGGTTTCAACGTGTACCCGAACGAGATCGAGAGCGTGATCGCGACGCATCCGGATGTGCTTGAGTGCGGCGCGGTGGGTGTGCCCGACAGCAGATCGGGCGAGGCGGTAAAGGTGGTGATCGTCAGGAAAGATCCGAAGCTCACGAAGGAAGCGGTGATCGAGCATTGCAAGGCCCAGCTCACCGGCTACAAGATGCCGCGCCACGTAGAGTTTCGCGACGTCTTGCCGAAGACGCCGATCGGGAAGGTCCTGCGCCGCGACCTGCGCGAGGAGCCCAAGGCGTAGCGACATGCCCGGGGTCCAAGGCGACGCCGCTTGACGCCCGATCGCATTCGGTAGCTCCGGGGCCAGCAGGGTCTCTGCCGATGACGCTACTGCTTACCCTCTCTCGCGCCACCCGCCTCGCCTGGAATCGCATCTCCCCGATGAGTTTCCCTCGCGGAGAAGTCGAGCAGCGCTCGCTGGAATTCGGCGATTGACTCCGCCGACACCTCGCTGCCGCATTCATAGCAGCAATTGTTTTTGGTGCGATCGAACCAGCGGCAGCCGCACTGGTCGCAGGCAAGTTCGGGAGCGCCACTCGGGTTGTGGAAGATCATCGGCAAGCCCCAAGAAAGGCCAGTCCGAGCGAATCGAGGAAATCCTCGTAGCCGGCATCCTGCAACTCGGCCTTGGTACGGAACACGAAGAACATCATGCTGCCGCGGCGGATCAGCCGCTTGATGGCGGTCAGCATGTCGCCGCTCAATCGGTCCAGCATGGTCGCCATTGCATCGGCATCGGCCACCAGCAACAGGTCCACCCGCGTCGAGGACATCCCCGCAAAACGTTCGATCCGCGCCGCCATGCTGCCGTTCGTGACCTGCCACGCCAGCATCGGCACCTCCATGGCCATTTGCAGCCCTTCCAGATGCTTGCCGGGAAGGATGCCCGATGCTTCGCGCGAAACGATGCCGATCCGCGAGCCCGATTGCATCTCGACGAACAGTTCACTGTAGCGCTCCAGCATGCTCTGCCAGAGAGCCAACTCGCCAAAGGTTTGGTCCGTGGTTGCAAGCATCAGTGTCTGGGAAATACCAGCCCGAGTGATTCAATGAGATCGGCAAGCCCTGCGGCTTCAAGGGTGGCCGCATCGCGCAGGAGGAAGGGGCGGATTTCGCCACGCCGCACCAGTGCCCCAATACAGGTGTCGCCTTCGGCACACAGCGTGTCAAGCGCCAACCCGCTCACCACCAGCAGCATGCCCCAATCCTGCGCGGTGCTGCCAGTGTATGCGTGACTCTCTGGCCGCCGGTTTGCTGTGCCCGGTCGCCACAGCCAGACCGACCCGCTCTTTGACGCAAAATCTTCACTGCTGACGAAGGCCACCGTGGCGCCAGCGCCGACTCCTGAGCCGACTCTTGGGGCAATGTCAGGCAATGCCGCGAGCACCCTCTGCCAGCTTGCCGCATCCAGCCTCATGCGTCGGGGATGACGGCCGTCGCTTCGATTTCGACTTTGGCGCCCTTCTCGACGAAACCGGCGACCTGGACCGCGGTCATCGCCGCGCCGTAGCTGCCGATGATCTCGCGGAAGACGCGACCGAGTTGCTTTTGCGCCGCGTCGTACTCGTCCTTGTCGCCGAGGTACCAGGTCATGCGCACGATGTGCTCGGGGCGCGCACCGGCCTCCGCCAGTATCGCCACGATGTTTTTCAGTGCCTGGGCGGCCTGCCCCACAAGATCATCGGCATGAAACACGCACTGCCCGTCCCATCCCACCTGACCGGCGACGAACACCATTTGCCCGCGGGCACCCACGCCGTTGCTGTAACCCTTGGCTTCCCTCCAGCCGGGTGGCTGCAATCTTTCATCAGTGCTCTCCTTGAAACATTTGACGCAACCTGAAGCGTTGCAGCTTGCCGGTCTCGGTGCGCGGCAAGGCGCTGGCGAATTCGATGCTGCGAGGATACTTGTACGGGGCGATGCTCTGCTTGACGAAGTCTTGCAGTTCCTTCACCGTCTCCGCTGTCGGCTCGCTTCCCGGACGCAGCACCACCACCGCCTTGACGATTTGTCCGCGCTCGTCGTCGGCCACGCCGATCACGCCGCACTCGGCCACCCTGGGGTGGCGCAGCAGGGCATCCTCGACTTCCGGCCCGGCGATGTTGTAGCCCGCCGAGATGATCATGTCATCGGTGCGCGAATGGTAGCGGTAGTAGCCATCGGCATCCAGCGTATAGGCGTCGCCGGTGTAGTTCCAGCCATCCTTGACGTAGCTTGCCTGGCGCTCGTCGGCCAGATAGCGGCAGCCGGTGGGGCCCTTCACCGCCAGTTTGCCGACCCGTCCCGGCGGTGACGGACGGCCGTCATCATCCATCACGCAGGCCACATAGCCGGGGACCACGGTGCCGGTGGCGCCGGGGCGGGCGTGCGCCTCGTCGGCGGAAATGAAGATATGCATCAATTCCGTGGCGCCGATGCCGTCGATCAGCTCGATGCCGGTCGCCTCCTTCCACAGGGCGCGTGTCGCCGCGGGCAGCGCCTCGCCGGCCGAGACGCACTTGCGCAAGCTGCTGCCGCGCAACGGAGCGGCGAGCGGTGCAATGGCCCGATACGAGGTCGGAGCAGTAAACAGGATGGTGGCTTGGTAGGTCGCGACCGCGTCGACCAGGTCCCGCGGGCCGCCCTGCTCCAGCAACACCGTCGAAGCGCCGACGCTGAGCGGGAACAGCAGCAAGCCGCCAAGGCCGAAGGTGAAGGCCAGCGGCGGCGTACCCATGAACACGTCGTCGGCGACCGGACGCAGCACATGCGGCGGCCAGCAGACGCACGAGGCCATGACATCGCGATGGAAGTGCATGGTGCCCTTGGGCTGCCCGGTGGTGCCCGAGGTGAAGGCCAGCAGGCAGGTATCGGTAAGGGCGGTGTCGACGTTGCAGAATTCCGTGGAGTGGGTCGCCATCGCGGCTTCGAGACCAGTCGTCGTGGCGTCGTTGAAATAGCGGATGTGCTGTAACTCCGGACACTGTGCCGCCGCGCTTTTCAGCTCGTCCGCCAGCCTCGCATCGCACAGCGCATGACTCACCCTGGCCTTGGTGATCACATGCGCGAGTTCCTTCGCGCGCAACAGAGGCATGGTCGCCACCGCCACCGCGCCCGCCTTCATCACGGCAAACCAGCAGGCGGCCAGCATCGGATTGTTGGGTGCGCGCAGCAGTACGCGGTTGCCTGGTACCAGGCCCAGCTCGCCGACCAGCACATTGGCGATGCGGTTGGCGCGTTGCTGCAAGTCGGCGTAGGTCCAGCGCACGCCCGGCGCCTGGATGCACAGGCGTCCTCCCCGCCCCTCCGCCACCTGGCGATCGAGCAGCGGCGTGGCGCAGTTCAGCCGCTCGGGGAAGCGCAACTCCGGCAGTTCAAACAGGAACTCGGGCTGCTGCTCCGGTGGCGGCAGGCTGTCGCGGGTAAAAGTGTCGATATGGGCGCTGTAGCTCATGCGATCTCCTCAGACGCATCGTGCACCGACGGGCCATCGCCAGGCTTCGGCGCGGCCCGCAATTTTCAAATCCTGACCCCGAGCCGATAGCCCTCGGAAATGGCCTGTTCGAGACCGCGCGGAATAAGCGCATCGCCAATGCCGTGCAGCTCGTCGATCATCCATTCGAACTCGTGGAACAGCTCATGGTTGGCCTTGCGGGGAGCCGCCAGAAGCACCGTGTCGGCCGGCAGGAAGCTTTCCTTGCCCTTGTCGTTGACAACGGTGACGCCCTCCCCGGTGATCTTCGTTGGCCGCGAACTGGTCAGGCAGGGAATCTCCAGTTCCTCGACCCATGACGCATGGCGCCACTTGAAGGATGGCTTGATGTCTCCTGCGATGCGCTTGGCCTGCTCGACGATGATGACCTCGACGCCATGCTTCTTCAGGTATTCCGCCACCGTCAGGCCGACCTTGCCCGCACCGATCACCACCACCTTGCCGCTGGGCTGGATGCGGTGATGGGCCACCTCCAGTGCGTCTACCAGCAGTTCGTGACCTTCCAGCCAAACGAATGCCTCGCGGTCCATGCGTGCACCTGCGGCAACCACGCAGACGTCGTATTGGTGCAGCACGCTGCGCATGAACTTGGCTTCGACCTCGGTGTTCAGGCGAATCTGCACGCCATGCTTCCTGGCCATGACGTCGTAGTGGGAAATGATGGACTTCAGATCGTCGGGCCGCGCCAGGTCGTTGTCGGCGTAAGCCGCCAGATTGCCGCCAATGCGAGCGGCCTTGTCGAACACCGTGACATCGTGGCCGCGCTTGGCCGCCGTGATTGCGCACTCCATGCCGGCGGGGCCGGCGCCGATGACCATGATCTTCTTTTTGACTGCGGCAGTGGTGACGTGGTCCTCGGGCTCGACTTCGTGACCCAGCGCCGGGTTCATGGTGCAGGTGTAGGGCAGGTCGCGGAACAGCCGCGACAGGCAGTTCAGCGAGCCGATGCAACGGCGGGTTTCCTCAAGCCGGTCCTCGGCGGCCTTGTGGATCAGTTCGGGGTCGGCCAGCAGCGGGCGACAGACTTCCCAGAAGTCGAACGTGCCGTCGCGGACGCAGTCGTTGGCCATGTTCGGATCGGGCAGGCGATTGCCGAAGGTGATCAGGGTGTCGGGGAACATCTTCTTGGCGCGTTCCGACAGGTAGTTCCAGTATCCCGGAGGAATGTCGCGGCCGATCGAGGATTCCGGGGCTTCCTGCCAGCCGACGGTGACCGAGATCATGTCCACGCCGCAATCGACGGCCTGCTGCATGAGTTCATAGCATTCGTCCTCGGTGTTGCCGCCCCAGCGCTGCATCAGCTCGTCGCCGTTGAGGCGCACCACCAGGGGGTTGTCCGGAGTTGCCTGCTTGATCGAGTCGATCAGTTCGCGCATGAAACGGCCGCGGTTCTCGATCGAGCCGCCGTAGTCGTCGGTGCGCTGGTTGGTGAAGCGGGAATTGAAGTTGGCCAGCAGGTAGCCCATGAAGCTGGTAACTTCGGTCCCGTCGAAGCCGGCGCGAATCGCGCGTTTCGCCGCGTCGGCGTGCTGTTCGACGATCTCGCGGATCTGCTCGGCGGTCAGCACGCGCGGCGGACGAAAATGCGGCAGAGTTTGCGGCACGTCCGAGGGCTGGACGCAGTAGCCGAGATCGATACCGCCATAACGCCCGGCATGGAGGATCTGCTGGATGCCGATGGCGCCGGCTTCCTTGATGTAGCCGGCGATTTCCTCGAACTGCGGAAGGAACTTGTCGTCGTAGATCGCGACCTGGCGGAAATAGGACTTGCCCTCGCCCTTGGCATCCGGATAGGCGCCCTGGTTGGTGATGATGCCGCAACCGGTCTGGGCAATCACCCGCATTCGCGCCAGTTCGCGCGCCGTGATGTAGCCGTCGCGGGTGTTGTAATTGGAGACACAGCAGGCGCCATACTTGATACGGTTCTTCGTCACGAACTTGCCGATTCGCCCCGGCTGGAACAGATGATTGAGCTTTGCTTCGCCTGGTTTGATCACTTGCTTTCCCTCCTGTGGTCCTGCTGTCGGCGCAGGCCGAAATGATTTTGAATTAGCTATTGGATACTGTATACGTTAAGGGCAAAGCATCAGCCAGTCAAGCCAATCGATTCGCATTCTGGCTGCACAGTAGCGGCGTTTAACAGCTCGCTGCCGCCTCAATCGAAAACTTCATAGATGCCGAGTTTTCGATGCAATGGAGCGTCGTCGACCATGAACAGGCAGGCCGCCTCCTTCCCTGATGCATTGCTCAGCATGACCTCCGCATGGGTAGGCACGGCGATGGTGTCGGCCTCCCCAAATGCGTGCGCCACATGATCGATCGTGGCAATCCCGACGCCTTCAACACCGTGGATAACAGCGGATGCCGAACGCTTCCGCAGACGCGTTTCCTCGCCGGGGCGCAACATGATTGCCGAGAAGCCCAGGGTCGGCAAACACTCCCGGCCTGTTTCCGGGTTCACGTAGGCGAGGTGGACCAATTCCGCTTTCGCCGTCACACCGGTCAGCGCAAGCAGCGACTGCCTGACCTCGCGCCACGGAAAACGCAGCAGAGGATAGCGCGTCGAACTCGAATCCAGGGAGCGGTAGGGGATGACTCCGCCCTGACGGAATTCCGCGTTGCATTTGCCCTGCGCCTGGTCCACGGCCTGCGACTTGCCTTCGATGCAGTAGGAAGCGTCGATGCCATAAGTCAATGGCAGGTCGAGCGCATCGAGCCATATCACCGGCCCCCTGCCCTCGTGACCATGCTCGTGCCACAAGCCAGGCGGTGTGAGAATCAGGTCGCCTTTCTCCATCGGCGGTTTCTCGCCCGATACCACGGTAAACCCATGTCATTACACACAAATCTGAGCCTTCGAGCGAGCTGATCACGTAACGGAAATACCCGTGCGATTTAGCCTGGTATACCCTTTGCTTATCCCTGCGCATTTTGCGATAAGGGAGGCGTATATGACGTGGTCGGAGGAAGAATTTGCCGGGGCGGACCTGGGAGACAAGCGGTTGAACCGGCGGTTGGTGAAACTCGCGGAACGTTTTGCCGACAAGCCGACGGCGAGCATTCCCGGAGCCTGCCCTGACTGCAGTGAAACGCAGGCCACATACCGGCTTTTCGATCAAGCCCACAATGGCAAGCGAGCGCTTGAGTGGCAAAGGATCCTGACGCCCCACAGGGAGCGCACGCAAGCCCGGATACGGCAACACCGTGTGGTGCTGTGCCTGCAAGACACCACCGAACTGGATTTCAACGTTCAGGGCATTGACGGACTGGGTCCGCTGTCGTTTGAGGCGCAACGCGGCATGTACCTGCACCCTACCTACGTCGTGACGCCGGAACGCGAACCCTTGGGCATCACCGACGCGTGGATGTGGTCGCGGGAACCCAAGGCCGCCGACGGCACACGGCCCGGTGTGCGTGAAAGTCTGCGCTGGACCGAGGGCTATGAGCGGATCGCCGAAATGGCGTCCATCCTGCCAGACACGCGCCTGATCTATATCGGCGACCGCGAAGCCGACATCGTCGAATTGATGCGTTGCGCCCGTGATCTGGGTAATCCGGCGGACTGGCTGATTCGCTCGCAACATAACCGCAGCGTACACCGGGGCCGCAAATTGTGGGCGCAAACCCTGGAGGGCGACGCCTTGGGAGAGATTGAGTTCACCCTGGCGGCACGCTCGGGGCAGATGGCACGTGTCGTTCGCCAGCAGGTGTGGGCGCGCCGCATTGACATCCCGGATGGCCTCGGCGGGTTGCTGGGTGTGACCTGTGTTGTCGCCAAGGAAATGAACCCGCCGGCGGGCTGCAAGGCGGTGGAGTGGCGCTTGCTGACGAACCGAACGGTGGCGGACTTTGCCGCTGCCGGTGAACTGATTGACTGGTATCGTTGCCGGTGGGAAATCGAGATTTTCTTCAACGTGCTCAAGAACGGCTGCCGCGTGGAGGCCTTGCAATTGGGGAGCGTCGCGAAGTTGGAACTGGCGCTGGCCGTGTATATGGTGGTCGCATGGCGTTTGGCTCGACTGGTGCGACTGGGTCGCACTCACCCGGACTTGGCGGCGAGCGAGTTGTTTACCGAAGCCGAGTGGAAAGGCGCCTACATTCTGGCGAAGAAGAAACCACCGACGGAAACGCCCACCCTGCGCGAGGTCATCCGCCAAATCGCCAAGCTCGGCGGCTTCCTCGGCCGCAAATGCGATGGCGAGCCGGGCGTCAAAACGCTCTGGCTCGGCTTCGCTCGCATCAGAGATTTCGTCGAGGGCGTCGAGCATATGCGACAGCTTCAAAACTCATAGGCGAGTTGTGTGTAATGGTATGCGGTTAAGCACCGCCGGTCCATGTCGAGCGGACATTTCGCCGCGATCCGGAACCCTTTGCTGTGTCACCGTGCCGATAGGCCCGCCACGCTCGGGGAGAGAGGCGGCGGTCAGCGCCCAGCACGGCGCAGCGGTCTGCTTCCTGTATGGCGCGCCCGGTATCGCGCAATATAGGGACGCCTGCGTGATCCGACCGGACGTGGAGGCCTTCGGAATCAAGGTCTGCGTTGAAAAGACCCGGCGATTGCCGTCGATGCGGCACAAGTCAGTATCGACACCCGCGACGGAAGGTGCCATTCGAGCGAGATTCGCCGTGTGCTGGGCAGCCTCGCTCGCCCCACGACCGAAGCGCAGATCGAGACCAAGGTGCGCGATCTCGCCGCAACGGGAACGCAGCGACGCCCCGTCCAGCCTCTGATCGATGCGCTCTGGCACCTGGAAGAAAGCTCCGACGTCAGCGAATTAATGCGGCTGGTCAGATGAGGAGAGTGCCTGCCATACCCTGACACGCGCGCACAGGGATGCGCTAGACTTCCGATCCGTGCCGGTTCTGGCTGGAGGCGTTCATGGCGTTGCGCCGTCATCGAAATCCGATTCTTCTGCTCAGGGCAATCGTGATTGTCGCAGCCTTTGCGCAGCCGATCGCTGCCCGCGCGGCGGATCCTTTACTCATGTTCTTGCTTGGGTTCGCCAAGAACCTGATCGAGACCTCCATGCAGGAGGAGAAGGCGCGTCGTGGCAAGGTGGGGGGCAGCAACGTAGCGAGAGCCCCCGTGCCCGCGACACTCCAGTCGCCGAAGCCGCCGGCAAGCATGGATCAGCAGGACCTGCGCGCGCTGATCGACGAGAGCTTCGTCTATCTCAGCCGCTCGCAGCTTGCCGAGCTGCATGCCGGGCTCGATAAGGCCCTGGCGGATCCTGCGAACAGCGCGCACCGCGAGGCGATACTGAATCAGTTCGTCGTGGTCGCGCGTCAGGTCCAATTCACCCACGACCAGCTTAACGGCTTGTCGCCCGACGAGAAGCGCTTGCTCGCGGAGCGTTTCGCAGCCAATTTCCGTACGCTGTCCCCGGATCAGCAGCAGGCGCTGCTGGCGCAGCTCAGGCAGCGCGCGCTGCCGCTGCCGACCGATCTGAACGACATGATGCTGGCGGCCCTGACCCTTATGCAGCAATAGGGGGAGGCATGGCCGCCTGGTAGGTGCGGGCAGGTGCAAAAAACAGATGAGACACGGTTAGCCGCCGCTCGTAAGGTATGACCCCTGCCTGATGCCGGGACAGTGGCCGCCGTCGGTCACTCTCCAGGCATCAGGGAGTGCCTGGGGTGCGATTTGGCGGGCCTTTCCCTTTCTGAAAATCGCGTCGCATGCTGGCCGAAAATCGGCGATTGACACCTGCACCTAAGAAATATCAGCAAGTTCCCACTGGGACGCACCGCGCTGGCGCTGGCGGTGCGCCGATATCGAGGTTTTCCACGAACCGGTTGATCGCCTCGATCACGGCCACGGTCTGGTCCTTGTGCGCGGAATGCCGGCAATCGGCCAGCTTGAGCAATTCGACATCCGGCGCGGCCGTGGCACCCGCGGCGATCGCCTCGATCTGCGCCATGGTGCCGTACTCGTCGTCCTCGCCCTGGATCGCCAGGATCGGGCAGCGGATCCGCGGCAGGCAGCTCTCGATGTTCCAGGCACGGAAGTCGGGATGCAGCCAGATGTCGTTCCAGCCCCGGAAAGTGCGCTCGCCATCGCGGTGATAGCGGCCGAGCTTGGCCGGCAGGTCGGTCGTCTCGAACGCCACCTTGGCCGCCGCAATGCTGCGGATCGAGATGTCCTCGACGAAGCAATGCGGCGCCATCACCACCAGGCCCGCCACCGGGTGGCCAGCGCCGGCATGCAGCAACGCAATCGAGGCGCCGTCGGAGTGGCCGACCAGCACCGGATTCACAATGTCCAAGGCAGCCAGCAGTTCGGGCAGTGTCTCGCGCGCTTCGCGATGCATGTAGTCGGTACCGAACGCTTCCCGCAGCAGGTCCGACTGGCCATAGCCGTAGCGCGAATACACCAGCGTACGGCAGCCAGTCGCTGCGGCAAGGCGCGCCGGAAAATCGCGCCACATCGCCACCGAGCCCAGCCCTTCGTGCAGCAGGACCAGCGTCGGGCGATTGATCTGGTGTGCGGGGATAAGCTGGTATTCGAGATCGCGACCACAGGCTCTGATCAAACCGGCATGCATTGAATCAAACTCCCAGAAAGCGCTGCATCAGCTCCTGATTGTCCGAGAGTTCGCTTGATTCGCCGGCAAACACCACCCTGCCCTTGACCAGCACCACGCTGCGATTCGCCAGAGCCATCACGGCCGCGTAATTCTTGTCCACGATGATGGTGGCAATGCCCGAGGCGCGGATGGTCTTGATGATGCTCCAGATCTCGCGGGCGATCAGCGGTGCCAGGCCTTCGGTGGCTTCGTCGAGGATCAGCAGGTCGGGATTGGTCATCAGCGCACGGCCGATGGTCAGCATCTGCTGTTCGCCGCCGGAGAGTTGCGCGCCGCCGTTGGCAAGGCGTTCGCCGAGGCGCGGAAAGGTATGGATGACGCGATCGAAATCCCATTCGCGGCGACCATCGACGCCGGCCCGTGCCGCCATGACCAGGTTCTCGCGCACCGACAGGTTGGGAAAGATGCCGCGGCCTTCCGGTACATAGGCGATGCCGCGGCGGGCAATGGCGTGCGTTGCGGCCTGGGTCATGTCGATGCAGCGCACCCTGACCTGGCCCTCGCGCGGCCGCACCAGACCAAGCATGGTCTTCAGCAACGTGGTCTTGCCCATGCCGTTGCGCCCCATGAGGCCGATAGTCTCGCCGCGCCGCACGGCAAAATCGACGCCGTGCAGGATGTGGCTGACGCCGTAATAGGTGTGCAGACCGCTGCCTTCGAGCAGCGTATCGGCCGCCGAAGCCAGCGCCGCGGATGCGTTCATGGCCTCAGTCATGGAGCAGTTCCTCGCCGCCGAGATAGGCCAGTTGCACGGCCGGGCTGGAACGCACTTCATCGGGCGTGCCGGATTCCAGCACTTCGCCGTTGACCATGACCGTCAGCCGGTGTGCCAGGGCAAAGACCGCATCCATGTCGTGCTCGATCAGCATGATGGCGTGATCTTCCGTCAGCTTTTTGATCAATTCCACCATACGCTGGGATTCATGCGGGCCCATGCCGGCAAGCGGCTCGTCCAGCAGCAGTACTCGCGGCTGGGTGGCGAGGCACATGGCGATCTCCAGTTGGCGCTGTTCGCCGTGGGAAAGCGTAGCCGCAATGCGCTGGGCGCGATGGGAAAGCCCGGCCGCTTCGAGTGCCGCGCCGGCGCGCTGGTTGATTTCGGCATAGTCCGCGGCGCGACTGAAAACTTTCAGCGCATGCGGCGTGCGCGACTGGGCGGCCAGGCGAGCGTTCTCGAACACGGTGAAGGGGAGGAAGATATTGGTCTTCTGGTAGCTGCGGCCGATGCCGAGACGCGAGATATGGTCCGATGTGCAGCCGGCGATGTCGCGACCACCGAACATCACCTGGCCCGACGTCGGCAGCAGGTCGCCGGACAGCAGGTTGGTCAGCGTCGTCTTGCCGGCGCCGTTGGGTCCGATCACGACATGGACTTCGCCGACATGCAGGTCAAGCGAAACATCGCTGACCGCGACCAGGCCGCCGAAGCGTTTGCTCAGGCCTTTGGTGCTCAGGATGGGCTCGCCGTTCATGGCGGCTAGCTCAGTCATCTGCGCTCTCCGGCACCGGCTTGCCGCGGAACTTCTGCGCCAGGCCGGCCAGGCCCTGCGGCAGATACAGCGCCACCAGCATGATCAGGATGCCCATCGCCAGTTGCCAATGCTTGGCCCAGGCGCCGAACCAGGCCTGATTCGACAGCACTTCCTGGAGCAATATGAAGGCGAAGGATCCGATCACCGCCCCGTACAGAGTTCCCATGCCGCCCAGGATCACCATCATCAGCACGGCCCCCGATTGGTGCCAGGACAGGATTTCAGGATTGACGAAGCCGTACTGCACGGCCGCCAGGTAGCCAGCGATGCCCGCCAGCGACCCCGCCAGCGTGAAGCTCGCCAACTGGTAACGGAATACCGGAAAGCCCAGGGCGCGCATGCGATGTTCATTGACCTTGATGCCGAGCAAGGCGCGGCCGAAGCTTGAATCGAGTACGCGATGCAGCAGCAGATAGGCCGCTGCCATGAGGAACAGCACCAGCCAATAGAACTGTTCGGCCTTTTCCAGATTGACCAGTTCGAAGTCGCCCAGTCTCATCGAAGGCTTGACGTAAATGTAGGCGCCGTCCGATCCGCCGCCGAGCTTGGTGTCGTGAAAGACGAAGAACAGCATCTGCGCGAACGCCAGCGTGACCATGATGAAGTAGATGCCACGCGTGCGCAGCACCAGCATCCCGGTGATAAGCGCAAACAGCGCGCAGACGACGATCGCCGCCGGCAGCGACCACCACAGGCTGACGGCCTCGTACCCCGGAGACATCAGCGCCAGGGTGTAGCCGGCGAGGCCGAAGTAGGCGGCGTGGCCGAAGCTGACGAGGCCGGTGTAGCCAACCAGCAGGTCGAGGCTCATGGCGAAGATGGCCATGATCAGCACCTTGGTCAGCAACTGCATGTAGAAGGTGTTTTCGACCAGCGGGAACAGCGCCAGCAGGCCGAGCACGAACCAGGGCAGAAGCTGCGCGAAACGGGAGGAGTTCATCTAAGCCTTGCCGAACAGGCCTTGCGGCCGCCAGACGAGGACGACGGCCATCAGCACATAGACGATCATGCCCGCCACTTCCGGCACCAGCACCTGGCCGAAGGTCTCGGCCAGACCGATCAGCAGCGAGGCGGCCATGGCGCCCTTGACCGAGCCGATGCCGCCGATGACGACGACGACGAAGCAGATGATCAATACATGGCTACCCAGGTTGCGGAACACCGAGGACAGCGGCGCGTTGATCATGCCGGCGAAGGCCGCCAGTGCGATGCCGAGCGCGAACACCAGCGTGTAGATCAGCTTGATGTCGATGCCCAGCGACTGCACCATGTCGCGGTTGCTGGCGCCGGCGCGAATCATCATCCCCAGGCGGGTTTTCTGGATCAGCAAATAAAGCGCGGCCGCGAGCAGCAGGCAGACGCCCGAAATCGCAAGGCGATACACCGGATAGGACAGGTTCTCGGTGAGCGGAATCGAGGCATTGAGCAGGGCCGGGACCGCGACGCCATGCACGTCGTCACCCCAGATCAGGCTGCGCAGCTCTTCGAACACCAGGATCAGGCCGTAGGTCAGCAGCACCTGGTAAAGATGGTCGCGCTGATAGAGATGGCGGAACAACAGGCGTTCCAGCCCCATGCCGAGGATCACCGTCAGAGGTATGGCGAGCAGGATGGCGACGGTCAGGCTTCCGGTCAGGCTCGACAGCGACCAGGCCAGGTAGGCACCGACCATGTAGAAACTGCCGTGGGCCAGGTTGATGATCCCCATGATGCCGAAGATCAGCGTCAAGCCACTGGCAACCAGAAACAGCAACAGGCCGTACTGAAGTCCGTTGAGCAACTGGATCAGGAAGAAGGCGAAATCCATGGGATTGAGGATAGCGATAGCCGGCGTCGGCGATGCGGTGACGGTGTGTGCGGTACGAATCCCGCAACATTTCCTTCATCCGCAAGGACGAAGGTGCAAGAAGGGCAGCAGTCGCCTGCCGCCCCCGGCTTACAAAAAGGCTAGGTCTTGCAGCCGCGCGCCGGATCCGCCAGGGCCTTCCAGGCCACGCCTTGCACCTTGTTCTCCTTGCCCACCACCTTGCGCAGGTACATGTCCTGCACCGGGTTGTGCGCCTTGGACAAGGTCCACGGCCCGCGCGGGCTGTCGATCTTGGCCGCTTCCATGGCCTTGATCATGCCGGGCTTGTCGCCGATGTTGCCCTTGACGGCGTCGAGGCCCGGCAGCGAGCAACTGACCGGCGTCATAGCCCTGGACGGCATACACGTCGGGTTGCAGCTTGAAGGTCTTGGCGTAGGCGAGGCGGAAAGCCTTGTCCTTTTTCGTATCGAGGCCGTCGGCATAATGCAGCGTGGTCTCCACGCCTTCGCCGGCATCGCCCACGGCATCCAGCACGCCATCGGTGAGGAAGCCCGATCCATACAAGGGAATCTTGCCCTTGAGACCGGCGGCCTGGTAGTCCTTGAGGAATTTGGCCGCACCGCCGCCGGCGAAAAAGGCCACCACGGCATCCGGCTTGATGCTGGCGATCTCGGTCAGCAGGGCCTGGAATTCGACCTGGGGGAAAGGTACAAACAGCTCCTTGGTCAGCTTGCCGCCCTCCTTTTCGAAACCCTCCTTGAAGCCCTCCATCATCTCCTCGCCCGCTGCATATTTCCAGGTGATGAACACGGCATTCTTGTGGCCCTTGGCCTTGAGCACCTTGCCCAGCGCGTGCGTGGTCTGCCAGTTGGAGAATGAGGTGCGGAAGAAATTGGGCGCGCAGGCGGCGCCCGTCATGGCGCCGGCGCCGCCATTGGGATTGATCCACAGGGTGCCGGATTCCTTCAGTACCTTGGCCATGCCCATCACCACGCCGGAGTGAACCGTGCCGATGACCACATCGACCTTGTCGCGCTGCACCAACTTGCTGACGTTCTCGGGCGCCTTGGCCGGGTTGGACTCATCGTCAACCGTGAACCATTCGATCTCGCGGCCACCGAGCTTGCCTCCGCGCTCCTCGACCGCCAGCTTGAAGCCGTTGGTGATGGCGACGCCGAGTTGCGCGTACGTTCCGGTATAGGGCAGCATCAATCCGACTTTCAACTTCGCCTGCTGGGCGAATGCCGTGCCAATCGGCAGCAGCGCGCCGGCAACAGCCGCGCCGGCAATGGCTGTCGTGCCGCGCAAAAACTCGCGGCGGTCATAACCGGCTTGATCATTCTTCTTCATTGCATTTCTCCTCACTCAAGATTTTTATGTGACAGGACGCAAAGGCTCGCGCCCGATGCGTTTCTTGCTACGGTCGCTACCTATGCTTTTTGAAGCTCAATCACAACACTTCCGCGCTGGTGCGTCAAGCAAATTGACGAGCATGTCCTCATCCCCGAACCTTCCTCTCAGCGAAGCTTGAAGCGCTGGATCTTGCCGGTTGCGGTCTTCGGCAATTCGGCGACGAAATCCAGCCAGCGCGGATATTGTAGGGTGCCAGCCTGTCCTTGACGTGCTGCTTGAGCGCCTCGCCGAGAGCACCGGACGGCTCGACACCTGCCTTGAGGACCACATAGGCCTTCGGCTTGATCAACTGGTCGGCGTCCGCGTATGCAACGACGGCCGCCTCCAGCACGGCTTCGTGGGTCATCAACGCGCCTTCGACCTCGAAGGGCGAAACATAGATGCCGGACACCTTCAGCATGTCGTCGGAACGGCCGCAATACTGGAAGTAGCCATCGGCGGTTTCGATGTACTTGTCGCCGCTGCGCGTCCACTCCCCCATGAAAGTCTGGCGCGACTTCTCGCGTTTGTTCCAGTACATGATCGCCGAGCTGGGCCCGTTGATCTGCAGTTCGCCGATCTCGCCCGACGTCACCGGATTGCCGTCTTCGCCGATCAGGCGAACGGCATAGCCCGGCACCGGCTTCCCGGTGGTGCCATAACGCACTTCACCGCGCCGGTTGGAGAGGAAGATGTGCAGCATTTCGGTGGAGCCGATGCCATCGAGGATCTCCACCCCGAGCAGCTCGGTCCAGCGACGACCGATATCCGCCGGCAGGGCTTCCCCGGCGGAAGCGCAGACACGCAGGCGCGGCATTTCTTCGCGCTTGAGCATATCGGGACTGGCGAGCAGCGCGGCATACAGTGTCGGCACCCCATAGAAGATCGTCGGCTGGTGCTCGCGCAATCTCTGGAATACGGCCTCGGGCGTTGGACGAGTGGCCATCAGAACGGTGGTCGCCCCGACCGAGAGCGGGAAGGAAAGGCCGTTGCCCAGGCCATAGGCAAAAAACAGCTTGGCGGCGGAGAACACCATGTCATCCTCGCCGATGCCGAGTATCGGCCTGCCGTAGAGCTCGGCGGTCTGGATCAGGTGGGAATGGAGGTGCACGGTTCCCTTCGGCGTGCCGGTCGACCCCGAGGAATACAGCCAGAAACAGAAATCGTCGCAGGTGGTCGACGCGGGCTCGAAGTACGGACTGACGCCTTTCATCAAGTCGCACAGACAGGGATTTCCCTTGCCGTCGGTGCCCGAAACGATCACATGCCTGAGGGTGCGGTGCCTGGCGACAATGGAAGCGAATTGCGGCCAGAGCTGTTCCGACACCACCAGGGCCTTGGCCCGCGAATCCTCGAGCATGAAGTCATAGTCGGCGGTGGTCAGCAGGGTGTTGGCGGCGATTGGAATGACGCCGGCCTGAATGCTGCCGAGAAACGCCGTCGGGAAGTCGATGGTATCGAGCAGGCACAGCATCACCCTGTCCTCGGCTGCCAGTCCGATGCCCGCAAGCACATTGCCAAAGCGATTGACGCGCTCGGCCAGGTCGCCGAAGGAGTAGCTGCCGTGATCATCGATATAGGCGATCTTGCCGGATCGCCCGGCTTGGAGATTTCTCTGGATCAGGTCGTGTGCCGCGTTGTAGCTGCGCGGAATCGTTACGCGCGGCGGCGATGTACCGTGATCGGCGGAACTCAGTTCAGGCATTGCATTCTCCTCTTCCGCTCCGTGGCGGGTGATTGGTCAAAGTCGCTACAGCTTCAGGACTGCGTCGGCCGGCTCTCTGCGCGACTCCCGCGCAAGGCGTGCCCTGCAGCGGGTCGCAGTCAGGATTGACGGCGACGC
Organism: Sulfuritalea sp.; assembly: GCA_016712985.1. Taxonomy (GTDB): domain Bacteria; phylum Pseudomonadota; class Gammaproteobacteria; order Burkholderiales; family Rhodocyclaceae; genus Sulfuritalea. The sequence continues at coordinate 12,755 of JADJQA010000059.1, read as the reverse complement.
AGGCAAGATCATGCTCAAGCGCCGCGCGTTGCCGATTCCCGGAGGTCGCATGTCAACCCTTGATGATCCGTGGCAGTAGCATCTGGTGCCGCGGACAGATCGACTTCGGATTCTGATAGACACTGCCGGCGAAAGCCTTCAGATACCCGCGCAGCGCCTTCAGATCGACGATTTCATCGACGAAGCCGTGGCGCGCGCAATAGGCCGGCCGCGAGGTTTCATGGTATTTGCGCGCCATCTCGTTCATCTTCTCCGCAATCGGGGCGAGCGGCTTGCCGGAATCCTTGTCCTTCACCGCGCGCCGCGCGTAGGTTGCGACGGCAGCGGTTTCGCCATGCATCACGTAGATCTCAGTGGCGGCGGTGCCCAGCGTGAACGCATTCTGGCGATTGGCATTGGGACCGCCCATGATGTAGTGCGCCGCCGCACTGCCCTTGCGCAGCACCACCAGCATCATCGGCACATCGACCTGCTGGATCGAATACACCAGGCTGGAGCCCAGGCCCAGCAGTTCGGCCTTTTCCGCCGCATCACCGACATCGATGCCGCTGGTGTCCTGGAGCCAGATCACCGGAAGGCGATCGCGCCCGCAGTGAGTCACGAATTCGCTCATCTTGATCAAGCCCTGGCGGTACAGCTTGCCGCCGATGCCCGGATAATTGGCATATTCCGGATAACCCGGCGGCAACAATCCCTGACGGTTGCCAATGACTCCGACCAGCATGCCATCGATCTTGACCAGCCCAGTGTAGATTTCCGGTCCGTAGTCGGGGCGGAACTCCATGTGCTCGCTGGCGTCAACCAGGCGCGCCAAGATGTCTTCGAGGACGTAGGTTTCCTTCTGGTTGAATGGCAGCAGGTGATACAGATCCCCGCCAGGAAGCGCCGGCTCGGCAGGCTCGGCAACCCGGAAAAACATCGGATCGTAGGCGGGGATTGCCCGCATGTAGGTCTTGATGCCATCGAGGACGCCCTTCTCCTCGTCGCAAACGTGGGTGAAAAAACCAGTCTCGGTGTAATGGGTCTCGGCGCGGCCCGGCGGGCGATCCTTCAGGTCACGCGTGACGGCGATCAGTTGTTCCAGGCCTTCCGCGTCGAATCCACCGCGCGGCGACATGCCCGAGACAATGCCGGCGCCGCCCACGGCGATGTTGGCATCCTTGTGGGCGATCAGGATGGTAGGCGTGATGCCCTGATAGCCGCCGCCGGCCGGATTGGTGCCGTAGATTCCCGCCAGCACCGGTATTCCGGCCTGTTCCAGTTCGGCGTGACGGTAAAAAGGGGTGCCGGAACTGCGGCGTCCGGCATAGAACTGCTCCTGCTCGGGCAGCTTGACGCCGCTGCAGTTGACCAGCCATACGAGGGGGATATTCAGCCGTTTCGCCAGGTTGGTGACCCGCAGGATATTTTCCGGCTGCCCCGGAATCCAGGCGCCTGCCAGCACCTTGTTGTCGAAACCGATGATGACCGCCCAACGCCCCGCGATCTTTCCCAGCCCGTCGACCACGTTGGTCGTGCCCTCTTCGTTTTCCTCGGGGTTGTAGAGGCTGTGCAGCGGTTGCCAGGTGCCGGGCTCCACCAAGTAGTCGAGCCGTTGCCAGATCGTCATTGCGCCGCGTTCGTTGATCTTTTCTGCGGGAATCCCGACGTTTTCCCTGGCCTTCCTCAGCGCCGCAATCTCCGCCTCGACAGCTTCGAGCCTGGCGCGGCTCTGCTGCGAGCGGGCGATACGGTTCTCCCTGAGGGGCTTGCCGAAGTCGGACATTTTTGCGAAATACGGTCTCATTTGCTTCTTCCTCTGCTGTCATGACAACACCAACGGATGGGGGCAACCGCCCCGCCCATCCCTGCTCTGCCCGGCGTTACTCGCGGTTGGGGGTGAAACCCAGCGCCATACCCGAGATGATGACCTTCTGGATGTTGGAGGTGCCCTCCACCACCTGCAGCGACTTGGCGTCGCGGTAGAAACGCTCGGCCGGATACTCGGTGGAAAATCCGTAGGAGCCGTATATCTTCATGCACTCGTTGGCGGCGTGCACCGCCGCTTCCGAAGCGGCATATTTGGCAAGCGAGGTTTCAAACTGGTTGGGCTTGCCCTGGTCTTTCAGCCAGGCCGCCCGATAGACCAGCAGTTGCGCCGCCTGATGCTCGACCACCATCTCGGCGATCTGCGCCTGGATCATCTGATGCTGCGAGATCGGCTTGCCGAACTGGGTGCGCTCGTTGGCATACTGGATGGCCAGATCGAGTGCCCCGCCGGCAACGCCTAGCGCTCCCGCCGCGCAGCCGAGCCGCGTCTGATTCAGTTGCCACATGCAGATGCGGAAACCTTCGCCGGGTTTGCCCAGCACATTTTCCTTCGGCACCTTCATGCCTTCGAAGGCGAACTCGCCGGTCGGCGAGCATTTAAGGCCGAGCTTGGTCTCGATGGCGCGGGCCGTGCATCCCGCCATTTTCTTCGGCTCGATGATGAAGGCGGTGATGCCCTTGTTGCCCTGGGTCTTGTCGGTATAGGCATACAGCAAACCGGCGTCCCCGACATGGGCCTGGGAAATCCAGATCTTCGATCCATGAATCTCCCAGTGATCGCCACGGTCGAAGGCATGGGTCTTCATGCTGGCAACATCTGAACCGGTGTTCGACTCGGTCATGGCGAAGAAGCCCAATTGGGTGCCGGCGACCCAGCCGGGAACATACTTTTCCTTTTGCGCCTGGGTGCCGAACTTGCTGACTGTCAACGCCGGCCCCAGGTTTTGCATGTTGAACGGCAGTCGCCAGGACGCCGACACCTTGGCGATCTGTTCCGCCATCAGCACCGACTCGGCGAAGCCCATTCCGCTGCCGCCGAATTCCTCGGGCAGGGCGCAGGAAAAGAACCCCAGACTGCCCATTTTGGCCACCCGGTCGGCGCGAAACTCGTGTTTGCTTTCCTCAGCTTCGAGGGTGGGGGCAATTTCCTCCGCGGCGAAGCGCTGTGCGGTGTCCTGGATCAGGCGCTGTTCTTCGGTCAGTTCAAAGTTCATTGTTGTCTCGCTTCAGTCGATGTTGGTCGCAAGTGCCAGGTCGTTCGATTGCCCGAACAAGCTACTGGAACCTCTGGTTGGTACGATGCAATGATGCAGTGGTCCGGAAGGTCGAAAGCAGAAGACCACCTCACCGCAGCAAGGTGACGTAGATGGCGGCGATGATGGCCGAAGTGATCACGCCGCAAATGCTCGCGCCCATCGCCCAGGAAGTATGACTGCAAACTTGTTCGCGTCACGGGCTTCCTTGTGGGCCACTTTGGCGGTCGTCGGCACGCAGGAAACCCCGGCAATGCCGATGACCGGGTTATAAGTGCGGCCGCTGGTCCAATACACGATGTAGCCGCCGATGATGCCGCCGATGCCGGAAATCAACAGCGCGGTGATGCCGAGGAACAGCAGCAGGATGACTTTGGGATTGAGGATCGTCGCCGCCTCGCAGAGCACGCCCAACAGCAGTCCGAGGAAGAACGTCGAACCGTAAAGCACCGGGCCGCTGATGAACTCAACGAAGGGTTTCACATCCGATTCGCGGATGATGATTCCCAGGAAGAAGGACATGAACAGCGGCGCCGCCACGGGCAACAGCAGGCATAACAGCACGCAACTGATGATGGCGAAGGTCATCTTTTCCGCCTTGCTGAAACTCGGGATCTGCTTCGGGTCCATCTTGATTCCTCGCAGATGCTTGGGAATCAGCAGGCGGATCAGGTAAGGATAGCCGGCATAGGTCAGACTCAGATACAGGTAGGCCACGATCGTGATCGGCACGAAAAGGTCCTTGGCGAGTATCAGCGAGGTATAGAGAACCATCGGGCCGTCGGCTCCCCCCACCATCGCGATCGATGCCGCCTCCTTGTAGGTGAGTCCCATCGCGACCGCGATCGGAAAGGTCAGCAGGGTGCCCAGTTCCGCGCACAGGGCGATGAACATGCTGCGCATCGGGGAAATCAGCATGTAGCCGATATCGGTGATGACGCCGATGCCCATGAAGACCAGGCAGGCGATCAGGCCGTTGCTGAAGGTAAAGGTATAGACGGGCTGCAGAAAATTGATTTGCAGGACATCCATGAGCTGGCTCGGTTCACTCGCCATCGGATCCAGAAAGATCGTGCCCATGGTCGTGCCCGAGAGGTAGAGGACGGCAGCATTGACCGAGGACATGCCGACCCCCATCGGAATCATGATCAGAGGTTCGAGCGTTCCCTTGGCGCCCAGGTAAACGAAGGCGACGCCGAGGAGGATCAGCACTATCCTGGCAACGATGATCAGCGGATCCGACGCGACCATCGTCGCGATGCCCTGGAAGATATACAGGATGTTGATTTCGGGCACGGTCAAACCACCTTTCCGCTGGCGCTGCCTGCCGGCTTGGCTTCCGAGGGGGCCGAAGCGTCGACCTTCGTCGCGGCGGAGACCCGCTGTCTGCGGATGCCGGCGAATATCAACTTGATGACCCAGGCCACCAGCATTGCAATGAAAGCCGCCAGCCCGTAGACGATCAGCATCAGCTTGACCGAACCCCAGAAATATTCCAAATCCCTCTCCTCCCCGATGCCACCGATCCGCTTTGCCGCGGAGCCTGTTCGCCCGCCAGCGGCGCAAAAGTGAAGCGCGTCTGGCTTACTCGATGACCAGCAGCAACTGGTTGGATTCGACCATGGCGCCTGGAGCGACCTTGATCTCGCTGATCTTGCCGTCGGCCGGGGCGAAAATGGGATTCTCCATTTTTAGGGCTTCCAGAATCATCAGTTCGTCCTCGAACTTCACCTGATCTCCGACTTTGCACAAGATTTCAGAGATCCTTCCCGACATGGGTGCGTTGACATCAACAGCCATCAAAATTCTCCTTTAGTAAGCCGGCTTGGGCGCCAGAACCGGTACCCTGAAGCGCGGATTCGATTTTTTCCATTCTAGTTTGACAATCTTTCGTTCTTAAGCCTGGCTCAGCTAAACGCTGCTATGCCTGTCTGGGCTCTCCCCAGAATCAATGCATGAATATCCTGCGTGCCCTCGTAGGTGTTAACCACTTCCAGGTTGACCAGGTGGCGGATCACGCAAAACTCGTCGGACATCCCATTGCCGCCCATCATGTCGCGTACCATGCGCGCAACGACCAGCGCCTTGCCGCAGGAATTGCGCTTCATGATCGAGGTGATCTCGGGAACCGCCGTGCCTTCGTCTTTCATCCGCCCCAGACGCAGGCAGCCCTGCAGTGCCAGGGTGATATCCGTCTGCATGTCGACGAGCTTTTTCTGGATCAACTGGTTGGCCGCGAGCGGCCGGCCGAACTGCTTGCGATCGAGCACATACTGCCGCGCGATGTGCCAGCAGGACTCCGCGGCGCCGAGCACTCCCCAGGCGATTCCAAAGCGTGCCGAGTCGAGGCCGGTGAACGGTCCCTTGAGCCCCCTCGCGCCCGGCAGCAGGTTCTCATCGGGGACGAATACCTCGTCCATGACAATTTCACCGGTAATCGAGGCACGCAGCCCGACCTTGCCGTGGATGGCAGGCGCGGAGAGACCTTGCATGTCCTTTTCAAGAATGAAGCCGCGGATCACGTCATTGTCGGTCTTGGCCCAGACGATGAAGACATCGGCGATCGGCGAGTTGGTGATCCACATCTTGGAGCCCGAGAGTGAGTAGCCGCCGGATACCTTTCTTGCTCGCGTGATCATGCTGCCGGGATCGGAGCCGTGATTCGGCTCGGTCAAGCCGAAACAGCCGATGAGTTCTCCGCTTGCCAGTTTCGGCAGGTATTTGCGTTTTTGCTCTGCGGAGCCGAACTCGTGGATCGGCACCATCACCAGCGAGGATTGCACGCTCATCATCGATCGGTAGCCCGAGTCGACGCGCTCGACTTCGCGGGCGATCAAACCGTAGCAGACATAGTTAAGACCCGCTCCGCCATACTCGGCCGGAATGGTCACACCCAGCAAACCGAGAGCGCCCATCTCGCGAAAGATCTCCGGATCGGTCCGCTCGTGACGAAAGGCTTCCAGCACGCGCGGCGCAAGCTTCTCCCGGCAGTATTTGAGCGCGGTGTCGCGCACCATGCGCTCTTCCTCCGACAACTGCCCATCCAGCAGCAAGGGGTCTTCCCAGTTGAATCTCGGCTTGCTGCTCATTGGCGATTCCGGTATCAGTGTATGGTCATGCCGCCGTCGGCGGCGAGAATCTGCCCGGTGACGTAGGCCGACCCGTCGGAGGCGAAGAACACGAATACCGGCGCGATCTCCTCGGGCTCGGCCCAGCGCCCGAGCGGAATGCGATCGAGATACTTCTCCTTGAAGCGCTCGTCGGTGCGAATGACTTCCGTCATCGGTGTGGCGGCGCCGGGCGCGATGGCGTTGGCCGTGATGTTGTAGCGCGCCAGTTCCTTCGCCGTGCTCTTGGTCATGCCCAGAATCCCCGCCTTTGCCGCGCTGTAGTTGATCTGGCCTATGGTACCGAGCACACCCGCCGCCGAGGTCACATAAATGATGCGTCCGTACTTGCGCTCGATCATGCCACCGACCACGGCCTGCAGGCAGTTGAAAGCGCCCGTCAGATGCACGCCGATCACCTGCTGCCACTGGTCGTTGGTCATCTTGTTGAGCATCGCGGTACGCGTGATGCCGGCATTGTTCACCAGGATGTCGATGCGGCCCCAGGCGGCATTAACCTTGGCTGCGGCCGCCTCGACCTGGGCGCGGTCGGCGACGTCGCAGGCAATCCCGATAGCCGTGCCGCCGGCGCCGACTATCGCGGCAGCGACTTTCTGCGCCGCCTCGCCCTTCATGTCGATCACCGCGACCTTGGCGCCCTCGCGAGCGTAGGCGGCGGCCACCGCAGCGCCGATGCCCTGCCCGGCGCCGGTGACGAAGGCGACCTTCCCTTCCAGTTGCATCCCGTTATGCATACTTACGGGGCCTTCGGCTTGGCCAGCACCTGTTCGGCGAACTTGTCGTCGAACAGCGCGCCTTCGGCCACCAATTGCCGGAACCTGACAAAGTCGATCACGTCCCTGCCCGTCACCTTCTTCGCATCGAAGGCATTGAAGCCGAGCCAGGCTTCGTGGTTCATGTTGGCGGCGAGCCAATGGCGGTTCGGCAGCTTCATCTGGTCCCAGAAGAACTTCTTCTTGCCGCGGATGCCGTCGATCGAGTTGATCAGGCAATTGGGGAAGAGATTGGCGAACTTCCACACCAGGCGATTGACTTCGGCATCGAGCAGTTCGAAGTCGGTCTTGCACTCGGCGATCAGTGCCTTCGCCGCGGCGACCTTGTCGCCGGCCACTGCTTCGCCGTAGACGATTTCGCCGTCGTCGACGAAGGTGTCGGTGCGCACGAGGGGATTCTCACCCACTGGCCGTCCTTCTTCAACACCGGCACCGCCTGGGTGATCAGGCCCTTGGACTTCATTTTGTAGGCGCTCCAGGTCTCGCAGGAAATGCAGTTGTACATCGCATCTTCCATCGAGAGGAACCAGGGCAGGAAGTCGGTCGAACCGCCGACCGGCGCCGAGCCATGTTTGGGACCGGCTTGGCCGAAGATCGCCAGGTCGGATGAAACGGTGATGTCGGTGGCCATGCCGATCTCCTGCCCGCCCGCCACGCGCATGCCATTGACACGACAGATCACCGGCTTCTTGCAGTTGAGGATGCCATCCACCATCGCGTTGAACAGATCCATGTACTCGCCGTACTCGTTCGGACGCTTGGAGTAATAGGAAGAGTATTCGGCGGTGTTGCCGCCGGTACAGAAGGCCTTGTCGCCGACGGCGGTGAATACTATCACGCCCTTCACCATGTCCGTAGTGTAGGAGTTGTACTGGCTCGGATTGTTGAGCCAGATCCAGGCCGAATAAAGGCCCGCCACCGCGGCGCCCTTGTCGTCCAGCACCGGGCGCTCCTCGTAGATCACCGTCGGCGCGTCCTTGCCGAAGTGGCTGTTGTCGATGAGCTGGTGATCCTTGAGATCGTTTTCCCTGCGTAGCCATTCCAATGCCATTTTCTTCTCCTGGTTAAATCGTTGAACCTCTTTCAACACGGAGTGCACGGAGACACAGAGATCACAGAGAAAAGCCTTTTCATACAGGTTTTCTCTGTGTACTCCGTGCCTCTGTGATCTCTGTGTTGAAAGCGTTTGGTTTTCATCAAAAATCCGGCGTCAGGATCACGCGGCGCTTGAGTTTGCCATGATGGGCTTCGTCGAAAACCTGCTCGATCTGGCTCATGGGTCGCGTCTCGACAAAAGGTTCGAGCGCTATCCTGCCGTCCACGCACATCTCCAGGACCTCCGGATAGTACGCGGGCAGGCAGCCCCAGGTGCCGATCAGTTCGGCGTCGAAGGCCATCAGTTTGGAAAGCATGTAGGAGGTCTCGTCGCCGCCGTAGCCGACCACGATCAGCATGCCGGTAAATGACAGCAGCGACAGCGCCAGCTCCTGGCCCGGTTTGCTGCCGGTGACCTCGAATATCTTCCAGCCGTAGTTGGCGGGCAGGCCTTTCTCCTTGCAGAATCCCTTGAACAGTTCCTTGACATCCTTGGCGCTCTTGCCCTTGGGATTGATCGTGAAATCAGCCCCATAGCCCTTCATGAATTCGAGTTTCTCCTCGTTGATGTCAATGCCAATCACCGCGGCGGCGCCCAGGCCCTTGGCCATCTGGGTCATGAAGCTGCCGACACCTCCGCCCGCGCCGATGATGATTACGCGATCGCCGTCCTGCAGCCTGGCCCTTATGGCCGCCTGGTACGGGGTGGTCACCGCATCGGCGATCACCGAGAGATGCTCCAGCGGAATCTTGCCGCGATTGCCGACGATGCACAGGTCCTCCGCCGGCACCGGGATATGGCTCGAATAGCCGCCGTAAATGCCCATCGAATTGCCCGGCATCTTCTGCGCGAGACAGCGGTTGCCACGCCCGGTCTTGCACAGCTCGCACTTGTTGCAGGGCAGTACGGCGGGAATGATCACTTCCTCGCCGAGTACCCGCGCGTCGCCCGCCACCACCACGCCGGCGATCTCGTGGCCGAGCGACAGCGGCCCCTTGTGCACCGTCGGCACACCCATGTAGAAGTAGGACAGATCGGTGTGGCAGACTCCGCAGCCGCGGATCTCCACCAGCGCCTCGCCTGCCTGCAACTCCGGCACCGGTATTTCCGTGCGCAACAGCTTTCCCGGTTCGCTCATCTGCCAGGTTTGTATGCTCTTTGGAATCATCTTGTCTCCCGTGGAATCGTCAAACTACTTGTTCGTCCAGACCGGCTTGCGCTTTTCCATGAAGGAGTTCAGACCCTCCACCGCGTCGGCCGTGTTCATCAGTTCCTTGAGGTAGATCTGCTCGACGGTAAACAGCGCCTCGAAGAAGGGTTTGCCGGAGGCCTCGCGGATCGCGCGTTTGGTGTAGATCAACGCGACGCGCGACAGGGAAAGGAACTGCGCGATGAATTCGCGGCTGTCGGCGGCAAAATTTGCCCGCGGGAACACGCGGTTCAGCAGGCCAAGGGATAGTGCCTCCTGCGCCGTGATCAGGCCGCCCCCCAGCAACAATTCCATCACCTTGGGCAGAGGCAGGATCCTCGGCATCAGGATCGCGGCAATCGGCGGAAACACGCCCAGCTTGATCTCCGGCTGACCGAGCTTGGTGTCGGCCGTCGCCACGACCATGTCACAGGCGATCGCGAGTTCGCAACCGCCGCCCATGGCCGACCCGTTCAATGCGGCAATCGTCGGCAGTGGGAAGACCATCAGGCGCTTGAGGATGCCGTGGAAGACCTCGATCATCTGCACCACCTTGTCCGGCGTATGGTCGAGAACATCCACCCCAGCCGAGAACACCTTCTCGCCCAGGGCAGTGATCATCAGCATCTTGGCCGATTCGTCCTCGCCGCGACATCGAGCGCGTGGTTCAATTCCTCCATCAGCGCTATGTCAAGGACATTATGCGGCGGACGATTAAGGGTGATGGTCACCAGACCGCCGTCCACGGCGTAGTTGAGAAACTTGAACTCGGGCATGAAATTTCCTTTTGCGTTGTCGATCAAAACAGGTCGTCCATCTCGTCGGTGCCCACGCCCGGCGGCATGCTGCCGTACTGCTGCATGTAGGCCTGCACGATCTGGTTCTCGCGCTGACTGAAGAAGGGTGCATCCTCGAACACGAAGTAGCGGGCTATATCGGCCTTGTCGAGCACGGCTTCGAGTCCTTCACGCAGGTTCTCGACCCCCTTGATCAGCAGCACTTTCTTGTCGGCGTCGAGCAACTGGTACACACCCGATTCTGTCTGCACGCCCGCAACATTCGCCGCATTCAGCTCCAGCCAGGCTTCCGGCGGCAAGACCATGTCCTCGATCTTCGCCGCCAGATTGCACTTGAGGCAGCGCAGGGCTTCGGCGCGAGCGCTGGCATCGTCGAAGCCGAGCTCGACTTCATCCCAGTTGTTGCGCTTGTCCGGATCGATGAAGATCGGATGCAGCCGCCTTCGGGCGTTGAACCCGTCCTCGCGCCCTATGCATGGATCGGTGTCCCAATCCGGCAACAACTTTTCCTCGATGTTGCCGTCACCGCCGAGAAAGGCATCGATCGCCGCGGCGGCCTTGCGGCCCTGCGCCACCGACTCGATCAGCGTCGAGGGACCGAGCACGCAATCGCCGCCGGCATAGACGCCGGGACGGCTGGTGAGCATGTTGTCTTCGCGCACCTGCACCCGGCTGTTCTTTCCGAGTTGAACGCCGTAGCCCGAAATCTCTTCCGGGCGCTGGCCGATGGCCGAGATCACCAGATCCACATCCTCGGTGAATTCGCTGCCAGCCACTTCCAGCGGCCGACGGCGCCCGGACGCATCCGGTTCGCCGAGTTCCATCTTTATATAAGTGATCCTCAGCCGCGAACTGCCGCTGTCGTTGAGTTCGATTTTCTTCGGCGCCAGCAGGAAGCGGAAATTCACCTTCTCTTCGATGCAGCCCTGGACTTCATCGTCGCGCGCAGGCATCTCCTCGCGCGTGCGGCGATACACCATGTCCACCACTTCGGCACCCAGGCGCCGGGCGGAACGCGCATTGTCCGTCGCCACGTTGCCGCCGCCGATCACGGCAACGCGTTTGCCGATGACAATACCTGTTTCCGGACTGCCGATCTTGCCCATGGTCGCGGCACGCAGGAAGGTCGGGCTGTCGACGACGTTCGGCAGGCTGTCACCGGGAATGCCCAGCGGATCGCCACTTTGCGCACCGATGGCAAGAAAAGTCGCATCGAAGCCCCGTGCCTTCAGCTCGTCGATGTTTTCAATTCGCGTATTGAAGCTGAATGCGACACCGAGCTTCTCCACTTCCGCGACCTCGCCATCGATCACATCGAGTGGCACGCGATACGAGGGAATGCCGTAGCGGGCCATGCCGCCGGCGGCCGGCAGAGCATCGAACACCGTGACCGCATGGCCCTTCTTGGCCAAATAATAGGCGGCCGTCAGCCCTCCTGGTCCGGCACCCACCACGGCAGCCTTCTTGCCCGATGGCGGCAACTGTATCGAGTGCTTGCGCCATAGCCCGGTATCGTTGTCGGCGGCGATCCGCTTCAGGCTGCGGATCGACAGCGAATCGTCGAGATCCTTGCGCCGGCAGGCCGATTCACACGGACTGAAGCACGCGCGACCGAGGATACCGGGGAAGGGAAGTTTCTCGCGCACCACGGCTACCGCCTCGCCGTACATGCCGAGGCCAACCAGTTGCACATAGCGCGGCACGTCGATGCCGGCGGGGCAAGTCGCCTTGCAGGGCACCTGCGTTGCTTCGAGGCGCGCGACATCCAGCGTGCGGTCCATCAGGGCGCCGGTCGGGCAGACGGTCACGCAGGCGCTACAGAACTTGCAGCCGGATTCGAGCAGCGTCGGCGCGATGGTGCCGACCCAGGTGCGGCCATCCGTGTTCTTGACTTCGAGGCAGCCGACACCGCGCACCTCGTTACACGCAACCAGACAGCGCCGGCAGTCGATGCAAAGGTTGTAATCGCGATCGTAGAACGGCTCGTCCCTGATCACCGGCAACCGGATGTGCTTGTAGTTAAGCGTGGTCGGCGGAATGCCGACGTAATCGGACACCTTGCGCAGTTCGCAGTTGTTGAAAATCGAACAGCAGCGCTGCTCCACCGGGTTGCCGAACGAGCAGGTGGTGCGGCTGCAACCGTCGCGCTGCGGGCAGGTCAGACAGACATGGGGATGCGACCCCAGCGTCCTGGCAATGCGTTCCTTGCGCAGCTTGTCAATTGCGGGCGACCTGGTTGTCACGCGCATTCCGGCCTCGACGGGAATCGAGCAGGAGGTTCGCATGCCGGTCATGCCGGCAATTTCGACCACGCACAGATTGCAGCCACTGTCCCCGCCGCCGCCGCGCTGGGAGCTGGGCGGCAGATCGGGGTGGGCGCAGAGGGCCGGAATGTAAATGCCGGCAGCGGATGCCGCGGAAAGCAGCGAAACCCCTTCTGGCGCCTCCACCTCCTTGCCGTCGATGCTGAGGCGAACCATTACACCCATATCCGCGCCGAAATCAACAGCACCTGGCGCCTGCCGGGTCTTGTACCACCTGATTTCGGACGTCTGTACGGCTTGCATCTTCTTCTCCTCGTTACTGCCTCAAGGCCTTGCAGGGCCTGGTCGCGCCATGCACTTTTTTTCAGCGGCTGCGACCACTCGCGTGGTAAGGCGCGTAGTACGCGCCACGACATGCGCCGGCTTTCACTGCTTCAACGAAACTC
>JADJQA010000058.1 GCA_016712985.1 Sulfuritalea sp. | reverse complement strand
CGTATTCCGAAGGATGCCGGCGTGCTGGCGGAAGTCACCGGTACTGTTTCTTTCGGCAAGGATACAAGGGCAAGCAGCGCCTGGTAATTACCGAGCCGGACGGCACGGCGCATGAGTACCTGATCACCAGGACAAGCACTGTGATGGCTCACGATGGTCAGGTGGTTAACAAGGGCGAAGTGATTGTGGACGGCCCGGCCGATCCACATGACATTCTGCGCTTGAAGGGTGTCGAGGAACTGGCCCGCTACATCATCGATGAAGTACAGGACGTTTACCGGCTGCAGGGCGTGAAGATCAACGACAAGCACATTGAAGTGATCGTGCGCCAGATGCTGCGTCGCGTGGTTATTACGAATCCGGGCGATTCGACCTATATCAAGGAAGAGCAGGTCGAGCGCGCCGCAGTGCTGGACGAGAATGACAAGCTGATTGCAGCCGGCAAGACCCCGACGCTGTACGACTTCATGCTGCACGGCATCACCAAAGCCAGCTTGTCGACCGACTCCTTCATCTCGGCGGCGTCTTTCCAGGAAACCACCCGCGTCTTGACCGAGGCTGCAATTATGGGCAAGCGCGATGAATTGCGCGGCCTCAAGGAGAATGTCATTGTCGGACGCCTGATTCCGGCGGGTACCGGCATGGCTTATCACCGCACGCTGCGTAAGCAGACCAGAGATGGGGCCGAGGCGCAGAACCTGTTCGATCTGCCGCCTGCGGAAGAAGCACCGGTGGCGGCGGAAGATGCCCAAGCGGGTTGACGCTGGACAGCGACCATTCTATAATCCGGCCTCTTTGCCCATGGCAGGGGCCGATTTTTCGTAAATTTGCGGTGCGTTTCACACTGCATTCGGGACACATACATGCCTACCACTAACCAGCTTGTGCGCAAGGGCCGTCAGGCGCCGCAGTCAAAAAGCAAGGTGCCAGCACTCGGCAACAGCCCGGCGCGGCGCGGCGTCTGCACCCGTGTGTATACCACCACGCCGAAGAAGCCGAACTCCGCGTTGCGGAAAGTCGCCAAGGTACGGCTGACGAACGGCTTCGAGGTCATTTCCTATATCGGGGGCGAAGGTCACAATTTGCAGGAGCACTCGGTAGTCCTCATTCGCGGCGGTCGAGTCAAGGACCTGCCCGGTGTTCGTTACCACATTGTGCGCGGCAGCCTTGATACCCAGGGCGTCAAGGACCGCAAGCAGAGCCGTTCCAAGTACGGCGCCAAGCGACCCAAAGCGGCCTGATCCGGGTCTTAAGGAGAAACCATGCCCCGTCGTCGTGAAGTCCCAAAACGTGACATCCTGCCCGATCCGAAATTCGGCAGCGTTGATCTTTCCAAGTTCGTCAATGTGCTGATGGCCAGTGGCAAGAAGTCCGTTGCCGAGCGGATCATCTATGGCGCCTTCGCGCAAATTCACACAAAGAGCGGCAAGGATCCGCTGGAGGTTTTCACTCTGGCGGTAAACAACGTCAAGCCCATGGTAGAGGTCAAGAGTCGTCGGGTGGGTGGCGCCAATTACCAGGTGCCGGTTGAAGTGCGTCCGTCGCGACGCATGGCCCTGTCCATGCGCTGGCTTCGCGAAGCGGCGCGCAAGCGCAGCGAGAAGTCGATGGGTCAGCGTCTTGCCGCCGAGTTGCTCGAGGCGTCGGAAGGAGCGCGGCGCGGCGATGAAGAAGCGTGAAGAAGTTCACCGCATGGCCGAAGCCAACAAGGCGTTCTCGCATTTCCGTTTCTAAGCGGTATCGCGCCTCGTCGGGTGTCCGGCGGGGCTTTCGTGTTTTTGTCCGCCGCCCTGTCGCTTCGTCAAACGAGGTGTCATGGCGGTTTGGTTTAGATAAGGCAGGTAAATCAAGTGGCCCGCAAGACTCCCATCGAGCGCTATCGCAACATTGGCATCTCGGCGCATATCGACGCCGGCAAGACCACCACCACCGAGCGTATTCTGTTTTACACGGGGGTCAATCACAAGATTGGCGAAGTCCATGACGGCGCGGCAACCATGGACTGGATGGAGCAGGAGCAGGAGCGCGGCATCACCATTACCTCGGCGGCGACGACCTGCTTCTGGAAGGGGATGGGGCAGAACTTCCAGGAGCACCGTGTCAATATCATCGACACTCCGGGGCACGTCGATTTCACCATCGAGGTCGAGCGTTCGATGCGGGTGCTTGATGGCGCCTGCATGGTCTATTGTGCCGTCGGCGGCGTTCAGCCGCAGTCGGAAACTGTCTGGCGTCAGGCGAATCGCTACGGTGTGCCGCGCCTGGCTTTTGTGAACAAGATGGACAGGCAGGGTGCCGACTTCTTCAAGGTGCATGACCAGATGCGCCTGCGCCTCAAGGCCAATCCCATCCCGCTACAGATACCGATCGGCGCCGAGGAGAAGTTCGAAGGCGTGGTTGACCTGGTCAAGATGAAGTCGATCGTTTGGGACGAGGCGAGCCAGGGCGTCAAGTTTGCTTACAGCGAGATTCCCGCGGAGCTCAAGGCCAAGGCTGACGAGTGGCGCGAAAAAATGCTTGAGGCCGCCGCGGAGGCCTCCGAGGAACTGATGAACAAGTATCTCGAGAGCGGTGATCTGACCGAGGAAGAGATCAAGACCGGGTTGCGTGCCCGTACCCTGGCCGCCGAAATCGTGCCCATGCTTTGCGGCTCCGCGTTCAAGAACAAGGGCGTGCAGGCGATGCTGGATGCCGTCATTGAATACCTGCCGGCGCCGACGGACATACCGCCGGTTGACGGCATCCTTGAAAACGAGCAGCAGGGCGAGCGCAAGCCGAATGACACCGACCCGTTTGCGGCTCTCGCCTTCAAGATCATGACCGATCCATATGTCGGCCAACTGACTTTTTTCCGAGTCTATTCCGGGACGGTCAAGACCGGCGATACGATTTTCAATCCGATCAAGGGTCGCAAGGAGCGTCTGGGCCGGATTCTGCAGATGCACGCCAACCAGCGCGAGGAGATCAAGGAAGTGTTTGCCGGTGACATTGCGGCTGCCGTCGGTCTGAAAGAGGCGACCACGGGCGAGACCCTGTGCGACCCCGCGCATGTCATCACGCTTGAGCGCATGGTGTTCCCGGAGCCGGTGATTCACGTTGCCGTCGAGCCCAAGACCAAGGCTGACCAGGAGAAGATGGGTATCGCGCTGAATCGCCTGGCACAGGAAGATCCGTCCTTCCGCGTGCGCACCGATGAGGAATCTGGCCAGACGATTATTTCCGGCATGGGTGAGCTCCACCTGGAGATTCTTGTCGATCGCATGCGTCGCGAATTCAGCGTTGAAGCCAACGTCGGCGCGCCACAGGTGGCCTACCGCGAAGCCGTGCGCAAGTCCGTGGAGCAGGAAGGCAAGTTCGTCAAGCAGTCTGGCGGACGTGGTCAGTATGGCCACGTCTGGATCAAGCTGGAACCCAATGAGGCGGGCAAGGGCTTTGAATTCATCGACATGATCAAAGGCGGTTCGGTGCCGCGCGAGTTCATTCCCGCAGTAGAAAAGGGTCTCCGGGACACCTTGCCGAATGGCGTGCTGGCGGGTTTCCCCGTGGTGGATGTCAAGGTGACGTTGTTTGACGGCTCTTACCACGACGTCGATTCCAACGAGAACGCCTTCAAGATGGCGGCGTCGATGGCGTTCAAGGATGCCATGCGCAAGGCCAGTCCGGTATTGCTCGAGCCGATGATGGCGGTCGAGGTGGAGACTCCGGAAGACTACATGGGTAACGTCATGGGCGATCTTTCCGGCCGGCGCGGCATTGTGCATGGCATGGAAGATCAGATCGGCGGCATAAAGCTGATCCAGGCCGAAGTGCCGCTGGCGGAGATGTTTGGCTATTCCACCCAGTTGCGGTCGCTTTCGCAGGGTCGCGCCACGTACTCCATGGAGTTTAAGCACTACACCGAGGCGCCGAAGAATGTCGCCGAAGCAGTCATCAACAAGAAGTGATCGACCAACCATCGTTCTTTAAGGAAAGCAGACATGGCGAAAGCGAAATTTGAGCGGACGAAGCCGCACGTAAACGTGGGGACGATTGGTCACGTAGACCATGGGAAGACGACCTTGACGGCGGCGATCACGACGGTGCTGTCGGCGAAGTTTGGCGGCGAGGCGAAAGCCTACGACCAGATAGACGCGGCACCGGAAGAAAAGGCAGGGGCATCACCATCAACACCGCGCACGTCGAGTACGAGACCAAGAACCGTCACTACGCGCACGTTGATTGCCCGGGCCACGCCGACTACGTCAAGAACATGATCACCGGCGCCGCGCAAATGGACGGCGCCATCCTGGTCTGCTCCGCTGCCGACGGTCCGATGCCGCAAACGCGCGAGCACATCCTGCTGGCGCGGCAGGTTGGCGTGCCCTACATGGTCGTGTTCATGAACAAATGCGACATGGTCGACGACGCCGAGCTGCTCGAACTGGTCGAAATGGAACTGCGCGAACTGCTCAGCAAATACGACTTTCCCGGCGACGACATTCCCATCATCAAGGGATCCGCGCTGAAAGCCATGGAAGGCGACAAGGGAGAGATGGGCGAAGGCGCCATCATGGCGCTGGCTGACGCGCTGGACAGCTACATCCCGACACCCGAGCGGGCCATTGACAAACCCTTCCTGATGCCCATTGAAGACGTCTTCTCCATCTCCGGTCGCGGTACCGTGGTCACCGGACGTATCGAACGTGGCATCGTCAAAGTTGGCGAAGAAATCGAAATCATCGGCATCCGTCCCACCACCAAGACCACCTGCACCGGGGTTGAAATGTTCAGGAAGCTGCTGGATCAGGGTCAGGCCGGAGACAACGTTGGCGTGCTGCTGCGCGGCACCAAGCGTGAAGAAGTCGAGCGTGGCCAGGTACTGGCCAAGCCGGGCAGCATCACCCCGCACACGCATTTCAGCTCCGAGGTGTACATTCTGTCGAAGGACGAAGGCGGACGCCACACGCCGTTCTTCAACGGCTACCGACCGCAGTTCTACTTCCGCACCACCGACGTCACGGGCAGCATCGAGTTGCCGGCCGGGACGGAAATGGTGATGCCGGGCGACAACATTGCGATGACGGTGAGGCTGATCGCGCCGATCGCGATGGAAGAAGGTCTGCGTTTCGCCATCCGTGAAGGCGGTCGTACCGTCGGCGCCGGTGTCGTTGCCAAGGTCATCGAATAACATTTGTTGCGCTACGGCGAATAGCACGGTAAAATCTTGCCCTTTCGCGATTTGCGACCCGCTCTTTAAGGATTTGTAATGCAAAGTCAGAAGATTCGCATCCGCCTCAAAGCCTTCGACTATCGTTTGATTGATCAGTCGGCGCTGGAAATTGTCGAGACGGCCAAGCGCACTGGCGCTGTTGTGCGCGGCCCCGTGCCGTTGCCCACGCGCATCGAGCGTTTCGATGTATTGCGCTCGCCGCACGTCAACAAGACTTCGCGTGACCAGTTCGAGATCCGCACCCATTTGCGCCTGATGGACATCATCGATCCGACCGACAAGACGGTCGATGCGCTGATGAAGCTGGATCTTCCCGCCGGTGTCGATGTCGAGATCAAGTTGCAGTAATTCGTAACAGGGGCGCCGGCCTTTCTGGCGTCTGTCGCGGTGATTTTGCCGCTGGTTTTGAAAGTGGGCCCGGCCAATCGTAGCTGGGGTTTAGGAGAATAAAATGAGTCTAGGCCTTGTTGGACGCAAGGTCGGCATGACGCGCGTGTTTGCCGAGGATGGTTCTTCCATTCCAGTGACCGTGCTTGATGTGTCGAACAACCGCGTCACACAGATAAAGACGCCCGAGGTGGATGGCTATGCTGCCATCCAGGTGACCTTTGGCAAGCGGCGCCCCAGTCGGGTGAATAAGGCAGCGGCCGGGCACCTCGCCAAGGCCGGCGTCGAAGCCGGTGAAGTCCTCAGGGAATTCCACGTCGCGCTGGACCAACTCGCCGGTTTCAAGGCGGGACGGTGGTCGCTGCCAGTATTTTCAGCGTGGGTCAGAAAGTCGATGTCAGCGGCACGTCGATCGGCAAGGGCTTTGCCGGGGCAATCACCCGGCATCATTTTTCGTCGAATCGCGCCTCCCACGGCAACTCGCTGTCGCACAACTCGGCGGGTTCGATCGGCATGGCACAGGATCCTGGGCGAGTGTTCCCTGGCAAGAAGATGGCCGGACATCTTGGTGATGTCTCGCGCACGACGCAGAATCTGGAGGTTGTGCGCATCGACGAGGCACGCCAGCTCCTGCTCATCAGGGGCGCGGTGCCTGGCGCCAAGGGCGGCGATGTGGTTGTCGCTCCGGCCGTCAAGGCGTCCAGAGAGCGGGGATGACATGGAACTCAAACTGATTGACGCCCAGGGTCAGCCTGGAGCAACCGTGACAGCTTCCGACGCCCTGTTTGCTCGTGACTTCAATGAAGCGCTGGTGCATCAGGTGGTGGTCGCCTATCAGGCCAACGCGCGCGCCGGCAATCGCAAGCAGAAGGACCGCGAAGAGGTGCATCACAGCACCAAGAAGCCCTTCCGGCAGAAAGGAACGGGTCGCGCGCGGGCGGGCATGACCTCGTCGCCCCTGTGGCGGGGCGGCGGTCGGATCTTCCCGAATACCCCGGAAGAGAACTTCAGCCAGAAGCTCAATCGCAAGATGTATCGCGCGGGCTTGGCGGCGATTCTTCCTCAGCTCGCGCGCGAAGGCCGGCTCATGGTGATTGACGACTTCACGATCGAAGCGCCGAAGACGCGGCTTTTGCGCAAAAGCTCAAGGCCATGGGTCTGGAGTCGGTGCTGCTCGTGACCGATAGTCTGGATGACAATCTGGCGCTGGCGTCGCGCAATCTGCCGAATGTTCTGGTGCTGGAGGCGCAGCAGGCTGATCCGGTTTCCCTGGTCCGCTTTCCGAAGGTGATTTTCACCAAGGGGGCTGTGGCCAAGATCGAGGAGATGCTGGCATGAGCAAGAACTTCAATCCGGAACGCTTGCTGCAAGTGCTGGTGGCTCCGCAGATTTCCGAAAAGGCGACCTACATCGCCGACAAGAATGAGCAGGTGGTGTTCATCGTGACACCCGACGCGACCAAGCCGGAAGTAAAGGCAGCTGTCGAAATGCTGTTCAAGGTCGAGGTCAAGTCGGTCCAGATCGCCAACCTGAAGGGCAAGATCAAGCGCGCAGGCCGCAACATGGGTCGTCGCAGCGACGTCCGCAAGGCCTTCGTCTGCCTGAAGGCAGGTCAGGAAATCAATTTCGCGGAAGGGGGGGCTGCTTAAATGGCTCTGGTAAAAGTCAAGCCGACCTCGCCTGGTCGTCGCGGTGTCGTCAAGGTGGTTAACCCGAACCTGCACAAGGGTCGTCCGCACGCCAAATTCCTCGAAAAGAAGAGCAGGACCGCGGGTCGCAACGCACATGGACACATCACCACGCGGCATATGGGTGGCGGTCACAAGCAGCATTATCGTGTGATCGACTTCCGTCGCGACAAGGACGGGATCCAGGGCAAGGTGGAGAATCTCCAGTACGATCCGAATCGTTCCGCCAATATTGCACTGGTGCTATATGCGGACGGTGAGCGCCGCTACATGATCGCTACCAAGGGCATGGTCATTGGTCAGGCAGTCATCAGCGGTCCCGAGGCCCCGATCAAGCCGGGCAATGCCCTGCCGATTCGCAGTATTCCGGTAGGTACGACAATCCATTGCATCGAAATGATGCCGGGCAAAGGTGCGCAGATTGCCAGGTCCGCCGGCACTTCGGCGCAACTTCTGGCGCGTGAAGGTACTTACGCCCAGGTCCGGCTGCGCTCAGGCGAGATTCGTCGCATCCACGTCGAGTGCCGCGCGACGATTGGCGAAGTGGGCAACGAAGAGCACAGTCTGCGCAAGATCGGCAAGGCTGGTGCCATGCGCTGGCGTGGTGTTCGACCGACTGTGCGCGGCGTGGCGATGAACCCTGTCGATCACCCGCATGGTGGCGGCGAAGGGCGTACCGGCGAAGGACGTGTTCCGGTCAGTCCGTGGGGTCAGCCGACCAAGGGCTATCGCACCCGCAACAACAAGCGCACGGACGTCATGATCGTCCAACGCAGGCCGAAAGGTAAGAGGTAAGACATGGCACGTTCCATCAAGAAGGGCCCGTTCATCGACGCACACCTGCTGAAGCGGGTGGATGCGGCGCGCGCCTCCAACGACAAGCGCCCGATCAAGACCTGGTCGCGCCGCTCGACCATTCTTCCGGACTTCGTCGGATTGACCATCGCCGTGCATAACGGCAAGCAGCACATTCCGGTCTATGTATCGGAAAACATGGTGGGTCACAAACTTGGCGAGTTTGCGCTGACGCGCACCTTCAAGGGCCACACAGGCGGCAAGAAGGCCGTTGCGAAGAAGTAAGGAGAGACGATGGAAACCAACTCAAACTTGCGCGGTGTTCGGCTTTCCGCCCAAAAAGGTCGCCTCGTTGCCGACCTGGTGCGCGGCAAGCCGGTGGACCAGGCGCTAAGCATTCTGGCATTTTCGCCCAAGAAGGGCGCCGGAATCATCAAGAAAGTGCTTGAGTCGGCCATCGCCAACGCCGAACACAACGACGGCGCGGATATCGATGCACTGAAGATTACGCGGATCTATGTCGAAAAGGGCACGGTGCTCAAGCGCTTTACCGCGCGTGCCAAGGGACGCGGCAACCGCATCATCAGCTGTCACATCTTCGTGACCGTTGGTGATTAAGGAGGGCACATGGGACAAAAGATTCATCCGACCGGTTTTCGTCTTTCGGTCACGCGCAACTGGACTTCCCGTTGGTACGCCAACAGCAAGCTTTTTCCGCAGATGCTGAAGGAAGACATCGAGGTTCGCGACTACCTGAAGAAGAAGCTGGCGCACGCGTCTGTGGGTCGGGTCGTGATTGAGCGCCCGGCCAAGAACGCGCGAGTTACGGTGTATAGCGCCCGACCCGGCGTGGTCATCGGCAAGAAGGGCGAGGACATCGAGCACCTGAAGGCTGAACTCCAGCGCAAGATGGGCGTGCCGGTGCACGTCAATATCGAAGAGATACGCAAGCCGGAAATCGACGCCCAGTTGATTGCCGACTCGATTGCCCAGCAGCTCGAAAAGCGCATCATGTTTCGCCGCGCCATGAAACGGGCGATGCAGAACGCCATGCGGCTCGGTGCCCAAGGGATCAAGATCATGAGTTCCGGACGCCTGAATGGTGCCGAGATTGCCCGCCGGGAATGGTATCGCGAGGGCCGCGTGCCCCTGCATACGCTGCGTGCCGACATCGACTACGGTACGGCCGAGGCGAAGACCACCTACGGCGTCATCGGCATCAAGGTTTGGGTGTTCAAGGGCGAGATTCTGTCGCGCAGTGACGCCCTGTTGGCTGCTCCTGAGCCTGTTGTGGATGATCAGCGCAAGCCGCGCCGCGGTCCCGGGAAACCCAGAACCGAGAGTGACGGCGAAGCCGCGCCGGCCCGCCGCGCACCCATCAAGAAGGCTGAAGAAGTCAAGCCGGAAGCCGGTACCGAGGGTGTTGCCGCAGCGCCCAAGACCCCCGTCAAGCGTATTCGCAAGGCCCCGGCCAAGGCCGAGGGCGTCGATGGCGCGGCGACAGAAGGCAAGGAGTAAAACATGCTGCAACCTGCCCGCAGAAAGTATCGCAAGGAACAGAAGGGTCGCAATACGGGACTCGCCACCAGGGGCGCCAAGGTGAGCTTTGGCGAGTACGGCCTCAAGGCTATCGCCCGCGGTCGCCTCACGGCCCGTCAGATCGAGGCGGCGCGTCGTGCCATGACCCGCCATATCAAGCGCGGCGGCCGTATCTGGATCCGCATATTTCCAGACAAGCCGATTTCGAAGAAGCCACTCGAAGTGCGGATGGGCAATGGCAAGGGCGCTCCCGAGTACTGGGTTGCCGAAATCCAGCCGGGCAAGGTCCTCTATGAGATGGATGGTGTCGACGAGACCCTGGCACGCGAGGCGTTCCGCCTTGCGGCAGCGAAGCTTCCGCTTGAAACCACGTTCGTTGTGCGGCATTTGGGATAGGCCATGAAAACCAGTGAGCTCAGAGCAAAGAACGACGCGGATCTGCAGAAGGAATTGCTGGACCTGCGCAAGGCGCAGTTCGGTCTTCGCATGCAGGTCGCTACACAACAGTTGACCAACACCAGTCAGGTCGGCAAGGTGCGCAAGGATATTGCGCGCATTAAAACCATTCAGCGTGAGAAGGCGGCGGCGAAATGACGGATGCGACCACCCAAACCGTGCGGCGTACCCTCCAGGGGCGCGTTGTTTCGGACAAAATGCAGAAGACAGTGACGGTGCTGGTTGAGCGCAAGGTCAAGCACGCCGTGATCGGCAAGATCATGACACGGTCGAAAAAGTACCACGCGCACGTTGAAGGCATGGAGACAGCGACCGGTGATCTGGTTCAGATCGAAGAATGCGCTCCGATTTCCAAGACCAAGGCATGGCGAGTCGCCATGGTCGTCGAGAAGGCCCGCGCCGCTTGATGGCGCACTGGCTACCGCGCTGAATGCAAGAAACAGTAGTTGACAACAGTGTGGCGGGCTGTAAAATTCCGCCTCTTTGCTCCGCCGGGGTAATTTCCTTCCCGGCATCCCAGCCCCCAGCGGGCTCCAAGACTGATCGCGGGACTTGAGTCAATCGCGGATTAAGTTGGAGATGAAAAAATGATTCAAATGCAGTCTCTGCTGGATGTCGCCGATAATACGGGCGCGCGTTCGGTCATGTGCATCAAGGTGCTCGGCGGATCCAAGCGCCGTTATGCCGGGATCGGTGACGTCATCAAGGTCAGCATCAAGGATGCCGCGCCGCGTGGTCGTGTCAAAAAGGGCGAAGTCTATAGCGCCGTCGTGGTGCGTACCGCCAAGGGCGTGCGTCGCTCGGACGGATCGCTTATCCGGTTCGATGGCAACGCGGCGGTATTGCTCAACAACAAGCTGGAACCGATCGGCACACGCATCTTCGGCCCGGTGACGCGCGAGCTGCGCACCGAGAGATTCATGAAGATCGTCTCGCTGGCTCCCGAGGTTCTTTGAACCGGCAATCGAGGACTCGATCATGAACAAGATTCGCAAGGGTGACGATGTGGTCGTTACCACGGGCAAGGACAAGGGCAAGCGTGGCGTCGTGCTGAACTGCGTTGACGCAGATCGCCTGCTGGTTGAGGGCATCAACCGTGTCAAGAAGCACACCAAGCCCAACCCGATGAAGGGTAACCAGGGCGGCATTGTCGAAAAGGAGATGCCGATCAATATTTCCAATGTGGCGCTGTTCAATCCTGCCACCCGGAAAGCGGATCGCGTCGGGTTCAAGCTGCTCGACGACGGTCGCAAGGTCCGGGTGTTCAAGTCGAACGGCGAAGTTGTTGACGCGTAAGGACAATTCATGGCGCGCTTGCAGGAATACTACAAACAGACGGTAGTCCCCCAGCTTCTGACGAAGTTCGGTTACAAGTCCATCATGGAAGTCCCGCGGATTACCAAAATCACGCTGAACATGGGCGTTGGCGAGGCCGTCGGCGACAAGAAGGTACTGGATAACGCCGTCGGTGACATGACCAAGATTGCCGGCCAGAAGCCTGTGGTTACCAAGGCGCGCAAGGCAATCGCCGTCTTCAAGATTCGCGAGGGATATCCCATCGGCTGCATGCTGACGCTGCGCGGAAACCGCATGTACGAATTTCTGGATCGCCTGGTAACCATTGCAATGCCGCGTATCCGGGATTTTCGCGGCATTTCGGGCAAGGGCTTTGACGGGCGCGGCAACTACAACGTCGGGGTCAAGGAACAGATCATTTTCCCCGAGATCGAGTACGACAAGATCGATGCGCTGCGTGGCATGAACATCAGCATTACCACTACCGCGAAAACCGACGAAGAAGCGAAGGCGCTTCTCGCCGAATTCAAGTTCCCCTTCAAGAACTGAGGGACGTATGGCGAAACTAGCTCTAATCAACCGTGAAGAAAAGCGCGCCAAGGTGGTTGCGAAGTACGCTGCCAAGCGCGCCGAACTTTTTGCCGTGATCAACAATGTCAAGCTGTCGGATGAGGAGCGCATGGATGCGCGTCTCAGACTCCAGCAGTTGCCCCGCAATGCGAGTCCGTCACGCCAGCGCAATCGCTGCGCGCTGACCGGGCGTCCGCGCGGTGTGTTCCGCAAGTTCGGTCTGTGCCGCAACAAGCTGCGCGAGAAAGCCATGCGCGGCGAAGTGCCAGGCATGACCAAGGCAAGCTGGTAAGGAGAGCCCTATGAGCATGACCGATCCGGTGGCCGACATGTTGACCCGCATCCGCAACGCGCAGATGGCGGAAAAACTGTCCGTTTCCATGCCTTCCTCCAAGCTCAAGGTGGCGATTGCCAAGGTGCTGAAGGACGAGGGTTACATTGATGATTTCGCTGTTCGCGAGAATGGTGCCAAGCCCGAGCTTGACATTGCCCTCAAATACTATGCGGGGCATCCCGTCATTGAGCGCATCGAACGCGTTTCCAAGCCGGGCCTGCGTGTCTACAAGGGCAAGGACGATTTGCCCCGTGTCATGAACGGGCTGGGTGTTGCCATAGTCTCGACGCCGAAGGGCGTGATGACCGACCGCCGGGCGCGGGCGGGCAACATGGGCGGCGAAGTTCTCTGCATCGTCGCCTAAGGAGCCACCGTCATGTCACGCATTGCAAAGTATCCGGTTGATGTGCCCAAGGGCGTCGAAGTGACCCTCTCGGAAACCGAGGTCGCGGTCAAGGGACCGCTGGGTACGCTGAAGCAGTTCATGCTGCCGGCCGTGAAAATCGAGCGGGACGGCGAAAAGCTGCTGTGCCGTGCTGTCGAAGGAGCCCCGAACGCTGGCGCCATGTCGGGCACCATGCGCGCACTGCTGAACAACATGGTAATCGGCGTCACCAAGGGCTTCGAGAAAAAGCTGACCCTGGTCGGCGTTGGCTATCGCGCGCAGGCCCAGGGCGCCAAGCTGAACCTCACGCTCGGCTTCTCGCATCCGGTGGCGCACGACATGCCAAACGGCATCAAAGTTGAAACGCCGACCCAGACGGAGATCCTGATCAAGGGGATCGACAAGCAGGTGGTTGGTCAGGTGGCCGCTGAAGTGCGCGCCTACCGGTCTCCGGAGCCCTACAAGGGCAAGGGCGTCCGCTATGCCGACGAAGTGGTTGTCATCAAGGAAACGAAGAAGAAATAATCGAGGCGCTGAATCATGGAAAAGAAACTGGCTCGTCTGCGCAGGGCGCGCAAAACCCGCGCCAAGATCGCGGAGCTCAAGGTGGTGCGCCTTGCGGTGCATCGCAGCAACCTGCATATCTCTGCCCAGATTTTCTCCGGCTGCGGCACGCGCGTACTCGCCGCGGCTTCAACCATGGAGCCGGAAGTGCGGAGCCAGGTTCCGAACGGCGGTAACGTCAATGCCGCCAAGACGGTTGGCAAACTTATCGCCGAGCGGGCCAAGGCAGCCGGTATCGAGCAGGTTGCATTCGACCGCTCCGGTTTTCACTATCATGGCCGCGTCAAGGCGCTGGCTGAAGCCGCCCGTGAGGGCGGACTCAAGTTCTAAGCGAGACGGACATGGCTAAACCGCAAGGCAGGAAACAGCAGCAGGTCCAGGAAGAGCGCGATGACGGCATGCGCGAGAAGATGGTCTCCATCAATCGCGTTACCAAGGTCGTGAAGGGCGGCCGGATTCTCGGTTTCGCCGCGCTGACCGTGGTGGGCGATGGGGATGGCGGCATCGGCATGGGCAAGGGCAAGTCCCGCGAAGTACCGGTCGCCGTTCAGAAGGCGATGGAGGAGGCCCGGCGCAAGATGGCCAAGATCAGTCTCAAGGATGGCACCCTGCATCATCCGGTTACCGGTAAGCATGGTGCCACCACGGTACTGATGTCCCCTGCATCCCCCGGTACCGGTGTGATCGCCGGCGGTCCGATGCGCGCTGTGTTTGAGGTCATGGGGATCACCGACGTGGTTGCCAAGACCATCGGCTCGACCAATCCTTACAACGTGGTGCGCGCAACGCTGCATGGTCTGTTGGCCATGAGCACCCCGGCCGAGATTGCCGCCAAGCGCGGCAAGGCCATCGCTGAAATTCTGGAGTGAGTCATGCCTGACAAGACGATCAAGGTCACGCTGGTAAAGAGCATCATCGGCACCAAGCAGGATCATCGCGCGACCGTGCGCGGCTTGGGCCTGAGGAGGCTCAACAGTTCGGCTGTGCTCGAGGATACGCCTGCCGTGCGCGGCATGATCCGCAAGGTGGCCTATCTGGTGAAGTGTGAAGGCTAAGGGCCTAGGGGATATCGCAATGAGCATGGAACTCAACAATTTGAAGCCCGGTGCCGGGTCCAGGCACGCCGCCAAGCGTGTCGGGCGCGGCATCGGTAGTGGACTCGGCAAGACGGCGGGTCGTGGCCACAAGGGTCAGAAGTCGCGCGCCGGCGGTTTCCACAAGGTAGGCTTCGAAGGTGGCCAAATGCCGCTGCAGCGCCGTTTACCGAAACGTGGCTTCGTGTCCCTGACAGCCAGCCGAAATGTCGAAGTACGTTTGTCCGAATTGGACAAGCTGCCCGTCGAAGAGGTCGATCTATTGGTCTTGAAGCAGGCCGGCGTGATTGCGGGAGACGCCTTGTCAGCCAAGGTCATCCTGTCAGGCAAGCTCAACCGCAAGATCGCGCTTAAAGGTGTTGGCGCGACCAAGGGCGCCCGTGCTGCGATCGAAGCGGCCGGTGGTTCCGTCGCGGACATCGCCGCTGCCGCCGCCTGAATAGCGCAAGAGGACGGACCGCGTGGCAAGCCCCCAGGCAGCAGCTCTCGGCAAGACCGGCAAGTTCGGCGACCTCTGGCGCCGGCTCTGGTTCCTGTTGGGCGCGCTGGTGGTATACCGGATTGGCGCGCATATTCCTGTGCCCGGGATCGATCCGGTAAAGCTGGCGGAATTGTTTCAGAGTCAGCAGGGCGGAATTCTCGGTGTATTCAACCTGTTTTCTGGCGGCGCGCTGTCGCGCTTTACCCTGTTTGCCTTGGGCATCATGCCCTACATCTCCGCGTCGATCATCATGCAATTGATGACTGTCGCCGTGCCTACCCTTGAGGCATTGAAGAAGGAGGGTGAGGCCGGGCGCCGCAAAATTACCCAGTACACTCGCTATGGAACAGTAGGTTTGGCCTTGTTCCAGGGGCTGGGCATGGCGATCGCGCTGGAATCGCAGGCCGGGCTGGTGCTTGATCCGGGCCTAATGTTCCGGTTCGTTACCGTACTCACCTTGCTTACGGGCACCATGTTCCTGATGTGGCTGGGCGAGCAGGTCACCGAGCGCGGTTTGGGCAACGGCATCTCGATCATCATTTTCGCCGGCATCGCGGCAGGTTTGCCGAGCGCGCTGGGCGGCCTTTTCGAACTGGTCCGCACCGGTGCGATGCATGCCTTGTCGGCGCTGTTCATTTGTGCCGTCGCGGTTCTGGTCACTGGTTTCGTGGTGTTCGTCGAAAAGGGCCAGCGCAAGATACTGGTCAATTACGCCAAGCGGCAAGTCGGCAACAAGGTATATGGCGGACAGAGTTCACACCTGCCCTTGAAGCTCAACATGTCGGGCGTCATCCCGCCCATCTTTGCTTCCTCCATCATCCTGTTTCCGGCCACCGCCGCCGGTTGGTTCGGAGCCGGCGAGGGCATGACCTGGCTCAAGGACATTGCCGCGACGCTGTCGCCCGGGCAGCCGATCTACGTGATCCTCTACGCAGTCGCGATCGTATTTTTTTGCTTTTTCTATACCGCGCTGGTCTTTAACTCCAAGGAGACCGCCGACAACCTGAAAAAGAGTGGCGCTTTTGTCCCCGGCATCCGTCCCGGCGACCAGACCAGTCGCTACATCGACAAGATCCTGACGCGCCTGACACTGGCCGGCGCCATCTACATCACGGCAGTCTGTCTGTTGCCGGAATTCCTGATTCTGAAATGGAACGTACCGTTCTATTTCGGCGGGACCAGTCTGTTGATCATTGTCGTGGTAACGATGGATTTCATGTCCCAGGTTCAGGCCTATGTCATGTCACACCAGTATGAAAGCCTGCTGAAGAAAGCCAATTTCAAGGGCGCCGGTTTTCCGGCCCGCTGATCCATGTCGAAGGAAGACGTAATTGAAATGCAGGGGGAGGTCGTCGAGAATCTCCCTAATGCCACGTTCCGCATCAAGCTTGAGAACGGGCACGTGGTTCTTGGCCATATCTCCGGGAAGATGCGCATGCACTACATCCGCATTCTTCCGGGCGACAAGGTCACCGTGCAGCTCACGCCTTACGACCTTTCCAAGGGTCGTATCGTGTTCCGCGCCAAGTAGTCTGGCAATATTTTCCGGAGAACTCCAATGAAAGTCCTGGCTTCGGTCAAACGCATCTGTCGCAATTGCAAGATCATCCGCCGCAAGGGCGTGGTTCGGGTCATCTGTACCGATCCGCGTCACAAGCAGCGTCAAGGTTGATAGGGCGATCCGAATCAGATACAATCTTTGGCTTCGCATTTTTCAGCTAACCCACCACACCGCAGCAGCGGCGACGAACAGGTAAGCACATGGCTCGTATAGCAGGCGTCAACATCCCGAATCACCAGCACGCGGAGATCGCCCTGACGGCGATCTACGGCATTGGTCGTACTCGCGCGCGGAAAATCTGCGACGCGGTCGGCGTCAAGCGTTCGGTCAAGATCAAGGAACTCACCGACAGCGAAATGGATCGTTTGCGCGAGGAGGTGGGCAAGTTCATTGTCGAGGGCGATTTGCGCCGCGAAACGACAATGAACATCAAGCGTCTGATGGATCTTGGCTGCTACCGTGGCGTGCGGCATCGTCGCGGCCTACCGGTGCGCGGTCAACGTACCCGCACCAACGCGCGAACCCGCAAGGGGCCGCGCAAGGCGATTTCGATGGGCAAGAAGTGACCAGGAACCACTATATACATGGCTAAGACCGCAACCAAAGTTCGCAAAAAGATCAAGAAGAACGTCGCCGAAGGCATTGCGCACGTTCACGCTTCCTTCAACAACACCATCATCACCATCACCGACCGCCAGGGCAACGCCCTGTCGTGGGCGACTTCCGGTGGTGCCGGCTTCAAGGGTTCGCGCAAGTCGACGCCCTTCGCCGCGCAGATTGCCGCCGAAGCCGCCGGCAAGGCGGCCCAGGAGTGTGGTGTCAAGAATCTCGAAGTTCGCATCAAGGGCCCCGGCCCCGGGCGCGAATCAGCGGTACGCGCACTCAATGCGCTCGGCATGAAGATCACCAGCATCACCGACATTACCCCGATTCCCCACAACGGATGCCGGCCGCCCAAGCGCCGCCGCATCTAAGGCAGATACGACACCATGGCCCGAAATCTAGACGCAAAGTGCCGCCAGTGCCGCCGCGAGGGCGAGAAGCTTTTCCTCAAGGGCGAGAAGTGCTTCACTGACAAATGTTCCGTCGAGCGCCGTGCCTATGCGCCCGGCCAGCACGGCCAGAAATCCGGGCAGCGCTTGTCCGGTTACGGTACGCAACTGCGCGAAAAGCAAAAGATCCGGCGCATCTACGGCCTTCTCGAGCGGCAGTTCCGCAAGGTGTTCGGTGATGCCGAACGCAAGAAGGGACAGACCGGCGAGAACCTGCTGAAGTTGCTCGAAGGTCGGCTCGACACCGTGGCTTACCGCATGGGATTTGGGGTATCGCGCGCGGAAGCGCGACAGGTCGTGCGTCACAACGGCGTACTCATCAATGGCAAGCGCGTTGATATCCCCTCGTACAACGTGCGTCCCGGCGACGTCATCCAGTTGCTCGACAGTACGCGTGGCCACTTGCGCACCAAGGCCGCGCTGGAAGCCGCCGAGTCGCGCGGTTTCCCGGTGTGGCTCGAAGTGGATGTAAAGGCCGGCAAGGGTGTCTTCAAGTCATACCCGGCGCGTGAAGACCTGCCGCCCTCGATCAATGAGGGCCTGGTCGTCGAACTGTATTCGCGCTAACACGTAGTTTTGCGCCTGGCGTCCCCCGGACGCCAGGCGTTTCCCATTGAAGGAATGCCCATGCACACACTTCTGAAACCCCGCAGCATCGATGTCCAGCAGCTTTCGCCGCTTCATGCCCGCGTGGTCATGGAGCCGTTCGAACGCGGTTACGGGCACACGCTGGGCAACGCCCTGCGTCGAATCCTGCTGTCCTCGATGGAAGGTGTCGCCCCGACAGAAGTATCCATCGAAGGTGTGCTTCACGAATACTCGACGCTGGACGGCGTCCGCGAGGACGTCGTCGACGTGCTGCTGAATCTCAAGGGCGTGGTGCTGAAGATGCACAACCGCCGCGAGGCCACCCCTGACGCTTTCCAGAGACGGCGAGGGTGTCGTTACCGCGCGCGACATCGAATCTACCCACGATGTCGAGATCGTCAATCCCGATCACGTGATCGCCCACATCGCCCCTGGCGGCAAGCTGAACATGCAGATTCGCGTCGAATCCGGACGAGGCTATGTGCCGGCCAACCAGCGCGAAATCGCCCGCGAGAACCGCGCCATCGGCCAGATCATGCTGGACGCGTCGTTCAGCCCGGTGCGTCGCGTCAGCTATTCCGTCGAGTCCGCGCGCGTGGAACAGCGCACCGACCTCGACAAGCTCATTCTCGACATCGAGACCAACGGCGCCATCGACAACGCAGAAGAGGCCGTGCGTACCGCGGCCCGCATCCTGATGGAGCAGTTGTCGGTGTTCGCCGACCTCGAAGGCACGCCGCTGTCTACCGAAACGCCGAAGCAGACGTCGGTTGATCCGGTTCTGGTGCGTCCGGTGGATGACCTCGAACTGACGGTGCGTTCCGCCAACTGCCTGAAGGCAGAGAACATCTATTACATCGGCGACCTGATCCAGCGCACCGAAACCGAGTTGCTGAAGACCCCGAACCTGGGTCGCAAGTCACTCAACGAAATCAAGGAAGTGCTGGCTTCGCGCGGCCTGACCCTGGGCATGAAGCTCGAAAGCTGGCCGCCGGCCGGGCTTGAGAAGCTTGCCTGATTTATCGGCGGGCTTTGGCGATCTCGCCGGCCTGCCTCGCTGGTTGTATTTGCTGCATTGATTCAAGACTCTCGATAACCATTAACCGGCCATTTGCATTGCGCGATGGCCGCAAAAAAACGAGGACATCAAAATGCGTCACGGTAGCGGACTTCGAAAGCTCAATCGTACCTCTGCGCATCGCCAGGCGATGTTGCGCAACATGGCTGTCTCCCTGTTGCGCCATGAGGCCATCAAGACCACTTTGCCCAAGGCCAAGGAACTGCGCCGCGTGGTCGAACCTCTGATCACTCTGGGAAAGAAGCCCAGCCTGGCCAATCGCCGCCTGGCCTTCGACCGCACACGCGACCGCGAAATCGTCGGCAAGCTGTTTGATCAGCTCGGTCCGCGCTACGCGGCTCGCAACGGCGGCTATCTGCGCATCCTCAAGATGGGCTTTCGCGTTGGCGACAATGCGCCGATGGCCTTTGTCGAGCTGCTCGACCGCCCGGCCAGCGACCTCGCCGAAGCTCCCGCTGTCGAGTAGAACCCTTGCGCGGATCAGTAAAAGAGCCAGGCACCGCCTGGCTTTTTTACTGCGCCGATTCGTTGGTGATCAAAGAATCATCCCGGCACCCACGGTATTGTTGCTCGTTTCATCGATCACGATGAAGGCTCCGGTGGCGCGGTTCTCGGCGTAGGGATCGACACATAGCGGCTGGGCCAGCTTGAAAGCTACGCGGGCGATGTCGTTCATGCCCAGGTGTTCCGCGGGCAACTGCTGCAGGCTGTTGATGTCCAGCCGGTAGTCGATGGCCTCGAGCGCTGCCTTGGTTTCCCGCGTGGTCTGACGGATCAGATACTTGCGTTGCGGATCCAGCGCCGTTTCGCCGAACCAGCACAACATGGTCTCGATGCGCCGTGTTACCAGCGCCGATTCTTCGGCGCGAACAACCATGTCGCCGCGGCAGACATCGACCTCGTCTTCGAGCAACAGCGTGACTGACTGCTCGGCAATTGCCCGCGGCAGCGAACGGCCATGAATTTCGATGGCCTTGATGCGCGTGCGCCGCTGCGAGGGCAGCACCAGCACTTCTTCCCCCACAGCGATCTCGCCGGATTCGACGCGGCCCATGTAGCCGCGATAGTCGTGGAGTCGCGGGTCGCCGGCCTGCTGCGGCCGGCAGACGAACTGCACCGGAAAGCGGAAGCGTTCGTCGCGCTCGCTGTGCGCCGACGGCGCTCCTTCGAGAATGTCCAGCAGCGTCGGACCCTGATACCAGTCGAGCCGGTCGCCCCGGTCCACGATCATGTCGCCGTTGAGCGCCGACAGCGGGATGAAGCAGACGTCACAGATGCCGAGCGTCGCAGCAAACTTCAGGTAGTCGCCGCGAATCCGCTCGAACGCAGCCTGATCGTAGTCGACCAGATCCATCTTGTTGATCGCCACGACGATGTGCGGGATGCCGAGCAGATGCGCCAGGTACGAGTGCCGCCGGGTCTGGGTCAGGACTCCCTTGCGCGCATCGACCAGAATGATCGCCAGATTGGCGGTCGATGCCGCCGTGACCATGTTGCGCGTGTATTGCTCGTGGCCGGGGGCGTCGGCAATGATGTACTTGCGCCGGCCGGTGCTGAAGTAGCGGTAAGCCACATCAATCGTGATGCCTTGCTCGCGTTCCGCGCTCAGTCCGTCGGTCAGCAGCGACAGATCGACGGTTTCAAGTCCCCGTCGTTCGGAGGTGCGCGCCATCGCGTGCAGGGTGTCGGCCAGGATCGCCTTGGTGTCGTAGAGCAAGCGGCCGATCAGGGTGCTCTTGCCGTCATCGACGCTGCCGCAGGTGAGGAAGCGCAGCAGTCCGTTGTCGATCTCCGGCAGGCGTTCAATTGCGCTCATCAAAAGTATCCTTCCTTCTTGCGCTGTTCCATCGATGCTTCCGAGGTCTGGTCGTCGAGACGGGTCTCGCCCCGCTCCGTAATGGTCGTTGCCGCCGTTTCCTCGATGATGCGGGCGACGGTGTCGGCAGCCGATTCGACAGGTGCGGTACAGGTGATGTCGCCCACCGTGCGAAAGCGCACGGACAGTTCTTCGACGAGATCGTCGTCGCACGCCGGGGTCAGATCCGTTACCGGTTGCAGCAGCCCGCCCTTCCTCACGACCTGACGCCGGTGCGCGAAGTAGATCGACGGCAACTCAAGTCTTTCACGCTCGATGTACTGCCACACGTCAAGCTCCGTCCAGTTCGAGATCGGGAAGGCACGGATGTTCTCGCCCTTGTGCACGCGGGCGTTGTAAAGGTCCCACAGTTCCGGGCGCTGGTTCTTCGGGTCCCACTGGCCGAACTCGTCGCGGAAGGAAAAGATGCGTTCCTTGGCCCGCGCCTTTTCCTCGTCACGACGTGCGCCGCCGATGCAGCAGTCGAAGCCGAATTCCTCGATGGCTTCGAGCAGCGTCACCGACTGGTGCTTGTTGCGCGACTCGCCGGGCGACTTCAGCACCACGCTGCCGCGCCGCATCGAATCCTCGACCGAGCGCACGATCAGCCGCTCGTTGAGCTGACAGGCACGCAGGTCGCGGAAATCGATCACCTCGCTGTAGTTGTGGCCGGTGTCGATGTGGAGCAAAGGGAAGGGAAAGCGTCCGGGGCGAAAGGCCTTTTCCGCAATACGCAGCAGGACCAGCGAGTCCTTGCCGCCGGAAAACAGTAGCGCGGGGTTGGCGCATTGGCCGGCCACTTCGCGCAGGATGTGGATCGACTCCGCCTCGAGCCAGTCGAGATGCGATAGGGTCGAGTGCCGTTGCAGTGCCAGCGCGCTCATTGGACTACCCTCCCCCCAGCCCCGGCCCCACGGCCGGCTCTGCATAGCCGGCCGGCTGCGGCAGCGCGGAGCAGTGCTCCGCGAAACCCTGCCTTCGCCCCAAGGCAGGGGGTGACGGCGGTTCGCCGCTGCGCGGCTCCGTAGTTTGGCTGCGCCCCCCTTGGGACGGCCCGGCGGGGAGCGCTCATGCCGTGACTCCTTGCGCCGCGACCCGTTGCAGGCGGCCATCGACCAGATGCAGACCGCATTCCTTGGTATCCGGGGCTTCCCACCACCAGCGGCCGGCGCGCACATCCTCACCAGGCTGGATGGCACGGGTGCAGGGGGCGCAGCCGATGCTCGGGTAGTTGCGGTCATGCAGGCGGTTGTAGGGCACGCGATTGGCGCGCAAGTAGACCCAGACCTCGGCCTCGCTCCAGTCCGTCAGGGGGCTGGCCTTGACCAGGTTGTTCACCGTGTCCTGGCTGATGACCTTCAGCTTGTCGCGCGTTGCCGACTGCGCCGCGCGCAGGCCGGTGACCCATGCGCCCTTGCCGGCCAGCGCGCGCTGCAAGGGTTCGACCTTGCGCGCGTGGCAGCAGCCCTTGCGCGCTTCCACCGAATCGTAAAAGCCGTGGCTGCCGTACGTCCGGGCGTAGGCCTCGACCGCGTCGTGCCGCGGGAAGAAGACATCCAGCTTGCGGCCGTAGTGTTTCTCGGCGCGGTGCATCAGTTCGTAGGTCTCCACCGGCAGCCGGCCGGTATCCAGAGAAAATATCCCGATATTGATTTCTTCGCGCCAGATCAGGTCGGTCAGCACCATGTCCTCGGCCCCCAGGCTGTTGGCGAAGACCACCGGCGCGTAGTCGCGCGCGATGTTGCGCAGGAGCGTGGTGGCGCGGGCGGCCTTGGCAGCCACAGCGTCAACCAGTTCGGGATCGGCCAGGTCAGGAAGTTCCGGCAGCTCAGGCAGGGATTCGCGGATCATGACTTTCCTTCAGGCCGCGCGGCGGCGGAACAGGGGAATCGGCAGGTCGGCGCCAGCCTGATACACCTCGGGGAAATCATCGAACGCCGCGAGGGCATCCTCGGCATTGCGTCCCGGGCCGATCAGGAAGCTGTCGAAGCCCACCCGATTGAGAAGAAAGAGCTGATCGCGGCCGACGTCGCCGAAGGCGCGCAACTCTCCCTTGTAGCCGTAACGCTCGCGCAGCAGGCGGGCAATCGAGTAACCGCGGCCGTCGGTGAACTTCGGGAAATGCACTCCGATCACCGTGAAGTCATCGATATCGGCGGCAATCGCAGCCGGGTCATCGGACGGATCAAGCCACACGCCGAGCGGCCAGCCATGTTCGTATTCGCAGGCGATCAGGCAGGCCTTGCGCGCTTGCCACACGGCTACCGGCACCAACAATGGGCCCACCGGAAGGCGTACCGCAGCCGGGTCGTCGCCCGCGTTCAGGGGCACCACCTTCCAGGCATCGTTTTCCAGGCGACGTTCCTTGATGAGTCGATCAGCCATTTGCAATTTTCCTTTCACGGGTGACATTGGCATACACCGATGCGCGGAAGGGTTCGAGCCCGATACGGCGCACGGTGTCACTGAAGGTCTCGTCGGCATGGCGGCGAGCAAGGTAGGTTTCGATCAGTTTCTCGACCACGTCGGCCACATCCGCCGCGGCGAAGGAGCGGCCGATGACCTGGCCGATGCTGGCGTTGTTGCCCTGGGCGCCGCCCAGCGTGATCTGGTACCACTCCTCGCCGTTCTTGTCGACGCCGAGAATGCCGATCGCGCCCAGGTGATGATGGCCGCAGGAATTCATGCAGCCGGAGATGTTGAGTTCCAGCTCGCCGATGTCGTGCAGGTAATCGAGGTCGGCAAAGCGCTCGTGGATGGCCGCCGCAATCGGCAGCGACTTGGCGTTGGCCAGCGAGCAGAAATCGCCGCCGGGGCAGGCGATCAGGTCGGCCAGCAGGCCGGCGGTCGGGCTGGCCAGTCCGGCCGCCTTGGCGCGGTGCCAGACCGTGTACAGCTCGCTTTTCGGCACGTCGGCGAGGATCAGGTTTTGCTCGTGGCTGACGCGAATCTCGCCGAAGCTGAAGCGCTCGGCAAGTTCCGCCGCCGCTTCCATCTGCGCCGAAGTCGCGTCGCCGGGCGCCGCGCCGGGCTTTTTCAGCGACAAAGTGACGGCGGCATATCCTGGGATGCGATGCGCATGGACATTGCGTTCGACCCAGCGCGCATAGGCCTTGTCCTCGCGCTGGTGCGCGACATGGCAGAGGTCTTCGCTGGCAAGGTTCTCGTAGTCCGGCGCGGTGAACTGCGCGGCAACGCGATCGACCTCGGTTTTGGTAAGCGTGGAAGGGCCGTCCTTCAGGTGCGCCCATTCCTCTTCCACCTGGCGCGCGAACTCTTCGCTGCCGATGGCCTTGACCAGGATCTTGATGCGCGCCTTGTAGGCGTTGTCGCGACGTCCGTAGCGGTTGTAGACCCGCACCAGCGCCTCGCAATAGGTCAAGAGGTGTTGCCAGGGCAAGAAGTCCACCAGCTTCCGGCCGAGCAGCGGCGTGCGGCCGAGGCCACCCCCGGCATACACGGCAAAGCCGATCTCGCCCGCCCCATTCCTGAGCACTTGCAGACCCAGATCGTGCACCTGGATCGCCGCGCGGTCCTCCCTGGACCCGCTGACCGCCACCTTGAACTTGCGCGGCAGGTAGGCGAATTCCGGATGCAGGGTCGACCACTGTCGCAGCAGTTCCGCCCAGGGGCGCGGGTCGGCGATTTCATCGGCGGCGACACCGGCGAAATGGTCGGTGGTGATGTTGCGGATGCAGTTGCCGGAGGTCTGGATCGCGTGCATCTCGGCACCCGCCAGGTCGGCCAGGATGTCGGGCACCTGCGGCAATTTAACCCAGTTGAGTTGCAGGTTCTGCCGGGTGGTGAAGTGACCGACGCCCTGGTCGTAGCGTCGGGTGACGTCGGCCAGGGTGCGCAACTGCCTTGCCGAGAGCAGTCCGTAGGGCACCGCGATGCGCAGCATGGGCCCGTGGCGCTGGATGTAGAGGCCGTTCTGCAAGCGTAGCGGGCGGAACTCGTCGTCGGTCAATTCATTGGCCAGATAGCGCCGCGTCTGGTCTTTGAACTGGGCAACGCGGGCCCGGACGATGGCGTGGTCTATGGTGTCGTAGCGATACATGCTTGGCTTTCCGTTTCAGATGAGGATCAGTTTGCCGCCGACCAGCAGCAGCACGCCAGCCAGCAGGGTGCGCAGGCCGCGCTCGGGGATGCGCGTCACCAGGTGGCTGCCCAGCGCGATGCCAGGCAGTGAACCCAGCAGCAGGTTCAGCAGCAGCTCAACATCCACCGAACCCAGCCACCAGTGGCCGAGGCCGGCCACCAGCGTCAAGGGCACGGCATGGGCGATATCGGAGCCGACGATGCGGCGTGTCGCCAATTGCGGGTAAAGAAAACTCAGCGCGGTGACGCCCAAGGCGCCCGCCCCGACGGAGGAGATCGAGACCAGGGCGCCGACCAGCGCGCCGGCCAGCACGGTCAGCAGTGCGGTCTGCCTTGCGGGGCGTGTCTCCCGCGCACGACGCCGAGCCAGGGCCAGCAGTCGCTCTCGAAAGATCAATGAGGCCGCCGTCAGCACCAGGGCGAATCCGAGCGCGGTGGAAATCAGGCCGGAAGCGCCGTGCCCGTCGACCCCGGTTCGTGCCAGCAACAGCAGGGTCAGGGCAGCAGCCGGAACGCTGCCGGCGGCCAGCAGCCCGGTGATGCGCCAGTCGATGTTGTCGTGCCGGTGATGCACCCAACTGCCACCGCTCTTGGTGATCGCGGCATAGAGCAAGTCAGTGCCCACTGCGGTTACCGGCCTGACGCCGAAGGCCAGCACCAGCAGCGGCGTCATCAGCGAACCGCCGCCGACACCGGTCAGGCCGACCAGCAGGCCGACCACAAAGCCGGAAACGGAGAGTGCGGGGTTGAGTGCGATATCCATGATGCAGCGCATCGTAGCGAGTTCATATAGTTCTGGAAAATACTTATTTTATATTTTGATAGAACTATTGGTTATATAATCGCTAAATGAAGCTTCAGCAATTGCGTTACCTGGTGGAGATCGAGCGGTGCGGATTGAGCATTTCCGCGGCGGCCGAGGCCTTGTTCACCTCGCAACCGGGCGTGTCGAAACAAATCGGCTTGCTCGAGGAAGAGCTGGGGGTGACGATTTTCGAACGCAGTGGCAAGCGTCTTGCCGGCATCACGGCCCCCGGACAGATCCTGCTGGCCATGGCCCGGCGCATCCTCAGCGAAACCCAGAACATGAAACGGGTAGGCGAGGACTACGCCGCGGAAAGCAGCGGCATGCTGTCCATCGCCACGACCCACACCCAGGCGCGCTACACGCTGCCGTCGGTGATCCAGCGCTTCGTCCAGCGCCACCCGGAGATTCGTCTGCACATCCAGCAGGGCAGCCCGCTGCAGGTGGCGGCCTGGGTGCTGGACGGCAGCGCGGACCTTGGCATTGCCACCGAGGCGCTGGACCGGCATGCGGAATTGCTGACGCTGCCGTGCTTCCAGTGGGCGCATCTGGTGGTCACCCCCAGGGGCCATCCGCTGCTGGCGCGGCAGCCGCTAACCCTGGCGGCGCTGGCCGAGTACCCGCTGATTACCTATGACGCGACATTTACCGGCCGCTCGCATATAGATCGCGCATTCGAGCGCCAGAGTCTGCGACCCAACGTGATGCTCACCGCCATCGATTCGGATGTGATCAAGACCTATGTCGTACTAGGCCTGGGCGTCGGCATCATTGCCGAAATGGCCTTCGATCGGTCGCGCGACGAGGCACTGGCCGCGATTCGAGCGAGCCATTTGTTCGAAGGCAACACGACGCGGCTGGCCTTTCGCCGCGATGTCTGGCTGCGCGCCTACGAATACGATTTCATCGAGCTGCTGGCGCCGCATCTGACGCGGCGCATGGTCGAGGCGACGCTGAAGGGCGACGGCGCCGATCCGGGCTTGTGATTCGCCGGGGCGCGAGGGATTTTCGTTTCCGGCGAGGGCCGTGTTCGCTGATGCGGAAGCTAGAATGGAGCCAATCCCCGATTCCTGCCAACTTGAACAACGAGGTTCGACCATGCCCTACACGCCCGATCTTGTCGATGAACTGAACACCTTGATCCGCTTCGACCTGGCGACCAGTCAGCAGGGCATCAAGGTGCACAAGACCGCTGATCCGGCCGTGATCGCCGCGGCCAGGCGTTTGCACGCGAAGGGATTGTTGACCCAGGTTGATGGCGGCTATCTGACCGGTCTTGGGCGGAACGCCGCAGAGCGTGCCCAGGCGGTGTTGAGCGTATTGACGCCGACAGTGAGCGGGTCGCCGGGGCTTGATGCAGGCGTATCGGCAGCGCCAGAGCAGAGTCTCGTTTGACCGCGGTCAATCCGACACGGCGGCCGTCCCGGCTTTTTCCTCGAGCTCGCGCAGTTCCCTGAACAACTCGCGAAAGGCCCGTGGAGGCTTGTTTTGTAGCGCTTCTTTCAGCGCGTTGCGGCGCAACTGGCGCAAACGCTGCACGTCGGCCGAAGGGTAGTCGCGCGCCACTTCAGCGAACACCGCCTCGTCCTCCATCAAGCGCGTGCGCAGCCGTTCCAGGCGGTGCTGGCGGATGTTGGCCGCTTCCGAGACGCCCTTGATCTCGTCCATCGCCGCCTGCAAGGGCGCGGCATCGATGTCGCGCATGAGCTTGCCGATGAATTGCATCTGCCGCCGGCGGGCCTCGTGCCTGGTGAAGCGCTGGGCATCGAGCAGCGCGTCGCGCAGCCGCTCCGGCATGTCGATCTTCGCCAGGCGCTCCTTCGACAGCGCCACGAGTTCCGCGCCGAGGTCCTGCAATGCAGTCATCTCGCGCTTCAGTTGCGACTTGCTGGGGCCGGAATACGCGTCCGAGTCGTTATTCATATCATCCACGGTTATGTCCCCGGAGCTTGCGAAGGGGACAGTGTCCCCCGGTGGGATATGATTATAGCTTCGCGACCAGCGCCTCACTCCTGAAGGGTTTCCGCATGTCCCACGGTTTTGCTCATTCCCAGGAAGAATTGCGCGCATTGGCGCAGGCTGCCCTCGATCACGCGGCAAGCAGGGGCGCCACGGCCTGCGAGGTGGATGTCTCGGAAGGCCTCGGCCAGTCGGTCACGGTGCGTCGGCAGGCCGTGGAAACCATCGAATACAACCGCGACAAGGGACTCGGCGTGTCGGTGTACATCGGCCAGCGGCGCGGCCATGCCAGCAGTTCCGATTTCTCGCCGGCGGCGCTCAGGGCCTCGGTCGATGCCGCGCTGTCCATCGCGCGCTTTACGGCCGAAGACGACTGTGCCGGCCTGCCCGACGCCAGGCTGCTGGCGACCAGGAGCATGGACCTCGACCTGTTCCATCCCTGGGATGTTTCCGTGGAATCCGCGATCGAGATCGCTGCCCGCTGCGAGCAGGCCGCCTTCGATGTCAGCCCGATGGTCAAGAACTCCGAAGGCGCCAGCGTTTCCGCGCAGACTTCGCAGTTCGTTTCCGCCAACAGCCTCGGTTTCATGGGCGGCTTCGCCACTACGCGGCACTACATCTCGTGCTCGGTGATCGCCGGCGAAGGCGAGGACATGCAGCGCGACGACTGGTATGCGACGCGGCGCAACGCCGCCGACTTTCCCGATGCCGCGCGGATCGGTGAGTATGCGGCGCGGCGCGCGCTGGCCCGTCTCGGCGCGCGCAAGCTGAAGACGCGCAAGTGCCCGGTGATTTTCGAGGCGCCGCTGGCGGCTGGCCTGATCGGCAGTTTCGTGCATGCAATTTCCGGCGGCGCGCTGTATCGCAAGACCTCCTTCCTGCTCGACAGCCTTGGCCGGCAGTTGTTCCCCGACTTCGTCCGGATCAGCGAGCGGCCGCATATCCGCGGCGCATTCGCCTCCTCGCCCTTCGATGACGACGGCGTTGCCACGCAGGATCGCGAGGTGGTGAAGAAAGGCGTGTTGCAAGGCTATTTCCTGTCCACCTATTCGGCGCGCAAGCTGGGCATGCAGACCACCGGCAACGCCGGCGGCTCGCACAATCTGCTGGTGCAACCGGGCCCGCATGACCTCGACGGACTGCTGCGCGAAATGGGAACCGGCCTGCTGGTCACCGAACTGCTCGGTCAGGGCGTGAACTATGTGACCGGCGACTATTCGCGCGGCGCGGCGGGTTACTGGGTGGAAAGGGGAGAGATCGCCTATCCGGTGGAGGAGATCACCATCGCCGGCAATCTGCGCGAGATGCTGCGCGGCATCGCCGCAATCGGCAATGACATCGAAGTGCGGGGCTCGAAACAGGTCGGCTCGGTGCTG
>JADJQA010000057.1 GCA_016712985.1 Sulfuritalea sp. | reverse complement strand
CGGCCCGATAGTCCTCGCCGTCGAATGGATATTCCTGGCCGACTCCAGCCAGAATCCACAAACACCAGTATCCAGGCCGGTGGGGACAAGCAGCCGGGTCTTGCAACCGTGGCAGAGCCCGACCCGCAACCGCCGATCGCCGTCCCGCCGGCGCCGACTTTTTACGACGCAAGCTCCGTCCGATCACGGAAATGCTCCAGCGCCTCGGGATTGGCCAGCGCCTCGACATTCTTCACCGGATTGCCGTGCACCACGTTGCGCACCGCGAGTTCGACGATCTTGCCGCTCTTGGTGCGCGGAATGTCGCTGACCTGCAAGACCTTTTCCGGGACGTGGCGCGGCGTGGTGTTTTCGCGGATCACCTGCTTGATGCGCTTTTCCAGCGCTTCGTCGAGGGTCAGGCCTTCGCGCAGCTTGACGAACAGCACCACGCGCACATCGCCGCTGTTGCCGGGCGGCCAGTCCTGGCCAATCACCAGTGACTCGACGACCTCGCCGAGCTTTTCCACCTGGCGATAGATTTCCGCGGTGCCGATGCGCACGCCGCCGGGGTTGAGCGTCGCGTCCGAGCGGCCGTAAATGATGAAGCCTTCGTGCGCGGTACGCTCGGCAAAGTCGCCATGGCACCAAATGTTGTCGAAGCGCTCGAAATAGGCGGCGCGGTACTTTGCGCCATCGTCGTCGTTCCAGAAGCCGATCGGCATCACCGGGAAGGAGCGCGTGCACACCAGCTCGCCCTTTTCACCGCGCACGGGCTGGCCGGCATCGTCGAACACGTCGACCGCCATGCCCAGCCCGGCGCACTGGATCTCGCCGCGATATACAGGCCCATTCGGGTTGCCGATGACGAAGCAGGAAATGATGTCGGTGCCGCCGGAAACCGAGGCGAGCTGAATCTCCTGCTTGATGTTGGCATAGACGTAGTCGAAGCCTTCGGGAACCAGCGGGCTGCCGGTCGAGAACATGGCGCGCAGGTGTTCCAGACGGTACGTCAGGCGCGGCTTGAGTTCGATCTTGGCGATGGCGTCGATGAACTTGGCCGAGGTGCCGAAATGCGTCATGCCTTCAGCATCGGCGTAGTCGAAAAGAATGCTGCCGCGATGGACGAACGGCGAGCCGTCGTAGAGCAGCAGCGTCGCGCCCGAAGCCAGGCCCGTCACCAGCCAGTTCCACATCATCCAGCCGCAGGTGGTGAAGTAAAACAGTCGGTCATCGAACCGTACATCGCCGTGCAACTGGTGTTCCTTGATGTGCTGCAGCAGCGCGCCGCCCGCGCAGTGCACGATGCACTTGGGCACGCCGGTGGTGCACGAGGAATACATGATGTAGAGCGGATGGTTGAAGGGCAGCCTGGCGAACTCGATCGTAGTCGTTCGTCGATATGGGGCGACCAGGTCGTCCAGCATGACCCCCCTGGCGAGTCCGCGCAAATCGTGTTCCTGATGCACGTAGGGCACGAGCACCACTTTCTGCAATGAAGGCATCTGCGCGGCAATCTCGGCCACCTTGGCCATCGAGTCGATGGTCTTGCCGTTATAGAAATAGCCGTCGCAGGCGAACAGCAGTTTCGGTTCGCTCTGGCCGAAACGGTCGAGCACGCCCTGCACGCCGAAATCGGGCGAGGCCGAGGTGAAAATGGCGCCGATGCTCGACGCGGCGAGCATCGCGGTCAGCGTCTCGGGCAGGTTGGGCATGTAGGCCGCGACACGATCGCCGGCGACCACGCCGAGGTCGCGCATGGCCCGCGCCAGGCGCGCCACGGCCAGATACAGTTCGGCGTGCGAGAGGCGTGCCCTGGCCTTGTCCTCGCCGCGGAACACCAGCGCATCCGCGTCATCGCGCCGCCGCAGCAGGTTCTCGGCGAAGTTCAGCCGCGCTTCGGGGAACCACTGCGCGCCGGGCATCTTCTCGCGGTCGACCACTACCGTGGCGCCCATCTCGCCGCGCACTTCGCCAAACTCCCAGAGCGATACCCAGAATTCCTCCGGATGCTCGATCGACCAGGCGTGCAATGTCTGATAGTCGACGCTGGCAAGACGGCGATTCCAGCGCCTGTCGGCCGCCGCGATGAAAGCCGTCAGGCGCGTGCCGGCGATGCGTTGGGGCGATGGCTGCCAAATCGGCGCATTGAGTGTTTTCATGGAAAATCCTCCGGGTACTTCACTGAACATGCGGCAAGACGATCCGGCCCTGACGCAGCAAGCGCTCCGTTTCGTCGGCTGGCAGCGGGCGGCCGAACAGATAGCCCTGCAGCTTGGCACACCCGGCCTGCCGCAGGAAC
Source organism: Sulfuritalea sp. (assembly GCA_016712985.1). GTDB lineage: Bacteria > Pseudomonadota > Gammaproteobacteria > Burkholderiales > Rhodocyclaceae > Sulfuritalea. The sequence continues at coordinate 32,284 of JADJQA010000057.1, read as the reverse complement.
TCACGCTGTGCGCGCGTCTCCACCCCCTCGGCGATCACTTCCAGTTGCCGATCCTGCCGGTAAATATGCCCTTGAGCTGCTCCTTGGAGAGCCTGCCGACACGATTGCTGGGGTGCACGAAAACAGCGATCCGGTTGATCCCGATCTCGTGCTCGACCAGGGTGGCCGCGGTCACCCGACGCCATCCTGCCTGGCTGCCGCGATCAACCCGTCCAGCGGGTGCGCGGCGGCGGTGACATCGACCCGGCCCTCGATCAGATTGACCAGGCCGCCCTTGGGAGACGACGGCAGGTTGATGAGTGTGATGCCCGCAGCCTTTTCAAAGTGGGGTTTGACCGGCTGGAAGATACCCATCATTGCCGCGCCGCCACCGCCGACTCTTATTTCCTCGCCGCTTGCCGCAGCGGCGCTACCGGTCAGGAAAAGCACAATCGCCACAAGTAATGAGTATTGCCTGCACATATCAATGATCTCCCGCCGAATTGGTGATGAAGAAAACAGTCCCGTGAAACAACTCGCTCCTGCTCCGCCCCGCTTCGCAGGATACTGGCTCAGTCGCGACCGGAAACGAGGAAATGAATTGAAATCCGGGCATGCCGACATCAATCGCCTCGCCTGTTGTTACGGCTGTCGCCCGACGGGATTCAGGGCTTGAAACATCCCTGATCCTGTCATTGGCTTCCGGCGCAATGGGTCTTGCCCTGGACAAACAGACTGACGCGATTCCGTCCGGCATGCTTGGCCGCGTAAAGAGCCTTGTCCGCGGCCTTCATCATGTCATCCGCCGTCTCCATGCCGCTCTCCCGGATCGCGACGCCGACGCTGACCGATGTCGGGATGTCCACACCGCCGATGCTGATCTTCAAGGCCTTGACCATCTTGCGCAGACGCTCGGCGGCCAGCAGCGCAGCCCTGGCTTCCGTGTCGTGACAGACCACCAGAAACTCCTCGCCGCCGATGCGGCTGATGCTGTCGTCTTGGCGGGCGGCGGTTTGGAGGGCCCTGGCCACCTCCTGCAACACCTGATCACCCACCGCGTGGCCGTGCCGGTCGTTGATCGACTTGAACAGATCCACATCGATCATCAGCGCCGCCACCGGCTGACCGGTGCGCTTGGACGCGCTCCAGTCCCTGCTCAGCGCCTCCATCCCTGCACGACGATGGGGTAGTCCCGTCAGCACATCGGTCATCGCGGCGTTTCCAAGCCGCCGGTTGCTGATGGCCAGTTCCGCCGCGAACTGCTTGAGCTGCGCGCGGTCGTTCTCCCAGGCCTCCAGCAGCTTCACGTAATGCAGGGCCGCCCGCATCCGCGCATTCAAGCCGCGCATGGTGACCGGCTTGATCAGGTAGTCGTCGGTCCCCGCCTCGAAGGCCTCGACGACCTCCTCCTCGGTCTCCATGCCGGTCAGCATGATCACGTACATGGACTGGCCCCAGTCGGTGGCGCGCAGGGCGCGGCAGAATTCCAGACCATCCATGACCGGCATCAGCCAGTCGGTGATGACGATCTGGGGCATGACCTCCAGAGCCAGCGCCAGGGCATCCTTGCCATTCTCGGCCGTGTAGACCGTGCAGCCAAGTATTTCGCGCAGCATGGCTTCCGTCATGATGCGGGTCGTCGGCTCGTCCTCCACCAGCAGCACGCGCTGGCAGGCTGTCCGGGGTTCCAGCTCGGAACGGGGCACCGGCGCCTTGGCCATGGCGTCGAACGACGGCAGCCGGCTTGCCGGCACCTTGAGCAACTCGGCCCAATCGCGCCATTGTTGAACCACCCGGTCGAACACTTCACCCAGGGCTTCGGCGTTCAGACCAATCTTGCCGCCCAGCAGCAGCAGCTCGGAGATGCTGCCGTGGCGCCCGGCCTCGGGTGACAGACCGAGATCTGCCATTCGTCGGGCCTGAAAGAACAGATGGACCAGTTGGTAAGGCCGGGAGCCTTCGGCAAAGCCTGATCTTTCCGGGGCCTCGTGGTAATTGACCGGCTCCGCAAGGCTCTTGGGGATACCGCAATCGGCCATGATGGCGGCGGTGAATTCAACGTGATCCACCCCCAGACGCTCGCGTTCCAGTTCCAGCAAGGCCGTGCCGCTGTCTTGCCCTCCGAGCAAGGCCGTGTAGTCGGCAGGATAGACTGTGGCCAGCGCCAGACGGCCGACTTGGGCAAGAAGGCCGCAGGCGAACAGATCGTCCGGCGTGCCCACCCGTACCACCCTGCCGAGCTCCTGGCTGGCCACCGCCATGAACAGGGAATGCGACCAGAAACCCGGATAGTCGAAGGCCGTGCACAGACCCTGCGGATATTGGTCGACGAGCGAGAAGCCCATGGCCAATTGACGCACGGTCGTCATGCCCTGCCGCAGCACCGCCTCGTTGATGGAAACCACCGAGCGGCCGCGACCGTTCGCCGCGTTGGCCAGCCGCAACAGGCGGCCGGACAAGGCCGGATCGGTCTGCACCACCCTGGCCGCCTCGTCCAGGGTCGCGTCTTCGCGTCGGCTGATCTCCATGATGGCCAAGGCCACGCCCTTGGGGCTTGGGAGTTGGCCGCTGATCCGCAGTTCCTCGATCTTGCTCACGTGCCGGCCCTCATCGGTTGCGACCCGGCGAGACCAGCCTTCCAGCACCTGTCGGCCGCCGCGATGAAATCCGTCCGGCGCGTGCCGGCGAGGCGTTGCGGCGATGGCTGCCGGATCGGAGTGGTCAGTGTGTTCATGGTGATTCCCCTGTTTCGTTCCTGGATGATCTACAGACAAGCTGCCCGCAAAGCCTCGGGCAAAGATATCGACTTGCCCAAGCGGATGAGCATCTGATTGCGGTAACCAAAATTGCGGTGATGCTCCCGGGATCAGGCCGTGGCTTTGGAAAACTGCCCACCGGTCAGGGTTTGCCGCTGGCGGGCGCTGCTTGCTGGCGGGATTCTAGCGGGTTCGGCTGCATTCCCAGTGCTTCAATCATCGCGCGCACCGCGCGCATCTGGACCCCATCGCGGGTGTGATAGCCGCTGCCGGAATAGCCCCACCAGTCCCAGCAGGCTTTCGGGTTCAGCATCCATTTGACCGAGCCGAAAGCGAAGCCATGGCGCGAGGTGGTCTGCGGATAGAGCACAACGATGCGGTTGCCGGCGGCCCAGTTGTTGTAGCCGGCGCCTTCGACAAAACGCCGGCCGATTTCGCCGGCGCTCTGACGGCAGCCATGAAACGCGACATGGATCCGGCAACCGCCGTCGCGGCAGGTCGCAGGCACGAAAACGTAGCCTTCATCGCCCAGGCTGGCGTCAATCGGCCGGTCGGCGATGAAGGGACGCTGGTCGAAGGCGACAGTCTCGCCTTCGACTGGCGTCACGGGAGGCTTGAGCGGCCCGAGCAAATGCGTCAGCAACTGGCCGGCGGCGTCAAAATCCTTGCAGCGATTGATATATGGCGGCCGGGAAGTGTCGCAGCCATTCGGCTTCACGTCGGCCACCGAGATCATCGCGTGCCCGGCATCCGGCACCTTGACATAGCGCACCACGTCATCCGGCAGCACACTACGGTAAAAAGCTGCCAGCGAGTCCATTACCGCCGGCGCGACGGTTTTGTCCTTGCCGCCGGAAAGCAGCCAGACGCGGTCGTCGCGCAGCTTCTCGACGGGGTCGATCCTTCCCGATTCGGCCAGTTGTTTGATGGCTTTCCAGGTTTCGGCGGGTGTCGGCGGCGCTTTCTTGCCGGCAGGCTCCATACAGTTGCCCAGCGCCCGTCTGACCGAGCCCGCGGCGCAGTAAAACGGTCCGCCCGCAATCACCCCGGCGCCGCGAACCAGCGCCGAATAGGCGACCTGAAACTGCACCGCCATGTAGCCACCGGACGAGACTCCGGAAACCGTGACCGCGGAGGTGTCCGCGGACAACCCTGGCAAGGGCGGCGCGGCGGCAACGCAAGCCGCGAACAGCAGGGACAGGATGCCGGCGCATCGCAAGCGCGAAGCCCGGCTCATCAAATCAGCGCACCGACAGGGAGGACAGGGTGACGGGAAGCAGCCGGCTGGCCAGCGCCCGGTGGGTCCAAGCGAGCTTGAATTGGTGTTCCATGAGCAGCGTGGCGCAAGGGTTAGGGGGTCGTTCAAGATTATAATCGGCCGACTATCCAATTCATCGAGGTCAGCATGCAGCGCGAAGCCATGGAGTTCGACGTCGTCATCGTGGGTGGTGGCCCGGCAGGCCTTTCCGCCGCGATCCGCCTGAAGCAGATCAATCCCGAGATCAACGTCTGCCTGATCGAGAAGGGCTCGGAAATCGGCGCCCATATCCTCTCCGGCGCGGTCATGGATCCGCGCGCGCTGACCGAGCTGATTCCCGACTGGCAGGCGCAGGGAGCGCCAATGGACACGGCGGTCACCCGCGACCGCTTTGCCTTCCTCACGCAGCACGGATTCGTCGATCTGCCGACCTTGCTCCTGCCGGGCTGCTTTGCGAACCACGGCAACTACATCATCAGCCTGGGCCAGCTCTGCCGCTGGCTGGGCGCGCAGGCCGAGGCGCTGGGCGTCGAGGTCTACCCCGGCTTCGCCGGCGCCGAGGTGCTCTACGACGACAAGGGCGCGGTGCGCGGCGTGGCGACGGGTGACATGGGCATCGGGCACGATGGCCAGCCCACGGCCAACCATCAGCCCGGCATGGAACTGCTGGCCAAATACACGCTTTTCGCCGAGGGCTGCCGCGGCCACCTGGGCAAGCAGGTCGAGGAAAAGTTCGAGCTGCGCGCTGCGTCCGATCCGCAAACCTACGCCCTGGGCGTCAAGGAACTCTGGGAAGTCGATCCCGAGCACTTCGAAAAGGGCCTGGTGATGCACACCTTCGGCTGGCCGATGAAGTCCGACACCTACGGCGGCGGCTTCATCTACCACTTCGGCGAAAACCTCGTGTCGATCGGCCTCGTCGTCGGCCTCGGCTACAAGAACCCCTTCCTCGCGCCCTTCGAGGAGATGCAACGCATGAAGACGCATCCGCAGATCGCGCCGCTGTTCAAGGGCGGCAAGCGCCTGGCCTACGGTGCGCGCGCGCTGGCATCGGGCGGCTTGCAGTCCCTGCCCAAGCTCGAGTTCCCCGGTGGCGCGCTGATCGGCGACGACGCCGGGATGCTGGTTGCCTCGCGCATCAAGGGCAGCCACGCCGCGATCAAGAGCGGCATGCTCGCGGCCGAAGCGGCGGCCGCAGCGCTTGCCGCCGGCCGCGCCAACGACGCATTGACGGCCTACCCCGAAGCTTTCCGCGACTCGTGGCTCTACGAGGAACTGCACACCGCGCGCAACTTCAAGCCGTGGATGGCAAAGGGCTTGTGGACCGGTTCATTGATGTTCGGCATCGACCAGGTGCTGCTGCGCGGCAAGGCGCCGTGGACCCTGCATAACACGGCCGATCACCTGAAGCTCAAGCCCGCCGCCGAATGCAAGCCGATCGAATACGACAAACCCGACGGGGTGCTGACCTTCGACCGGCTCTCTTCGGTCTTCCTCTCCAACACCAACCACGAGGAAGACCAGCCCTGCCACCTGCAACTGAAAAATGCCGATGTGCCGATCGCCACCAACCTCGCGCTCTACGACGCCCCCGAGCAGCGCTACTGCCCGGCCGGCGTGTATGAGATCGTGCGCGACGAAGGCGGCAACAATCCGCGCCTGCAGATCAACGCGCAGAACTGCGTGCATTGCAAGACCTGCGACATCAAGGATCCGACGCAGAACATCAACTGGGTGGTGCCGCAGGGCGGCGAGGGGCCGATCTACCAGCAGATGTAGAAAGTCGGCGCTTGCCGGCCGGCGAAGCGGAATTGCCGGCCGGCCCCATCAACCGGAGTTGTGGCAGCGCTGCCTTGGCTTGTGACTGCCAGCCGTGGAACTTGCGGCAGGCCGACAGCTACAGCCAGATCACCCCGAGGTATTGCATCACGAACCAGAGACTCAGGACCCCGCCGCCAATGGCATACAGGCGCCTGTGTTTTTGCCTGTCGCGGCGCTCTTGTTCCGTCGCCAATTCATCATCACCGGATCGAGGGTGTTGCCACAGGCTCAAAAAAAACAGCAGCGAGCCTGCCGTCATGGCAAAGAGGCTCGCCGTGTTGAGTATCCAAGTAAAAGTCATTCCCCCTCCCAACGCACAATTACATGCCACGGTGATGCCGGCATTTCCTCGGTATTTGCAAGTGCGAGTATGGGCGGGTATCTTGCCGTGATTCAGATGGGATGGCAACTGTTAGTTCGCGACTCCGCGACTCCGAGCCCGGACGAGACCAATCTCCCCGACAAGCGGCCGCCCGCCGGGACCGCGCACAAGACCTGCCGGACTGGTTGTATCGACATCACGGTCGGACGGAGCATGTACTGTACTGCAAATCGACACCGGGCCAGTCTGCTCAGATGATCTTGTTCAACGGGTACTCGACGATTCCCTCGGCACCGAGCTTCATCAGTTGCGGAACGATGCGTCGAACCTCCTTTTCCGGGAGGATGGTCTCGATCGAAACCCAGTCGGAATTGTGCAGATGGGCAACCGTCGGATTATTGAGGCTGGGGAGGATCCCGGTGATGGCCGCAACGCGGTCTCCGGGAGCGTTCATCTTCAGGCCCACCATCCCTTCCGCTCGCAACGTCGATTGCAACAAGGTGGCTATCTGCTCGATCTTGACCCGCTTCCACGGGTCGTCCCATGCCGCCTTGTTGGCGATCATGACCGGCAGCGACTCCATCAGGTCGCAGACGATGCGCAGGCCATTGGCACGAATGGTGGAACCTGTCTCGGTGACCTCGACGATGGCGTCGCACAGCCCCTCGACCACCTTGGCCTCGGTGGCCCCCCAGGAGAATTCAACGGTTACGGGAATATTGCGCTCGGCGAAGTAGCGCTTGGTGAAGCCCACCAGCTCCGTCGAGATGGTGCCGCCGCGCAGATCCTCCGGTGAGCGGACCCTGGAATCATCGCTGACCACCAGCACCCAGCGCACCGTGCCGCGGGAAACCTTCGAATAGACCATTTCGCAGACTTCCACGACAGCCGAATCGCTTTCGCGGACCCAGTCCCTGCCGGCGATGCCGACGTCGATGGTGCCTCGTTCGACATACCTGCCCATCTCCTGCGGACGAATCAGGCTGCATTTCATCTCGTCGTCGTCTACGCTGGGAAAATAGCTGCGCGATGCGGTCGTGATCCGCCAGCCGGCCTTGCGAAACAGCTCGACGGTGGCCTCCTCCAGGCTTCCCTTGGGGATGCCGAACTTCAACAGATTGCCCATCACCGCTTGCTTCATTTCTTGTACACCTGCGCCGGGTCGAACAGCGGATTCGAATGCTCCACCCAGGCCCCGTTTTCCCATTTCACGAAAAAGCAGCTACGGTTGCCGGTATGGCAGGCCGCGGGGCCGTTCTGCCTGACCTTGATGACGACCGTGTCCGCATCGCAGTCGGTGAACACCTCGACAACGTCCTGCGTATTGCCGGACTCCTCGCCCTTCATCCAGTACTTGTTGCGGGAACGACTGAAGAACCAGGTCTTGCCGGACTCCAGGGTCAGATTCAGCGTCTTTTCGTCCATGAAGGCAACCATCAGCACCTGGCCGTTCTCGGCGTCCTGAATCACGGCGGGAATCAATCCGCCCATTTTTTCGAAATCGATATTGATCATGAACTGTGCAATCCTTGTGCGGTGGATGTTGGCCAATCCAGTACTTTCTAGTGGCATTGGCGCCTGACGGCACCCTTCGCGGGCGCGGCGCAGACAGTTTAGTCGCTCCAGATCGTTGCGCCACAAGACCCGCGACATCAACCATCCGATGCGGCAGACCAAGTGCCGCCGGCGATCGCGTCCGAACTCTAAGAATAGCGTGGGCGGCGCGGGCGGAGCCCGGGTTTCGGTTTCCCACCAGCGCTGGCGATGATCAGAACATCGCCTCGTCGAGCGCCAGCGCGCTCGCCCCGCCCTGCACCACTTCCTGCGCCAGACCCCTGCGGCAGCCATGACGTGGTCGGCATAGAAATGCGCCGTGGCGATCTTGGCCGGGAAGAAGGGATCAGCATCGCCGGACACGATCTTCGCCTGCGCCACGAGTGCGGCGCGCGCCATCATCCAGCCGCCTGAAACCACGCCCATCAGGCGCAGGAAAGGCACGGCGCCGACCGCGACGGCGCGCACCTCGCTGCCGTACCCGGCGACGATGTAGTCGCTCGCCTGCTGCAGCGCCTCGATGCCGCGCCCCAGCGCTGCGGCGATGGCGGCAAACGCGGGGCCGGACTGCTTCATCACCTCGCCGCGGGTCTGCTGCATCATGCCGGTCACGGCCTTGAGCGTGGCGCCGCCTTCACGGGCGATCTTGCGGCCCATCAGATCGTTGGCCTGGATGCCCGTGGTGCCTTCGTAGATCGTCGTGATCCGCGCATCGCGCATGAACAGCGCGGCGCCGGTTTCTTCGATGAAACCCATGCCGCCATGCACCTGCACGCCGAGGTAGGCCAGTTCGTTGCCGGTCTCGGTGCTCCAGCCCTTGACCACCGGGATCATCAGATCGACATAGGCCTGGTTCCGCGCGCGCTCCCCGGCGTCGGGATGGCGCATCGCGGCGTCATGCGCGGCGGCCACCGAATAGGCCAGCGCGCGCATGGCTTCGACCTGCGAACGCATCAGCATCAGCATGCGGCGGATGTCCGGATGACGGATGATCGGCACACCGGCTGCCGAGCCCTCGATGGCGCGGCCCTGCACGCGATCGCGGGCATAGGCCACCGCGTGCTGATAGGCGCTCTCGCCGATCGCCAGGCCTTCGAGACCCACCGCGAAGCGCGCCGCGTTCATCATCACGAACATGTACTTGAGGCCATGGTTCTCCTTGCCGACCAGCGTGCCGACCGCCCCGCCGCCGTCGCCCAGCGCCATCACGCAGGTGGGGCTGGCGTGGATGCCAAGCTTGTGCTCAATGGAGACGCAATACACATCGTTGCGCTCCCCCAGCGAGCCGTCGGGCTTGACCATGAACTTGGGCACCACGAACAGCGAGATGCCCTTGACGCCCTCGGGCGCTTCGGGCGTGCGGGCGAGCACGAGATGGATGGTGTTCTCCGCCATGTCGTGATCGCCGTAGGTGATGAAGATCTTCTGGCCGAAGATCCGGTAGGTGCCGTCGCCCTGCGGCACGGCGCGCGAACGAATCGCCGCCAGGTCGGAACCGGCCTGGGACTCGGTGATGTTCATGGTGCCGGTCCATTTGCCGGAAACCATGTTGGGCAGGTAGATGGCCTTCTGTTCGTCGGTGCCTGCCAGCTCGAGCGCTTCGATGGCGCCCAGCGTCAGCAAGGGACACAGCGAGAAGGACAGGTTGGAGGACTTCCACATCTCCTGCACGGCCGCCGAGACCACCTTGGGCAGGCCCTGTCCGCCGTGCTCCGGATTGCCCGGCAGCGCATTCCAGCCGTTGTCGACAAACTGCGCATAGGCCTCCTTGAAACCCTTGGGCATGGTCACCGCCTTGTCGGCCCATTGCGCGCCTTCCTGGTCCCCGCTCCAGTTGAGCGGCGCCAGCACGCCGCCGGTGAACTTCGCGGACTCCTCGAGGATCGCTTCGACCACGTCGGCCGTCGCTTCCTCGTAGCCGGGCAAGGCGGCGACCTTGTCGAGGCCGGCGAGTTCGGTCAGAACGAATTGCATGTCCTTCAGCGGGGCGGCATAAGTGCTCATCTCGTTACTCCGTTATCATTTGTTCAAAAGATAGCGCCGGTCGTCGAAACTGCCGACCCAGTGCGGCACATAGACCACCATCAGGGTCACCATCGCGCCATTGAGCCAGGCCTCGGCAAAGCCCAGCAGGAAGTAGTAAGGAAGATAGTCGTCGACCAGCGCGATCGCCGGATAGACATCGGCCAGCCACAGCAGGCCGCTGGCGAGCAGGCCGGTGGCCATGACGGCCCCCGCGGCACCGAAAAAAGCCGCGACGAATACATAGACGAAAAAGTTGGCGGGCAGGAAGCGCTCGACGCCGCGCTGGATCAGGTCGGCCAGCAACACCGGGAATACCGCCAGTACCATGGCATTGAGGCCGTAGGCGAGCCAGCCGGCCTGACCACGCAATTCGCCATTCAGCGTCACCCCGGCCAACACCAACGACAGGCCGATGATCGCCAGTTGCCGGCCGAACATCAGCGTGAACATCGTGGCGCCCAGCAAGTGCAGGTTGAGGCCCGGCTTGACGCCGGCCTTCATGCTCCACACCAGGGTTAACAGCACGATGGTACCAAGCCAGACGTTCAACTGCGCGGAATCGGCGAGGCGCTTCCACGGCGCAGTGCGCATGCACCAGAACCAGATCGCCAGCAGGGGGAATGCAGCCCCGAGCGCCCAGGCTTGCGGAAACAGGGCGTCGGGGAAGTTCACGGGCAGCCCGGCCTAGAAGTCAGTCATGCGGAAACGGATGGATGAACTCGTCATTCCGGTGAAAGTCGGGATCCAGTCTGCGGGAGCTTCTGGATCCTGGGTCAAGCCCAGGATGACGGTCATTGATGCGTCCATCGGTTTCAACCTGACCCGGTACTAGAGTGCTGCAACCAATTCCGGCACCGCCTGGAACAGATCGGCGACCAGGCCATAGTCGGCGACCTGGAAGATCGGCGCGTCGGGATCCTTGTTGATCGCCACGATCACCTTGGAATCCTTCATGCCGGCCAGATGCTGGATCGCGCCCGAAATGCCGACGGCGACGTAGAGCTGCGGCGCGACGATCTTGCCGGTCTGGCCGACCTGGTAGTCGTTGGGCACGAAGCCGGCATCCACGGCGGCGCGGGATGCGCCCATGGCGGCGCCAAGCTTGTCGGCCAGCGGTTCCAGCAGCTTGTGGTAGTTCTCGCCGCTGCCCAGGCCGCGGCCGCCGGAAACGATGATCTTCGCCGCCGCCAGTTCCGGCCGCGCCGACTTGGTCAGTTCGCGGCCAGAGCTTCGCCTGGCCGAGGTCCGCACCCGCCCCGATGCTCTCGATCGCGGCAGTGCCTCCAGTAGCGGCGGCGGCATCGAAGCCCGTGGTACGTACCGTGAGGACCTTGGTCGAGTCGCTCGACTTGACGGTCGCCAGGGCGTTCCCGGCATAGATCGGGCGCACGAAGGTGTCGGCATCGACCACCGAGATGATCTCCGAGATCTGCGCCACGTCCAGCAGCGCGGCCACTCGCGGCAGGGTGTTCTTGCCGTTGCTGGTGGCCGGCGCCATGATGTGCGTATAGCCCGCGGCATTGGCGACAATCAGGGCGGCGAGGTTCTCGCCGGTCTGATCACCATAGTGAGCTGCGTCTGCAAGCTTGACCTTGGCCACGCCGGCGACCTTGGACGCCTGCTCCGCGACCGCGCCGCAATTGGCGCCGGCGACGAGCATATGTATCTCGCCACCGATCTTCACGGCGGCGGTGACGGCATTGAGGGTGGCAGCCTTGAGGCTGGCGTTGTCGTGTTCTGCGATGACGAGAATACTCATGATCAGATCACCTTGGCTTCGTTCTTGAGTTTGTCGATCAGTTGCGCGATATCGGCAACCTTGATGCCGGCGCTGCGCTTGGGCGGTTCGGTAACGGTCACAGTCGCCAGGCGCGGCGCGACGTCCACGCCGAGGTCGGCCGGCTTGACGATTTCCATCGGCTTCTTCTTCGCCTTCATGATGTTGGGCAGCGTGGCATAGCGGGGTTCATTGAGGCGTAGGTCGGCGGTGATCACGGCGGGCAGGGTGACCTCGACGGTTTCGAGGCCGCCATCGACTTCGCGAGTCACGGTGGCGTTGCCTTCGCCGAGGACGACCTTGGAGGCGAAGGTGGCTTGCGACCAGCCCAACAGCGCGGCCAGCATCTGCCCGGTCTGGTTGGCGTCATCGTCGATCGCCTGCTTGCCGAGGATGATGAGCTGCGGGGTCTCTTTCTTCGCCACGGCGGCAAGCAGCTTGGCCACCGCCAGCGGTTGCAGCTCTACATCGGTTTCGACCAGGATCGAGCGGTCGGCACCGATGGCCATCGCGGTGCGCAGGGTTTCCTGGCAGGCCGTGACGCCGCAGGAGACCGCGACGACCTCCTTGGCCACGCCGGCTTCCCTCATGCGTATGCCTTCTTCCACCGCGATTTCGTCGAAGGGGTTCATCGACATTTTCACATTGGCCAGATCGACACCGCTGCCGTCTGCCTTGACGCGAATCTTGACGTTGTAGTCAACCACGCGCTTGACCGGTACGAGGATTTTCAAGCGAGTCTCCTTGAGTTTGCTGATTGAGTTTGCCGAGCGGGAGGTTGCCATTCTAGCGGCTATTCGGCCCCGCACGGAACGCACAACCCATACGCTTCAGTATGGACTGTGAGATACTACCGCAGACCGAACCGGAATTCAATACCTTACCGTATGGAAAACAAGCCCGCGAAACCCGCCCGCGCAGCACTGGACAGGGATGCATGGATCAAGTGAGCCATCGCCATCCTGGCCGAGCACGGCGCGGAACGCCTGCGCGTGGAAGCCCTGGCCAAGCGCCTGGGCGTGACCAAAGGCAGCTTCTACTGGCATTTCAAGGACAGGCGCGACCTGCAGGACGCCGTGCTCGACCTGTGGAAAGAGGGGCCGCATCCGCGACATCCGCAAGCAGACACAGGCCCAGCCCGGCAGCGAGGCCGAGGCCCTGCTCCACACCATCGAGGTCTATTCCTCGGCGCGCAACCGCAAGGGCATCGCCATCGAAGCCGCCGTGCGCGACTGGGCGCGCCGCGACCCACAGGCGGTGGCCGTCGTGGAAGAGGTCGACGCCGAACGCCTGGCCTGCGCCTGCCGCTTGTTCCTGGCCTGCGGCATCAACGAGGAGGAAGCGCAGGCGCGCAGCCTGCTGCTCTATGCCTACGTCTTCGGCGTCAGCCTGATGCGCTGCGGCGGATTCACCAGCAACATCGAGTCGCTGAAGGCCTGGATCGCGGAGCGCATCGCGCGTTGATCGCGGTGGACTGCCGAGAGGAAGAGTCGGCGGTTGCCGGCCGGCGAAGCGGAAGCCCCGGCAGACAACGTCCGGGACCGCGGTTGTTCAGCCAGGCCGACGCTCGCCACGATCGGTGCAGGATTGAACTGTGCTGCTGGAGTCGCGCGATTCGCGGCTGCCTGCCCGGCATAGTTTGATCGCCTTTCAGGGACAAACCGTCCCGGTGAAAGGAGATCGCGATGGAACAGTTGTACAAAGATCAGAGCACGCTCAGGCGGATGCTGGAAGGTCCGTTGGGCCAGCATCTTCTGACTGATGTCCTCGCCATGCTCGTGCCACAGCAGCAAGCGGCGAACCGCGAAACTGTAGGAAGCAACACCAGATCCGGCTCTCTGCGCTACCATGCCCGGCACATCGATCATCGAACACGCTTTGACCCGAACCGGCCCACCAGGAAATGATCGGCGCCATTACCTTGCTTCTTGTGTTTCAACTTGCCGGCGAAGTCATCGCCCGGGGTTTTGGCCTTCCCATTCCGGGACCGGTGATCGGGATGGCATTGTTGTTCCTCGGCCTCGCCATTCGTGGAGGCCCGTCGACTGATTTGCGCAATACAGCGCAAGGACTGTTGCAGCATCTCTCCCTGCTCTTCGTACCCGCGGGCACCGGGGTCATGCTGCACTTTCAGCGCATGTCCGACGAATGGCTGCCCCTGTTGGCTTCGCTGCTTGTCAGCACGGCCGTCACCATCGGGGTGACCGCCGTGGTCCTGCGCGCACTGATCCATCGAACCCGAATACCGAAAGACCTGCCGTGACGCCGCGTCTTGGCGAAATCTGGGTTTACCTCGCGGCGTCCCCGCTTCTTGGTCTCACCCTTACCTTGCTTGCCTATCAGGGGGCATGCCACCTGCACCGGCGTTGCGGGGGTCATCCGCTGGCCAACCCGGTATTGCTGGCGGTCAGCGCACTGGTGGCCCTGTTATGGATGACCGATACGCCCTACCGCACATACTTCGACGGCGCGCAGTTCGTACATTTTCTGCTCGGCCCAGCGACAGTCGCGCTTGCGATCCCGCTGTATGCGCAACTTGCCCGCTTGAAGCGCATGGCGCTACCGCTGCTGGCTTCGCTGGTGATTGGATCGCTGACCGCCGCGCTTTCCGCCGTGGCGGTTGCCAGCCTGCTGGGCGCCAGCAAGGCAACGCAGCTCTCCCTGGCGCCGAAGTCCGTGACGACACCCATAGCGATGGGAATCGCCGAGCGCATCGGCGGTCTGCCGTCGCTGACGGCAGTGCTGGTGATCACAACAGGAATTCTTGGTGCCGTCGGAGCGCGCTATATCTACCGTGCCCTGAAAATCGAAGACGACGCCGTGCGCGGCTTCGCACTGGGCATTGCCTCGCACGGTATCGGCACGGCACGTGCATTTCAGGAAAGCGAGCAAATGGGAGCCTTTGCAGCCCTGGCAATGGGCCTCAACGGGATCATGACCGCATTGCTGCTGCCTGTCGTAATGCCTTTGGTGCTGGGGTAGATCCGCGCACTCCAGGGAAACAAGGGTCGGCGTGCATTGCGTAGTTGGCCATGCTCCATGCGATGGCTTTGTCTTTGCGGGCCAAGTAACATACCCGCTTGAATAACGTCGGCATGGCGCCGGGCAGGAGAACATTGCATGAAAGCCTTTCAGGATTACTACCCGGATGACCTCTCGCACTGCTACGGATGCGGCCGTCAGAACGAACATGGGTACCGGATCAAGACCTTCTGGGATGGCGAGGAGAGCGTAACGCGCTTCTCCCCCGAGCCTTTCCATTGCGCAATTCCGGGCTTCGTCTACGGCGGCTTGCTGGCGTCGCTGATCGACTGTCACAGCACGGGAACCGCGGCGGCAGCGATGTATCGCGCCAACGGTCGAGAAATGGATAGCCTGCCGGGTTTCCGTTTCGTCACCGGATCACTGCAGGTCAGCTACCTGAAGCCCACGCCGCTGCGCCGGGAACTGGAAATTCGAGGACGGGTGCGGGAAATCAAGGGGCGCAAGGTGGTCGTCGCCTCAACCGTGTTTGTTGAAGCCGTGGCGACAGCCCGCGGCGAGGTGGTGGCTATTCAGATGCCGGACAATTTCGGCGCGTGAGCTTGCCCCAGTTGCAGCACGTCGCCGTTGCCAAGGAACAAATCCGTCTGTGAGCCGTTTCGTGCCGTTCCCCGAAGTACCGGCAAGCCGGTCGCCAGCATCTTCTCGAAGGCGGTGCGCCCGGTGCAATGGTTGCAGGCTATTTTGGCGATTCCATAGTCACTCAGGGCGCTGACGATCTGATCGCGTTGGGTGTCCCAGTCTTCCAGGGGCGACAGGTGCAGCCCGCCGTAGATGGCGTGGATCCGCTGGCCACCGATGAAGGTTCGGCGAGCATAGTCGAGCAGGGTAAGTACGCCGCCATGGCCGTAGCCGGTGATCATGGCTAGACCTTGACCCTGCAGATTGGCATACAGGACATTCTCCCGCTCGACCCGCAGCAAGGGTGCTCATCGGGAAACTGACCAGGGCCAGGCCCGGAAGCAGCACCAGTGGCTGGTTGCGAATCTGTTTCAATTGCTCAGGCCTGCCCGCTCGTGTCGCTGCCAATCAGCAGGCGGCTGTCGGTCAGTTACCAATCCATAGTGATCTGCTCGAGGCGCTTTAACTACTTGTCGGGCACATCAATGTTGTGGGCGCCCAACCATTTTCGATCAAGCTCCCAGCGCACGTCCTTGATCCCGGGTTGGGCCAGTACGATAGCCCTTGCGTCCGACTGTACTTCGGCAAGCAGCTTCTCGGCCGCGATGAAGGCGGGATCGTTCGGATTTCTCGTGTCGATCTCGGGGAAAAGGACACCCAGCATTTTCAATGCCGGCACTTGGCGGTTGCGAGGGGTACTCATGATCGCCGTATCTCCGCTCACTTTCATGACCCAGAACTTGTAGGGGTAGCTCTTCTGTTTGGCGCCTGCCTGAGCCTCGATCACGCTCGTCAGTTGGCGCGAACGGGAATCCGGAGCCTGGATATACCAGTCCAATGCTACCAGCGCCAATATTAGGAGCAGGACTGCCCAGTATTTCTTCTTCACCTGTTTGCTTCCTTTTCAGACAGCAAGACACCGTTGTCGATTGCCGATGTCACTTTCCCGGCACCATCCAGAAATCGGATCACCGAACCAATATGTTGTTCAATGTCGCTGTAGTCGTCATGGCTGCCTGGTATGAGCCCCCGCCACCCGGGTCCCCTCCCTTGCTCGCAGGCGGGTACGGTGTCTGTTTGTGTCGAAACGTACCCGACCGTTTGCACACACAGTAAACGCGCCCCCCGGGCCGGGAGGGGCCCCCGCCGCCGCCAGCCCCCCCCCCTGGGGCGCGGGGGGGGGGAGGGCGGCCCCCCCCCCCGCGGCCACACCCCGGCCGCCGCGGCGGAAGGAGCCGCGGCCCTAGGCGTCGGCGTTTCGCATCAAACCATCAATATGTTTTGCCGGGAAGCTGTCGGGAACACTATTGGCGGCAATCGCAGCCTTTACTGGAAGTGCCAGCGTCAAACGACACAGCGCAAGTGCTGCGCCAGTTGGGGAACGATTCATCGAAAAGCCTGTGAATCCAAGCGATTGCGTACGATCGTCGCGGCGGCGATTACAGCTTTTCAACGGCCAAACTGCCATAAATGAAGCGCCATAATGGCAGTTGTTGCCTGTATGGCAGTCCTCAAGTATCAGAGTTCCCTTAGTCGCCGATAGAGCGTTCGCTCGCTGATGGCCAGTTCTTTCGCCAAGGATTTCCGGCTTCCGCGATGGTGAGCGAGTCGGGTCTCCAGAGTCTGGCGTTCGAGTTCCTTCAGGCTCGCGGGGGCAGCCACACTGCCCTTGATCCGCGCCTGGACGCCTCGCACTTCCTCCGGCAGGTGCGCGGGCTGAATCGAGTCACCGTCGCACAACAGGCTCGCGCGCTCGAGGATATTGCGCAATTCGCGCACATTGCCCGGATAGTCGTAGCGGCGCAGCAGTTCGATCGAGGCTTCCGCCAGCCTCACGCTACGACCGGGCGCGACGCGCCCGAGAAGCGATTCCGCCAGCATGGCAATATCCGTTGCCCGGTCACGCAGCGCCGGCAGATTGACCGGGAAAGTATTTAGACGGAAATAGAGATCCTGGCGGAACCTGCCGCTCTCGACCATGGCACGCAGGTCGCGGTGCGTGGCGGAGACGAGCCTGATGTCTGCCTTGCGAGGTTCGGCCGAGCCGACGAGCCGATACGTTCCGGTTTCCAGCAAGCGCAGAAGCTTGACCTGTATGACAAGGGGAATGTCCCCGACTTCATCGAGAAACAGGGTGCCACCACTGGCAGCCCCCACCAGGCCGACAGAACGCGATACCGCTCCGGTGAAGGCTCCTCTCTCGTGCCCAAAGAGTTCGCTCTCGAAAAGCGTCTCCGTGAGTCCGGAGCAATCGACGGCCACGAACGGTCTTTCAGCCCGGCGACTCGCATCGTGGATGGCCTTTGCCACCAGTTCCTTGCCGGTGCCGGACTCACCGAGGAGCAGCACGCTTGCCTCCGAAGGTGCGACCCGCGCCACCATTTCAAGCATGCGTTGGAAAGCTGGTGCGCGCCCTACCAAGCCTTGCGTATGCGACAGACCGCGAGCTACCGCAACGGGCTCCATCTTCTCGATGAAGTACACGATGGCTCCGTCGCTGTCGCGAATCGGCGAAAGCTCAATATTGACGTAGGCCTCGCCCTTCGGCGTATGGTGAAGATGCAGGACGCGCTCGCGCTGCCCCGAGCGAATGCTCTGCTTTAATGGACAGGTTTCCCCCGCTTGGTCGCAAGGGGCGTCGAAGTGGTGGGAAATGTCAAAACACGTGCGCCCGAGGAAGACCTGACCTTCCCCTACGCTGCGTCGGTACGCCGCGTTCGCGGCCAGGACGCGATACTGGCGATCGCAAAGTATGTGTGGTTCCGGCTGGGAATCGATGAAGGAAACAAGTTCCGCAAGATTGGGGCTTTTCATGGTGGATTCCGGCACAAGAGGACAACTCTGCCATAATGACAGCACCACCACCAACACGCAAGACGCATTGCTACGGGCCTATAGCGAGATATCTGATGGCATCATGACAGTCAGGACGTCGCCGAGCATGCCAAATTTGGCAGGTTTCGACTGGCGGCGCCCGGCAAACTTCCGCGGCTGCGAAAAATGGTCCATCTAAACATGGCATTGGGCTCGCGTGGTGAATGCACTTCGCGTTGGGCATATCTCTTGCGTTGATCATGGAGCGGCCATGACCGGATTGGTCATCTGGCGCATTTTCAATCGGAGATAGTCATGGCTTGGAATCTTCTGCTTACATCGGACATCGGGTTGATGAGCCTGTTCACGATTCTGTTCATGGTGGCAATGGCAGTATTCATCTACCGTTACGCGGTCAAGCACGCAGCCGAAGATGCAAAGCAAAGCGGCGCCCCCAACGGCGTTCCGCACGCCCATTGAGTCACCTGTAATCGGGATTACGTGGCGCCGTTGGCTTGTTGGCGTTGCTTGAAGGTAGCGAAATTTGGCGTCGTCGGCGAGCGGTTTGGTAGATTAAACAGGGGCCCGTAGGCCCCTGTAGAAGAAAAGACCGACGGCGATCAGAACAACGGATCGGAAATGTCGACGTCGAACCAGTGACGCGCTCTTCGCGAAACTTCTGCTACAGGTCCATCTCATGGTGAGATCAGATCACGTAGATCATCGATCAGTTCGATCACGGCCATAGCCTGATCGGGCGACCAGTTGTATCGCCAAGGCGGCATCCGTTGCGGAATGCAGCACTTCGACTGGAAGAGTTCAAGTTCAGCTTCGTTCCCGTTGCCTCCACGTGACATGTGGCATTCAATCGACCGCCCCCTTTCGACAACATGGCAGACAAGCGGACGATAGCGCGGACAACGAAAGACGTTAAGACATGCTATATTAGCAGGCGCTAATTCATCTCAGGGGATAGAAATGATCGTTTCATCCGTGCTCGACGGCGCCAAAATCACTACCGATATTGGCGACAAGTTTGTCATCGATACAGACCAGCCATCGCCCTTTGGCGAGGACAAGGCGCCATCGCCCTTCGATATTTTCTTGGTGAGTTTCGCCGCCTGTACCGCATATTTCGCCCAACGCTACTGTCGCAAATGGAAACTGCCCCACGATGGAATCAAGGTCGAGCTTGATCCCGTATTCAGTGCCCAGCACGTCCTGACAGACATACACCTCAAGCTCAAGGTTCCCGCAGACTTTCCACGGGACCACCTCGCAGGCCTGCTGAGAAACGCTGGCGCCTGTCCTGTAAAAAAGGCAATGGATGCACCGCCGGCTGTGACGCTGGAATTGGTCGAAGCCTGATCCCCTTGGTCGGCTAAATGGTGGTCGTGGCTACCGCTTCGACGGCATCACACCTCGTAACCCGATCAGCCCGGTAAGTTGGCCGGTACTGCTCGCTCACGGGCCGGACGATAGCTAAAGCGCCTCGAGCAGATCAGTTCCAACCTCACGTCGAACAAAAAGCTAGGGATGGAGGCTTCTGCGCATACCTTTGAGGCGACATTCTCAGGGCGTGCTGCCGCGGGCTCTGCTCTTCGGCATCAGGTAGAACACGGCCATCAGCACCACGATCGTCGGCTGCTGATAGTTGTTGAAGCCGCGGGGAATCTACTGCAGGCAGAATCGAGCGGCGGAGAGCGTTGGATTCGAACCCACGGATGCCTTGCGACATCGCCTGAGTTCGATTCAGGTACATTCGACCAATCTGCCACCTCTCGGATAGGGAATCCAACGCGCCTTCAGGCAGTATGGCGGACGCCCGGTGCGGCAGTCAATCGCCAATCTCGGAGCGGCATGGTTCACGATTCGCGGAAAGTCCCCCTGAATAGCACGCAAGCACTGCCTGCGGCCCAGCGGGTGGCCGCAATGGGAACAGACTCCACAGCGGCAGATCCTGGCAGGGAGTTCATAAGCGGACTGCGGCATCCAATGACGGGATCACGCCGATGATCCGATTCGCAATTGACTGATCGCCAGCAACAGGTGACCGGCGTTGCGACCTTCTTCCCGGTTGCCGTCATCGCTGACCAGTAACACTGAGAGAATGCCACCGATCAGCGCCGCCGCGACCCCTTCGGCACGCTCGAGGTCGCTCCGGTGGGGAACACTAACCGCCTGCGCGGCAGAATCAGTGCCATTCCAAAACCACAGGCGGAAGGGTGCCGGCGCGCGGGACAGCGGTCCCGCGATAACCAGATAACCGCTCAATGCCGGCACCCAGGCGATGCCACGGATCCCTTGGCCGCCAAGATCCAGCGAGCGTCCGGCAGTTGCTGGATCGCCGAAGGTTCGTAAATGCCTGCCAGCGGCTGAAAGGCGATCGGGGGCATCGGCGAGGGGCTATCGTAGTGCTTCGACTTTTTGCAGGCTGTTGCCTGCCACCTCATTGCCCGGCGAACCCTACGTAGCACCTACATGAACCCAGAAAAGCAAAAAGGCCACTCCAACGAGAGACCTATTTGGTTGATTCTACGGTGCCGGCAGACTGAATCGAACAGTCGACCTACCGCTTACAAGGCGGTTGCTCTACCATCTGAGCTATGCCGGCAAAAAGAAGTTTCGGTGAAGGCTGGCTGCGGCCCCAAAGTCTTCGCTACGACCGCAACCAAAACGAAATTATAGCCGAGCCGATCCGCTATAAACTTCCGCCTCCTGAAATTCGACGTCGCCCATGGTCGCCAGTCCAACTCCACGCCAGCCATTGCAGTTGCTGC
This sequence comes from Sulfuritalea sp., assembly GCA_016712985.1. Classification (GTDB taxonomy): domain Bacteria; phylum Pseudomonadota; class Gammaproteobacteria; order Burkholderiales; family Rhodocyclaceae; genus Sulfuritalea. Next base: position 11,535 of record JADJQA010000057.1, on the reverse strand, counting down.
TCATCGCAGCATCCGACGAGGTGACGGCGCATCTGCTTCCTGTGTTTGCCGAGGCGGACAAGGATTGTGAGTTTTCCCGCGCCGGAACGCCAGCCGGGCTGCGCAATGCCCTGAGCGAGCAGCCGTGGGACGCGGTACTGTACGTTCCGGGTGTTTCCTCGCTCTCGGTGCAGGCCGCCGTACGGCAGATCGACGAAGCCGGCCTTGACCTGCCGCTGATAGTCGTGGCCCGCCCAAGCGACGAGCGCGGCACACAGCCAGCAATGAAGGCGGGGGCGCGTGACGTGATCGATGCCGATCGGCTCGAACGCCTGATTCCGGCCGTCGAACGCGAAGTGCGCGAAGCCCGGCATCGTGCAGATCACCGCGCGGCACTGGAAATGCTCAACGAGAGCCAAGCGCGCTTTGACGCGCTTGCATCCAACCTGCCGGGGATGTTGTTTCAACTGCGTCGTGACGCCGAGGGGGTGTTCCGTTTTCTGTTCGTCAGCGAAGGCTGCCAAAAACTCTTCGGCTTCAAACAACAGCATCTGCTGGCCTCGGCGGACAGACTGTTCGATGCCTTCGACGCCGAAACACGAAAGAGCCTCGAAAACGCCTTGCGCGAATCCGCCGCCAAGGGAACATTGCTTAACTGGGAAGGCCATACCCGCAGCCGCACCCGCCAAAAATGGATCAACCTGCGGTCGACGCCACATCGCTTCGATTCAGGCGTGGTCGAGTGGCGCGGAATCGCCACCAACATCACCCAGAGCAAGGAAAGCGAAGGGGCGCTGCGCGGTTCCCGCCAGCAGCTCGCCGAGCTCTCCACTCACCTCGAAGCCGTCAAGGAGGAAGAGCGCGAACGGATCTCGCGTGACATCCACGACGAGCTCGGGTCGATTCTGGTCTTTCTCAAGATCGAGGCGGCGCATCTGGCCAGCAAACTGCCCGAAGGCGCCGACCGCTTGCGCGAGAAGGCGCACTCCATCGAGAGTCTGCTGGATCAGGCGATGAGCACTGCCAGTCGCGTTGCTCGCGAATTGCGCCCCGGCATTCTCAAGGAGTTTGGCCTGCCCGCGGCGATTGAATGCCAGGCCGAGGACTTCACCCAGCGCTTCGCGATTCCCTGCCGCGTGCAATGCGACGAAGACGCCATCGAACCCGACCCGGACACGTCGCTGGCACTGTTTCGCATCGCCCAGGAGGCACTGACCAATGTCGCAAAACATGCGCACGCATCGCTTGTGGTCATGCGTTTGCGGCGCGAACGCGGTAACATCGTGCTCGAGATCAGGGATAACGGTCGCGGCATTTCTGAAGCGGACATGCAGAAACCGAAGTCCTTCGGTCTCCGCGGAATTCGCGAGCGGGTATTGAGTCTTGCCGGGGATTTTTTTATCGGCCCGGCGGAACACGCCGGCACTCACATCATCCTCCGCGTTCCCGAACGGCCAGGTGTAGAACCCCCGAGCGAAGAGGAATCGCAGAGCAAGTTGTTTGAGCCATGACTGACAAGATCCACGTGCTTATTGCCGATGACCACGCCATTGTGCGGCAGGGCCTGAAGCAGATACTTTCCGAAACCGAGGACCTGGTCGTCACCGGCGAGGCCGACGACGGCGCAGAAGCCCTGCAGCTGGCCCGCCAGCAGACCTGGGACGTCTTCCTGCTCGATGTCTCGATGCCCAACCGCAACGGCATCGATACCCTGAAGCAGTTGAAGAAGGAATTCCCGCGCCTGCCGGTGCTGATTCTGAGCATGCACCCGGAGGAGCAGTATGCGGTGCGCGCACTCAAGGCCGGCGCCTCGGGCTACCTGACCAAACAGAGCGCGCCGGAACTGCTGGTCACGGCGATCCGCCAGGTAGCCTCCGGCAAGAAATACCTCAGTCCGGCGGTTGCCCAGCAACTCGCCGAGGCGATTTCGGACAATAGCGAAAAATCACCACATCAACGAATCACCGATCGCGAATATCAGGTGCTGGTGATGATCTCTACCGGCAACACACTGACGCAGATCGCGGAAAAGCTTAACCTTGGCGTTGCAACCGTCAGCACCTACCGCGCTCGTCTGCTCGAAAAGATGGGGCTCAAGAGCACGGCCGAGCTGATTCGCTACGGCCTCGAGCACGGCCTCGCGGAGTAGCAGGACATGGCCGCGCCCGCCCAGCCTTCGGAGATCGCCCGCGAGACGCTGCGTCGCCTGGCGATGAACAAGACGCCGCCCACGCCCAACAACTATCGCGCGATCTATCACGAAATCACCGGCTCGAAGGTCGTCGAGCCTTTCCCCGAAAGCTCGCTGAAGGCCTTGCATGCCTCACTGCCGCGCGAAACCCCGGAGCAGGTGCGTTTTGCTCGACAGTTGGAGACCGCCATTGGCGCTGGCAACTGGCAAAGCTTCGGCACGGCACTGACCGAACTGCTTGCCAAACCCGGTGCGGAGCCGCTAGCCTGGTCCGCACTGATCAAGGAATTGGTACAGCAGCTCGACGCCCATCACGCCGGACTGACGTCTGCCAAGAAAAGAGAATCAGTCGAGCATGTGCTGGCAGCGTCGAGTTCGCCGGAATTGCTGTATACCCGTCTGCAGTCGGCACTGCGCTCCTGGTCGCGCACGCCTGTCGGCGAGAACACCGAAGCCTTGGCTGCGACAGCGCCTGAATCGCCTTCGAGCACGCCTGCAGCATCCAGAACGCCAGGCGCGGCAGTCCCTGGTACACGCGACCAGGCGCCATCGCGCGGCGGATTTGGCGACCTTCAGGGTCTGATCAGTCATCTTCTCGACGATACCCTGCCCATTGTTCTGGCCGATAGTCCTGAACTGGCGAGCGAGTCTTCCGGGATTGCCGCGGCAGTGCGCGCAGCGCGCACGGTCGAGGAGATCGGCGGCCTCGCCGAGCGCCTGAAGAAGCTCAGCTACCGCGCCCACTTCGTTGCCGAGGACCAGGCCGAGCTGAAATCCGCCCTGCTGCATCTGCTGCATCTGATCGTCGAAAACATCAGCGAACTGGTGGTTGATGACCAGTGGCTGGCGGGGCAGATAAGCGTGGTGCAGGAGCTGGTGAACCAGCCGCTCAATCTGCGTCGGCTGGACGACGTCGAACGCCGCATGAAGGATGTCATCATCCGGCAGAGCTCGCTGAAGAAAAGCCTGAACGAAGCCAAGGACAGACTCAAGCTGATGCTCGCGACCTTCGTCGACCGGCTTTCGGATTTTTCGGAAACGACCAGCGGCTATCACGACACGATCGAAAAGTTCGCCGAACGCATCAGCCAGGCCAATGACATCGGCGAGCTGTCCGATGTGCTCGATGAAGTGATGCGCGAAACTCGGGTCGTCCAGATCAACGCCGCCCGTTCGCGCGACGAACTGAGCGTCATGCGCGAGCGTGTGACTGACGCCGAGCGCGAGGTGGCTCGCCTGCAGAGTGAACTGGTACATGCCAGCGACCTGGTCCGTCATGACCCGCTGACGGGTGCGCTCAATCGCAAGGGCATGGATGAAGCGCTGGAAGGGGAAGTCAGCCGCGTCAGGCGCCAGGGAGGACAACTGAGTCTGGCGCTGCTTGACGTCGACAATTTCAAGAAACTCAACGACAGACTGGGCCATGCCGCGGGCGATGCCGCGCTGGTGCACCTGACCACGGTGACGCGCGAGGCGATCCGTCCCCAGGACACCCTGGCCCGCTATGGCGGCGAGGAATTCGTCGTGCTGTTGCCCAACACACCGATTGAAGACGCCGTCAGCGCGATGGTCCGGGTGCAGCGCGAGCTCACGCGCCGCTTCTTCATGAGCAATAACGACAAGGTGCTGATCACCTTCAGTTGCGGCGTTGCAGAACTGAAAAACGAGGAGACGCCCTACGATGCCCTGAAACGTGCCGACGAAGCCATGTACCTGGCCAAACGGGCCGGTAAGAACCGCGTAGTTCCGGCCGCCTGACGCGGCCCACCTGACAACCCAAGGAGGTTTACCATGAAGACCCTGAAACAACTGCTTGAAGAACGTCCGCGCGCGCCGCTTTCCGTGGCGCCCGAGGACTCCGTTTTCGTTGCCCTGGAACTCATGGCGAAGCATGACATTGGAGCCGTACTGGTGACGCGTGACGGACATCTTGCCGGCATCTTCAGCGAGCGCGACTACGCGCGCAAGGTAACGCTTGTCGGCAAGTCCTCGAAGGAGACCTTGGTCAAGGAAATCATGACCGAGAAGGTGCTCTACGCCCTTCCCGAGCAGACCACAGACCAGGCGATGGCGGTGATGACCAACAAGCACATTCGCCACCTGCCAGTGTTGGACGCCGATCAGCGCATCGTCGGAGTGGTCTCCATTGGCGATCTGGTCAAGGAAACGATCTCGCAGCAGGCCTTCCTGATCAAGCAACTGGAGCAATATATCGCCAGTTGAGGCTAGAGGGATTGCTTGATGGCCAACAGCGCCTGGTTGCGCAGGGTTTTCAACAGGGACAATTCCTTTTCCGGAATCACGATGCTCCCCGCTCTGTCGCGGTCACAATAGATCAACGCCACGGCCTTGCCCTTGATCAGCAGCGGAAGCAGGACAAACGTTTTCGCAACGGCGATCCGGCGGTACCAATCCGGAATCTTGCTGGCGATCTTCAAATCATCGATGTCATTGATAATGATGTCCACTCCCTTGGCGAGGGCAAGCTGGAACACGTTTGGCGCGTCCGCCAGCGGAAATCGAAATTTCCGTGCCAGATCGTTGGTGTCCGCGCCGAAGCCGAAACGCCCCACCATGCTTGCGCTTTTCGGGTCCTTTAGGCATAGCAGCACGCGCTGAAAGCCCATCCCGCGATACATCGTTTCGAGCGTAATGCGCAGCACGTCATTCAGGGAATAGTCATCCACCAGCGAGTTGCTGATGTCCTGGATGCCGGCGGCAAGAATGTCTTGCGCGGCATCCGGCAGGCCATCGGCGGTTGGCTCGCCGGGTTCGCTCTTGCCAGGCAGGATGCCGTCGCCCAACAAGCTCCGATCGAGCGCCGTCGTCTCATCCGACACAGGGGTGTCACGGGGCTCGCCAGTCCAAGCCCTGACATGGCGAACAAAGGGACTCTGCGTCAAATTGACATGGAGAATGGTCGCCAGTTCGCCGAGTTCCTCGAGCGAAGTTTCCAGCACCGCTTGCAGTTGACTATCCGAAAACCGCATTGCGGAACTGAAGCGTTCTCGCGCTGCGCGAGTCGCTTCATCCCTCTGCTCCTTCGGCAGCGAGGCAATCGAGTTGCATATCTCGTTGGCAAAACCGGCAACGACCCGCAGCGCCTCATCGTGAGTTGCAGGTTTCCTGATGGCACCTTCAGGCAGGGGGCGCAGGCTGTTGATCAGACCCGGAGGGAAGCCCCAGTGGCGGGCGATACCGATACCGAGATCCGAAAACGACAGCCCAAAGACCTGCGTGGAGGCAACTTCCTCGGTGAAGTTTCTTTGCAGCATCACCTTGCGGATTTCCGCCACTTCCTCGGGAAAATAGAACTGCGCCAGGAGTTGGCCGAGACTGTGAAACAGAGCGCAGACATAGGCCTCTTCGGCTTCGCGGGCCATGAACTGTTTGCTTGCCGCGCGCGCCAGGGTGCCGGCCAGGTTGGCACGCAGGAAAGCCTCCTTCAATTCGCGCGCACTGCCCTTGTCCTGCATGTGTTCAAACAGCAGAACAGTCAGGGCGATGTTGCGCAAGGCATCAAAACCAATCACGATCACGGCGCGGGACACCGTGCTGATGGTGCCGCCACCCGACTGCCGGTAGTATGCGGAATTCACCAGGCGCAGGATCTTGTTGGTCAGGCCGTAGTCCTTGAGAATGGTATTGGAAAGCCTGTTGATGCTTTCCTTGTCCGAGCGCGTCAGCTTGTTGATCGCCGATATCGAATCCGACAGTGCCGGAAAATCCTTCTTGTGTTTCCTCCGACGCATCAGGAATTCCAGAGTGTCCTTCTTTCTGGTCTCCACGGCGCCAGCCACATCGATGGGTGTAGCCGCAGCGCCCAGGTAGTCATCCAACTGCGACTTCATCGTTGCCGCGCCGGGGGTGCGCAAGACCGGATCTCGAGCGCAGGCCGTCAGTATGATGCTGGCAAGCTGGTTGTCGATGCTGACATCTGCAGGCAGCGCCACCGGCTGGTTCAGGATCTGATGAACAATGGCTGCCTGCGTGTCACCCCGCACCCATGGCTTGCCCGAGAGCATTTCAATCATCACCAGCCCGGCCGCGTAGACATCGGCTTTTTCACCGACGAGGCCACCATCGACGTACTCGGGCGGCAGATAGCCGAGCGTGCCTGAAATGCCCGGTTGTTGCCTTTCGGCAGCGGCGGCATCCAGGCGCGTGGCAATGCCGAAATCCATCACGCGCGGACGGCCCTGCGGATCGATCAGGATGTTGGATGGCTTCAGGTCGCGATGAATGATTCCGGCCGCATGGGCCAGCGCCAGCGCATCGAGCACCTGGCGCATCAGGTCGGCGGCGCGCGCCGGCGCGATTCGCCCCTCACTCGCGACAAGCTCGGCGAGGTTGGGACCATTGACGAACTCGAAGACCAGGTAGGGGTCGCCAGCCTCTTCCCCGACATCGAATATCGGCACCAGATTGGGATGGCGCAAGCGGCTGACCGAACGCGCCTCGGCAACCAGGGCGTCATTGCGCTTGGCATCGGTACGCGCAAAATGCAGCGTCTTGATGGCTACCTCGCGTTCGAGCTGGGGATCCCACGCGAGATAGACCACGCTTTGGGCTCCGCGCCCGAGTTCGCGGCGGATTTCAAAGCGACCGACCGTTTTCTCCATGAATCGATTCTAGCTTGTTTGGGTTGCCAAGAAGCCGCTGGGCTCATACCATAGGCGCATGGAACCCAATGACACGACGGACACTCCCGAGGTTTTGCAAGCCCGCCTGGTCGAACTGCGCATCGAACATCGCGATCTCGACGAGGCGATCGGCCGCATGGCGCTGAGCCCCCCGGAAGACCAACTGCTGCTGCGACGCCTGAAGAAGCGCAAACTGTTGATCAAGGATCGCATCTCGGCACTGGAGCGCATGCTCGATCCGGATCCCGACGAATACGCATGAGAACCGTGGCCGGGTTCGCCCCAAGGCGACTCAGCCAGAAACATCGAGCCGCGCAAGCGGCGAACAATAATCACCCCATTCCACTGGAAGGGGGTTGGGGAGAAGTAGTCCGATGAGCTACAACTTCGATACGCTCGCGCTGCATGCCGGCCAGGTGCCCGACGAGCGCTTCGGCGCGCGGGCGACGCCGATCTACCTGACCACTTCCTTCGTCTTCAAGGATTCCGACCAGGCCGCGGCGCTGTTCAACATGGAGCGCGCCGGCCATGTCTATTCGCGCATCTCCAACCCGACCAATGCGGTGCTCGAAGAGCGCATCGCCGCACTCGAAGGTGGTGTCGGGGCGATCGCGGTGGCCTCGGGCCAGGCGGCGCTGCACCTGGCGATCGCCACGCTGATGGGGGCCGGCAACCACATCGTCGCCAGCCGTTCGCTGTACGGCGGATCGCACAACCTGCTCGACTACACCCTGCCGCGCTTCGGCATCACCACCACCTTCGTCGATCCGCGCGACCTCGACGCCTGGCGTGCCGCGATCCGCCCCGAAACCCGTTTGCTGTTCGGCGAAACGCTGGGCAATCCGGGGCTCGATGTGCTGGACATTCCTGCCGTGTCTGCGCTGGCCCACGACCACGGCCTGCCACTGATGGTCGACAGCACCTTCACCACGCCGTGGCTGATGCGCCCCTTCGATCACGGCGCCGACCTGATTTTTCATTCCGCCACCAAGTTCCTCGGCGGCCACGGCGTCGCCATCGGCGGACTGCTGGTCGATGGCGGCACGTTCGACTGGGACAAGTCGGGCAAATTTCCGACCCTGACCGAGCCCTACGAGGGCTTCCACGGCATGGATTTCAGCGAGGAATCGACCGTCGCCGCCTTCCTGCTGCGGGCGCGGCGCGAGGGCCTGCGCGACTTCGGCGCCTGCATGAGCCCGATGACCGCCTTTCAACTGCTGCAAGGCGTCGAGACCCTGCCGCTGCGCATGGAACGACATGTCGGCAACACGCGCAAGGCGGTCGAGCATCTGGTGAAGAACCCCGGCGTGGCGAGCGTCGGCTATCCCGAACTGGAGAGCCATCCCGACCATGCGCTGGCGCGAAAGCTGTTGCCGCGTGGCGCCGGTTCCGTATTCAGTTTCACGCTGAAAGGCGGTGCGGTCGAGTCAAGGGCCGCCGGACGCAAGTTCATCGAGGCCCTGCGCGTCTTCTCGCACCTGGCCAACGTCGGCGACGCCAAGTCGCTGGTGATCCATCCGGCGTCCACCACGCATTTCCGCATGTCCGATGCCGCCCTGCTTGCCGCGGGCATCCACCCCGGCACCATCCGCCTGTCGATCGGCCTGGAAGATGCGGACGATCTGCTCGAAGACCTGGACCGCGGCCTGGCTGCCGCCGCGAAAGCCTGACCATGCAGATCGAACTCAACGGCCAGACGGCTTATGCCTACACCGGAGGCAAGCCCTTCGATGTCAGCCTGCCCTGCGTGGTTTTCATTCACGGTGCGCAGAACGACCACAGCGTCTGGGCTCTGCAAAGCCGCTGGTTCGCCCACCACGGGTTTGCCGTGCTGGCCGTCGATCTTCCCGGTCATGGCCGCAGCGCGGGCAAGCCGCTACCCACGATCGCCGACCTCGCCGACTGGATTGAGTTGCTCATGGAAAGAGTCGGCGCCGGCGATACGGCAAGAAATGCCTCTTTGGTCGGTCACAGCATGGGTTCGCTGACCGCGCTCGAATGCGCCTCGCGCCACCCTGCTCGCATTGCGCGAATTGCACTGGTCGGTACCGCCGTGCCGATGCCGGTATCGGACGCCCTGCTCGGTGCGGCGAAAGAAAAGGAGCCGAAGGCCATCGCTATGATCAACACCTGGTCGCATTCCCCGCGCGGCACGATCGGCGGCAATACGGTGCCCGGCATCTGGCTGCTGGGCGCCTCGCGCCGCCTGATGGAACGGCAGCAACCCGGCGTGCTGCACAACGATCTCGCCGCCTGCAATGCCTACACCCACGGCATGGAAGCCGCCGCCGCCCTGACTTGCCCGGCCTTGATCATCAGCGGCAGCCGGGACATGATGACGCACCCCAAGGCAGCGGCCAGACTGGCCGCCGCGATCAGGGATGCAAGGAGCGTCAGCCTCGATGGCGCCGGACATGCGCTGATGGGCGAGCAACCCGATGCGGTGCTGGAAGCCCTGCGCGGCTTCATCGTCTGAGCGCCATGGATACGGCCCAGAACCAGCAGCACCTGTTTCCCACGGTTCGCAGCGGACTGCCGCTTTCCGCGCCGCTGGACTGGCTGCGGCAGGGTGCGGACGATCTCAAGGCCGGCGGCAGCACCAGCCTGTTTTACGGAGCCTGCTTTGCTGTCGGGGCCGCGATACTCTTTCTGGCCTTCCGTCATGCCGTCGAACTGGTCATTGCCATCGTCACCGGCTCGATGCTGATCGGGCCGTTCCTTTCAATGGGCTTCTATGAGATCTCCCGCCGGCGCGAAACGGGCGAGCCCCTTACCCTCGGATCCACGCTGGTGGCCTGGAAGCGAAACGTCCGCTGCTTCAGCGTCTACTCGGCGATTCTGATCGTTCTGTACCTGATCTGGGCACGCGCCTCGCTGGTGATCTTCGCCCTTTTCTATCAGGGCGGCATGCCGACCCTGGGCAGTTTCATGTCCCAGATCCTGAAGTTCGACAATCTTGAATTCATGCTGGCCTACCTGTTCGTCGGCGCCCTCTTCGCCAGCCTGGTGTTCGCCTTTTCCGTGGTTTCCATCCCGATGATGCTGGATCGCGGCCAGGACTCGATCACCGCGATGCTGGCGAGCTTTCTGGCGCTGACACGCAACTTGCCGCTGATGGTGGTCTGGGCCAGTTTGATCGTTCTGCTGACCGTCGTCGGCTTTGCCACCGCCTTTGTCGGCCTCATCGTCACGATGCCCCTGGTGGGCCATGCCACCTGGCACGCCTACCGCGCGCTGATCGAACCCGCCGCGGCATGACCAGCCACCGAAGGAACATCGCGCTGCTGGCCGCGGCGCAGGCCCTGCTGTTGACCAACGGCATCATGCTGGTGGCCATCAACGGCCTGCTCGGCCTGCAACTCGCGGCCGACAAGCGGCTCGCCACCTTGCCGATCACCACCTATGTGATCGGCGGCGCGCTGGCAACCCTGCCGGCCGCGTTCTTCATGAAGCGCTTCGGCCGGCGTGCCGGCTTCATGCTCGGCGCCGGCCTCGGCATGTTCGGCGCGCTGATATCCGCCTTCGCCGTGAGCATCGGCAGCTTCTCGCTGCTCTGCTTCGGCACGGTGTTCGCCGGGGTCTATAACGCCTTCGGCCAGCAATATCGCTTCGCCGCCGCCGATGCCGCGCCCCTCGACTGGAAGGGCAAGGCGATATCGCTGACCCTGGCGGGAGGCATACTCGGCGGCGTGATCGGCCCGGAAGTCGGCAAACTCACGCGCACCCTGCTTGAACCGACCTACCTCGCCAGCTATGCCGCGTTGATCGGCTTTGCCGCGCTGTCGATGCTGATCGCCAGCCGGCTGGATATTCCGCCGCTGTCGGTCGCCGAACAGAAAGCCGCCGGTCGCCCGCTGTACCGGATCGCACGTCAACCCGCCTTCGTGGTTGCGGTGCTGGCCGCCGCCGGAGGCTACGGCGTGATGAACCTGCTGATGACCGCGACGCCCCTGGCCATGGACATCTGCGGCCTGCCGTTCGCGGATACCGCGTTCATCCTGCAATGGCATGTGATCGGCATGTTTGCGCCTTCGTTCTTCACCGGAAACCTGATCAAGCGCTTCGGCGTGCTGAACATCCTGATCGTCGGCGCCGCCTTGATGTTCGTTTGCATCGGCATCGCCCTTTCCGGCGTCACGCTGATGCACTTCTGGTGGGCGCTGGTGCTGCTGGGCGTGGGCTGGAACTTCCTCTTCATCGGCGGCACCACGCTGCTGACCGAGACCTATCGTCCCGAGGAAAAGGCCAAGGTGCAGGGCGCCAACGATTTCATCGTGCTCGGCGTGATGGGTCTGACCTCGCTGTCCTCGGGCGTCCTGATCAGCAGCGCAGGCTGGGCCAGCCTCAACACCTACGCGCTTCCGATCGTCGCCATGACCGCGCTGGCGACTGCCCTGCTCTGGTTGCATCGCCGCGCCGCGCGAAACGCGTAGAGCCCCTGAACACTGTCCTGATCATCGCAAGAGCCCGTCTCGCCGCTGGCCCCTGCCCGACGCGGCCTTCGAGATCATCCTTGCCTGCTGGGCGCACGGACACCGTTCGCCGCGACCAAGATCCGGCGCCCGACCTGACCAGCGTTCCGGATCGCCGCGTGGCCAGCGCCGACTTTGGTCCGTGCCCCTACGCAACCAGCAATTCCCGGAACCACGGCTATCCATCGCTTCACCGACGCGTTGCAGGGCGGACTCCATCCGAGAAAGTCACCCGTGGGATAAGGTCGTT
>JADJQA010000056.1 GCA_016712985.1 Sulfuritalea sp. | reverse complement strand
ATTGCAGCAGCATCTTGAATGTGTCGCGGTACGAGGCAATCGTGTGCGCACTGGCCCGGCGCTGCTGCATCAGGCGCTGGGTGAAGAACCGCTCCAGGAGACCACCAAAGTTGGGTTGGCCACTCATGACGACTCTCCCCAGCGCCGCTCCAGCCGGGTCATCGCTTGGGCCATCAACTCGGGGTTGGCGCTCAGGTACCAGTAGGTGCCGGATACGCGACGTGCCGGAGGTAGGTCGACAGCAGCGGCATCGCGCCCAGGTTCCTTGCTCGTCTGGTACCAGCGTATCAACGTCTGGAACGGCGAAGCGATGCCTGAAGTCATGTAGCCGTGGCCCTGCTCGCACCGACCGAACCGCGCAGGCCCGTGCTGCGCGACAGCGTGTAGAAGGTTCGATGGACATGGCCGCTGTCGAGGCGAGTGCCACGACGCGAGACGAACAGATAGAGTGGAGACCGGGTGGGGGAAGAACTTCGCGCGTCGTTCGATGTAATCGGCCAAGATCGCGCTAGGACGGATGGATCGGCACCAACCGCCACTGGCCGAACTTAGCGCCACGAATCGTCAGGACGGCCTGCTTGAGGTCGACGTCGGCAAGCTTGAGATTCAGCGCTTCGGACAGGCGCACGCCCGTTACACTGAGCAGGCCGATCAGGCCGTGGAACACCCACGGGCGCAGCGGTGTCGACGGCCAGGTCACAGGAAGTTCCAACGCCGCATCCAACAGCCGCCTGATCTCGTCCTCGGTGTACAGGTGCGCTCTGGCGCGCGTGGATCGGTGTGGCAATAGGCCGATCGGAGGTATCTCCGTGCGACTGTCGGTGGCGCTGCGATGGCGGGCGAAGCCGCGCACGAAGCAAAGCCGTCGGGCCCACTCGGCGGGTTGTACTGGCGCACCTTGAGCCCACTCAAGTGCCAGGCGGACGCTGATGTGCTCGGCGCAGTGCTCTTCCATGAAGCTGACGAACCGCGGCAACAACAGCCCTTCGTCGTGCATTTTGTAGCCCAGCCCCCGGCGCAGTTCGATGTATTCCTGCAGGGCTTCGCGCAAGGTGTTCATCGTGCACTCCCGGGCCAGGCCATGACCACGGTTCGCAGCGCGTCCAGATCTACCTTGGCATAGATGCTGGTGGTCTGCGGGCTGCGGTGGCGCAGCACCTGGCCGATCTCGGGCAGCGACGCGCCTTGCCGCAGCATGTGGGCGGCCAAGGCATGTCGGAACTGATGCGAACCACGATGCGGTGCGTCGACCTTGGCCCGCTTAAGTGCGTAGCGCACGATCGAACCCACGCCGTCCGATCCGTCCAGCAGACCGCGGATCGGCGCCATGGTGCGAAGGAAGAGATGCCGGTCCCCACAGATCGGTCGGCCGTGCTGCAGATACGCGGCAATGGCCGTGCCAACATCGACGGGTAGCGGCAATAGGCCCTGCCGTCCACCTTGCCGTGAATGCGCAGTTGCGCCTGGTCCCAGTCGATGTCGTCCAGCGTCAGTCTGATGATCTCGCAGGCGCGCAGCCCGAGACGCGCCAGAAGCAGCAGCACAGCACGGTCACGTAATCCGACCGCCGTCAATCGGTTGCAACTATCGATGGCGCGCTGTGCGTGCTCCGCAGCGATGGCCTTTGGGATCGGCGGCGTGGTCGTCCAGGTGGCGACGGACGGTACGCTAGCGGCGAGTCCGGCGGGGACCTCGCCACGGAACTCGCAGAAGCGCAGGAAAGACCGCAACGCGTTGGCAACACCCTTCACAGCCGGGGGTGCCATGCGCTTCGACTCTTGTCGAATGAACGCGATAGAGTCGCTCGGGCGAAGATCATGCAGGCAGACCTCTGCTTGCCCGAAGCGCCAGACCAGGAACTGCCGGGCCAATCTGGTGTAGGTGTCAACGGTAGCCGCCGCCAGCCCTTGATTGTGTTGTAGGTGTTGCGCGAATTCGGTGGCGACGCGGTCAACAGCCGTCGTGCATGAAGCAGCGGCAACGCAGAGCCCTCGCTCACGCAGAAAGAGCAGCAGCAGTGTCAGCGCTTGTCGCTCCTGGCGGCGCGTCTCAGGGCGTCGTGAGCGGCGCCGAGCACGACTGCGCTGGAATCGTTCGATGTCGTCGTCAGTCATTGCTTCAATTTCAATGCCGCGCTCCTCGCACCATCGGCCAAAGCCCAATGCGTGTCTCGCCACGATGCAGGCGTAGCCCGCCGAATATTGCTGGCTTCCCAGCCAGGCGATGAACGCGCCGAGGTGCTCAGCAGACGTGCCGCCGATCGCGCGGACCCGCGCATCGGCTATCTCGTAGGAATGCTCCATGATGATCTCCTTGCGGGCGGAATTGCCCGGCAAAGAGGATGACAATGTCTAGCGAATCCGTCGCCTGCCCCGGTAGATCAGGGCGTCAGGTACGTACGGGACATAGTCCGGTGCGGGAGATAGTCCAGCCTATGTACTGGAGTCATAGCAGCTCGAAAGCACTGTGCGATACCTCGGGATAGAGGTAGATGACGCGCTGGAGATCTCGGAGCAGACCGAAATCTAGCCGCCTGGGTGCCGGCTGCACGTACTTCTCCTTGCGGGATTCGTGCGGCCGTTCTCGAGCGAGGTAGCCACTGCGTAAAGTCGGCCAAAAGGAGACATTTCTACTTTGGAGAAGCGGGACGTAACGATTTTGGCCTAACGCGCATGCAGCAGTGGCGCGGCATCCCTGATGATGAAACACCCGAAGACAAATTGTAGGCCCGCCCTCCTGTTCTCCCCTCGCGGGGAGGTTGCCGATTGGGTCGCTGCGCTCGATCATCACCGGTAGATCCGAACTAGTTGTATCGAGCTAACACGAGCGATTGACGGCTGCACTCGGCATCAGCTATAATCCCACAACCTACGTGAAGTCGGTCAGATTCCCAATAATTTAGCCCTGCGCCGACGATCGCCAGAGCGATACAAGCGATTCCCGAGTGTTTACTTTCCTTTGCCGTCATTCGGCGGATCAATCCTCCCGGGGGCTTTCATGAGCCTGGTCCGCCAACGTCTCCCGCAGCGCAACCGGAACATGGCCAGAGGCATTTTCGCCCCGCGCGGCACTATCCTCGCCCTGGAAACGCGAACGCTGTTTGACGGGTCGCCTGTCGCTGGCGCCGAGTACCTTCCCGACCAGCACGCCGAATCGCCCGAGACTTCGTTTGCGGCGCCCTCGGCCAAGGCCGTGACAAGTTTCAGCGATGGCTCGACCGCCGCCGTGGAGCCAAGCCGCCGCGAGCTAGTGTTTATCGACCCGGCCGTCGCCGGCTGGCAGGAAATCGTCGCCGGTATCCGCAGCGGGGTCGAGATCATTGTCCTCGACCCGGCCCGCAGCGCGCTGGATCAAATCGCCACAGGAATCGGTTCCGGCGCGCCGGTCGATGCCTTGCACTTGATATCCCACGGCGCGGAAGGCGTCTTGAAAATCGGCGACATCGCCCTGGATCTGGCCGCTCTGCCCGGCGTTGGCACCAGGCTCGCCGACATCGGCGCCGGCCTCACGAGCGACGCCGACGTATTGCTGTACGGCTGCGATATCGGACGTGGTGCCGGTGGTGGCGCGTTCCTTTCCGCCTTGGCGCGAGCAACCGGTGCCGATATTGCCGCCTCGATAGACGCCACCGGAGCCACACTTCGCGGCGGTAACTGGCAACTCGAACAGCAGACGGGCCGCATCGAAGCGACCGCCCTCGCAGCGCGCAGCTTCGATGGCCTGCTGGCGGCTCCGGTCATCGCCGACGCGGCCGCCGCTGCACGCACCCTGGCCGAGGATGCGACAACGGCGATCACCGGCATCACTATTGCGGACGCCGACGCGCTGGACACCCAGACGCTGACCCTGAGCGTGCTGCACGGGACCCTCACCCTCGCCAGCACCGTCGGCCTGAGCGCGCTGACGGGGAACGCCTCGGCCAGCGTTTCATTCACGGGAACGCTCACCGACGTCAACGCCGCCATCGCCGGCATGACCTACACGCCGACGTTCCACTACCACGGCAGCGACACGCTCACCGTCGATTGCACCGATTCCACTTCTGCCGCCGCGACCCAACTCACCGCGGCGATTTCGATCACGGCGACGAATGACGCGCCGACGCTCGCGCCCACCGCGCTGACCGTGCAGGAGTCCGCGGCCAACGTGGCGTTCGGCGCGGCCAATCTCGGCCTTGCCGATCCGGATATCACCAGCGGGCAACAGGTGCCAGCCCAGATGATCATCGAGATCAACAGCCTGCCGACGCGCGGCACGCTGACGTTCAACGGGTTCGTCGTTGCAATCGGGTCCGTATTTTCACAGCCGCAGATCGCCAGCCTGAAGTACACGCACGACGGCAGCAACGTCACCGCGGGCGATACCGATGCTTTCAATGTGGTGGTTCACGACGGTGGCGGCGGCAGTTCCGCATTGACTGCGTTGAATGTCACGCTGACGCCGACCAACGACGCGCCCTCGGCCTCCAGCAGCGCCACGCAATACGAGGGCCAGACCAAGTCGATCGGCTTCGCCGTTAACGATCGCGACGACGCCCTGGCGACCGCGGTGACGGTGGCGGTGACCTCGCTCAATGCGCAAGGCCACGGCACCTTCTTTCTCGATGCCGACAACGATGGAATCGTCGATCCCGGCGAAGCGCTGATCGCCGGCAGCAGCACCTTTGCCGCGGACCAGGCGAGCAAGGTCAAGTTCGCGCACGACGGTGATGAAGCGGACGCATTCGCGCCGACGATTACCTTCGCCATCACGGACAGCGGCGGCGGCGAAGGCCCTGGCGCGGCAGCGACCACCAGTCACACGGCCAATGTGACGGTGCTGGCCAACGACGACGACCCGGTGCTCGACGTCAATACCGGACTCACCGCAGTGGCGCCAGGCGCGGTGGTGGCCATCCCGAGCACCGCGCTGCGCTACACCGACGTCGACTCCACTACCACGCAACTGGTCTACACCGTGGAAACGCGCCCACAGTACGGATCGCTGCAGTTCTTCGACGGCAGCACATGGAAGAACCTGGGCATCGGCGCCACCTTCACGCAGAAGGACATCGACGACGGCAAACTGCGCTACGACCAGAACACGCAGTCGGCCGGGGCGACATCTGACGCCTTCACCTTCAAACTGCGCGATTCGGCGCTGCAGATCTACGATTTCGACAATCCCGGCCTGCTCCGCGAAGGCGGCGTGCGCGACCTTCCGGGCGACCTCACGCTGGCTACCCGGACCTTCGATCTGGCCTTTTCCGCGCCGAACACCACCGGCCTGCTCACCGTTCCGGGAGCGGATCCAGGCTATGGCGGAAACAGCGGATCGAGCGTCGACTCGGGCAACGGAACGCAACCCCAGGCCAATACCGGGACCGCCGCCGTACCACCGCCGGGTCCGCTCGAAGGCGGCACCGGCACCATCACCAACACCATACTGAGTCACGCGGTGCTGCGCAGCGACTTCATCCCGTTGCCACCGACACAGGTCATCTACATCCTGACCTCGCCGTCTTCCAATGGCACGCTCAAGCTCAACGGCGTCGCCCTGTCTACGCTGGACCGCTTCACCCAGGACGACGTCAACAACAGCCGCATCACCTGGCAGCAGGACGGCGGCGAGAACATGATCGGCTCGATCGCGTACTCGGTCAGCGACGGCGGGCCCAATCGCCTCTTCACCAGCTTCCAGGTGGAAGCGCAGCCGATCAACGATGCGCCCACGGCTTCCGGCAGCACGCTGACCCTGGGTGAAGCGGTCAGCGGCAACGCGACCTCGGGCATCGCGCGCATCACCGCGGCGACGCTGAACCTCGGCGACGTGGACAACGCCCAGGGTGCGGGCAAGCAGACGGGGGCGGACAACGCCGAGGGTATTCCCGACCAGTTGTGGTTCAGGATCACCACTCTGCCCCTCGACGGCAGCCTGCAGCGCTGGGACGGGGCCGCGTGGGTCGCGCACACAGACACCGACATGTGGTTGCCCAAGTCGTTGCTGACCCTGAGCGCCGACGGCGGCACCAGCGGGCTGCGTTATGTGCACGGCGGCGACGACCAGCCGGCGAACCTCACCGACAGCTTCAACGTACAGGTGCGCGACAATCTCAGTGTCGCAACCTCTGAAACCGAAACGCGCACCGGTCAAAGCGATCCGACGCTCAATGTGGACGCGATCACCGGCCGCAATGCGGGCAGCGGCGCGGTCAACCTGAGCATCATCCCCTTGAACGATCCGCCGCTGATTGCGGTGAACGAAGCCGCCCTGGATCCCAGCGTCGCCAACGACCCGGGCTACGGCACGGCGAAGACCGGCGCCAATCAGGTACTCACCGTGGTCGAGGGCGGCACCGGCGACATCACCGGCGGTTTCCTGCAGACAGTGGACAGCGACAACGACGCCGTGCAGCGGCAGTACCGCATCACCACCAACGTCGCTTTTGGCAAGCTCACGCGCGATGGCGCCACGCTGGGCGCCGGCTCGACGTTCACCCAGAAGGACATCGACGAAGGCAAGATCAAGTACGTCCACAACGGCACCGAGAACTTCGCCGATCACTTCAATTTCGTCGTCAGCGACGGCGTGGTCGCCACGGCGATCAGCCGGTTCGACATCCTCGTCACGCCGACCAACGATGCGCCGACGCTGACCGCACCGTCAGGGCCGATCAACATCGACAGCGCCGTTGCCGCCAACAATCCGGTGGGAATCTTCGTGCTGGACGACGCGGAACTCTCGGCCGTTTTCCCCGGTGAAACCGACTACGTCCAGGTCACGGTGCGCCTGCTTACCGGCGCGGGTGCGGCGTTTGCCGCCGGCACCTACACCACCGGCGGCAACACCACTCTCGACGTCGTGTTGAGCGGCGCGGCAGTGCGCGATGGGGACAAGGATGGCACCGGCGACTACCTCGTGATCCGCGGCACCAAGGCCGATGTGAATGCCACGCTGGCAAGCCTGACAGTGACCTTCCCTGACGATCGCGACGCACTTTACAAGGTGCAGGTGGTTGTCGACGACCGGCTGCGCGACGGCGCAGGCGTGCTGACCGCCGGCGCCAACGGCGGCACGCTGAACCAGAACGCGACGCCCGGCGGCACGCCGACGGCTGTGCCCAACGACGAGTTCGACTGGTACGCCGCGAACGAAATCGCGGTGCTAGCCACCGACCCGAACCGCGTGGCCAGGAGCGTCACCGTGCGCGCGTCCTCCGTCAACGACGCGCCGACCTTCTCCGGGCCGGGCTCGCAGACCATCAACGAAGACCTCGCCACCTATATCGGCGGGTTCAGTGTCGCGGACGTGGAATCCACCAACTTCGACCTGCCGGTGACCATGACGCTGAGCGTGCCCGCCGGGCACGGCACCCTGGGCGTCGCGGGCGCCGGCGCCCAGACCACCTTCGCGGTGGGCGGAAGAACCGTCACCATCGGCGGTGACAACAGCGCGACCCTGACCCTGACCGGCCGTGCCGACGATATCCAGACCCTGCTCAACGACACCACCAACGGCCTTTTCTACACCAGTCCCGCTCATGGCAACCACGACTACAACGGTGGCGCGGCGGATGACGTTACGCTGACCGCAAGCTTCTCCGAAGGCACCGCCGCAATCGGCGGCGATGTGGGTGGCGGCAGCGTGGCGAACGCGGTTGCGGATGTGCTGATCCCGATCATCCTCACGCGCACCAACGATGCGCCGGCCGTCGCCGCGACGGGCGGCACCGTCGCGATCGCGGCGGGTGCCACGGCCACCGCGGTATCGGGCTTTGTGATCAACGATGTCGACTACACCGATGGTGGCGCGCCGGCTTCGACGACCGGGGAGAGCGACTTCGTGCAGGTCACGGTGCGCATCACCGACAACGCCGGCACGCCGCTGGCGGCGGGTGCGTACACGGGTACGCTCGCCATCGCGTCAAGCTACGCATTCACCGAGGGCGCGAATTTCGAAATTGACGATACCCTGGCGGGGACGGGTACCGCGCTCGTCATCCGCGGCACCCGGGCAGAAGTTAACAACTACCTTGGAGGTCTTACCGTAGCGTTCTCCGGTGGACTCGCCAACGCCGATTCCACCTACCGGGTGCAGGTGATCGCGGATGATCGTTTGAGGAACGTCACCACCGGCGTGCTGGATGCCGGACTGACGGCGAACGGCGGCAAGAATCCTGACGGCGCCGATCCCGGCACCGCGCCCGATGACGTGCCATCCACCGCGATCGATCCCTATGCCGCGATTCCCGGCGGCTTGACGCAAAACGTCGCTTCGGGCTTTCGCAATGTCTTCGTCTCCGGCACCAACGACCCGGCGCAGGTGAGCGCGAGCAACGTCACCGTCGACGAAGGCTCCGCAACCTTGAACCTCACGGCTCTGGTGGGAGCGTTTGCCGTCGCCGATCCGGACGACAACGGCGCGAGCAACCTTTCGGCCACGGTGACCGTCAGCAAGGGGGTCATCTCGGCGGTCGGTGGCAGCGGTGGAACGGTTGGTGGCACAGGCACCGCGACCGTGACCATCACCGGCGCGACCGAAGCCCAACTCAACGCGCGCCTGCAGGCCCTGACCGTGACCTTCCCGGACGAGGCCGACAGCCCGACCAGTGCCGACTGGAACGGCAGTTTCTCGGTATCCGTTGCGGTGAATGACGGCGGCAACATCGGCGCACGGCCAGGAGCACTGACCGGCGACACCGACGATGCGACGCGAATCCCGGCGACTACTCCTATTTCGACGGGGTCAGCGCCAATCTGGTGACCTCGCGCACCATCACGGTCAACGTGACTGCGGTGAACGATGCGCCGGTGCGCACGGACGCGACGGCGGTCGCCCTTGCCGCGGTAAGCGAGGATGCCTGGGTGGCACCGGCAACACACCGCCCGGCGACACGATAAGCAACCTGTTCGGCGGCAAGTTCAATGACGCGCTCGACGGCATCACCGGCGGGTCGTCGGCCAACACGCTGGCGGGCATCGCTATCACGACGAATGCGGCGGTATCCGCGCAGGGCGAGTGGCAATATTCCACCGATGGCAATACGTGGACGAATCTGCCTTCGGTGTCCACCAGCAGCGCCATATTGCTGAAGTCCACCGATTCCCTGCGCTTCGTTCCGACGAGCCAGTTTTACGGCACGCCGGGCGGCCTGACCGTGCGTCTGGTGGACAGTTCCGGCGCGGCGATTACCACCGGTAGCACGGTCGATGTCTCCAACGACACGACACTCTCCGGCGGTACCACCCGTTACAGCAACAGCAGCAACACGGTCACCCTCACCACCGGCATCACCAGCGTCAATGACGCGCCGACACTCACCAGTGCATCACTGAGCGCGGTGAACGAAGATGTCACCAGCGCGTCGAATGCGGGCGCGGTGATCAGCACGCTGTTCTCCGGCAAGTACAGCGACCTGACCGACGACCAGAGCGGCGTCGCAGGCGGCGGGGCCAGCACTGCCACGGCCTTCGCCGGGCTGGCGATTCTCGGCAACACCGCCAACGCAAGCACCGAAGGCAAGTGGCAGTACAGCGTCACTCCGGGCACCTGGGTCGATCTGCCGACGGGCACGTCGGCCGGCGACGCCAACTCGGTGCTGCTGCCCACCAGCGCCAGCCTGCGCTTCCAGCCGGTGGCGAACTACAACGGCACGCCGCCCGCGCTGAGCGTGGCGGCCCTGGATACTTCGACCGGCGGTGCGATCATTGCGCCCACCACCGGCCAGACCATCGCCGCCACCGGCGGCACGACGCGCTTCAGCACGCCGACCACCGTCGCGGCGACGGTCAGCCCGATCAACGATGCGCCGACCATTGCCGCCTTGAGCGGATCTCCGGCCTTTGTCGAGAACGCCAGCACTCCTGTGCGCCTCGACAGCGACGGCAGCGTCACCGCAGCCGACCTCGAATTGGGCAACAACTGGAACAGCGCGACGCTTGCGGTCCGGCGCAGCGGCACGCCCCAGGCGCAGGACGTGTTCAGTTTCATCGACGACGACACCGGCAACGCGTCGGTCGGCGTCCAGACCTCGGGTGCGAACCTGGTGGTGGATGGCGTGACGGTCGGCACCTTCACCAACGCCAGCGGCACACTGACGGTCACGTTCAACGCCAGTGCGACCGCAGCGCTGGTCGGCAAGGCGATGGGCGCGGTGGCCTATGTGAACACCTCGGATGCGCCGCCGGCGAGCGCGCAGATCAACTTCGTCCTCAACGACAAGAACAGCAACGTCACGGGTGGCGGCACCAGCGGTGGCGGGCAAAACCAGGGCGGTCTTGGGCAGCTCAGCGCCACGGGTTCGGTGACAGTGGCGATCACCCGCATCAACGACGCGCCGAGCATCAGCGGGCTGGATGCAACGCGCTCCGGCAATTACGTCGAGAACGGCGCGGCCGTACAGATCGACAGCAACGCGCTGCTCGCCGACCCGGAACTCGACGCCACCAACTGGAACAAGGCCACGCTCACCGTGGCGCGCAACGGCGGCGCCAGCACCGACGACGTGTTCGGCGCGACCGGCACGCGCGGCCTGACCGGAAGCGGCAGCGGCAACGTGGTGGTCTCGGGCGTCACCGTGGGCACCTATACCCAGGCGGGCGGCACCATCACGATCACCTTCAACACCTCGGCTACCGCCGCGCGCGCCGACTCGGTCCTGCGCGGCCTGACCTATCTCAATAGCAGCGAGGACCCGCCGGCATCGGTCACGCTGGCCGTCACGGTGAACGACCAGAATCCCAATGTCACCGGCGGCGGCACCGCCGGCAGCGGTGTCGACCAGGGCAACCTCGGGCGCCTGACGGCCACCGGCACCATCGCCATCAACATCACCCGCAGCAACGACGCACCGGTGATTTCCGCCGCGCCACCGGCAGCCGCCTACACCGAGCAGGCGACGGCGGTCGCGGTCGATGCCGGACTGGCATTGAGCGACGTGGATGACACGCAGATCAACAACGCCAGCGTCACCATCGCCAGCGCGGTTACGGGCGACCTACTTGCGGTGGATACGACTGGCACGAGCGTCAGCGCCAGCTTTGCCGGCGGCGTGCTCACGCTGTCCGGAGCGGACACCGTCGCGAACTACCAGCAGGTGCTGCGCACATTGGTGTTCAGCAGCACCAGCGACGATCCCACGGTGAACACCACACGCAACAGCCGCAGCCTGACCGTTTCGGTGACCGATGCCAATTCCGACGGCGCGGGTGCAAAGACCACCACCAGCCTGCGGACCGTGAACCTCACTCCGGTCAACGACACGCCGACCATCGCAAGCGTCGGCAGCACGCGCAGCTATACCGAGAACGCCGCCGCGGTCACGCTGGAGCCCGGACTCGCGCTGGCCGATGTGGATGACACCCAGATGGATCAGGCGGTGATATCCATTGCCAGCGGCTTCGTTGCCGGCGATCGCCTCAACTTCAGCAATCAGAACGGCATCAGCGGCAGCTACGATGGCGCAACCGGCGTGCTGACGCTGACCGGCAGCGCAACGCTGGTCAACTACGAGACAGCGCTACGCTCGATAGGCTTCGATTCGACCTCCGAAAACCCCGGGAGCGGCGTGCGTACCGTGTCGTGGACCGTGCGCGACGTGGATTCGGATGCCGCCCCCAACGGCAAGCAGACCTCGCTCGCCGGTACCACCACGGTGAACCTGACGCCGGTCAATGACGATCCGGTCGCGGCCAACGATGCCAACAGCATCGGCAAGGCCTCGGCCACGCCGGTGACCGGTTCGGTGCTGACCAACGACAGCGATATCGACGGCGGCACGCTCGGCGTCACCGCAGTTGCCGGCGGCACTTTGGGCGCGCCGCTGGCCGGAACCAACGGCTACGGCAGCCTGACGCTCAACGCCGACGGCACCTACAGCTTCGCCGTCGACACGGCCAACCCGACGGTGGCGGCGCTGGGCGCCGGAGCGACGTTGACCGAGACCTACAGCTACACCGTTTCCGATGGCCAGGGCGGGACGGCCAGCGCCACGCTGACCATCACCATCAACGGCAGCAACAACCCGCCGGTGGCGGTTGCCGACGGCAACAGCATCACCGAAGGCACTGCCAGCGTCAGCGCCGCGGCAAGCGGCGTACTCGGCAACGATTCCGATCTCAACGGCGACACGCCGGTGGTTATCGGCATCGCCGCCGGCGCCAACCAGTCGGCCGGCAGCGCGATTCCCGTTCCTGGCGGCGGTGCGACGGCGACCGGCACCTATGGCGCGCTTACGCTCATGCCCGACGGCAGCTACAGCTACGCGCTCGACAATGCCAACCCCGCGGTCAATGCGCTGGCAACGGGCCAGTCAGTAACCGACACATTTACCTACGTGGTCGGTGACGGCAAGGGCGGCAGCGCCACGGCGAACGTGGTCATCACCATCAACGGGACCAACGATCCGCCGCTCGCGGTCAATGACGCATCCAGCGTTCCGGCCAACGCAGGCAGCGTCGCGGGCAATGCGCTGGCCAACGACAGCGACCCGGATGCGGCGGACACCCTGACGGTATCCGCGATAACCGGCGGCACCCTGGGCGCGCCGCTGGCCGGCACCTACGGCAGCCTCACGCTCAATGCCGACGGCAGCTACAGCTTCGTGCCCAATGCCACCACCGCCCTGGCGTTGGCGGCGGGGGCCACCGCAACCGATACCTTCACCTACACGATTTCGGACGGCAATGGCGGCACCAGCAGCGCGAGCATCACCATCACCCTGAGCGGCGCGAACGACGCGCCGATGGCGAATGCCGACACCAACAGCATGACCGAAGACCAGGCCACGGCTTCGGGCAATCTGCTGACCGGCGCCGGACGGACCGACGGAGCAGGCACGGTGACGACCGAGCCAGGCGCCGCCGATACCGATCCGGATACTGGCGATACGCTCGGCGTGATCGGCGTAATCACTTCGACGAACGTGCCGGGCACGGTCGGTACGGCGCTCGCGGGGACCTATGGTCACCTTACGCTCGCTGCCGACGGCAGCTACAGCTACGCCTTGAACACGGCGGACCCGGCAGTGCAGGCGCTGAGGGCCGGCGAGACGCGCATCGAGACCTTCACCTACACGGTTTCGGACGGCAAGGGCGGTAGCTCGAGTTCGACGCTCGCGATCACGATCAGCGGCAACAACGATGCGCCGGTCGGCGAGGACGACAGCGCGGCCACCACCAACACGGCTGCGGTATCGGCGAACGTGCTGCCCAACGACCATGACCAGGATGCCAATCCTTCGCTCACGGTGAGCGCACTTCGCACCGGCACCGAAGCCGCGGGCACGGGAACGGCAGGCACGGTGGGCGCGGCGCTGGCCGGAACCTACGGCAGTCTCGCCCTCAATGCCGACGGCACCTGGACCTACACGCCGAGCACTACCGCTCCGGCGGTGACCGGCCTGCTGCTGGGTTCGTCATTGACGGAAAGCTTCACCTACACTGTGTCCGACGGCACATCGACGGACACCGCGCAACTCACCATCACCATCCACGGCACCAACCAGGCGCCCGCCGCGGTCAATGATACGAACGCAATCGCCGAGGAACAGACCACCGCCTCTGGCAACCTGCTGACCGGTGCGCGGACCGACGGTGGCGGCACGAGCAGCAGTGGCGCGCCGGATGCAGATCCCGATGGCGACCCGCTGACGGTAATCGACATCAGCTTGCCCGACGGCTATGGCGGCGTAATTAGTACCAGCTTTCCGGGAACGCCCCTGGCCGGACTATACGGCGGCATCGCGGTGCTGGCCGATGGCAGCTATCAGTACATCATCGACAACGGCAATGCGACGGTTCAGGCCCTGAAGGCGGGCGAGACGCTCAGCGAGAGCTTCGTCTATACGACATCCGACGGGCGTGGCTCCTTCGTTCAGGCCACGCTGGTCATCACCGTCACCGGCACCAATGACTCGCCGGTGGCAGTGGCCGACAGCAACAGCATCGTCGAGGACTCGACCGTGCCGGCGACGGGCAACGTGCTGCCCAACGACACCGATCCGGATGCGAATACGACACTCTCGGTTTCGGCCGTGAGCGGAACCGGTGCCGGTACCGTCGGCGGCGCAACGGCGGGCAGCTATGGCACGCTGACCTTGAACGCCGACGGCAGCTACAGCTACCTCCTCAACAACGCCAATTCCACCGTCCAGGCGCTCGGTCCCGGCCAGACGCTGACCGACAGCTTCAGCTACACCGTGAGCGACAGCGCCGGTGGCACCGCGACGACCACACTGGTGATCACGATCAATGGCGACAACGATCCGCCCACCGCCACGGCCGATGTCGTCACCGCCCAGGAAGACGGCGGCGCGGTGACCGGGGATCTCACGCCCGGCACGGGCGGTCAGGACAGCGACGTCGATGGCGGGACGCTGGTCGTGGTCGGCTTTGCCAATGCCGACGGCGCGTCCGGCACCGCGGGCAGCGGCACGACGCTGGGTGCGGCACTGCCGGGGCTGTATGGCGGCCTGCAAGTCGCCGGCGACGGCGGTTTCAGCTATGCCCCGGACGGCGGCAACAGCGCGGTGCAGGCGCTTGCCGCCGGCCAGAGCCTGACCGAGACCTTCGCCTACACCATCAGCGACGGTCAGGGCGGCACGGCTACGAGCACGCTGACCGTCACCATCAACGGCGTCAATGACGCCCCGGCGATGGCCGACACGCTGCTTGCGATCACCCAGGCAGAGGACGCGGCGGCTCCGTCGGGCGCGGTGGGTACCCTGGTCTCGTCATTGACCGGCGGCCAGACCGATGTCGATACCGGCGCGCTCGACGGCGTGGCGATCACCGCCGCCAACACCACCTTGGGCAGTTGGTTCTTTTCCACCGACAACGGCGGAACGTGGGCGCCGTTACCCGCCGTGTCCGACACTGCCGCCTTGCTCCTGAGGCCGACCGATCGCGTCTATTTCCAGCCCAATTTGAACGCCAATGGCAGCGTCGCCAACGGCCTGACGGTGCGGGCCTGGGACCAGACATCGGGTGCCGCCGGCACAACGGTGAGCACCGCGGCCAACGGCGGCACCAGCGCATTCTCCACCGCGACCGATGTGGTGGCGCTGAACGTCAGCCCGGTCAACGACCCGCCGGTCGGCGTGGATGACACGGCGACGGCGGTGGAAGCCGGGGGCACGGCCAACGCCACGGCGGGCGCGAACGGCACGGGCAACGTTCTGACCAACGACACCGATCTGGACAGCGGCGATACGCGGTCCGTCAGCGCCTTGCGCACCGGAACTGAGGCAGCCGGCACGGGCACGGCGGGCACGTTGGGTACGGCGCTGGCGGGTACCTACGGCAGCCTGACGCTGCAAAGCGATGGGACCTATGCGTATGTGATCGACGAGACGAACCCGGCGGTGCAGGCGCTGCGGGTGACCGGGCAGACGCTAAGCGACGCGTTCACATACACCGCGCGCGATTCCGGCGGTCTGTCGGATGTCGCGCAACTGACCATCACGATCGACGGGCGCAACGATGCGCCGGTCGGCGTGGACGACACGGCGACGGCGGTGGAGGCCGGGGGCACGGCCAACGGCACGACGGGCGCGAACGGCACGGGCAACGTGCTCACCAATGACACCGATGTCGATGTGACCGGCGAAGCCAAGGCGGTGTCCGCCGTGCGCACGGGCACCGAGGCGGCGGGCACCGGCACGACGGGCACGCTGGGCGCGGCCCTCGCCGGCACCTACGGCAGCCTCACATTGAATGCCGGCGGCAGCTACACGTACGTGATCAACGAAACCAACCCCACGGTGCAGGCGTTGCGGACGGGCCAGAGCGTCAGCGAGTCTTTCACTTACACCGTAAGCGATGCGGGCGGGCTCACGGACGTCGCCCAACTCACCATTACGGTCAACGGTGCCAACGATGCGCCGGCAGCAAACGCCGATACCAACTTTGCGATAGACGGCGCGGCGCATCCGACCGGCAACGTCCTGAATGCGGTTGGCCATACCGGCGGGTACGCCGACCAGGCCGACACCGATATCGAGGTCGACACGCTTTCGGTAGCCCAGGTGAATGGCAGCGCCGGCAATGTCGGCAACAATGTCGCGGTCACCTACGGCAGCATCCAGATTGCCGCCAACGGCGCATATACCTACACGCTGGACTCGCTCAACCCGGCAGTGGCGGGCCTCATCCCTGGCGCAACCCTGACCGAAACCGTGAGTTACCAGGCCAGCGACGGCCAGGGCGGGACGGCGACATCGACGCTGACCTTGACCATTTTTGGCAGGAACAACGAGCCGACGGGCGCGGACAACACGCTGACGACCAATGAAGACACACCTTTGGTGATCAGCGCCGCGAACTTCGGGTTTGCAGACGTCGACACGGTCAGCCCGGCCAAGGATTTCGCTTCGGTCAGGATCGACACGGTTCCCGCGACCGGCGCGCTGCTGCTCGATGGCGTCGCCGTCGTCGCCGGGCAGATCGTGTCCAAGGCCGACATCGATGCCGGCAAACTGCGTTTCGTGCCACCCGCGAACCTCGCCGGAACCGGGCTCGCCACGTTCGCCTTCTCGGTGGGAGACGGGCTGGACGGTTTCGACCTTGTTCCCAACACCATCACCCTGAATGTGACGCCGGTATCGGACGCGCCGTCTCTCGCCACACCAGTTGCCGATGCCAGCAACAGCCCGCAGACCGATCCGATTCCGCTGCAGATTACCTTGGGGGTTACCGACACCAACGGGCCCGCACCCGAAACCCTCGGCGCGGCGGTGACGATTTCCGGAATCCCCGCCGGCGCAACGCTCAGCAACGCAGCCGGCGATGTCATCGTCATCACCGCCGGGACCGCTACGCTGACCCCTGCGCAACTGGCCGGGCTGAAAATCCTGCCTGCGCTCACGCAGCAGACGGATTTCACCTTGACCGTCAGCGCTTCGAGCATCGATGGGGCGGCGGCACCCGCGATCGCGACAAGCAGCCTGCTGGTCAGGATTCCGCTGCCCCTGGTGCTGAATGCACCGGACCCGGTTCGCGCCACGGACATCGACCGGCGCGACAGCCTGACCGGGATGCTGGGCGGCACGGCGGCCGGCTTCCTCGGCCTGCGCGCCAATACGTTTACCTCCGACATGCCTAGCGTGTGGGAATCCGGCAGTTACAACAACCGGGTCATCAACCTGCCGATCCCCCTGCATCCGATCGTCTATGTCGAAGTAACCGTGCAGCGCGAGCAGGCCTTGCGCGAGATCAGCGACGCGCTGGGGATGGGATCGAACGTCGGCGCCGTCGTGCCACGCGAGATCGACATCACGCCAAATGGCAACGGGCTCGGCGCCGATCCGGCCATTTTCGTCCGCCACGCCGTACTCACCGCCGAGCACACACGGCTGTTCTTGCAGGGTGTCGCACTTGGCCGCGACGGCAGGATCTCGCTGTCGACCGACGGCGCGCTGCCCCATTCGGGCATCTTTGCGCCCAGTCCGGCGGCGCCCTTTGCCGCGAACGCGGCAGTCGACGCAACAACGCCGCGCGACTCGATCATCGCCACAGGCGGGGAACTCCCGGCCATGGCCTACGAAAGGCAGCCACTCGTCTCTGACGCGTCGGCAGCGAACCCGCAGCCGGGCGAGGCAGTCACGACTGATCCACGGACGCGCGGCGCGCTGGCCTTCAGCGAGCAAATCCGTCTGGCCGGCCGGACCACGATATCCCCGAGTGCGGGCAATCCCTGGGGCAGTCAACGCCATGCTGCCCAACGCCTCGCCGGGATCTGAACATTGAAGAACCACCAAGGACAAACATGAACCGAAAGCACCTTAAACGTGGCGCTCTCGCATCGGCGATCGTGCTCGCCCTGTCGGGCTGCGCCTCGGTCGCACCGGAACGCTTTTCGCAGCAGGAAATCAAGAACCGCGTTGCCGCGGACCGCCTGGAAATGTATGCCGAACAAGAGCCGATCACGGCGCCACTGACTTTCCATGAAGCCGCCGCTCGAGCATTGAAGTACAACCTGGACTACCGGCTCAAGCTGATGGAAAACGCCCTGGCCGATGGGCTGCATGCCGTCTCGCGCTGGGACATGATGCCCCGCCTGCTGGTCGGCGCCGGGTACGTGACGCGCGACAACGATTCCGGCGGCAGGTCGGTAAACATCCTGACCGGCGTCGAAACCTTGTCGCCTTCGACCTCCCAGGAACGCAACCGCTCGCTCGCCAACGTGGAATTCTCGTGGAATCTCCTCGACTTCGGCGTCTCCTACTACCGCGCGCAGCAAAAGGCCGATCAGTTCCTGATGGCCGAAGAGCGTCAGCGAAAGGTCGTCCAGAACGTATTGCAGGACACCCGCAACGCCTATTGGCGGGCGCTCGGCGCGCAAAGGCTGATCGCCCGCGTCGACGATCTGCTGGTCCGCGTGGACAAGGCGCTGGACCGGTCGCGCCAGGTCGGCAAGCAGGGCCTGTTGCCGCAGCCGGTTACGCTCGCCTACCAGCGCGCACTGCTTGATGCGGTGACCTTGCTGTCGCAGCGGCGCCAGGAGCTGGAACTGGCGCAGGCCGAACTTTCCGCGCTGCTGTCGATCCCGCCCTCTGTGCGCTTTACGCTGGCGGAGGAGAAGGAACAAGCCTTGCCGCCAATCCCGGGCAATATCGAAGAACTCGAAACCATGGCGCTCGAGCGGCGTCCGGAACTCATGGAAGAGTGGTACCGCAAAAGGGTCACTGCCAATGACATCAAGGCGGCAATGATCCTGACCCTGCCCGGCGTCCAGCTGGATTTCTTCAATGCGCAGTACGACTCCAACCGCTTCCTTTACAACCAATCCTGGAGCGACTCGGGGGTGCGCCTGTCGTGGAATCTGTTCCGTTTCGCGTCGCGGCCGGCACTCGAGCGTGCGCACGAAGCACAGAACCGCACCGACGATCATCGCCGCATGGCGCTCGCCATGGCGGTGCTGACCCAGGTGCGCATCGCGGTTCAGCGCTATGCGCTGGCGCTCAAGGATCTCGAAATCGCCGGCGAATCGGCGCGCGTGGACGAGCAACTGTTCCAATACTCGAAATCTGCTGCAACCAGCCGTGTCGACTCCGAACTCGAGGTGATACGTGCCGAAGCCCGCCACCTGCTCACCGAGTACCAGCGTTACGCCAGCTACTCCAATGCCCAGGCGGCATGGGGACGGCTTTACAACTCGGTCGGTTTCGACGTACTGCCACAGGAGATCGCCAGTCACGACGTGAAATCACTGGCACGCTCGATCGAGGCCACGCTCAAGGACTGGGAAGGCACCAGTTTCAAGCCCGCCGGCCTGCCCCGCGCCTCGAACGCTTCCCTCAAAACAGCCGGGGACCGATGAGCGCGATGCCGCAGACCCCAAACAGACGCTGGCGCAAGACCGGCGCGATCGCCTTGAGCTGCTGGCTCGCCAGCGGCACAACCCTGGCGCAAGCGCCTTCGACGACGACTCCGGGCGTGGACCCCAATGTCGTCCGCGTGCTGATCGCGCCCGAGCACGAGACCGTGCTGGTGGCACCGATGACCGGCCGCATCCGCGACCTGGCGGTCACCCTCGGCAGCAGTTTCGACAAGGGCCGGACACTGATCGCTTTCGATTGCAGCGAGAATGCCGCCCGCCTCAAGATCGCCGACGCCGAACTGAGAGGCGCGCGCGAGAACCTTGACGCCAAGGTCCGCTTGCAGGGGCTGCAGGCCGCCGGCGAAGTCGAGGTCAATCTCGCCGCCGCCGCCGCGGACAGGGCGGTCGGGCAACTCGAGCTTGCGCGCGCGCAGTTGGCCCAGTGCAGCGTGACGGCGCCGTTTTCCGGCCGGGTGGCGAAGATCCATGTGAAACCCCATCAGGGCACCAGCGTCGGCGCCCCGCTCGCCGAACTCATAAGCAATGGCCCGCTCAAACTCCGGATCAATGCGCCGTCACGGTGGCTCAAGGAATTGAAGCTTGGCACCCCCTTCGAAGTCGCCGTGGACGAAACCGGTCGCAGGTATCCGGCAAGGGTTTCCGCCATCGGCGCGCGGGTCGACACCGCCGCGCAAACCATAGAGATCGAAGGTCGCTTTGCTTCTGCTTTCCCCGAGCTCCTCGCCGGAATGAGCGGCAGCGCCCACTTCACCGGACTGAGGTGATCGACAACGGTCTCGTGCTGCTGGCGGAGCAGCGCTGCCGTGAAGCGAGTTCGCTCGAGGCGCTCGCCTTCACCATCGCCAACGAGACGTGGCAGCTACTGCCGTACCGGCAAGCGCAGGTCTGGCGCCGCGGCTCGACCGGCCCCGTGCTGCTTGCCGTTTCGGGCTTGGCGACGCTATCCGAAGACAGCCCGTTTACCGTATGGCTGCGGCGCCTGGTCGACGCCCTGTGGCCAAATCTCGCCGAAGTACCACAACTGCTGAACCTGGCCGAGATCGACTCCGACGCAGGCGATTCAGCCGAATCGCGGGTACTTCCTGCGGCGGTTGTCAGCGGCTGGCAAGAATGGTGGCCCGCCCACCTGGTCGCCGTTCCGCTCGCTGCGCAAGCGGAACGGCTCGGTGTGGTCCTGATCTGCTTCGACAAGCCACCCGATGCGAACGACATGGCCCTGATCGGGCGCCTTCAGGCGACCTGGTCCTACTGTGCATGGGCGTTGATGCGCAAACCCGGTCGCCGCTTTGCCTGGAAGCTGCCGGTCGGGCCAAGGCGCTGGGCCATCGTCCTCGCGCTGGTCCTGCTGCCCTTGCTGCCGGTCCGCCAGACCGCCTTGGCCCCGGCAGAAGTGGTCGCGCTCAAGGCGGTCGCCATCGCCGCGCCGATCGACGGTGTGATCAAGGCGTTTCACGTCCAGCCCAATCAGGTCGTCAAGGCCGGACAGCCGCTGTTTTCGCTCGACGACACCACCTTGCGCAACCGGCGCGAGGTCGCGGCCCGCGCGCTTGATGTTGCCGCCGCCGAACTGCTCACCGCGCAGCAGAAGGCCTTCGAGGACAGCAAGTCGCGCGGCGACGTGGCAACTCTGCAAAGCCGGATCGCCGAGCGTCGCGCCGAGGTAAAGGCATTCGAGGAACAACTCGGCCGGGTCGATGTCAGCGCGCCTCGTGACGGCATCGCCGTCTTCGGCGACATCAATGACTGGCAGGGCCGCCCCGTCGTCACCGGCGAACGCGTGCTGCAGCTCGCTGACCCGCGTGACAGCGGGGTCCTGGTCTATCTGCCGGTAGCCGACGCGATCGCACTCGACGAAGGCGCGCGGATCCGGTTGTTCCTACACGTCGCACCGTTGTCGCCACTCGAGGCCCGGCTTCGCGAAACCAGCTACCAGGCGGTGCTCTCGCCGGACGGGGTGGCGTCCTATCGGTTGCGCGGTGCGTTCGACGCCGAAAGCGCCGACAGCGCGCGAATCGGGTTGAAGGGCACGGCCAAGATCCACGGCGACCGCGTTGCACTGATCTATTACGTGCTCCGCCGGCCCCTCGCCGCGCTGCGCCAGTGGAGCGGCTTTTGAGCGCGAACATCTTGCCGGGAACGGATGGGTCGGCTCCGGCGACGGTGATTCCGCCGCGAGCGGCGAGCCTTGATCTGCCCGCCTTGCGCGAGGACCTGATCCTGTTGCCGGCCGGCGACAACCGCGACGGGTCGCCAGCATGGATGATTCAGGATCCGGTTGCCAATCGTTTCTACCGGATCGGATGGCTCGAGTTCGAAATGCTGGCGCGCTGGCAAACTTCCGCGGACCTGCTGCTCGATCAGGTCCATGCTGAAACCCCGCTGGCGCCGGACGAAAGCAGCCTGCAAGCGCTGCTGGCGTTCCTGCAACAGAATTTCCTGGTGCGCACCGACTCACCCGCGGCCAGTGCCCGCCTTGCGGAGATTAGCGCGCGCCAGCGGCGACGCGACCTGCGTTGGCTGGTGCACCACTACCTGTTCATCCGGATTCCGCTGCTGCGCCCCGAGCGCTTCCTGGCCGCAACGCTGCCACGGATCGAGTTTGTCTTCTCGCGGACTTTCGCGATACTCGTTCTATCCATGACCGTCGCCGGACTGTGGCTTGCGTTCAGGCAATGGGACAGCTTCATCTCCAGCATCCACGAAAGCTTTACACCCGCCGGGGTCGTCGCCTACCTGACGGCGCTCTGTGCTGCGAAGCTGCTCCACGAACTCGGTCATGCCTACACCGCAACCCGCTATGGCGTCCGAGTCGCGCACATGGGAGTGAGCCTCGTCGTGCTGTTTCCGCTGCTGTATACGGACACTTCTGAATCGTGGAAGCTGACCGATCGACGCCAGCGCCTTGCCATCGTTGCCGCCGGCATGCTCACCGAGATCGCCGTCGCCGGCATCGCCACGCTGGCCTGGAGCCTGGTCGACGACGGCCCGTTGCGCTCTGCGCTGTTCTTTCTCGCCACTACCAGCTGGGTTCTCTCGCTGGGCGTCAACGCCAGTCCGTTCATGCGCTTCGACGGCTATTTCCTGCTCTCCGACATGCTCGACCTGCCCAACCTGCATGCGCGCAGTTCGGCGCTGGCCCGCGCCTTTCTGCGCCGCCACCTGCTGGGCTGGCGTGAAGCCGCAGCGGAAAGCCTGCCGCCCAGACTGGCAGGCTTTCTGGTCGCGTTTGCGCTCGTAACCTGGGCCTACCGACTGATGGTCTTCCTCGCCATCGCGCTGCTGGTCTACCTGTTCTTCTTCAAACTGCTCGGTATCGTTCTCTTCGCGGTCGAGATTGTCTGGTTCATCGTGCTGCCCGTATGGTCTGAAATCAAGGTTTGGTGGGCGCGACGCAACGATATCCCCGTGAGCCGGCGGCGCCTTGCCTGGGGCCTGCTGGCGCTGCTTGTCCTGCTCAGCGCAATTCCGTTGCCCCATGGCATCGAAGCGCCCGCGTGGATCCGCGCCGAAAAGACGCTGGCGCTTTATTCTCCCTATCCCGCCCGCATCCTGCAGGTCCACCCGCCCGGCATGGTCGTAGCCGGGGACGTGCTGCTGGCACTCGACTCGCCCGACAACCGGGCGCGCGGTGCACGCGCCGAGGCGGTGACGGCAACGCTGTGGTCGCGCTTGCAGCGATCGAATTCGTCGACCGAAGACGCCGAGCAGCGCGCCCTGCTGAGCGGCCTGCTGCGCCAGGAAATGGCGGAGGCCAGCAGCGCACGCGATGAAGTCGACCGACTGGTGCTTCGCGCCCCCTTCTCCGGAGTCCTGTCCGACCTCGATCCATTGGTTCAAGCCGGCTCCTGGGTCAGTCCCCAACAACAGCTCGGGATCCTTTTCGCGCCCGACCAATGGATCGTCGAAGCCTTTGTCGACCAACGCGGGCGGCAATACCTGAAGCCGGGCGACAGCGCCCGCGTCTATCCGACCGGGAGTCTTGTCCCGATCAAGGCACAGGTGATCGGGATCGATTCCGCACGCACGCTCCGACTTCCGGACCCGATGCTCGACGCCGCGCATGGCGGCACCATCCTCGTCAGCACGGTCGGCGGGCGAGCCGAAGTCCAGCGATCACTCTATCGCGTGCGATTGCGTCTCGAGGAGCCGCCTCCATCGCCGCGGACGCAACTCGCCAGCGCGGTGATCCGTGCCGCGCCCCATATGCTTACCGCCGGCTGGCTGCAGGGTCTTGCCAGTCTGCTGGTGCGCGAAAGCGGGTTTTGACCTGGAACGAACGACTGCTGGTGCATGCGGCGGGAACGAGCAACGGCAAAGCTTCGGCGCGCTCGTCAGTTGTCGCGGATCATGCCGGAATGCGCATTGCTATCCAGCGCCCGCGCCAGCCCCCAGCACGTCGGCCTCAGTACGACGCACCCTATTTCCTGTGACATCTCCCGGGAATGTAGTCCAGGATAGACCGGTATTGTCCGATAAACACACGCCGAAGGGGAAAGAGTTATGCAAAATCCATCGGGTACAAGGTCCTGATCTATATTGGAGATCGCCCTTGACCGAAACCCGGTACACGGGGTCATCATCACGACCGCCGGCTTGTTGATCAGTTTGCCGCCATTGGGGATACCGTGGTCATCGGGCCACTTCGGGCACGGATGAGTCGGTGAGATTTTGGCAAGCAGACCCTCAACCTAGTCTTGGATCAGAAAATTGCGACTGGCTGGTTTTGGGGGTGGAGCAGACTCTGGCGGAAAGTCTCCTAAAAAGGACGCATTCCCTATAGCCGTCATTGCCCATGAAAATGTCATCAGGCCGCTAAGGGCACACTGCTGACCTCGAGTTTGCCGGACAGCCGCCATTCATTATGCATATCTGAACGGCAGCTCGGAGCGGCAGAAATTTTGCTTACTCCTGGATTCTACGCACTAATCCGCGAAATCCTTGAGGGGGAGTTCTTTAGCGGGGCGAGGCGGAACGGGCGTTTGTCCAGAAGCCGAAAACAACAGCAAGAACCGCTTCCTTTTACTAAGAAAAAGGGCAGACAGCGATTTAGTTGCGCCCGAAAGGCCAGGCAACGCCCCCCCAATACATCGATCATGTAACCCCCGGCCGGCGCGCCGCGCCCCCCCCCCCCCCGCCGCGCCAACGCGCAGCCCACAGAACGCGCCTTGGCTGCAAACGCGCGGCCCCATTCGCATCTTCCGCCACTTTGAAACGCTCGTTGGCTACCACCGGCGTGGCCAAGCCCCGACGCCCCCGTTCGACCGGACGCCCCAGGCGACGCCATCGGCGGTGCGTCCAAGCCCCGAAGCCGCCCGAAACGGGTGACTACGATAAGTGTTCGAGCCAAGGTCACGAAGTCGCTGGCCGGAATCGCGGAGGCAGCAATCCAATCATTCCGGACGAGACCGAGCGGGCGGGGCTAGCGGCCCGAAGCGCGCAAACGGCGCTGTCCTATCGCGACGACTGCGGCGCGCCGGCAAACCGGGCGCCGGCTCGCCATCGATGACCAGGAGTAATCTGGCCGACCCCACCCCGGCCGCGGCCAGGCACGCGCGCGTCGCCCGACTGATTTCGGGACGACGCGACCGCGAGGATCAACGTTGTCCACCCAGGCAGCAATATCCGTGATTCGCGCCGACGGTTTGCACCACCGCCGAGCAGTACCCCCAGATTTCGCATTAGTGCGTAGAACCAGAAGCAAATTTCTGCCCGCCGAAGCTGCCGTCAGATATGCATAATGGCAGCCGCCGGCAAACCGAGCAGGGCCCCCGGTCACAGACGATCAATGCCAATGGCCGCTGGTCTGTAAGCGTCCAGCCCCATCTGTACTGAACGTGTGACGCCGTGCGATGTTGGCGCCTTTTGCGAAGGGGCGACCAATGGCGACGAGACACGGGCCGGAATTCTGGCGAGAGCACGTTGAGAATTGGTGTCGAAGTGGGTTGAAGCAGAGGGAATACTGTGCGAACCATGGATTGGGCGAGAGGGCGTTCCATCGGTGGCGAGACAGGGAGAAGGAATTCATAGCAGCGACGAGGGGAACGCTGACGCTGGTGCCGGCGAGCGTGGGCAAAGCGGAAACGGTGAGCGTCGTGCGACTGCGCAGCCCGGACGGCTGGGAAATCGAATTACCGGGCAACAGCGTGCCGCTGCTGGTCGACTTCCTGAAGCACCTCTCATGATTCCGGCGCCCACTCACGTCTGGCTGGTGGTGGAACCCATCGACATGCGCACCGGCATCGACGGCCTGTCGCAGCGGATCCAGAACACCCTGGGCCGCTCACCCTGCGACGGCAGTGCCTACGCCTTTCACAATCACCGGCGCACGCGGATCAAACTCCTCGTCTGGGACGGCACCGGCGTGTGGCTGTGTCATCGCCGATTGCATCGTGGCCACTTCATCTGGCCCACCGCGAATGCGACCACCTGCACGCTCACGGCGAAGCAATGGCAATGGCTGATTACGGGCGTCGATTGGCAACGACTCGAAGCCGCGCCCCCGGCGCACTGGCGGGTGTAATCCGTCACGCAAAATCCATACGCAAAATCAGCACTTGAACGACAGAACAATCATCGTTGAAACGACCTGTTCATCGGGCTTCGCGGCCGATTGGCCGATATAATTTCGGCATGGATTTACACGCTGAACTGACCCGACTAAATGCCACTCCCGGAACTCACCGATTGGGTCGCCGGCACGGTTCAGAAACTGCTCGACAAGGCCCAACAAGACGCGGCCACCCTCAAGGCGGCGAACCTCAAGATCCAGGCCCTGGCACTGGAACTTGCACACCACCGGCGCATCCGCTTTGGCCACAAGAACGAGGCCTTCTCGCCGGAGCAGCGGGAACTGTTTCAGGAAACCTGGAATACCGACCTGGCGGCCCTTGAAGCCGAGACCGAGCGGCAAGCCGAGGCACTGCAACCGAAGGACCGGCCCAAGCGTCAGCGCGCCGGCCGCCAAACCCTTCCTGAGCACCTGACGCGCATCGAACATCGTCACGAACCGGAGTCCTGCACCTGCGGCCAGTGCGGCAAGGACCTGGTCAAGATCGGCGAAGACATCAGCGAGCAGTTGGATGTCGAGCCCGCCCGCTTCTTCGTCCATCGTCACATTCGCCCGCAATACGCCTGCCGCGCCTGCGAGACCGTATCGGCGGCACCGATCCCGCCTGCCGTGATCGACGGTGGCATGGCGGCGGTGGGTTTGTATGTCTGGGTGATCATCGGCAAGTATCTGGACCATCTTCCGCTGTACCGCCTGGAACAGATCGCGGCACGGGATCAGGTCATGCTGTCCCGCTCCACCCTGGCGGAATGGGTCGGACGCGTAGGCGTTGCCTTGCAACCGCTGGCGGATCGTCTGGCGGAGCTCTTGCTTGAACGCACGGTGCTGCATGCCGACGAAACGCCGGTGGCGCAGCTTGACCCGGGCCAAGGCAAGACGAAGCGGGCCTACCTGTGGGCCTATCGCAGCAACGTGCTGGAAACGGGGCCGCCGATGGTGGTGTTCGATTACCAAACCAGCCGCGCCGGTCGCCATGCGCAGAACTTTCTGTCGGAGTGGCAAGGCCATCTCATGGTCGACGACTATTCCGGGTACAAGGCGCTGTTCACCCAAGGCGTGACGGAACTGGGCTGTCTGGCGCATGCGCGGCGGAAGTTCTTCGATCTGAATGAAGCCCAGGCCAACCCGATTGCACAAGAGGCCTTGCACCGCATCGCGGCGTTGTATGCCATCGAGGCGCAAGGGCGTGACATGAGTGTGGATGAACGCACGCTGCTGCGGCGGGAGCACGCTCAGCCGCTGCTTCAGTCGATGCATGACTGGTTGCTTCAGGCTCGCGTGAATGTGGCCAACGGCGGTGGTACGGCGAAAGCCCTCGACTACAGCCTCAAGCGTTGGGTGGCCTTGAGTCGCTACGCCACCGATGGCCGGTTGCCGATCGACAACAATCCGGTGGAGAACACCATCAGGCCGATCGCGATCGGAAAAAAGAATTGGCTCTTCACTGGTTCCGAGCGCGCCGGCAAACGGGCCGCGGCGATTCAGAGTTTGCTGGCCACCGCCAAGCTCAATGGCCTCGACCCTGCGGCATGGCTACGTGCAACGCTTGAGGCTTTGCCGACCTGCCTCAACAGCCAGATCGATTCGCTGTTGCCGCTTCGTACGGAACCTCTACACCAAGTCCTTCGTAAGCGTACGTGGGCGCGCCGAGGCGCTTACGGGTCTGGCTGCTAGTTCGTACGCTTGCGGCGGAGGGCTGCTCCAAGTCTGACAAACAGCCAGGTCAAGTCCGGGGCAGAGAAGGCCATTTAGGAAGACGTTGACCATCGTTGCCGCAACCTCGGGCCCGGACTCTGGGTGTGCATGGTCGAACCAGTTGCATATCCAACTGCACATCCCTATCGCAGCGAATGCGCTGTAGGTTGCGTCAAGTGCCTGATTACAACGATTCTGCTCCTTGAGTTCGGTGATCGCGTTGCGCACCAGGTGCAGACCGCGCCGCCAGGCATCGCGGATTTCCTCTGTAGTTCCGGCGATAGCCGCCTGGTCTCGCTGATGAGCAGGCGCGGTGTCGGATCATGCGTAAGCAACGGTGCGTATTTGGTGAGAAAGCTACGTGGGCGAGTTTCGGGGTCGGCGATTCCGGAGGCTTCTTCGATCATCGGAAGCATGAGGCAATCGATGTGGCGCTTGCCTGAAGAAAGTAGAGCAGGTGTTCTTTTGCTTTCGCAGTGGTGGTGAACCCCTGCCTTGGTGAGTCCACTGTTTGGCGACGAAGCGACATCGGCGTTGCGTCGAAACCATGCTTGAGAAACAGCTCCAAAGCGACATCGGCGACCTTGGATTGCTGTTCAGTGGCTACTGGGCGGCTTGGAGCGGGGCTGGGAGGATGTGTCATGGGGTCCCGGCGAACAGTGTTCGCCCAAGTACATTGAATAAACAAAAGAAAACGCTGGTTCGGCAAGGCGATGCGCCCAGTATGTTGACAAATCTAACACCACACCCTAGAGTGCAGCTACCGACCGCCCGGTAGGTTTAAAAAAGAGTAGTTTCGGGCCGAGGATTTACGGAGGATTTGCGCTTGGTCTCCACCGGCTTGTCCCTGCAAGACCTTGCTTCAAATGGGGCCGATCTACCCACGGCCGCGACCATCCATTTGACGTCTAGCATGTTGGTGCCGGACCTGCACAGCGAGGATGTACCCCTGACGGAGGCGATCGCCACCATCGGCGCCTTGCTGAGCGAGATCGGTCGTCGTGCCGGCGTCAACTTGTTCGACGCCGAGGGCGAGACGATCGACTTCCTCGACGTCCGTCTCAATGAAATGAACATCGCGTACCTGCCTGCGGGGCTGGAAACGCGCCTTAATCCAACGACCGCGTGTTGATTCGCCCTGTACCCATCGGGGGTGGCTGAGTGCGGGATACAGCGGCTTGACCACACGTCAGGAGTTCCGATGACCATTTTCTATCGACGTTTGCCGAATTTCGAGTACCTCAGACCGCAGACAATAGAGGCCGCCCTGTTGGCCCTAAGCGACGCCGAACCTGTGCGCAATCAGGTGTTTTCCGGTGGCACCGACCTGATCCCCAAAACTCAAGTCGCGCGCAATCAGGGCCCCTCCTCCAGTCGCGGACCTTAAGGGCATATCCGCCCCGACTACAGAGTTCGCCCCGATACGGGCCTGCGCATCGGTGCGAATGCAATCATCCGCGAGGTCGCTCGCTCACCGGAGGTGGGGCCAATTACACCGCTCTGGCCGAGGGGCTTCTTTGATCGCGTCAAATCAATTGCAGCACCGCGGCACGATTGTAGGCAATGTCTGTAACGCGGTTCCCTCCGCCGATTCCGCACCACCGCTGCTGGCGCATGATGCAGTCGTGGTCTGCGTAGGCCGGGCGGGCGAACGCCGTGTCGCCATTGCCGACTTTTTCGTCACGGCCGGCGTGAGCTGCCTGCAATCGGGCGAAATCGTCAAAGAAATCAATGTGCACCGCCACCCGCGGCCGGAGAGCGCAGCGTATATCGAAACTCGCGTCACGTGGCCGAATGGATCTGGCCGTGGTCGGCGTGGCGGCTGCTGTCGTGCTCGAACGGGATATTTCGCCGGATCGGATCGGTCTGGCTCCGGCGGCGGCGCCGGTGCCAATCCGCGCAACCCAGGCCGAGAGCTACCTGACCGGCAAAGCCGCGACGGCCCAAAACATATCGGCGGCATCGCCATCGCGGCAGCGGACACACGTACGCGCACTAGCCATCGTGCCTCGGCCGACTACCGCCGCGAAATGATCGAAGTATTGGTGCGTCAGGCGCTCGGCCAGCTTGCGCGGATCGCCGTAGACACCGGAAGCGCCTGGCAGGAAGGGGGCATGACATGAGACATCGAGACTCAATCTGGTCGTGAATGGACGCCACGAGCAATTGACCATTCCGCCCAACCGCACACTGCTCGAAATGGTCCGCGAAGCCCTGCAGCTCACCGGTGCCAAGGAAGGCTGCGGTCACGGTGAATGCGGCGCCTGCATGGTGATCCTTGACGGCAGGACGGTGAACTCCTGCCTGGTACTTGCGGCGGAACTGGAAGGCGCCTCGGTCGTCACCATCGAGGGCCTGAAGCAAGGCAACGAACTGCATCCGGTGCAGAAGGCATTCATCGAGCACAGCGGCATGCAATGCGGCTTCTGCACCTCCGGTCAGGTACTGGCCGCCAAGGCCCTGCTGGAAGAAAACCCGAATCCCACCGCCGATGAAATCCGCGACGGCATGGCCGGTAGCTTCTGTCGCTGCACCGGATATACCAAGATCTTTGATTCGGTCGCGGCGGCGGCAGAACTGCTTCGTGCCCATCAGGGAGAGCGTCCATGAATGCGCCCGAAAAGACCAATCTGGAGAAGCCCGGCACGCTGATCGGCAAGCGCCTGCCGCGCGTCGATGCGCGCGAGAAGGTGACCGGTGACGCCCGTTACGCTGCCGATTTCAGCTTCCCCGGCATGCTATGGGTCAAGCTTCTACGCAGCCCTTATCCCCATGCCCGGATCAAGAGCATCGATGCCGGCGCGGCCCTCGCCATGAAAGGAGTCAAAGGGGTACTGACGGGCAAGGATTTCAACGGCTGGAGCTGGGGCTGGATGCCGAAAACGCGCGAAGAGGCGCCGCTGGCCGTCGACAAGGTACGTTTCTACGGGGAGGCCGTTGCCGCCGTCTGCGCCGTGGACGAGGCGACCGCTGAAGCTGCCTGCGAGCTAATCCGTGTAGATTACGAAGAGCTTCCCGGCGTGTTTTCGATCGACGAGGCGATTTCCGCGGGAGCACCGCTGGTGCATGACGACCGACCCGGCAACCTGAGCTGGGAATTCCACATGGACTTCGGCGACGTCGAGGCGGGGTTCCGTGAGGCGGACCTGGTGCGAGAGCATCGCTTCGAGACCGGTCGTGTGCTGACCGGCTTCCTCGAACCGCCTGCGGCCGTGGCGCATTGGACCGAGGAGGGCATCACCGTCTGGTCGGCGAAGCAGAGTCCGTATTTCCACTATCGGCATCTGGCGGCCTGCTTCAACCTGCCTCTGTCGAAGATCCGCGTGATCCAGCCCTTCGTCGGCGGTGGCTTCGGCGGCACCAAGAATGATTCGGTTGCTGCCGATTTCTGCGCCGTACTGTTCTCGAAGCGTCTCGGCAAGCCGGTGAAATACCAGTATTCGATGGAGGAAGTGTTCACAACCTGCCGTCGGCGCCGCAACTCACGATAGTTGCCCGCATGGGCATGAAGAGATGGCACTATCACAGCGCTGCAGAACACTGCGTACGCCGAAGGCGCGCCTACGCGGTGATCGGTCCCCTTACCTTGCATCTGTCCGGGCGCTTACACGACGCTGCCCTACAAGATCCGCACTTCAAATACGACGCCTATCGCATCTTTACAATCACCCGTCCGGGCGGCGATTGCGGGCCATGCCGTTACTCATACGCGATTCGCTGCCGAGGTGCTGATGGACATGATGGCCGAAGAGCTTGGCCTCGAACCCAGCCTCGAGGTTCGCCCCTCAGGAACGCGATCGTGGCTCCTTTCGACGCTAGAACGGGTGCAATGAAGACCTGCGGCATAAAGGAAGCCCTCGAAATCGGTGGTGGCTCCAAGCCCGGGTTGGCGTGGAACGGAAATCGAAAAAAAATGCGGGGGCGCGTGGTTCGCGGCGTAGGTATCGGCACGGGGACCATGGGCGGCGGTTCCAAGCAGCGCGGACACCAGGCTTGTGCGGCAATGTTGCGCCTGTGTGAGGACGGGACGGTGAATTACCTGACCGGCGCCACCGATTGCGGGCAGGGCTCGGACACCGTGCTGGTGCAGATCATTGCCGAGGAACTTGGAATCCGCATGGAGGACATTTCGATCCGGCGAGTGGACACAGCCGTGACGCCCTGCGATCCGGGAAGCTATGGTAGCCGCGTCACGATCCTTGCAGGCCAGGCGGCACAGAAGGCTGCCCAGGACATCAAGCAGCAGTTGGCCAGCCACGTGGCAGCGGTCTGGGGAGTCCCCGAGTCCGGAATCGAGTTCGGCATCGGGCGGGTCTGGTCGACTGACGACCCCAAACTTTCGATGCCCTTCCGCAAGCTGGCGCAGGCTGCCTGCTATTCAGAGTCCGGTCGGGTCATCCTCGGGCGCGGATATTCGCAAACGGAGGCAGAGGATTACAACTTCGAGGAAGGCTCGGGCAACTCCGATGTGAACTACAGCTTCGTCGCCCAGCTTACCGAGGTGGAAGTGTCGATCT
>JADJQA010000055.1 GCA_016712985.1 Sulfuritalea sp. | reverse complement strand
CCTATTTGTCACCCGCCCGGCTTTGATCTGCGTCAACAGTGCTGCATTCTTTCGGCACGTCCTCGCGCGGTCGTCGTCCATCAGGATGCGATGGCCGACCTCGAGATCTTCGTACTGCCCGCTTTTCAATGACCACCAGAACACGGCGTGGCGATGACGAAGACGAATAGCAGCAAAGTGAACCAGGAGATACAGGATATCCATCTCACCTCGCGCAGCCGCAAGGCACAGAACCACCAGTGCGAAGAACCGGCAGACATTCCGATGCCGGCCATCCAGGGCGTCACCCATCCGGCCATGGCCAGAGGGATCGCCAGGAAATTGTAGGCGAACGCCCACACCAGGTTTTGCTTCACGATGCGCAGGGTATGCCGCGCCAGCGCCAATCCTTGTGGCAACGCCTGCAAGTCATTGCCAAGCAGCACCACATCGGCGTTGTCCCTGCCAGACGTGGCGCCGCCGCCCATGGCGATCAGACACCCGCGCTTGCGCCGCCAGCACTGGGCATTTGTTGACGCCATCACCGACCATGGCTACGGTCTCGCCGGCTCCTCCTCCTGCAGGGCCTTGAGTGCGGCATGCTTATCCTCCGGCGAGAGCCCGCCGCGCGCGTCGGGAATGCCAGCGCCACCCCACTCGCGCGAGCGCCGCCGCTGCGTCACCGCTGAAAATCGACAGTTTGACCCCCGCCGCTTGAGAGCTTCTGCCGCCATTGCCGCCGATGCCGGGCGCAGGCCGTCGCTGAGGCGGAAGAATGCCTGCCAGCCCTCGGCGTTGCCCAGC
Source organism: Sulfuritalea sp. (assembly GCA_016712985.1). Classification (GTDB taxonomy): domain Bacteria; phylum Pseudomonadota; class Gammaproteobacteria; order Burkholderiales; family Rhodocyclaceae; genus Sulfuritalea. The sequence goes on along the minus strand of JADJQA010000055.1, from coordinate 13,893 downwards.
GATCACCGTGTCACCATCCGCTGCAGCGAGGAGCGGGTCGTTTCTGACTGCCCTGTAGCGCAGGTGCTCCATCAACGCCGGCGATGGCCTGAACGCTTAAAGGTACCGACATTGCGTGCAAGGCGCCGACGAATCCCGACGACCGAGCCGCCAGATGCGTCCTCGATCGCACCTCGACGCCTGCTCCCGTGGTGGCCCGCACCCGGCGACCTCGATTGCCGCTGCGGTCTCCCGCACCGGCACCGCCGGTACAGCGCCCGCGCGATCGGGTGTACCTGGAGCCGCGCTCCAGTGCCGCCGCCAGCGCCAGATAGTGCGCGGCATCACTACGCACGGGGATGGTTTTGACCAGGACCATGCGTCCCATGGTCAGCGTCCCGTCTTGTCGAAACGGAAATGAGTCGGCCCGGGCCAGCGCTCGATCGCGTGCCGCGCGTCACCAACAGGCCATCCGCCAGTGCGCCGGCCGCCACCGTCAGGGGCGCGATCGGCGTCGCCAGCGAGAGCGCACGGGCAGGTCACGACCAGGGACCGATACGGTGATCCAAGGCGTTGGACGGGCTGCGATGAAATCCACCACGAGGCAACTGCGGCGGCGACGGCGAGCAGCGTCGCGCAATATGAGGCGCCCGGCAATGCGGTCAGCCAGTTCGACGATGCGCGGCTTCTCGGCGGCCGCCCGCTCCATCAGGCTGATAATGGCGGAAAGTCGCGTCCCCGCGCCGACGCCTGCTCCACCTGCACGACCAGCGGGCTCTCGGCGTTGATCGTGCCGCCGGTCACCGGGTTCGCCCGGCGATTTCGGTACCGGCCTGCTCTCGCCGGTGAGCAGCGCTCGTCGGCGCAGCTCACGCCTTCGACGACCAGCCGTCAGCCGGCACGATATCGCCGGCACGTACCAGAACGTAGTCGCCGGGGTGCAGGTCGGCAACCCACGCGCTGCCCGGTGCATGCGGTCAGGCCCGGGAAATTCGGCATCTTTGCGCAAGGCAGGGAGCAGCCGTGCCAGAGCTTCTTGCTCCTTGCGCGAGATCTCCTCGTTCTTCGCAGCGTCGTAGGGATAGGCGCGGTAGCCGATGGCGGCGATCGCGCCCAGGATATCGGAGAGCCTGATCCGCGACTCGTCCCAGCGCACCCGCGCCCGGCGCGTCGCATAGTTGATGTCGACCGCGGTCAGGGCCCTGGCTGGCGGCGCACATGGGATTCGTTGGGCCAGACACAGGCGGCGCAGGTGATGCCCTTCGAGGATCAGCGCCGCTTCCTGTTCGCGCTCGCCGGCGGCACCCGCGCCCGGCGCACGAAATTTTTCTGTACATCGGGCAGGTCGAACAGGGCAAGGTCGGCCAGGACCTGCGGCAAGGCCTCGCGCGGGCTTTCCGGGAAGGCATCGCGGTGTCGGTAATAGTCACCCAAGCCGTTGCCGACGATGGCCTGCGCCACCGCCTGACAGCCCGCGCAGCACATCGCGCGCCGCTGGCCATCAATCTCGACGGCAAACTTCCGAGCCCGTCGGCCGCATCCGGAAGTGGCAGGCCGCAGTGATAACCGGGATTGGTCGGCCTGGGGCATGGGTTGTGGATTTTCTCGGCTCTGCGTGCCCTGGATTCCCGCAGGGACGGCATCCACCCTGACGCGAGGTGACCAAAGCCGGAATTCAGTCATGCGGTCTGGATCCCCTGCTTGCCCTGGGATCACCGAGCCAGGCGGCTCCGTCACTTGGGCGCCATACGGATGGCACCATCCAGACGGATCACCTCGCCGTTGAGCATCTCGTTTTCAATGATGTGCCGCACCAGCGCCGCATACTCGTCCGGCTTGCCCAGACGCGAGGGAAAGGGCACCATCTGGCCGAGAGAATCCTGCACTTCCTGCGGCATGCCCAGCAACATCGGCGTCTTGAAAATTCCCGGCGCGCTGGTCATCACGCGGATGCCGAAGCGTGCCAGTTCGCGCGCAATCGGCAGCGTCATGCCGACCAGGCCGCTCTTCGAAGCCGCATAGGCCGCCTGGCCGATCTGGCCGTCAAAAGCCGCCACCGAAGCGGTGCTGACGATGACGCCACGTTCGCCCGCCGCATTCGGCTCGCCCTGGCTCATGACTTCGGCGGCAAGGCGGATCATGTTGAACGGGCCGACCAGATTCACCGTAATCGTCCTGGTGAGGCATCCAGCGAATGCGGGCCGTTCCTGCCAACACCTTCTCGGCCGTCGCGATGCCGGCGCAATTGATCGAACCGTGCAGGCCGCCGAAGGCCGCCAGTGTCGCCGCCACGCAGGCCTTGGCGCTGGCCTGGTCCGCGACGTTGGTGGTAACAAAGCGTGCGTTGCCACCGGAACCGGCCGCCAGCACCTCGCCTGCCGCCTCGTTGATGTCGGCGAGGACCACCCTGGCGCCCTCCGCCACCAACATCCGCCCGGTAGCCGCACCGAGGCCCGAAGCCCCGCCACTGATGATGAATACGCTGTCATTGATCTGCATGAGCACTCCCAACCAGTATTGATACGACCTCGCGACTTTTCGCCGGGCCCAAAAGACACAAGGCCTGCCGACCATGAAGGAGGCAGGCCCAGAGATGGTGCGTTGGCCGGAATCGAACTGTCCTCGCCAACCCTCACCAGTACTATGCTGATAGCCAATGCAGGTTGATTGTTACCCGCTTTATTACCCGTTTCAGACTGCCTTGGCCGGTTGAGTCGATCTACTTGAGCAAATTCTACCGAAATTAGATTCGACTGTCGCGAGTGCCATATCGCCAGCGCCGACTTTCGCCGCCTACCACTTGGCAGGCTTGGTTATAGCCGTTCCTGCAATCGGGTCTGGCAATTGGGATGCGGCAAGGTCGGCCGGACGAATATCAATCTGCCGATGGCTCCAGCTTCGCAGCACGGCCAGCGGCTTTCTGGTGGCGCTCCGGCGTGTAGAGAATGACGCGCTTTTTCTGGTGCTGCTTTGCAATCTTCAAGGCTCGGGCAAGGTCGCCGTCATTCGAGACTACCGCCGCGCAATCAAAAGCGTTCAGCCACGCATCATTCACCAACTCGACAGCCAGGTTGACATCCGAACCCTTTTCCTCGGCCTGAATAATCTCCACGATGCGCGACGGGTCGGCCTTGAGCGGTGCGCGCTTGTTCTTGATGAGAAAGTGGCCCTCGATGATTTCCATCGCTGCGCCAGAGTGTGCGCGTAGCGCCCTCAGATAAACATCCTGCCGCTTGGGTGCATCGGGATCATTGGGCAGCGGCGAAACCTTGGCCGTGAAGTACTTGACCTTGACCAGAGTGCATTCTTTGGGGAGAGTCTTGCGGAAGTATTCCGCCAAATCCAGCCACTTGAATGGGGTTCCCTTCAAGCTGCCGTAGTAGAGATTGAAGCCGTCCACATAGACGATGGTTCTCAATGTCATCCCCAGAAAAAGCAAAGCCCCCTTGCGGAGGCTCTGCACCCCACGGGCGAAGCCGTGAGGGAAGTAGTACGAAGATTATGACGCAATGTCGCCTATCCGTCAATTTTGATTTTTGATTTGCGCCGGGTTCAGCTCGTTGTCTTTCGCCCTATCGCTAGCGCCGACTTTCACCACGGACTGACCACCGGCAACGCCGGCCAGTGCCCGCGCCCTTTGGCGCGGAAGCGACCCACACCACCCACGCGCAGCGCCTGAATAACCAACGCCGCGATAGCGACGCCGACATAGCTTTTGTCCGGGCTGGGGCGCAAGACATAACCGACCATTACCCGAACCCGCAGGGCGCGCAGCGGCAGGCCACCAAGCGAAGCCCTGCGCAGCGACTGGCCTGCTTTGGGTAATGCGCGGTTATGTTAAAGCTCGACGCGCAGCGGCGAATTTACCCCTGCCCGGCTGCGTGCCATTCGCGCAATGCGCGCTGACTCGGACTTTGATTGGCAATCCCGCGCAGCGGGTTTGCCTTGGGGTGTGCGACCTGCGGAATGGAGCAGGAATGAGGACGGGACGCGGCACGGTTTTTGCCGCGTAGCCGCCGAATGGATGCGCAATGCAGCAGGTGGCACGGTCTTGACCTTGCAGGCTGACACGACCCGGCATCGCAGCCGTCCGCTTCACCGCAGGTAAGCGGCGGCGGGCCACGAAGTGCGAACGGCGAGCAGCACCCCGGCGTAGCCGCTGAAGCCGTGGGCAGCTTCATCGCCGACGGCGCAGGCGGCGGGCAGTACGCAACCAAGGCGGCCAAGGCAAAAGTCGGCGCTGGCGGGACGGCGATAGCAGGAGAGACAAAGCCGTGACGCAGCTTTACCGCGTGACGGCGCGGTTCAGATCACGACGAGGTAGCCGCCTGCAAGCCGCAAGCTGGCGAGCGGGGTTATCGCTGGCCTGCGCAGTGGCGCAGCGGCGGCGGGGCAGGAGCAGCAGCGGTGACCGAAGGCACAAAGCCGTGGCGCGGTTGTTTGCGCGACGGCGGGCGTCCAGTACGCGACGCGGTAGCCCGGCAGGCGGCTTGCGGCGTCCCGACTACCCCACACGCCAGGAGCAAGCCGCATGACGGGCGGTCGGAAGGTGATGCGGAACTCGCTTGACCCGATCCAGCACTTTGCCCCCCCCGCGCGCCCCCCCGCGCCCCCCCGCGGAAGCCCCCCCAAAATGCCCCCCCGGGCCGCCGGGGGGGGGGACCGCGGGCGCCCGCCCGGCGGCCCGGTCCGTTTCTTTGTGGGGCCCCCGGGGGGGGTGTCCGGTTTCATCCGGCCACGGCGGAAAAAGCGCCAAAACCGCCGCCCCCCCAAGGCGGAAACCCCGCACGCCCCCCCGCCCCCCCCCCCGCCCCTTTGTTCTTCCCCCGTAGTCCCCCGGGGGGTGGTCCCCTTCCCGGCGCGCCGCGCGGTTGGGGGGGGGGTGGTTTCCCCCCCCCAACCCCCCCCCCGGGGCCGCGGGGCGCAGGGCGGGGGGAGGGGGTTTGGGGCGAAAAAGAAAACGGCGGCGGGCGGGGGGGGGGGGGGGGGGGGAAAGGGGGGGCGGGGGGGGCGGGGTAGGGGGAAAAAGCCCCCCGGAAACGGATCCATCAGAACCATGCCATCCCTACTCAAACCAGCAATCCTTCGTCGGTCACCACCTTGATCGGCCGCGCTCCGATCTTCAGCCCATGTACGCCATCGAGGAACGCCTTGCCCGATACCCGAGTGCCGTCGACGGCCTAACACCCGTCACGCTGCCCATATCGTAGATCCAGACATCGCCGGGAAAATTGACTATCACCGCATGCCGACGACTGACCCATTTTGCCTGAACGGTATGTCGTTAGAGGCGTTGCGACCGAGGGTGACGAGTGGCTTCTGAAAGGTATAGGTATAGCCATCGCCACAATCGAAGACCAGCGTATGTGGCTTGCGGCGTTTCTCAGGAGTTCCGAATCGGTAATCCTGAAACAGCAATTTTGATTTCAGCGGCGGTCGGTCATCCCTGGTCCAACTCGCGGGGGATTCCGTGGCGATGTCAAGATTCATGCGCATGAAAGGATTGGTCAGCTTGTCCTTTTCATGATCGGCCAAGAAGCCGGGCGAGCATTCCTCCAACAACAGCCGGCACAAGAATTGGTTGTTCTCAAAACAGTCGTTGGCCACCTTCTGCGCGATAACCGCGTCCGCCAGCCGCATGCCAAGCTCGTAGCGGCTCGCTTCGTAGAAGCACTGGATCAGCAGGTTGCTTGCCTCGTAATCGGTCGCGTCCCGTTGCAAGTAGTCGGTCAGCATGGAAATCGCCTGGGCATGATTGCCTTCTTCCAAGGCGATCCAGCCGAGTTCCTTCTGTAGATTGACGCGCGGACTGATGCGAACCGCCTCGGAGAAGAAGGTCTTGGCATACGCCGTGCGGCGCATCAACAGTTCAAGGCGTCCGCCGATGACCAGTGCCGAAATGCAGTCTGGTGCCAGCAGCAAAGCATGGTCGATGTAGCTCTTTGCCGTAACCCATTTTCTGCGGGCGATCATGTTTCTGGCCTTTTCTGCAAGGCCGTGCGCCTTCAATCTGTCGCGATCAATGATGTACGGGACATGTCGCGAGTCGATGGCCTGCGAGAAATCCTCCATCGACTGGAATCGCTGCTCCGGCGTGGGATGAGTGGCCTTCAGCAGAATTTCCTGAATCCAGCGGTCGAGGGTTGTCGGGATGAACTCGTGCAGGATTTTTGCCCGCAGCAATTCATTGTCGGGAATGTCGCGCAAGGGATTGCGGCCAACCAGCAGCTCCAGCAAAGTAACACCGAGAGCATAGATGTCGATGCGCACATCGTCACTGGATGCCTCGCCCAGTGAGAGTTCCGGCGCCATATAGGCCCGCGTGCCCCAATTGCGATTGGCCACGCCGAAATCGGCGACCTTCAGCCGACCGTCGTCGGTAAGCAACAGGTTTTGCGGCTTGATGTCGTGATGGACAATGTCGTGTCGATGAACTTCGGCCAGGGTATCGGTCAGGGTCTTTCCCCAGGCGAACACCTTGGCCGGAGCCAGCGTGCGTCCGCGCGCAAGTGCATCCAGACTGCCACCCGCGCAATACTCCATGACCAGATAGAGATTCTCCTCGTCCTGAAAATGGTGCAGGAACTTGACGACGTGCGGATGATCGAGCGAGGACAGATGGTGCATTTCCTCGACCAGCATCAATCCATTGCCAATCGACTCGTTGCGGAGTTGCTTGATAGCAACAAACCGACCGGCGAGCACCACATTCTCGGCCAGCCACACCCGCCCGAATCCTCCTTCGCCAAGCGAACGGATGATCTGATACTTGTTGTCGAGCGGGAGTATGGGCAGTTGCATGGATGACGATCAATGCCGGCAATTGTGGACGCGCAAGGCTTGGATGTTCTGCGTTCGCATAGCGTTGAACCGGGGCTATCCCTCGTCACCGGCCGAACCATCGTAATGAACAGTTCCCGTCCGCCTGCCGATCACAATCGCGCGGCTGCTGCGAATCATGAGCCCATCCTTGCCATCGCCCCAGGGCGCCTGCACCCACCAGCAGGGCTCGGGTGGATTGGCATAAATCCGAAATTGCGGCGGCTTCCTGCCGTGGCAGATCATCGGCTCGGATACCACAGACCGCACCAGCGCCTGCGTCGCGATGTCCAGCGCCATCCGCCGCGTGACGGGCGGAAACAGATGTACCTTCAGTTGCTCAAACCAATTCATGCTGACCTCGAATCGTTTGCCTCATGGCGCATCATCGCGGATCGCTGGCGCAAGGGATGAGCCTGCGGAAATACTCTCTACCAAGCACGGAAGCCACTACCGAGAGACTTGCCGGAATGCGTCATGCCTGGCAAAAGTCAGCGCTGAGGACACGGCGGTTAATGGCTCTATGCGTTTATCCCATTATCCCAAACACCAAATCCAGCCCCGCATTGCTATTCACCGCCAGCACCTTGGCCGGTTATTCGGTCATCCATATCCAGCCGCTTGATCTCTTGACCATCCAACCGGATCAACTCGATGCGGCCAAATTGCCCCGGATGTTTCGCGGCGAACTGCGCCAGACCCTTCGCCTTGGCGTAGCTGTCAGCCAGTGAAGGCGCGTGCGGTTCGAGAATATCCACCAGCAGCCCGGCACCATCCCGGCGCACTACCAGAAAATCGGGAAACATCGGTTTCACCACGCCACCGTTTCATAGGGCAGCGCCAGCGCCCACGGCTTGCGCTCGAAGTTGCGCAGCCACCCGATGACATCGTCGCGAGCGATTTCGACCTCAATAACGGCGTGCTCCCAACTATTCAATTGCGCGACGAAATGCCCGGTGGCGTCGATATAAAGATGATGGGCATAGGCGCGGTAGGTCGGGTCTTTGGCATCCACCGACAGCATGATCTCCGCTGGGGGCAGGAAGGCCAGCGGCTCGGGGTCTTTGGCAACCTCTTGCACCTTGTTGTAATCCTCCTGCTCGGCCGTGGTCAGCTTCTTGATGGCGGCCTTGTGCTGCTTGAGCAGCGCATTTATCCGGTCGCCGCAGGTTTTTTCGAGCGCCTTCCATGCCTTTTCGTCTTGCAGGCAGAGAAATAGCTCCAGCTTCGCGCGGTTCGGCATGTCGTCGGCCTCGTCGCGGTCATAGTGCGTCTGCCAGTAATCGAGGTGTAGCCCCTCGCCAAGACGCTGCCCGGCACGGTTGAACAAGTCTTCGATGTTCTTCTCGTCCAGCGGCACCGTCAGCGTCTGGCCGTGAATTTCTTTCCATGTGCCTTGCTCGACGGTGACGGCATTCGGCGTGATGGTGCCGGATGTCTGCACCTTCGTATCGAAATTCGCATCATCCTGTTTGAGCCTGGCAATCTCCGCATCCAGCGTGTCGATGATGAGCTTCTTCGAGCCATCCCATGCCGTAATGTCGACTTCGTGCATTGTCGTCAACAGGCGCGACAAGCGCATCAGCCGGCGCGTGTTCGACAGCTTGCGGATACGCTCCACGCGATAGGTTGGCAAATCGGTCAGCGCCTCGAAGGCTTCGGTCATGTCGCCGTCACGCTTGAAAGTGACCAACTTCGCACCATCCTCCACGTCAGTCGGCGGCAACTCCATCGGGTCGCCCTGTTTCAGGTGATTGACGACGCGCGACAGACCTTCCTTGTCGTAGTGCGGCAGATAGAGCGACACCGAGTTGAGAGCTTCGCTGCCCTCGATACGGCGCGCCAAGGGTGTCCTTACCATACGGCCGATCAACTGCGCGATCAGGGTATCGTCCTGCGCCGTGCGGAACGACATCATCACCTCTGCGCGCGGGCAGTCCCAGCCGGTGGTCAGCGCCATCTTGAACAGCACGAAACGGATGCCGGTTTCGTCTTGAATCCGCGACGGATCAATCTTTGGAATCAGTACCCCATGCGCGGTAAGCGGGGCGTCATGCTCAAAACAGTGCGCGATTTCAAGTGGATTGAGCGGGCCGGTTTCCTTCTCGATGGTAGCGATCACCTCGTTCAGATCAGGTGCGCGAAAGCGCCTCGCTACTGCCATCCTGCACCTGGATGATCAGCGCCGGCTGCACCATCGGCAAACCCTGCGCCTGTGTGTAGCTGCGCCATCCTTCACCATTGCGTGCCACTGCTTCACGGCGGCGCGCAGCATGGTCGTGTCAGTCGGAAAATCCTCGTTGGGGTAAAAAACCATGATGCGGTCTTTCAGCAAGCCGGAAGCGCGCACGTCCAGCGGATTGACTTCGCACTTGCGCGGCGTGCGGTTGGCCTCGCTGTCGATAAGCTGCTGGAATCGTTGCGGCGTGGCCGAAACACCGAGAATCAAGTCGATGGGCGGTATTTCGCCAGCCGATCCCTTGACAAACTTCTGCATCACCGTCAGCCGGTCGTTGGCGTCTCGCGTACTTGGCGGTTTGGTGCCGCGGTGCGCTTCGTCGATGATGAGATAGAAGCGGTCAGCCTTGGTCCTCGTCGTGTTGCTGATGGTTTCCCAAATCGTGTATTGCCGCTTGTCGCCCTTGCTGGAAGTCAACAGCGTGCCACGGCCTAGCTTCTGCGTATTGATGAAATACAGCTTGCCCCCGGTAAAGGTTTCACGGTCGAAATCGGCATCCACGATCACCAGATCGTTATTGCCCAGCTTGCTCGATGCCGAGGCAATGCGCTTTTTCGATTGCTCGTTGAGCACCGGCTGATCGGACAGCCACAGAAACACCGCATCCGGTTCCGCCTCGATGCGGTCAGAGCCGGTCAGGATTTCCTCAATCAAGGCCGCAGTGATGACCGTCTTGCCCGATCCTGTCGGTGCGGCGAGGATCACGGCCTGATGCGTGCCCTCGTCCTGCGCCTCTCGCTTTGCCGGGCGCAGCTTGCGCAGCAGATCGTCAACCGCGACATCCTGAAAATCCTTCAACTCAAGTTTCATGGCGCGGGACTCTCCGACAGGTTGATACGGAAGTTCTCAAGGTAATCCTTGTAAAGCTGCACCACGCGGCGCTCGGGCCACTCCTGGCGCAGCTTGTGGACCGTGTCCGTCGAATTGGTCACGATGAAAATGTGCGTCAGATCGGAACGTGCTTCGACATGGCGCACAAAATCGCTTGAAGCGGGTTTCCTGCATCAGCACGGCGAAAGGGCACCCTGCCGGCAGCAGCCACGGTGCATGCGGATCGGGAGCGGCTGGGCGCAAGCCGCGCGCACCGGCCGTCATCCACAGCAGCGGCAGGATGGCGGCAAACTGCCTCCCATCTGCACCTCTCGCTGGGCGTCAGAAAATCCAGCCGGAAATATTCGAGGTTCGCGGCAAAGCCCTGCGCCATCGGCCGTTTCTCGTCCTCCGTCACCGACTGCGGCCCCAGCGTTTCGGCAATCTGCGCCTTGAGCGCCGTGGAACAGCCGGTTCTCCATCGTCACCACGCACACCTCGGTGACATGATCGGCTTCCGCCAGTTCTTCCAGCCAGCTTGTCGCCTGCTGTACGTCCCACAATACCGACACAGCGATCTCGTCATCGAGGAACCACGGCGCGTCGTCGATCTTGCTTTGCGGCACGGCCGGCCACAGCGCGGCCACCTGCTTGCGCTGCGGCACGGTGAGATTGCGTCCGTCGGCAAAGCCCAACTGGCGAATGCTGCGCTGCTTCTCGCTTGCCACCTGCTTGCCGGTGAGGTAGTCGCCCGACAGTGCGGTGCCGTCGTCGCGCTCGCCAAGAATGGTGAACTTCGAGCGCGGCCAGGTCACAGAACGGCAGATGCCGTGCTGGTCCCATTCCTCCTGCCCCGGTTGAAAGCCTTGCGCCGTCAGATCGCGCGCTTCTTCTTCGGAGACTTCGTTATTGGTGACGATGATGCACTGCCGCTGACCGCCATCGGTGGCGTTGAGCAGGTTGACAGCGTTGAGGGTGGTGCCACTGCCGGCGAAAAAATCGACAATCAGCGCGTTGGGATTGTCTTCGACGAAGAAGCGAAGAACCGAAGCCCCGCGTCGCATTGCCGCCGACACGGACGCGACCCTGCGCCATGCGCTCCTTGAAGGTATCGGGCGACCACTGCCAGTTACCCTCACTTCTGTCCTTACGAATTGGCAGCACGGCAACCGATCCTTGCATGGTTGGCGGTTGAGATTGCTCCACGGTAAGCGGGTCACCTACATGAGTAATGCAGTGATCGTCCGGGTCGATGTAGATCGGATAAAAGCATCCCGGCGAATGATTTCTTGATGCATTTGTACCCGAACGACGGAGCAAATCCCATCGGATATTGCCAGTGTGAGTGCGCCCCTTACTGGATACCCATTCCCGGCTCAACCGGATGCGAGCTGGCGCAGCCTCGCCCAAAGGACGATGAAGATGTATTCGTCGCTGCGACCAAACCCGCCCGCACGGGCGACGCTCGCCGGGTTGATCATAGTGCTGACCATCTGCATCCGCGCTTCGGGAAACTCTTGCTCCAGAAGCATTCCAAGGCGCAGATACTCCTTCTCGTCGATAGTGACGATTAGCGCCCCCGTATCCGGTTTCAGTAGCCGCTTGGCGAGCCGCAAACGTCTAGCCATGAATGTCAGCCACTTGCTGTGCTGCCAGGCATCATTTTTATCAACAAAATCGTTGTTGTATTTCCAGTCCTTGGCGCCCGTGTTGTAAGGCGGGTCGATGTAGATACAGTCGACCTTTCCTTCATAGGGGAACAACATCAGTTGCAGCGCGTGGAAATTGTCGGCTTCGATCAGGACGTGATGTGGCTGTGCATGGTCGCCGTTATGCACAGCATTGATTGGTGTCAGTGCCGGATAGATCGCCTCGCCCATGCGGCGCACGGCGATGATCTGATTGACGTCGAAGTTCTCGCGGATGGGTGCCTCCCCGTCGTCACTGCATTCCTTCTCGCAATGGGCCTGCCCTCCCTGACAGACAGGACACGCCAGATGTCGGCGAGGTTGGCGGTTTTCAGCGCCACCCCCACTTCCGCTATTCGCGGGGTGGAAACAGCTAGTGACCGAAATGCATGGAAGCCAAGTCAGAAGGTCGGCACTACACGGTGGTTGGTGAAAGGTGCTTTGCGGGTAATGACACGGCAATTTGTGGTGGAGGTTGTTTGGGGAGTTGCAACTTGAGTTGAGCGAGCAGCAGGCGCTGGTCGGCATCCGGTTCCGTGTAGCGGCGCAGGAGCAATTGCCGGCCGTCGGTGGTGGGCAGATAGACATCGACCATCTGCAGGCCGGCGAGCTTCTCCAGCACCGTGCGCGGAGTCAAGCCAGGGCGGGGCAGCGAGCTGGCCTTCATACTGACCTGAAGGCGGTAGGCGGGGAAAGCCACGAAGATATGGGCTTCGATGCGCTTGTCCTTCTGATGCCAGATCGGTCGAACAGCGAGATCGGCTTGAGTTCCCTTGAACGCCTGCTCGATATCGGTCAGTTGAATATGCAGGAACTCCCAGAGTTTCGCCGGAGACTCGCGTTCCAGGTTCGAAGCGAAGCCAGCGGTGGTGGCCTTCGCGCCGGCGCACCTGCCGCAGCTTGAAAACTGGTTCAGGCTGACCCGGAAACTGCCGGTCTGTGCCGGCTGCTCCTTGGGCGGAAGTTCGACGGCGATCAGCGCATAGGCCAGCCGGCCTCCTTCTTCGCCGCACCCAGTTTGAGCAACAGCTCGTCGCGGTCCAGTTTCTGCGCTTGCACGGTTCAGCGAGCCGCTTGATAAGTCGCTTCCAGGCGCCGGCCTGTGCCGCGCTCATGGTCCACCGTACTGCGCCAGGATGTAGATCTCGCCTTCGCGCTCCAGCAGCTTCCCCGCGGCTTCTTCGCGCCCTTTTCCCAAAGCTGTTCCAGGCCTTTCCCGGTTTTGCTCAAAACGACCCTTGGGCGTGCCCACCAGGTGGCGCGCAAGCACCTCCCGCTGGCGCAACTTCGCCAGCACCTCCTCAGTCCCGGGATGCCTCGATTGATCAGCCAGATGCTGGGCGAATCCGTACTGCTGCTCGATCACCTCGACGAAGCGCTCAGGGTGCTGTTGTCCGGGGAACATTCCCAAACAGGGCTTCGTAGGCCAGCGGGAAGCCCTCGGGGGTCACGATCAACGCGATCACGACTTGCACGCAATCGGGCCGATGATCCCGGCTGTACCCATGGCGGCGCTTGCCGTGTTCTGCGGCGGATCGCACTCAAGCCAGAGTGCTGGTCAGGTCATACAGCAGGATCTCGAAACGCACCGAACAGGCTTACAAAGCCGTGGCTTGAAAGCCGAAGAAGCGCGCGCTTGTGCGCGACCAACTTGTCCGAGCAGCGGTACAGGGTGTCCGGCTGCGCCACGCCCAGGTCTTCGTCCAGCAGGTGACCGATGGCGGTGGAAACATACCACTGTCGATGCGAACGCCATTCACTGCCCGGATCGACCAGGCGATAGACCGCAAGTCTTCAGCACGTTCAGCCAGTCCGTGCCCTTGCGACTGGCCAGAGTAGCCTCTCTTCCCAGAATTCGTCAGAAGTTGCAGCCAACTCCAGAACTCCAGCGCCAACCAGCAGGCGCCCCATTGTCGTGGTCGCTCCAGACGCAATTGGTCCAGGCGCACCTGGACCACCCGCGCAATCCAGCTCCGGCGCTTGCCGGTCTTCCGGGAATATCGCTATCACCTTGGTACGCTCCACTGTTGCCTTCCAGCATGTCGATAATCTCGCTCCCGGACGCCGCCGCATCGTTGATCTCGCCCAGGTACAGCACGTGCCGTTGCACCATGCCCCCGCCCTTGCGTCGGCGGTTCTCTACGACGCTCCAATAGCGGTGCGTCTTGCCATCCTTCTTCTTGCGCGTCTTGCATGTCAGAAACATGCCGACAATATGCCCACGACACAACCACTACGCAAGAGGAAGGTCGGCACTACAACGTGTTTGGCCGATTCCGCAGAACTCCATGCCATATCAATCAGACGCTTGCGCCCGCGCGGTTCGCAAAATTGGGAAGAATTACGGCGAATAGCGGA